>DATJWH010000027.1:0-199948 GCA_035501415.1 Candidatus Limnocylindrales bacterium | reverse complement strand
TAGCGGGCGAGAAGAACGTAGCCCGTGGGCGTGAGCCCCGGGTCGGCGAATTCTCATTTTCCGTTTAGCCCGCCTGGCGGGCGACAGAAGTCGTTTCCACAGAGGAAGCCACGTCCCCATCGGCACCCACCCGGACCTCGGTGCTCCCTTTCTCTGCGATCTATGTGGTTCGCTTTTGCCTCAGCATGAATCCCGTGAAACGGGGTCTGGTCCGCAACCCAAAGGATTGGATCTGGAGCAGCTACTGCTTCTACATGCGCATTGGAACGGTGCTACTATCGCTCGACGCGGGCGATTGAACGCCGCAGGGGCAACACCCCCACCGTTCGAAAACCGCGAACGATGGGGCACCCAACGGCCGGATTCTTCGGCCTCGGTTCGTGATCGACAGAGGCTTGCGTTCACATGCGTAGCCCAAACCACGCCGCCAAACCTGGGGCACCCGGCGGCGATAACTTCAAGAAGAACCATCCAAACACGGGCGAGTCTCCCAGCAAAATCGATCGCAACGAGTTCAAGAAAACCAGGATGCTGTACTGGAAATCAAGAATATGACCTCCGACACGAACCCCTCAGAGCTCATTAAAGAAGCAGAAGGGCCTCCCGGCCTGTTTTGCGTATTCGAGGACGACGGGGACACAGGGTATTTGTATGTGTATCAGCCCGACGAGAAACGCATACTCGGACACCTGCACCTCTACGATCGATCGGCAGACTTAAAGGTTGCAGAAAATGATGTCATAGTCGTGTGGTCCGCCGACAAGAGTAAATGCGGTGTCGTGATCTGGGGCAAGATGAGAGGCATCATCGATCTTGCATCAGGTCGAGAGGATCGGGTCTGGATCGACAGCCGAGATACACCGGGCATAGGAGATGCCGAATGGCTGGCGGGATTTCCATTGAACAGTAACCAATCTAAAGAGCAGCGTAGAGGCTAACTAGGTGAGGTTGTCGGCCGGGTGCGCCAGGGTTTGTCTTTGGCGACATCGAAGCCGCAAGCCTCTCCTCGACCAGTCACCTAGCTCGACGAATCGCCCTGCAGGGGTGCCCCACGCTCCGGTTTCTGGAGCATGGGTCTTCGAATTTCCTCTTTGCATCTGACAGGAGGCGGGGACTTTTAGTCCCCGCGTAACGATGTGCCGCGCGCAGCGCCTACCTTGGTGCTCCGCCGTTACCACAAGAAGAGGTTGCGCGCTCGCGGCGTTGTCAGCTCCTTCAGCGCCGGAGGCGCGAGAACGTAGCCCAGGACCGGGGTCCCATCGTTCGAGATTTTCGAACGGTGGGTCTGTTGAATTTTCCCTGGGGTGAAAGCCTCCCACTTCAATGGGATGAACGGCCGGGTGCCGCAGGCCTTGTCTTCGGCGACCTCGAAGCCGCAATCCTCTCCTCAAGAACTCGCCCCTTTCAACGAATCCCCCCGCGGGGGTGCCGCATGCTCCGGTTTGCGGAACAGGGGCTGTGGGCTTCCTCCTCGATCCGGAGCTGCATCCACGTCGCGCATTGCTCAAGGTAGCGAGGGCGGAAATCGGTCGTCCGCCGTGGGAGCCCCCGCATTCATGCGGGGGAGGGCGGCTTTGAAGCCGCCCGAAAAAGCCTGCGCAAATGAACGCGGCTTTAGCCGCGGCGCCTTTCAAGTTTGCCTTTGAGCGCCGTAAGCGCGACAGTATGTGGCCCAGCGCGTCAGCGCTGGGTAAAGAGATCCCGCGCGCAGCGCGTAACAGTCGCGCGCCGTTCGCCTACCTTGCGTCCTCGGTGGAACCGGGACGCCCCTTGCGTCACGCGTCCGCCCCCCTTCCTCCGCCTCCTTCTCCCTGTGGAAACCTTTTTTCCTATTGACTTTTGTTTATAAGTATGCTAACATACGTTGTTTTTACTTGTGGCATAACGCCTGACGCCTAGGGAGGCAGTCCGTGGGGAGCGGCTGGGGAATAGCGAAAGTCCAGCGAACTTTAATCTACGGTAACGGGATTAATTTTCCCCGTAAGTTGTTGAAAACAAAGGACCGGAGCCATGCTTAATCTACGGTTGCAGAGGGGCGCGGCTCCGATCCAGCCTCCAGCCTCTGGCTTTCGGCCGCTGCCTTTTCTAATCGAGGATCCGACAAGGATCCTCGTCCTGAGCGGAGCCCGCCGCGGAGGGCGAGCGAAGGACCTCTCTTCGGTTCTAATCTATACACTGAAGATTAGAAATCGCCGCAAATCTCGCCGAATCAGCCACTTACGTTTTTCTAATCGCGGATCCGACAAGGCATCCGCGTCCCGAGCGAACAACGTGAGCCGAGGGACCTCTCCCCCATTTCTAATCTATACACCGAAGATTAGAAATCGCCGCAAACGCTGCAAAGTCAATCACTTGCATTTTCCTAATCTATACAACTCCGGGGCCTCTTTCTTGCACAGATTAGGCAGCTTGTTCTGTTCCTTGCCCCTTTGCCGACGGCTGGCTAGCGGATCTCCGAGGTGCAGTTCGGGCACCGCGTCGCGGCCAGAGGAATTGCCGTGGCGCAGTAGGGGCAATCCTTGGTCGTGGGAGCGGCGGCGGGAGCGGGCTTGCTCCAGCGATTGACCTGGCGGACGAGGAGGAAGATCGCGAAGGCGACGATGAGGAAGTCGATGACGTTGTTGATGAAGATGCCGTAGTTGATGGTGGCGGCGCCGGCCTGCTTGGCGGCCGCGAGGGAGCTGTAGCTTTTGCCGGAAATATTGAGGAAGAGGCTCGAGAAATCGACTTTGCCGAGGATCAGGCCGAGCGGGGGCATGAGGATGTCAGTGACCAGGGACGTGATGATTTTTCCGAACGCGGCGCCGATGATGATACCAACGGCCATGTCCAGGACGTTTCCCTTCATTGCGAACTGCTTGAATTCCTTGAGCATACTTGCCTCCTTGGGCAGAACATGAATTGTGCCGCACAGTCGCGGCGAGGACCGATCGCCTTCAATGGGCGCGCATCGAGAGAACGGCTACCAGGATGCCGCGAATCACAAGAACTCCTCCAGCCACCGCGAGCAGCAGGCTGGCGTGGCCCAGCGTTAGCAGCGGTATAGCGACCAGGAGAATCCCAACGATCACGAGCGACCCCGCGCGAATCCCCGCCTCGACGTTGCTGGTGTTGGGGGCGGGCCGTTGCCATGCCCGGGCGCCCCAAAGGATGAAGACGCCTCCGAGAATGAAGAGAACGACGGGCCTCGACGGGAGCGCCATATACCGACTGGCGCCGATCAAGACGAGCAGCGCGCCCAGCAGCAGCACGACGAACTCGTTGAGCAAGGTGAAAAGGCCCGCGGAAGTGCGCATCGGGAATTTCTCTCGGGCGGGATTATCCATCAGGAGAGCGGGCGGCGCAAACGGGTGGCGGCCCGTTCGGGCGCAGCGCAGGGCTGGCGCGGCGGAAGGGAGGTGCTACAATGACCTCTTTTTGCGCCTGCGTCTTTGCGCATTGAACGTCATCGAATGGATGAGGAGAAACCCTTGCATAAGGTGATCATCATTGGGAGCGGCTGCGCGGGGCTGACGGCGGCGATCTATGCCGCGAGGGCCGACCTGAATCCAGTGGTTCTGGACGGCTATGAACCCGGAGGGCAGCTTGCGCTGACGACGCTCGTGGAGAACTTTCCGGGATTCCCGGACGGCATTCTGGGGCCGCAACTGATCGAGAATGCGCGAAAACAGGCGCAGCGGTTCGGCGCGGAATTCCGTTCTGGCGCAGTGACGGCGGTAAACCTGAACGGGCCGCCATTCAAAATCACAGCGGGCAAGGAAGAGTACGAAAGCGAGGCGGTGATCATCGCGGCGGGAGCCTCGGCGCGGATGCTGGGAATCGAATCGGAGCGGCACCTGCTGGGGCACGGAGTTTCGACCTGCGCGACGTGCGACGGCTTTTTCTTCCGCGGGAAAGACATCATGGTGGTGGGCGGCGGCGACACGGCAATGGAGGAAGCGACATTCCTGACGAAATTTGCGAAGACGGTCACGCTGGTACACCGGCGGAACGAATTCCGGGCGACGAAGATCATGCTGGACCGCGCGAAGTCGAACGCGAAAATACAGTTCATGACGCCGTACGTGGTGGAAAGCGTCGACGACATCAGCAAGAAGTCCGTGGAAATGGTGACGCTGAAGAACACGGACACGAATGCGGCGAAGACGGTGGCGGTGGAGGGTTTGTTCGTCGCCATCGGGCACGAGCCGAACACGAAGGTTTTTCGCGGGCACCTCGATATGGATGAAGCCGGCTACATCAAGACGCACGACGGGCCGAAGACGAGCGTGCCGGGCGTGTTCGCTGCGGGAGACGTGCAAGACCATCGCTACCGGCAGGCCATCACAGCAGCGGGGTCGGGCTGCATGGCGGCGATGGACGCGGAGAAGTACCTGGAAAGCCACAAAGTCATTTCCGGCGAGACAACACTACTGGCGCCGTGAGCAGGCTCGCGGCATAATTCGACATGCATGTCCACTGATCCGGCTGCCGCGTCCCCTCGTCCTCCATTCCATCCGGTCCGTTCTATTCTGCTGCATCTTTCGGAGAGCAAACGCCTCGCGCCCTTGATCATTCACAACGGCTTGAGCCGCCGCGTCGCCCGACGGTTCGTGGCGGGTGAAACGCTGGACGAAGCCATCGAAGCGGCGCGCGAGGTGAATCGCAACCTGCAGTTGGCGAGCCTCGATCAGCTCGGCGAAAATATCGCCGACGAAGCAGGGGCGGTCCGCACCGCCGAAGGCTATCTCTCCGTTTTCGACCGGATCGCACACGCAAGATTGGACGCGAATGTCTCGCTGAAACTCACGCAACTTGGACTCGATCTGGGAGTCCCTCTCTGCCAGAAGCTGCTGGAGAAAATCGTCGCCCATGCAACCAAGCAGACGAATTTCGTGCGCGTGGACATGGAGGGATCGGCGTACACGCAGCGGACGATCGAGATCGTGAAGAGCGTGCGCGCCAAATACGCGGCCGTGGGCACGGTGATGCAGGCGTATCTCTACCGGACCGAGCAGGACATTCGCGACCTGCTGGCTGTGGGCTGCCGCATCCGGCTGTGCAAAGGCGCTTACAACGAGCCGGCGCAAGTGGCGTTTCCGAAGAAGGCGGACGTGGACGCGAATTACGTGAAGCTGATGAAGATCCTGCTGCCGAGCGGGATCTATCACGGTATCGCGACGCACGACCCGGCGATGATCCAGGCTACGAAGGATTTCGCGAAAGAGAAGAATATCGGCCACGACAAGTTCGAATTTCAGATGCTCTACGGAATTCGCACGGACTTGCAGGACGGTCTTGTCCGTGAAGGATTCAGGGTTCGCGTTTACATTCCCTACGGGACGGATTGGTTTCCGTATTTCATGAGGCGGCTGGCGGAGAGGCCGGCGAATTTGAAGTTTTTCCTGAAGAGTTTGTTGCCTCGGAGTTCGTGAGTGGGGAAAGCCAAAACCTTTTGGAGCCACAGATGAACACAGACAAACACTGATGGAATGCGAAAGGCAAAGACGATTGAAATCCAGAATCTCAAAGAAGGGCGAAGAGCCCAGGGCTGGAGCGTAACTCCTCTTCGCAACGCTTTTGGTACCGCGAACATCGCGCTGAACCCGGGACTGGAAATCCCGGGCTTCCTCCCTAAACGTAGAAGCGATTTCGATTTTCACATCCGACATTTGAAAAGCAGCGACGCACCGCAGAGACGCAGAGAAGCGTCGAGCGGGGGCGGTCAGGCTTTGCGGCAGACGGCGACGCCGTCACGCAAAGGGACTATGACCGGGAAGAGTTCCGGCGACGAATAAACCTGCTTGTTGAATTGCTGGATGGCGCGGGTGGCGGCGTCTTTCGCCTTGGCGGTGACGCGGCCGGACCAGAGAACGTTGTCGGTGATGAGCAGCCCTCCGTGGCGAAGGCGCGGAAAAGCTTTGCGAAGCGCCTCGGGATACTGGTGCTTGTCGATGTCGATGAGGATGATGTCGAACTCGCCGGACGTGGTATCGATGAGGTCGACAGCATCGCCGGTGAGAATGCGAATGCGGTCCTGGACGCCGGCACGCTCGAAATGTCCGCGGGCGCGCTCGGCGTTCGCGGGATCGCCGTCGGTGTAATAGATTTCGGCGCCGGGGCCGGCGGCGCGAGCAAACCAGAGAGTGGAATAGCCAATGGCCGAGCCCATCTCGAAGATCCGGCGGGCGCCTGAAGCCTGAGCCATCAGATAAAGCAAGCGGCCGCAGGCCGGGCCGATGATGGGAACGTCGTGCTGGCGCGCGTAGCGTTCCATGTCGGCGAGGACTGCGTCGCGCTTCGGCAAGAGATCATTCAGATATTTTTCGATTTTCTTTTCGATGATGCGGGGCATGAAGTTCCTCCTAAGGGTCAATCGCACGCGGCTCGTTGTTCGCGTCTCCAGAATTCGAAAGATGTGAAGAGAGGTCCCTCCGCTCCGTCCCGCGCCCGCGCTTCGCGCGGGAAAGACAAGAACGCGGGACTCCGGTCGGGATGACAATTTCGGTGGTTGTGCCGCGGGAGTTCTTCCAAAGCGGCCCTCTCAGATGGCTTCATTTTAGCCGAGGGACTCGCCGGGCTTGAGGGTGTGAATTTCGAGGCCGGCGATGTCTTGCGTCAATTCGCGCAGGCGCGAGGGCTGGCCGGTCAAAACCGGAAATGTGCCGAAGTGCATAGGAATTATGTGGTGCACGCCGAGCAGACGAATGGCGAGCGCGGCTTCGCGGGGGCCCATCGTGTAGAAGTCGCCGATGGGGAGCAGCGCTAGGTCAGGCGAATAGAGCTCGCCGATCAGTTTCATGTCGCTGAAGACGGCGGTGTCGCCAGCGTGATACAGCGTGAAGCCGCCCGGCAGGCGGACGATGTATCCGCAGGCTTCTCCGCCGTAGACGATGTGGTCGCCATCTTGAATGCCGCAGGAGTGGACTGCATGGACCATGGTGACTTCGAGCTCGCCGACTTTCTGCGTGCCACCCTTGTTCATGCCGTTGGCGTTCTCAACGCCCTTGGAGCCGAGCCAGCCGGCGGTTTCGGCGATGGCGACGATCTGCGGCTTGAATTTCTTGCCGAGATCGACGGCATCCGCGATGTGGTCGAAGTGGCCGTGGGTGATGAGCATGATGTCGAGAGCGGCGAGATTTTTCAGCGGCTCGGGGCACATGGGATTCGACTTGATCCAGGGATCGATGATGACGACCTTGCCGCTGGGAGTGGTGATGCGAAAGGCGGCATGGCCAAGCCATGTGAGTTTGTTGCCTCGGGTCTGGAGCATGACGGCGTTTCCTCCGGGACGAAATGAAGATCGAGTACGAAGAATTCGGTTAGCGCGAAGAGCCCGAGGACGCGGACGTTCCCAGGATCATGTGAATACCCTGCTCAAAGGCTTCGCGAGGCTGCTCGCCGACGAAATGGCCGACGATGCGGCCGTCGCGGCCATAGAAAATGGTTTCGGGCATGGTGCCGGTCCAGGCGGGATTCACGCCGTGATAGAAGGCGTCGACATCGATGCCGGGTTTCTGGCGGTAATTCGGGAAAGGCGGCTGATTTTTGGCCAGGAAGCGGCGGACGAGATGGATGTCGGCGTCGTCATCGAGGCTGACGCCGAAGACGGCGAGGCCCTGCGGCGCGTACTGGCGCGCGAGCTGGGTGACCATGGGAAATTCGTCGCGGCAGGGCTCACACCAGGTGGCCCAAAAGCTGACGAGGACGGGCTTGCCGCGATATTTGGCGAGGGCGTGCTGGTAGCCGGCCAAGTCGATGAGGGGCAGGTCGGCCGGCTGGGCGGATTTGTGGGCGGTGGACGAGGCTTGGCGCGCGGCGGCAGGGTGCGCGGGAGCGACGGCTGGCAAAAGTCCAGGGAAAGCGGCCAAAGTGAGCAAAAAGAGAGCGGAAAAGGCAAGGATTGGAGCGGTTTTCGGGATGAGATTCTTCACTTGGGCATTCTATCGAGTCAGGCAGGGGACGGCAACTTAACGGTGAGAGGGTGGAGAGGGATGCTTGTGCGGGCGGGGGCTTTGGTGATATAAAAAGTTTTGCGATAAAATCGGGAGTGAACGTAGAAACAAGCGAAACGCATAACTCCTAGGGTCGAGGAGAAACATCAATGGCTTATGTAATCGCGGAGCCGTGCATTGGAACCAAGGACACCGCCTGCGTGGACGTTTGTCCAGTAGACTGCATCCATCCGAGAAAAGACGAGCCGGATTTCGAAGCGGAAAAGCAACTGTACATCAGCCCGGATGAGTGCATCGATTGCGGGGCCTGCGTTCCGGTGTGCCCGGTGACGGCGATTTTCGCCCTCGAGGACCTGCCGGAAAAGTGGTCGAGCTTCACGCCAATCAACGCGGACTGGTACAAAAACAAGAAGGCATAGATTTGGAGTTCGATCCGCGACGAGATCGCGGAAAGAGCTTTCGAGCGCGGCGGGATGTCGATTTCGCCGCGCTTTTTGTCTTTTTGCCGGGATTTTCGGGAGATTTTGGGGAGCGGCGAGGATGGAAATTCGAGTCGAGTTGCCGGGAGTGAAGCTGGGCGTGGTCGAGACGGAGGGGCTTCACGTGGGGCCGGCGAGCGAGGAACTCTATCGCGTGATGCACGAGGCGTGTGAGGCGAAGCGGCGTGAGTTCACGGTGGAGAGCCTGGCGGAAGCGGAGGCGGTAAGGGCGGTGCGAGGAATGTTTCGCGAGTGGGGAATGGATCCCTCGAAGTACAGGCCCTCGTCGGAGGCGCTGCTGAGACGGGTGGTGCAGGGGAAGGGGCTATATCGCGTGTCGAACGTGGTCGATATGGGGAACCTAGGATCGATCGAGACGGGCTGGCCGTATGGGTGCTATGACGGCGGGCGCCTGAGGCCTCCGGTTGTGCTGCGGCACGGGGCGGCGGGCGAAACGTACGAGCGCGTCGGCAAAGAGATGTGGCACCTCGAGGGGCGACCGGTGCTGGCGGATGCGGAGGGGCCGTTCGGGAGCCCCATCAGCGATTCGACGCGGACGATGATTACGGAGGCGAGCGGCGAGGCGGTGATCGTGATTTACGCGCCGGGACAGGCGAGCGATGCGACGGTGGAGTCAGCGATGGCGCGACTGGGCGAGAGGCTGGCGCAGTTCGCGGGCGCAAGCGGGGTGCAAAGCGGCATCAGCAAATAGGAATTTGAGACGCGCCCGGCGGGTTTGAAGCGGTCCGAGGATTCGCGGTATGCTGTAAAGTGGCGCGCGAGGATTCGGTGCAGAAATTTCAGCTGGTACTTCTGATTCACGCACATCAGCCGGTCGGGAATTTTGAGGATGTTTTAGAACGGGCCTACGCTACTTCGTACCTCCCCTTCATCGAAACGCTGACGCGGCATCCTTCTGTGCGCGTGGGGCTGCACTATTCGGGGTCGCTGCTCGAATGGATCGAGCGGGCGCATCCGGAATATTTCGAGCGGCTGCGCGAATTGGTGCGGCGAGAACAGGCGGAAATGGTCGGGGGCGGATTCTACGAGCCGATCCTGATTGCGATTCCGCCTGCGGACCGGCAGGAACAGATTCAGCGTCTGAGCGATTACATCGAGAAGCATTTCGAGCGGCGTCCTGCGGGGGCATGGGTGGCGGAGCGCGTGTGGGAGCCGCAGTTGCCCTCGACGCTGGCGCAGGCGGGCGTGGAATACACGCTGGTCGACGACAATCATTTTCTGGGCGCGGGATTCGAGGCGGAGCAACTCTGCGGGTATTACTTCGCGGAAGATCAGGGGCACATCGTGAAGGTGCTGCCGGGGCTGAAGGCGCTGCGGTACCTGATTCCGTTTCGAGATGTCGAGGAGAACATTCAGTTTCTGAGGACGACGGCGGGGAAGCATCCGGGCGGGTTCATCACGATGGGCGACGACCTGGAGAAATTCGGAGTGTGGCCGGGGACGTTCGAGCACTGCTACAAGAATGGGTGGCTCGAGAAGTTTTTTCAGGCGTTGGAGCGGCAGGCGGATTGGATGGAGGTGGCGACGCCGATCGGGGCGATTGGGTCGCGAGCGCCGCTGGGGCGCGCGGACCTGCCGACGGCGTCGTACACGGAAATGATGGAGTGGTCGCTGCCGACGACGGCGCGAAACCGGTATCACGCACTGACGCAGGAATTTGCATCGAGGCCGGAGGATCTGCCGTTTGTGCGGGGCGGAATCTGGAGGAATTTTTTCTCGAAGTACCGCGAATCGAATCTGCTGCACAAGAAGATGCTGCATGTTTCGGGGAAGGTGGGGCGGCTCGGCGAGAGGCGGCGGCAGGACAAGAAGTTTTCAGAAGAGGCGGAGACGGCGAAGACGCTGTTGCTTCGAAGCCAGTGCAATGACGCGTACTGGCACGGCGTTTTCGGGGGGCTCTACTCGCCGCATCTGCGGACGGCTTCGTGGCGTTCGCTGGTGGAGGCGGAGGCGATTGCGGACCGGCTGTCGCACCGGGCGCGGCACTACGCGGATGTGACGAAGCTGGATTTTGATTCGGACGGGCGCGAGGAGATTTATTTCACGTCGGACCGTTACGCGGTGCTGCTGCAGCCCGCGGATGGCGGAACGGTCTGCGCGATCGATTGCAGGCGGTCGGGGGCGGCACTAGTGAATTCGCTGGCGAGACGTCCCGAGAGCTATCACGCAAAGCTGCGAAACGCCTCGGGGCAGAACACGCAGGCGGTGCAGTCGATTCACGAGCAGACGCGGATGAAGGAAGAGGGACTCGAGCGCTGGTTGCACTACGACCGGTGGGCGCAGCACGCATTCCGGCTGCTGGTATTCGGGCGAGACAGGAGCCAGCACGATTGCGGCAGCGCGGCTTTGGGAGAGGATGCGGCTGTGGCAGGCGGCCGGTACGCGGTGAAGGATGTTTCGCCGACGGGCGTGTCGCTATCGCTTGCGGATCCCAGCGACTGGCCGACGGAAAAGGAATTTGTGCTGGCGTCGACGGAGGATGGATTCGAAATCGCGTGCGAAGCGGTTGTGAAGCGCAGCGCCGGCGGAACGGCGGGCGTGAACATTGGGATCGAGGCGGTGGTGAATTTTCTGGCGCCTTCGACGCGCGACCGTTACTTCGAGTCTTCCGGGCAGCGATTTCCGCTACGGTGGTCGGCGGCGGTGCCTGCGTCGCAACTGCGCGTGGTTGACGAGTGGCAGAAGGTGGGAGTTACGCTGATCGCGCCGGAGGCGAACCAGTTCTGGATTACGCCGATTGAGACAGTGTCGGAGTCGGAAGACGGTTTCGAGCGGATTTACCAGGGTTCGAAGATCATCGCGGTGTGGCCGGTGGAATTGGCGACGGGAGCAGAGTGGCGGGGGAAATTGACGCTGCGAGTGGCCGGCGCGGGCGATTGAAAGCGGCCGGCGGGGGCTTTCGCGGCGGTTGCTCTGAGGCGCGCGCGTTTGCTAGAGTGCGCACGGGAGGAACGGATGGCCGTTTCGCAGGAATTGCTCGACATACTCGTTTGCCCGCTGGATAAAACGCCGGTGAAGATGACGCCGGACCAACAAGGACTGAAGTGCCCGACGTGCCGCCGCGTCTACCCGATTCGCGACGACATCCCTGTGATGCTCGTGGACGAAGCCCGCATTGAAGCTCAGTAATCCGCAATCTCTGCTCGCGGAACTTCCGCCCGAATCAAAAATCCTTATCCTGCGGTTACGGTCGCTAGGCGACCTGGTGCTGGAAACGCCGGTGATTGCCGCGCTGCATGCGTGGCGGCCGGATCTACGAGTCAGCGTTCTGGCAGAGCCGCGATTTGCGCCCGTGTTCGAGGGAAATGTGGCGGTCTCCGAACTGATCCAGGCGCGTGGATTTGCCGAGACGATGCGGGAAATTCGCGGAGGGAAGTTCGCAGCGGTTTTCAACCAGCACGGCGGGCCGCGAAGCGCTCTGCTGACGGCGGCATCGGGCTCGGGCCGAAGAGTGTGCTGGAAAGGCTTTCAGCTTTCGTGGGCGTACAACGTGCTAGTGCCGGACGCGAAGGAATTTTACGGGCGAGCGATCGTACACACAGTAGAGCACCGGATATCGCAGTTCTACGCAACGGGTTTGCCACGCGGGCCGATTCCGCGCGCTCAAGTGTTTCCGCAAGAGAAGGCGATGAGCGCGGTTCGGACGTCACTGGCGGAGAAGGGAATTGACGGAGCGAGATCGTACGCAGTGCTGCAGCCGGGCGGAAGGCTAGCAAGCATGCGCTGGCCAGCAGCGAAGTTCGCGGAGGTCGCGCGCGGGCTGAGGGAAAAACACGGGATGCTCAGCGTGGTGAACGTGGGCGCGGGAGACGCGGAAGTCAAGGCTGAGTTGCAGCGCGAACTGGGCGGATGCTCGGTGATCCTCGAAGGGCTTGGCGTGCCTGAACTGATCGCGGTCGTCGCGGGGGCGCAGATATTCGTGGGAAATGATTCTGGGCCGGCACATCTGGCCGCAGCAAGCGCGCGGCCAGCTGTCGTGATTTATGGGCCAACAAATCCCGCGCAATGGCATCCATGGCAGACGGAATATCGCGCGATTCATACGGACGCCGTCTTCAATCCGCGGCGCGGGGACAAGACGATTGCGGAGAGAGAAACGCGCCCGATCGGAGCGATCGGGGCCGAAGAGGTTTCGGCGGCCTGCGATGACCTGCTAGCGAAAGACGGACGGAAGAGCGGATGAGCTAATACGGCGGATAGCTCATGGACTGGTCCTTGAATTCGACCCAGAGACTGACGTTCTTGGTCTTGCTCTGCTTGATCTCATCGTGACTGTCGGGAAAAGGCTGAAAGGGGCTGACATCAACGGTGATCACGACTCCGGAACCATCTCTCAAGTGCTGCACGCCTTCAATCCTGTAGCTCTTGACGGGTCCGTAGTAGCCTTCGGGCCCCCAGTCTTCGACGAAGTCCTTGTAAGAATAGTTGGGACCCGGCTTCCAGATTGCATAAGCGCCCTGGAAATTGCCGACGCTGAGCTCGCTAAAAAAATGCTCGACGGTTCTTTTTTCCTTGTAGAAGCGGAGGTCGCCGGGCCAATACCAAAGAAGAAGGAACGCTATGACGGCAGAGGCGATCGCCGTAATGATGTAACGGCGTAGTTTGGCTGGAGGGTGTTCCTCGGTCGAATCGAAAAGTCCCACGAGTGCTCCTTCGCGGAAGGCGCGTTAGATCTGGCGTTTGAAGAGCGCGATGCTGGCCGCGATCATCACCGCAGAGAACCCCAACAAAAGTAGCACGTCCTTGTAAATACCTTCAATGCCGGTGCTCTTCACGGTGAGGTTCCGAAGAGCATCGACCGTATACGTGAAGGGATCGACGACCGAGAACCAACGCAGCCACTTGGGAAATGCTTCCGTGGGGTAAACGGCGCCCGAAGGGAAAAAGAGCAGAGTATTCAGTACGCCGAAAATGGCGCGAGGCACGAGCGGATCGTCGACGCGGACCATGACGAGGAACATGAAGCTGATCATGCCGAGCGAAGCCACCAGGACGACCATGGCGAGATAGAAGAGACGCAATGGATCCCAGATGTGCGGAATGCCGGCGATGAGACCGCCGACGACGGTGAGAATGAGGCCGGCCATCAGTCCCTTGATCGCGCCCGCGCCGATCAGTCCCAGGACGAGCTCCGTCTTGTGAATGGGAGTGAGGAGATAGCCTTCGTGCAGGCCGCGCGATTTGTCGTCAATGAAGGTGATGCCGCCGCCAATCATGGCGACGATGAAGATCGACATCGCGATGGAGCCGGCCAGAAGGTACTTGATGTAGTCGACGTAGGGGTAGACCTCGACGACGCTGAGCTGGACGATCTGGTCGAGGCGCGGCGCGACGGCCGGCGAGTTCATGTCGTTGACCATTTGCTGGAGGCGCTCGTCGATGGAGCTGGAGACGAACTGATCGCTATTGTCCTCAACGAGGGCAATCTGCGGGCGATCATGCTGGTAGAAACGGCGCGAAAAGTCGTAGGGAATCTCGACGACAGCGCGAATGAAGCCGGCGCGAAGATCCTCCATCGCGTGGTCCTCGGAGTTGTAATCGATGACGCGAAACGTCTGTGCGCCGGCGGCGATGCCGTCGAACATTTCGTGGACTTGATTGGAGCCGACGGTGTGATCGTGATCGACGAGACCGATGGAGGCATTGCGAATCTTGCCGCCGAAGGCGTAGCCGAGAATTACGAGCTGGACGAGCGGGAAAATCATTGAGGCCGTCATCAGCGCGGGGCTGCGGAAGAACTTGCGCATGTCGCGCTCGATAAGCGCCATGATGCGATAGAGCTTCATGGGAGCATGGCCTCCGCGGGCGCGGCTTGGCTCGCGAACGCTGGGCTAACGATAGAGATGGCTGATGTCATAGGTGGCAGATCCATGGGCCTCGTCGCGGAGTTCGCGGCCTGTGTAATAGAGAAAAACGTCGTCCAGAGTGGTGCTCTGCACAGTGACTTTCTTCACGCGAACATTGCGGCCGCGGGAAAGGTCCATCAGGGACGCGACGGTGGCAGGCCCATCATTCGAAGCAATATGAACGACGGAATCGCGCTGGGCAACGTCGGCGGCGTGCGGCAGAGTCTTGAGCTGATCGAGCCAGTCGGCGGGCGCGCCTTCGAATTCAGCTTCCACTGTGTCCGTGCCGGGAATGCTGTCCTTGAGCTTGGCCGGCCCATCGAGAGCGACAAGCTTGCCGTGATCGACAATGGCGATGCGCTCGCAGAGCTTGTCGGCTTCGTCCATGTAATGAGTGGTGAGAAGAATCGTGAGCTTCGCATTGTCGCGAAGATTTCGGATCATCTCCCAAACATTCGTGCGCGAAACGGGATCAAGGCCGGTGGTTGGCTCATCGAGAAACAGAATCTTCGGCGAGTGAACGAGGCCACGGGCGATTTCGAGCCTTCGGCGCATGCCGCCGGAAAATGTGCGAACGAGAGCCTCCTTGAATTTCAAGAGGTCGACGGATTCGAGGAGCTGGTCGATCAGCCTCGCGCGCACATCGGCCGGGACGCCGTAAAGCTTGGCATGAATCAGCATGTTTTCCGCGGCAGTGAGCTCCGGATCGGACGTGAAGGCCTGTGGAATCACGCCGAGCGCCTGGCGGACGCCGTCCGCGTCCGTGCGAATGTCGTGTCCGGCAATTCTCGCGGTGCCGGAAGTGGGCGGAGTGAGCGTGGTCATCA
This sequence comes from Candidatus Limnocylindrales bacterium, assembly GCA_035501415.1. Lineage (GTDB taxonomy): Bacteria > Acidobacteriota > Terriglobia > Acidiferrales > UBA7541 > Palsa-295. The sequence continues at coordinate 184,841 of DATJWH010000027.1, read as the reverse complement.
TGCGAATCAGAGTAGTCTTGCCCGCTCCGTTGGGCCCTAGAAGGCCGAAGATCTCGCCATCCTCGACGTTGAAGCTGATGTCGTTCACGGCGACGAGGTCGCCGAACTTCTTCGTAAGATGATCGACTTCGATAGCGTGCATTGTTCGCTTTCCGCTCAGAGACGCGAGAACCAGCTCTTCTTCGGAGGCGGCGGCAACAGGACGGTGGCCGTCATTCCGGTGAAGAGCCGGCGGCCGGGATTCGGCACGGCTGCTTTGATTTCGAAGGCCTTGATGTCGCGCTTCGTGCGGCTAACGTCGCGCTGCGTGGCGTAATCGCCCTCGACGCCTTTGAAGAAAACCTGGCCCTCCAGCGTGTCGCCGGAGGGAAGCTCAATGCGCAGCTTTTGGCCGAATTGGATCAGGTCGATATAGGTTTCCTCGACATCGGCGCGGACCCAGAGATGATCGATGTCAACCACAACGACGATGGGAGAGCCCTGTGCGACGACTTCGCCCTGCTTCGCAACTCGGACCGAGACGATTCCGCTGATAGGAGCGTAGATGTTCGTGTATCCGAGCTGGGCGGAGGTTGCGGCTTCGTTGGCGCGGGCCTGCTCGAGCTGCGCGACGGCTGTTGCAAGAGCGCTCTTGCGGACGTCAATCTGCTTGCGATTCGCCTGAGCGACGGCGAGGGCGCCCTGCTGGGCCTTGACAGATTGCTGGAGAGCCTGAACGTTCGCCTGGGCCATGCGGACGGCGGCTTCGGCGTGGTCGCGATCTTGCGCTGAGACTTCGCCCTTGGCGAAAAGCGCTTGCATGCGGTCGAGGTCGTTTTGGTCGCGCCAGAGCTCCGCCTTCGCCTGCTCAAGCTGCGCGTCGGCCGAAGTGACGGTAGCGCCGGCCTGCTCGATGGAGGCGCCCGTTTGATCAGTGGTCCAAGTGTAGTTGTGCTCGGCCTCGCGGACGGAGGCTTCCAAGGTCGCGACATTCGCCTTTGCGGCGGCGAGCTGCGCCTCAAGTTCCTTGGGATCGAGCTGGGCGATGAGATCACCCTTCTTCACTTCGGAGCCTTCGTCGACATTGAGTACGATCATGCGGCCGGTGACCTGAGGGCTGACGATGACCTCGTTGCCGTCGACGACGCCGGTGAGACGAATATCGCCGCCGCGCGGAGTGGTGAGGTAATAGATGATGAGCGCGATGATGAAAATGATCCCGAGAAAGCGAAAGAATTTCGCTCCGCTCATCGCGACCTCGCAGCGCGGCACATCAAACCATGGTCCATGAAGTCGAGCACTGTGCGCTTCCTCTCTTCGATTGCAGACGGCGTCAGAAGATTGTGGCCTGCCACTTCGCTCAAGATCGGCGCCGCGGCGAAATAGGACGTGATCATGCCGAGAATGCTAAAGGCGGCTTGGTGCGCGTTGACGCGGCGGAATTGGCCGGAGGCAGCGCCCGCCTCGATGATGCGCACCAGATGAATGTGCAGCGGGCGCAGGTAGCGGCGAACGATCCAATCGAAATTGCGCGTTTTTTCCATGGCTTCGCGATGCACCAGGCGCGGGTAATTCGGGTGCGTCGCAAGAAAATCGAAATAGCCGAGGACGAATGTGCGGAGACGTTCGGGCGGCGTGCCGAGCCGGTCGTTGCGCGAATAAACTCCGCTGCGCAACTGGCGGAAGAGATTTTCGAGGACCGCGCGATGAAGCCGGCGTTTGTTCCCGAAGTAGTAGTACAACATGGCCTTGTTCGCCTGCGCGGTGGCTGCAATTCGATCTGTTCGTGCGCCTGCCATACCCTGAGCCGCAAAATGCTCCTCGGCGGCGGCCAAGATGCGCCGCGCGGTTGCCGGCCCCCCTCTTTTCTTACGCGCAGAAATCACGGTTTGTTACTCGCAGAGCCAAACTTAGAATCGCAACGCAGCCAGATGCCAAGAATGGCTGCGATGAGGCAGGCAAGCGATTTCAACTAACCGGTTAGTTTAGGAAAGCAAGGTCACAGCGTCAAGAGATCTTTCGGCATAGCCAGCGGGATCTTATCCCTCCAGGGCGCCGGCCGCACCAGCCGGTAGTTCGATCGAGTACTTGGTGCGGGCCTTTTCGCGATGAAGGTCGAGGGCAAGCTGGATGAGCTCGTCGATCAGGCGGGGATACGGGAGGCCGGACGCCTCCCAAAGTTTTGGGTACATGCTGATCGACGTGAAGCCGGGAATGGTGTTGAGCTCGTTGACGTAGATTCTGCCGGTGCGTTTTTCGAGGAAGAAGTCGCAACGCGCCATGCCCGTGCCGTCGATGGCGCGGAAGGCGCGGACGGCGAGATTCTGGAATTGGCGAACCTGAGTTGGCTTCAGTTCGGCGGGAATGACGAGGCGCGTGCCTTCCTCGAGGTATTTCGCGGCGTAATCGTAGAAGTCGCGATGAGGAACGATTTCGCCGGGAGTCGATGCACGGATATCGTCGTTGCCGAGCACGGAGACTTCGATTTCGCGGCCGGTGATTCCGCGTTCGACGATGATTTTCAGCGCGAATTCGGCGGCGGTGTCCATCGCAGAGGCAATTTTGGAGGCCTTCGTGACGCGCGTCATTCCCACTGAAGAGCCGAGCGTGGCGGGCTTCACGAAAATCGGGAAGCGGAATTTCTTTTGAATTTGTTTTGTCACGCCAGAACGGTCGCGCTCCCAATCGGAGCGGCGAATCGCGAGGAACGGGACGATGGGCAGGCCCGCCTCCGCGAAAAGGCGCTTCTGGACATCCTTGTCCATGCCCACGGAGGAGGCGAGAACGCCGGCGCCGACATAGGGAAGACCGGCGAGTTCGAGCAGGCCTTGAACGGTTCCGTCTTCGCCGAAGGTGCCGTGCAAGACGGGAAAGATGACGTCGACGACCACGCTCGGGTGGCCCGTGGCCGGAGCGAGCGGGACAAGCGCGGCGGCGCTTGGGTCTGGCGGAAGCACAACGCGCTCACCGGATTTCAGAACGTCCGGCAGCATCTTCTGCGCGCCGGTCCCAACGAGCCAGCGGCCGTCTTTCGAGATGCCGATGGGCACCACTTCGTATTTTTCGGGATCGAGCGCGCGAATCACCGAAGCGGCGGACGCGAGAGAAACTTCGTGTTCGCCGGAGCGGCCGCCGAAGAGCACGCCAACGCGAAGGCGCTTCTTGCCGGTCATAGGATTTTCTTTCCGAGGCCGGAAGTGATGAGTTCGACGCCCAAAAGGGCGGTGGTGTTGTGAAGGTCGATCACGGGATTGATTTCGACGACCTCGAAGGAAATCATCTGGCGGCTGTCAGCGATCATCTCGAGCGCGAGATGCGCTTCACGATAGGTGACGCCGCCGCGGACGGGAGTGCCGACTCCGGGTGCGTCCGTGGGGTCGACAAAATCCATATCGAGGCTGACAGCGATTCCGGCTGTATCATCGCCGGCGAATCGCAGAGCCTCCGACATGACTTCACGCATACCGCGCTCGTCGATGTCGCGCATGGTGAAGACGTGCACTCCCAATTCCTTGATCAGGCGACGCTCCTTCGGATCAAGGTCGCGCGCTCCGACGAGGGCGACATTACTCGGCTCGACCATCGGCTTGACCCCGGCGAGGTCGACGAGCTCGGTGGGGCCATAGCCCATGATCGAGGCCAGCGGCATGCCGTGGACGTTGCCCGAGGGGGACGACTCGGGCGTATTCATGTCTCCGTGCGCATCGAGCCAGATGAGGCCGACGCGCTTGGACTTCTTGTTGAAGTGCGCGGCAGCGCCAGCAATCGTGCCTACCGCGATGGAATGATCGCCGCCGAGCACAAGGGGAAGGAGATCTTCGTCCAGCGTCTTGCGCGTGATTTCGGCAAGGCCTTTGCAAGTGTCGGAGATTTCTTCGAGATATTTCGCGTTCTTGACGCCGTAGTGCTGCTCTTCGGGCTGCTTGACGACGATATTGCCGATGTCTTCTACCTGGCGCCCAAGCTGCTTGAGGCGGGCCTGCAGCCCAGCGACGCGTAGCGCAGAAGGGCCCATGTCGACGCCGCGACGACTGGCGCCAAGGTCCATCGGCACCCCGATAATCCGGATTTTCTCTGCCATGGCTTGCTTCTTTGCGCGACCCCGACGGTGGCGGGACCCTCAAGGATAGACGCGATAGAGCATCCGTGGGAAGGGGATGACTTCGCGAATGTGCTCCGTTCCGCAAATCCAGGCGACCGTCCGCTCGAGCCCCAGGCCGAAGCCGGCGTGCGGAACGCTGCCGTAGCGGCGCAGGTCGAGGTACCACTGGAAGGCTTCTTCGGGCAGCTTTTCCTCATGAATGCGGCGAACGAGCGTTTCGTAGTTCGACTGGCGCTCGCCGCCGCCGATGATCTCGCCGTAGCCTTCGGGGGCGATCATGTCGAAGCTGAGCGAAAGCTCGGGCCGCGCGGCGTCCGTCGCCATATAGAAGGCTTTCATGGCGGTGGGGTAGCGGTGAATGATTACGGGCTTTTCGAAATTCTTCGAGAGAATCGTTTCTTCGTCACCGCCGAAATCGTCGCCCCACTTTGCGGGATTCCCGGCCTTCTGGAGGACCTGGATGGCTTCGTCGTAGCTGATGCGCGGAAAGGGAGGCGAGATCTTCTCGAGCTTGGACACGTCGCGCTGGAGCATGTCAAGTTCGCGGCGGCGATTTGCGACGACGGACTGAACGACCGCGCTGACGAGACCTTCGCCAAGCTGAATCATGTCCTCCAGGTGAGCGTAGGCAGCTTCCGGTTCGAGCATCCAGAATTCGGTCAGGTGGCGGCGCGTCTTCGATTTTTCGGCACGGAATGTGGGGCCGAATGTGTAGACCTTGCCCAGGGCCGCGGCAGTCGCTTCGACGTACAGCTGGCCTGATTGGGTGAGGTAGGCCTTCTGATCGTCGATGTAGTTTACTTCGAAGAGCGTCGTGGTGCCTTCGCACGCAGCTGGCGTGAAGATGGGAGCGTCCGTGAGCGTGTAGCCCTGGCCGTCCATGTAATTCCGAGCCGCGCGCTCGGCTTCGGCGCGAATGCGGAGGATGGAGGCCTGCCGCGGCGTGCGAATCCACAGGTGGCGCTGATCCAAGAGGAAATCGACGCCGTGTTCCTTGAGCTGAATGGGATACGGAGTGGCGTCGGACACGCGCTGCACGATTTCGAGGCTTTGGATGTGAATTTCTGATCCGCCCGGAGCGCGAGGCTCGGGCTGGACCTTGCCGCTCAGAATCACGCTCGATTCGAGCGTGAGGCCTTTGAGGGCATCGAACGCTTGCGGGCTTTCCTTCTGGGAAACGACTCCCTGGATGATCCCGGTGCCATCGCGAAAAATCGGAAACAGGAGCTTGCCCGACTCGCGCAGGTTGTAAAGCCAGCCGCGGATGGTGACGACGCGGCCGGCATGCTGCCCGGCCTGTTCGATGGTGATTGTTGGCGCAGCGGCGTGAGCTTCCTGGGTCATGATATCGGTTGTCCGTCGGGGATTTTCAAGGCTTCACTGTCGAGGCGCGCTTGCCGTCGAAATTCTTCTCGATCTTGTCGAAAGTGCTGCGAACGTCGTCGAGCACCGGCGCTCCCGCGGCCTGCTCTTTGAGTTCCAGCACAATCGGCAGCGGTTGAGACATGGCAGCGAACTTTGCCAGGGCGGTGTCCCAATCGATCGTTCCCTCGTAGGGCAGCAGGTGCTCGTCTTTATCGCCGTGATTATCGTGAATGTGCGTTGTCACGATGCGATCCTGCATCATCTCAAATGCCGTGCCGGCGTCTCCGCCCAGGTGGGCGTGGCCGATATCGAAGCACAGCTTGACGCCATTCAGGTGCGTTTCCTTGATGAACTGTTGCAGCGAGTCGGGCGCGCCCAGCTCGCTTGGCGTGTTCTCGAGCGCGATGGTGACTCCGCGCTGCTTCGCGAAGATAACGAGCTGCTCGAGCGAGTTGAAGGCTGCGTCGCGATTGCGCGGGTCGGCGCTCTGCCTGCCGGGACCCATATGCTGTACCAAATACTGAAAGGGCAGCAGCTCGGCAACTTCGAGCGCGCGCTTGACTTCATCCACCGCGTCGAGCCGGCGGATGCGCTCGGTGTCTGAGATCGAAATTGGAACGCCGCTTTCGCGGCCGGGCGCAAGATCGCGCTCGGTAGGCGAATGCAAGGAGTGAAGTTGCAACCGATGCTCGCCGATTGCGGCCGCCAGTTCGCGCACTGCCTGGGGCGAGCGATAAGCAAAATGCGCCGGAGAGCAGAAAACTTCGATTGCTGGAATTCCCGCCTGCGCAATCTCGGCCAGCAAGGTTGGCCCGAGAGGCTGGTGGACATAGCGATAGGTTGATAGAACGCGCAGCATGCGGTTCCGCCTCAGAAAAGACCTATCATGTTCGGTGGAAAACCGTTTTGCGTCAATAGCCCGAGGCTGCGCCGCCACGCCGCGGGTCGGCTGCTCCCAGGCGTTCACCACTGGCCGGATCGATGCCGATAGCCTCAATCTCGCCCAGCCAAGGGCGATTCTTCGCGATGTGGTAGCCCCGGCTTTCCAGATTCTGCACGACGGACTCGGAAACCGTGGGCTCGAGCGCAACCTCATCCGGCATCCACTGCTGATGGAATCGCGGCGCATCGATGGCCGCCTGGGCGCCCATGCCGAGGCGCATCCAGTTGAGAATCGAGAGAAGCGTCACGGAGATAATCGTGGGCCCTCCCGGCGAGCCGGTGACAAAGCTCAGCTTATTATCGCGAAGCAGGATGGACGGCATCATCGAGCTAAGGGGACGCTTCCCGGGACCGACCGTGTTTGCCTCGGACTGAATCAGCCCAAACATATTCGCGACGCCGGGGTGCGTGGTGAAGTCATCCATCTCGTCATTCAGCAAGAAGCCGTCGTTGGAGGTGACGCCGGAACCGAAGAAGGAATTCAGGGTGTAGGTGTTGGCAACGGCATTTCCAGCGGCGTCGACGACGGAGAAATGGGTCGTGTGGCCCTGCGGCGGTTCGGCCAGAGCTATCGCGGCTGCATCCTTGTCGGCAACGACCTTTTCGCCGTCCGAGTGAGCGCAAGGCAGGGCTGAGTCCTTCTGAAAGATTTTCGGGTTGTCGGTAGCGACAGTTTGGCTCGACGTGGCGCTATTGGCATCAATCGTGGCTCGCAAGGAGTCGGCGTAGCAGACGGACGTCAGCGGTCCAACGGGAACTTTGGCATAGTCCGGATCGGCGAGATACATCGCGCGGTCGGCGAAGACGCGCCGCATCGCTTCGACCACCCAATGAACGGATTCAGGGTCGTCCCACCCTTTGAGCGGAACCGTCTGAAGAATGTTGAGAGCTTCGATGGTTGCCACCCCGCCTGAACTCGGAGGCGGGCTGGTGATGAGTTCCCAGTTGTGGCCATCGGCGGAATAGGTTTTTGTAAGAGGCGTGCGGATCTTCGCGCGGTAATGGGCAAGGTCCTCGAGCGTAATCAGGCCGCCCTCTTCCTTCATTTCCTTGGCCAGATTGTGGGCGGTGGTCCCGTGATAAAACTCGGCCGCGCCATGATTCGCGATTCTGCGGAGCGTGGCCGCGAGGAGCGGCTGCTTCAGGGTTTCTCCCGGCTTGTAATACTCGCCGTCCTTCAAAAATATCCGCCGGCTCATCGCAAACTGATCCAAGCCCGACCGCGGGCTGTGGAGCAAGCCAGCAAGCCTTTCACTCAAGGGGAAACCATCCTCGGCCAGACGAATTGCTGGAGCCAGGACATCCGGCAGCTTCATCGTGCCGTACCGGCTGAGCGCCAGCGTCAGGCCCGCGACCGTGCCGGGAACGCCAATCGCGCGATAACCTCGAATGGAGGCCAGAGGATCCGGAGTGCCATCGGCGCGGAGATACATATTTCGCGTGGCTCTTGCCGGAGCCGTTTCGCGGTAATCGACGAAGGCGGTGTGGCCATCGGCTTTGCGAACGAGCATGAATCCGCCGCCGCCGATGTTGCCTGCCTGCGGCTCAACGACAGCCAGCGCGAACGCCACGGCTACGGCGGCGTCGATGGCGTTTCCGCCGCGCTTCATGATTTCGACGCCCGCGTCGGACGCGAGCTTTTCATCGCTCACGACCATTCCCTTGGGCGCACGGAGCGCGGTTTTTGGCCATGAGGGATTCTCTTGCTCAGCGCGGCTGGCGGAACTGTATTCCAGAGGTTGTTGCGACTTGGTCTGTGACTGCGCGAAGAGAACGACTGGGGCAGCCAGCGCAACGGAAGAAAGGACGAGCGAAAAAATGGCTTTTCTCATATCGAGCGTAACTCTATGGGAGTAGGCTTGCTCGCGTCAAGCGATGTGGGAGGTGCCAAGCGATCGGCGAGGAACGCTAGCGAAGGACCAAGGCGGCCGCAACCAGGGCAGCCAGCACGCCAAGCAAGACGAGGATTCCTACCCATACAGAAATCCGCGGCCAGCGCCAAACGCCGGGCGCAGGCGCGGGAAAATTTCCCGGTGGCTCGAGGACGCCTATGCCGGTTCTCTTGCGAGGTGGACCCATGCTTCGCCGAAAGGACGCTTCAGGCTCGGGCTCCGAAGGGAACTCGGTGAATTCGTGGGGCATGCCTCAGATGCTAGCACTTGAGGGGCGACGCGACAATCAGGGGCGGGTTCCGACGAGCAGACACGGGCCCAAGCAGGCCACGACCGCCTATGCGAACAGGATCACGAAGAGAATTGCCGCTACAGCGCCTGCCAGGACCGCCAGGGCGAGCCAATGGATTCCGCCCTCTCGCCGCGGCGACGCCGCTGCGAACCGTGCCCGAGCAGGGTCCAGAAGGGAAACGTCCATGGGCGCGAGTGGCGTGGGCACCTCGGCCCTGCGGAAATGGATGAGTTTGCGGCCCATGAGAATTCCATCGTAAGGCCGCCGGCCGGGACGCGATTGGGCGGAGTTGGAAGCGGGAATCGCATCGGTTATTTAGAGATTGGCGCCAGGAGTTGAGGCCGCGTGTGGACTCAGCGGTCGAGTTCGTCCCCGACTGAAAAATAGGTGCAGTCGGGATGGTGAAACACGAGCGCGCTGACGCTGGCTTCGGGATCCATCATCATCCCTTCGGTGAGGTGCACGCCAATCTCCTCCGGATGGAGGAGCAGCCAGATGCCAGCCTGATCTTCAAGATTCGGGCACGCGGGATAGCCGAAGCTATAGCGTTTGCCGCGATAGCGCGAGGTGAACCGCTCGGCCATGGTCATCGAGGGAGGGTCGGGGAATCCCCAGTCCTCGCGAATTCGGCGGTGCAGCCATTCAGCACAGGCTTCGGCGGTCTCGAGGGCGAGGGCCTGCAAGCCATGAGAGAGGAAATAATTACCCGCCGCCTTTTCCGTTTCCGCGCGCTCCCGGATGCCTGCGCCGGCCGTGACAACGAAGAGGACGATGTGGTCGCGCTGGCCGTCCCGAGCAGGGAGAACATAGTCGCTGAGGCAGAGCTTGTCTCCGACCCTCTGGCGCTGAAAATGAAACGTATGGAGAGGGGCGTTTGCGCCCGGGCCGAATAAGGCGATCGAGTTGCCGCGGCGTTCGGCCTCGAAGAATTGCCAAACGGCGGAAACCTTCATGAACTTCGCCGCTTCGCGCTTCACGTCTTCCATGTTGTTGAAAAGCTCGACCGCTTTCGGGTCCCGTTCGACGAGCGCTTTTTCGAAGTTCCCGCGAAAGCCGAGATGCCGGCCGAAAATCATGTACGGATTCACATAGCTCCAGATCTCGTTTAAATCGGGGACGGAGCGCTTTCTTCGATCGAGATAGGAAGGCGGCGGAATCGGAAGGTCGGCGCGGACGCGAGAAGAGCGCTCTTCTCCGGCGTCCTTCAAGGTGCTGGGAGCCGGCTCTGAGACGGCAATGGTGCTCACATGCGTGTGCTCGCGCACAACGTCGTCACGGCGAGCGGGATCTGTCAGCTCATTCATCAGGCGAAGGCCCGTCATCGCATCCTTGGCATAGCAGACTGCCGTGGCGTACTGCGGCGCGATCTTGCTGTTGGTGAATTTCTCGGAAAGCGCGGCTCCTCCGACAAGCAGAGGAACGCGGACCCCCGCTTCCCGAAGATCGGCGGCGGTGGTCACCATTTGCTGAGCGCTCTTCACCAACAGACCAGAGAGGCCGATTGCGTCCGGTTCGTGCTCGCGATGAGCGCGAATCAATTCCTCCGGCGGAACCTTGATGCCGAGGTTGATGACCTCGTACCCATTGTTGCGCAGAATGATTTCGACGAGATTCTTGCCGATGTCGTGCACGTCGCCCTTGACGGTCGCGAGAACCACCTTCGCTCTTTTTTCCGTGTCGGCCTTCTCCATGAATTGCTCGAGATGGCCCACCGCGGCTTTCATCGCTTCCGCCGACTGAAGCACTTCGGCGACGATGAGTTCGTTGTTGTTGAAGAGGCGGCCGACTTCAGCCATTCCGGCCATGAGCGGACCGTTGATGATGTCGAGAGGAGCGACGCCTTCGGCGCGCTTTGCGTCCAAGTCTGGGATGAGGCCGTCCTTCGAGCCTTCGAGAATGTAATTCGCGAGGCGCTGATCGAGAGGCAGTTCGCTCGCCTGCGCCTTCTTGCGTCCCTTCGCGCCCCGGAAATGCTCAGAGATGGCGGCAATGTGAAACTGATTGATCTCGCGCTTCTGTTCGCGCGATTGTTCGCGCCAATCCGCGGGCGCATTCCGGAAAAGAGAGGCGTGCGGGTGATCATCCGGAAATCCCGAAGGCACGCGATTGAACAGGAGATTTTCCGCGAGCGTCCGCTCCTGCTCGGGAATTGAGGGGAAGCGCTCGATGCGTTCCGCGTTGACGATGGCAAGATCGAGGCCCGCCTTCGTGCAGTAATACAGGAAGACGGAGTTCACCACTTCGCGCGCGCCCGGCGGCAGTCCGAACGACACGTTCGAGATTCCCAGCACCGTGCGAACATAAGGGATGCGCTGCTTGATGAGGCGAATTCCCTCGATTGTTTCGACCGCTCCGCCGATGTAGTTTTCGTCGCCCGTCGCACAGGGAAACACGAGGGGATCGAAGATGATGTTCTCCGCGTGAATGCCGAATTTCTCGGTCAGCAGCTTGTGGGAGCGCTCCGCGATCTCGAGCTTCCTGATTCGCGTGAATGCTTGGGCTTGCACGGGGTCTTCGTCGATGCAGCCCACGATGACCGCGGCGCCATAGGAACGCGCGAGCGGGCACACACGCTCGAATTTTTCCTCGCCGTCTTCGAGGTTGATCGAATTGATGATGCTCTTGCCCTGGCAGTACGTCAGCGCCAGCTCGACGCCGCGCGGGTCCGTGGTGTCTATCATGATCGGAACTTTGATCTTACGTATCAACTGGCCGTAGAACGGCGGCACATCGTTGAGTTCTTCGCGGTCCGTGCTCTGCAGGCAGACGTCGACGATGTGCGCGCCGCTCTTCACCTGGCGGCGGGCAATTTCGGTGGCTTCCTCCCACTGTTCGGCAGCGACCAGATTCTTGAATTGGCGCGAGCCGATCACGTTGGTGCGCTCTCCGACGATCAACGGCCGCGTGCTTTCTTCGGCTTCGATGATGTCTATGCCGGAATAGACTGCGCGGTGATTGTTCTCCGGCGGCCGGCGAGGCGCCTTGCCTTCTGCCATCTGCGCGATCGCGCGGATGTGCTTCTCCGTCGTGCCGCAGCATCCGCCGACGATATTCAGCCAGCCGCGGTCGACGAAGCGGCCGAGCTGCTCGGCCAGCGATGTGGGAGTCTCCGCGTAGCGCCCCTCTTCGTTGGGCAGGCCCGCATTGGGATAGCACGACACAAACCGCGAGGTAAGGGATTGCAGCGTGCGGATGTGATCCGTCATGAACTCGGGCCCGGTGGCGCAATTGAGGCCCATCGAGACGAGGTCCAGATGATCCAGAGATGACCAGAGTGCCTCGATGGTCTGGCCTGCCAACATCGTGCCCATCGGCTCAATCGTGACGGAAATCATCAATGGAATCGGGGTGCCTATCTCTCGGCTCAGATCCTGAATTCCCAGGACGCCCGCCTTGATGTTGCGCGTATCGAAGGCAGTCTCGAGGAGAAGAGCGTCCACGCCGCCTTCCACCAAACCGCGCGCCTGCTCACGAAAGCTCTGCCGAAGTTCGTCGAAAGTGATGCCGCCGGAAACGCTGATGGCCTTCGTCGTCGGGCCCATAGAGCCGGCCACGAAACGCGGCTTCGCGGCGCTGGAGAATTCGTCGGCTGCCTGCCGGGCAAGTTCCGCGGCACGCCGGCTCAACTCGTGCGCCTGCGATTCCAGTCCGTATTCCGCGAGGACGATGGGGCTGCTCTGGAAGGAGTTTGTTTCAATGATGTCCGCGCCGACCTCGAGGTATTTGCGGTGAATCTCCAGCACCACTTCCGGGCGCGTGATTACCAGATTCTCGTTGCAGCCTTCGAGCTTCGCTCCGCCAAAATCCGCGGCCGTCAGGTTCTGCTGCTGCAGCATAGTGCCCATCGCGCCATCGAGCACCAGAATGCGCTCGCGGAGAAGCTCTCGAAGGGCGACGCCCTGTTGAATCAGGTTCCTCATCAGGATAAGAATATCCTATCGAAAAGTTGGCGCAGGAATGGCCTCAGCGCGCTTGTGCGCTGCGTGTTCAATACGATTGCCTCAATCGAGGCGGAGACGACGGAAGGATCCAGGTAGTTGGCGAAGTTCTTTACTCACCTTGAGTACAGGGCAATTTTACGCCGCTTCGGAAAGGAACTCAACCTTGAACGACGACGGCACAAGGCCAACCGCGGCGCCGCGCGAGAGCAATTCGCGCACGGCGCGGCGTCCCTCTTCGCCGTAGTCGAGCGTCCACCGGTTCACGTACATGCCGATGAACTTGTCGGCCAGCGAGGGATCCATGTCGCGCGCAAACTGCAAGGCGTAGTTCAGGGCTGGCTCGCGGTGTTCCAGGGCATAGCTGACGCTTTCGCGGATCACGCGCGAGACCCGCCGTCCCAGGTCCGCACCCAGCCGGCGGTTCATCGCGTTCGCGCCGAGCGGCAGCGGCAGACCTGTCGTCTCGTGCCACCACTGGCCGAGGTCCACCACGCGGTGCAATCCGGCTTGTGAGAAAAGCAATTGCCCTTCGTGAATCAGGAGCCCGGCCTCGACTTCCTTCGCTTGAACTGCGTCGAGGATTTTATCGAACGGCATCGTCACGACCTCGACGTTCGGTTCGAAGAGCTTCAGCGCAAGGTAAGACGTGGTCAGCGTGCCGGGAATCGCGATTTTTCGTCCCGCCAGCTCATTCTTCTTGATGGGATGCGCGGCGACGACGATCGGCCCGTAGCCTTCGCCGAAACTCGCACCGCAATCGAGCAGGACGTAGCGGTCCGCGACAAACGTATAGCCGTAGAAGCTGATGGCGGTGATGTCGTAGGTTTCGTTCCGTGCCGCCTGGTTCAGCGATTCAATGTCAGAGAGCACGTGCGTGAATTTCACGCCCGGCAGGCGGACCTTTCCCGTCGCGAGGGCGTAGAACATGAAGGCGTCGTCGCTGTCCGGCGAATGCGCGAGGCGCAGCTCAGTCGTTTTCGGTGTCGCCACTGGTGTGGACATGATTGAGTTCCGTCCCGGCACTCAGCGCATCTTCACCGGCCACCCTGCTGTCGGAGACACCTGCGGGAAGGGGGCGCACATGGGCTGTCCTGAAAGATGAGCTTTTTCGTGTAACGGCTTCTGCCTGAGTGCCTTAAAGAAACCGGCGCTAGGATAACACAGGCCGGAGGGCTGTTGCCACGCTACGGCTGGCGTGATCCTACTGGACGGTTGACGGTCCCGTAGTGGGCAAAGGAGAGGCGTGGTGCGCGACCAGTCGCCATTGCCCCTCGCGAAAGAGGAAGATGTTGGTCGCCTGAACGGTCGCTTCGTCAAAGCCGTCCGCAAATGCCGTGGTCACGTGCTCCGTGCAGGCCACCCATCCGACATCGCCTTCCAGGCGCACCCAGACGGAGCTCAGGGCAATGCGCACACGCCTGGCATTTGCGAAGATGCGTGCCCATCTCTCTCTCACTTCGTCCCAGCCAATCAGCAGATCCCATCCCGGATGGACGCACTGGACATTGTCGTCATGGGCCCACACTTGGCTCATCGCCTCGATGTCGCGCGACTCGAATGCGGCGTAGAACCGCTGATTCGCCGACCGGAGGGCCTGGTCCGAAGACTGTCGTTGTGGCGCGGTCTGTGTGGACATGGGGCTGCACCGCTGCGTGGAACAGCTCTGTGAGGAGGAATTATACCTGAGGCCCGGAGATTATTCCGTCTTTTCGGCCTCGAGCGCGGGATCGGCGCTGGTCGCTACCGCTCCGTTCTTGTCTGCCGCGTGGATTCTTCCGGCCCCATCGAGGAAAAACGACCGGCGCCCCGTCTTGCCGTAATCGTCCGGAGTCGCGGTGATCTCGAATGTGGGATCGGTGGGATTTGCGGTCGACACGACTCGGTAACGGAAGTGGTAGCCGCCTGCTGCCCCCGAGGCAAGCTCCTTATCGGTCAGAGAAGCCGTTTCGGGCGAGATCTGGCCGTCGGGCGGAGGGCCAAGCTGAGCGAGCGAATCCGGCAGCTTGCTGAAGATTCTTCGGTATCGCTGGATGGCGTCCGTCAATCCTTGCAGGGCAGTCACAATAGCGTCTTCGCGATCGGATATCTCATTGTCTGCCCAGGTTTTCGAGAGCTGCGGAATGTCCAGGAGCACAAGGCCAAGAGAGATGACTCGCCAACTGCCAGCCTCGCGCACCAATCCAAATTCGGTCTGTTCCGCTCCCACCACCGTGACCGGAATGAAGGCGAGATTTTCATGAAGGCGGAGGTTGCCGAACCGGAAGGTTATGGTTGTGCTCGGAGTCTCGCAGTCGAGCACAATTCGGTTTTGTGGGTCGTTAGAAAGCAGCGGTTTGCCGACCGCGCTCGCCCTGGAAAGCCTTTTCATGAATTGCGCCTGCTCGTCCGCAGGCAAGGCGCGAAATGCGACAGCGTTGTCAGCCGTGAGGTAATTCGCGAATTCGCCGGCGTTGGCGCGGCAGGCAGCTCCCAGAGCGGCGGAGAGGGCGCTTGCCGGATCGGCCTCATGTCCGTCCTGCGCGCTTGCCGAGCCGACCGCGAACAGCATAAGGAACAGCGTAGTCAGAACCGCAGTCACGGTTCCAAGATGGCTCCTTTTATTCATGAGGAGTGGGATTTCGCCTGCGACAGGATGGTTGCCAACTCTCTCGTGAATTGCGACCGCGGCATCACGGCATTGCAACCTGCCGCTCGAGCCCGGTCGGCTAGCTCGGTCTGAACGTGCGACAGGAAAGCGATAGTGGGCAAGCTCACACCACCGGACCGGATGCCCTCGAGAGCGGCGATCGGCTGGCTTCGCGCGTTGAGGTCCACGATCACCAGACTCGGACTTTCTTTCGCAATTTCGCTCAGAAGTGCCTCGCCCGTGCCGCACGTCTTCAACTCTACTCCGACGTGCTTCGCCGTCTCGATGAGCTTCGCTTGAAAGAAGAGATCATCCACAAGGGCTAGAACTCGCGCCATGCCGTTCTCCTCACTCTCGTTTATCACGCGCCGCTCGGCTGACACAAGCTTGCCTTCGACAACCGCTTCGACGTTGAGGTATAACCAAATCGAGTCGCGGTCCCCTGGAGGAAGTTCATGGCTGCCACGCCGAATCCCGACGCTCTGCCCGGAATTCCGGTTCTTGAGCAAACACCTATTATCATCGAAAAGATCGTCTGGGCCGCAACGGACGAGCAGATGCACTGGAAGCCCGCGATGGATCGCTGGTCCATCAGCGAGGTGCTTGCGCATCTGGCCGAAGCGGAAACGATCGCCTTCCGCGACCGCATCCGCCTGATGATCGAAAAGGATAATCCGCCGATCGAGGGCTACGACCAGGACGCTGCCTACGGGGCAGGAAATTACTCAGCGAATAAGGCCCGCGAGAATCTGAAGAAATTCTGCCATGAACGCGACCGCAGCCTATCGTTCCTGCGCTATATTCCGGTCTCCGTCCTCGGCCGCAAAGGCCAGCACTCTAAGATTGGTCCAATCACGATTGGTCAGATAATGAACGAGTGGGCCTTTCACGACTTGGGGCACATTCGCCAGATCGCGGAGCTTTACCGCGCCCACGCCTTCTATCCTCACAGCGGCCCCTTCAAGCAGTATTACACTGTGAAGCCCTAGGATTGCATTTTCACCATGGATCCGCTCGCTCGACGAATTCTATCGACCTTCGATAATCTCCAGCGCGACAGGCTCGATCTCCACGCGCTGTTCGAATTGGCGGGAGGAAACCCGCCCGAAGAACGCGCAGCCGTTCTCGACATGGTTTCAACGCTTGTGAGATCTGGCTTGCTTCGCGATGAAGGCGGCGATTTCTACTCTCGCACAGAGGACGGGCGCCTCGCCGTTTTGCCCTCCCGAGATGTCACACTTTACATGCGAGAAGGCTGCCACCTGTGCGACGAGGCAAAATCAATCATCGCGCCGGTACTCGCGGCATTCGGCGCGCGCCTCTGGGAAATCGATATCGACGACGATCCCGCTCTTCTGGCCCGCTATACCAACGATGTGCCCGTCGTTTTTGTGGGTGACCACTTTTTTGCGCAGCATCGAATTGACCCGGCGCAGTTGCGACAGCGCCTTCAGCGGGCGGTTGCAGCTTCGTAGCGGTTCTTGGTCGATACGAAAGGGGCGCGAGGAAATCTTAGTGGTCTTCGGACGGCCGGGCGCCGACTGTCTCGTCGGGAACGTCGCCGACCTGGCCTTTGAGCCGGTCGTAGACCGTGTACTGGCACGTGGATCCCAGGGCCTCGTTGTAGTAGGTGGGAACACCCAGGGCGGTTCGCAGCTCCTCGTTAAACTTGCGCAACTCGCGAAGTTGGTCAACCCGAATCGGAAATTTTCTGTTATCGTGTGTGAGTAGGAACTTCTGGTAGCCGGCATCCCAAAGATGCGTGAACTGGCCGTCGAACATGATCGAAGGGATGATGGTCATCTGGTACCGCCCTTGTGGGGTCTTGCGCATTTCGGCGCCGCATCCGTATTTCTCGATGCGGACTACGCCCCCGGAGCTGCGGACTAGAAAGCCCTTTGAAGAGAGAGATTCGATTTGAGGTTGGTCGAAAATCTTGTCGACGTACCACATGGCTATTCAGGATATGAAGTTGACGTACTCGATGTAAAGGCAAAAATCCGGGTCCCGGTTCGGGTCACGAGCATCTAACTGCATATGGTTCCTCGATTTACACAACACGGCCGATTCGCGAGCGAGGGCCTTCCTCTTCGCTGTTGCTGTTGTTGCCGCACACATTGCGGCGCCTGCGTCTGTTAAAGCACTCACAATAAAGGACATACGTCGACCTGATTCGCGGTCCGGAACTTCCGGCCCCCGAGAGAAGGTCCAAGCAGACTTTATAAGCACACTATGACGACAGCGAATAAATCGGCAGCCACTCCAGCGCGCACCAGCGCAGCGCCTCGGCTCGGAGAGGGGATTCTCAACCGCATCGGCCACACTCCGCTTCTCAGGCTCGCTCGAATCGGCGGTGAATTTCCCGATGTGGAGTTTTATGCCAAGGCGGAGTGGTTCAATCCCGGCGGCTCCGTCAAGGATCGTGCCGCCTACTCGATGATTCGGGAAGGAGAACGCCGCGGCCAGCTCCGTCCGGGGAAAACGATCCTCGACGCGACAAGCGGCAACACAGGAATCGCCTACGCCATGGTCGGTGCCGTTCTGGGTTACCGCGTGAAGCTCTGCTTGCCCGACAGCGCTTCGCCCGAGCGCAAGAGTATCTTGCGGGCGTACGGCGTCGATATCGTTTTCACGCCGGGCGGTGAAGGGACGGACGGCGCGATTCGCCGGGTCCGCGAAATCTACAACGCGAGCCCCGACGAATACTTCTACCCGGATCAGTACGCGAATGCAGCGAATCCGGCCGCGCATTATTCAGGCACGGCCCTCGAGATCTGGGAACAAACGGCGGGGAGGCTCACTTATTTCGTCGCTGGGCTCGGCACGACGGGCACCTTTGTAGGCACGACGCGTCGGCTCAAGGAATTGAATCCGGAGATTCGCTGCATCAGCTTTCAGCCCGATTCGGGTTTTCATGGACTCGAAGGACTCAAGCACCTGGCCACGGCCATCGTGCCTCCAATTTACGACGCGAGCCTGGCGGACGAGGATTTGTCCGTGCGCACGGAAGACGCGCAGGAGATGGTGAAGCGGCTCGCTCGCGAAGAGGGAATTCTCGCGGGCGTGAGTTCAGGCGCTGCGATGCACGCGTGCCTCGATGTTGCGGCTCGATTGCCCCGCGGCCGCCGTGCCGTAATCGTCACCGTGTTTCCGGACTCTGGCGAAAAGTATCTTACCGAGCGGTTTTGGAGCGGCGAATGATAAATCCCGTGCTTAAGATCGGCGACTCGCTCGTTGGCCGCATTGGGGCCCACGGCGTTGACACATATCCGCACGAATGCTGCGGCGCTCTGCTGGGTCATGATGGCGACAGCTCGCGCGAGGTGATCGATCTCCTTCCGCTTCCGAATCGTCGCGATGATTCGCCTCGCAACCGCTTCGAGCTGACGTCGGACGATGTTCGCCTGGCTGAGAAAACAGCGCGCAGGAAGGGACTCGAATTGCTCGGCTGGTACCATTCGCATCCCGATGCTCCCGCGCGCCCAAGCGAGTTCGATCGCGAGCACGCATGGCCGTGGTACAGCTACATCATCGTTAGCATTGCGAATGGCCGGCCGCGCGGCATCTCTTCCTGGCGCCTGCAGGATGATCGATCCGCATACGTGCGGGAGGCGATCGAGGTGGTCGACGAGGTTAGCCAGCCTGAGGAACCTGTCAGGCAGGGCGTGCACTGCTGATTGAGCGAGAGTCTTGAACCAAAAGGGAGGCACGGAATGCCTGTGAAGGTGATCATCCCCACGCCGCTTCGAGCTTACGCGGGTAAGCAGGAGAGCGTTGAATTGCAGGCCGCAACGGTCGGCGAGGCGCTGAATTCGCTCACGACGCGGTTTCAGGAGCTCAAGAAGCACCTGTACGAGGACGATGGCCGCCTGCGAAGCTTCGTCAACGTGTATGTCAACGACGAAGATATTCGCTACTTGCAGAAGGACGAGACGCGCCTGCATGAGGGTGATACTGTGAGCATCGTGCCCTCGATTGCGGGCGGCGCGCAAAATTAGGCAGAAGGAATTGTTCGCTTTGGGAGAACGCTTCAATGGCAACTAAGACAGGGGTTTCTGCGAATCTGGCTGCGAGCCCGGCGGCGGCCTCTCTCTCCAAGGAAGAGGTGCTGCGCTACAGCCGCCATCTGATCATGCCGGAAGTCGGTATGGACGGCCAGTTGAAGCTCAAGCAAGCCAAGGTGCTGTGCATCGGCACCGGCGGCCTCGGAGCGCCGCTCGGACTTTATCTGGCCGCCGCGGGCGTTGGACGCCTCGGCATCGTGGATTTCGATTCCGTCGACTTCACGAATCTCCAGCGTCAAATCCTCTTTAGTTCGAGCGACGTCGGCCGACCCAAGATTCAGGCCGCCAAAGAGCGCCTGCAAGGATTGAATCCCGATATTCAAATCGACGAATACGAGACGCGGCTCACCAGCGAGAACGCGCTCGAGCTTTTCAAGGAATACGACATCATCGTCGACGGCACCGACAATTTTCCTACGCGATATCTGGTGAACGACGCCTGCGTCCTGCTGAAAAAACCCAACGTCTACGGCTCGATTTTCCGCTTCGAGGGACAGATCACGATCTTCGGTTATCCCGACGGGCCCTGCTACCGCTGCTTGTACCCTGAGCCGCCTCCGCCCGGCCTGGTTCCGTCCTGCGCAGAGGGCGGAGTCCTCGGCGTGCTGCCCGGAATCGTCGGCGCGATTCAAGCCGCCGAGACGCTGAAGCTCATCATCGGCAAAGGTGACCATCTCGTCGGCCGCCTCCTTCTTTTCGACGCGCTCGCGATGCGCTTCCGCGAGCTCAAGCTTCGCAAGAATCCCGATTGCCCAGTCTGCGGCAAGCATCCGACCGTCACGAAGCTGATCGACTACGCCGAATTCTGCGGCATTCGCGGCGAGGAAGCTCCCGCGCCTCAGCTCGCCGTCCCTGAAATTACGCCGCGCGAACTGAAGTCTCGCCTCGATCGTGGCGACGACATCTTCATCCTCGACGTTCGCGAGCCGCACGAGTATCAGATCTGCAATCTCAACGGTCACTTGATTCCTCTCGGCGACCTCTCGAAGCGCGTGAACGAACTCGACAGTTCGCGCGAGATCGTCGCGCACTGCCGCAGCGGCAAGCGCTCCGCCGAAGCCACCGATTTCTTGCGCAAGGCCGGCTTCCGCAAGGTTCTGAACCTGAAAGGCGGCATCCTCGCCTGGTCTGACGAGGTTGACCCTTCCGTGCCGAAGTACTAAAGTGCGCGAGCCGTCCTCCCCGCGATCGTCGTGCGGGACACGCGGCGGCGCAGTCGCTCATTCATTCTTCGGGGGAAAATCGATGGCAGACGTAAAGATCACCGTCAGGCCCAATGGCCCGTTTCGCGTGGAGGCTCCGGAAGGCGCCGTCGAACTCGTTGACGCCGCCGGCAACAAGTACGACCTCACCGGCAAAACCGCCTTCTCGCTCTGCCGCTGCGGAGGCTCGGTCAACAAGCCTTTCTGCGACGGCACGCACAGCAAGATCGGTTTCCAGGCAGCCGAACAGGCGGTTCGCGCTGCCGACCAGCAAAAGCCCTGACCCATCCCCCGACCGGGCACGGCCGGTTCGCGATGGTAACTTTTCTACCCCCGCGGCATTCCCGTTCTAGTACTACCTGCCACCGGCTCATCCTCAAAGACATAGTAAGCCTTCTATTTACAGCAGCTTAGCTAGTACTGGTATTTCCGGGCTCAAAGGTCCGTAGCTTGCTCATCTTTTCTTGGGCAGGTGTTCTTTCTGGGGGGAATTGTGGCTTCGCGCCTCAGCTTTTGGGGGCATTTGGATCGCTTCCGTCTCGTCCTTCTTTGGATGATTGGGAGCGGAGCCTTCCTCGTTTTCCTGGTCGTGCTGCGCGGTTCCACCTACGTTGCCGACCCCCTTCTCGACACCTACCTCGAGATGGCTGGCAGCCTCATCGCCTTCACCTTTGCGGCCAACGCCCTCGTCCGCTTCCGTGGCACGCATGACCGCATTTCGTTAATCCTGGCATTCGGTTTTGTCCTCGCGGGGCTCGTCGAGGCCGGCACGAGCATGACCTTCTATCGCGGCATGCTCGTCACCAACGTTCCTGCGGACCACATTTCCCTTGCCTGGCTCGCCGGCCGGACGCTCCTCGGCGTTCTCCTCCTCGCCGCGCTCGCTGTCGAGCGCCGCGTTCCCGTTTCACGCGACCCGGCCAAGGAAATGGCTGTCGCGACTCTGATCGTCGGCGCGGTTGCGTACCTGACCAGCGTCTTCTATTTCATGCTTCCGGCGCCGCCACGAATCCTCCCGACTGCGATAATTCCGCGGCCCTGGGATCTGCTTCCCGCCGCCATCTATGTCGCTGCTGCCGTCGGCTATCATCGCCGTTTGCGCCGCGCCAACGCTTCGCTCGACCGCGCGCTCTACATCGCGGCGCTGCTCAACGTTATCTGCCACGTCACCATCAGCCAATCGCAGCGCATCATGGACGCGCCTTTCACTCTGGCGCACGTGCTGATGGTGATGAGCTACGTCGTCGTTCTCGGCGGCACGCTGCTCGATAACGCCCAGCTCTTCGACCAGGTCAGCAAACTCGCTTCTTCGGATTCGCTTACAGGCCTCGCGAATCATCGCCGCCTCTTCGAGGTTCTCGATACCGAATTGCAGCGCTCGCGCCGCACCGGCCGCAGCTTCGCCATCCTTCTCTTCGATCTTGACGGCCTCAAGAAGATCAACGACAAGTTTGGCCACTTGACCGGCAGCCGCGCCATCAAGCGTCTGGGCGCCGCGCTGCGCAGCAGCAGTCGCGCTATCGACACGCCCGGCCGTTACGGCGGCGACGAATTCGCGCTGATCCTGCCCGAGTCCGGCACGGAAGAAGCCAAGCAGGCCGCTGCCCGCATCTGCGAGCAGCTTGCCAATGACGGGCAGCAGCCGCCCGTTTCAGTCAGCGTCGGCCTCGCGGTCTATCCGGCAGATGGCACCACCATTGAGAAGCTGTTGGGGTCCGCCGATCGCGCCCTCTATCGCATGAAGGGCCGCGGCGAGAAGAAGACGCGTTTCCGGCACGTTGCAGCCTGTCTCTGAAATCCACAACTTGGGAGTCCGCGCATGCCATTTGGGATGGGGGTACTCAAACCGGCTCCGGCGCTTCGCCGCGAGACGCGTGTTCCGATCGAAGTTGCCGTTCGCATTGCGGGCAATCTGGACTTGCCCGGCACGGAAACCACTTTCACGGACAACGTCAGCCCGGCCGGTGCGCGCGTCTTCAGCGTGCGGCCGTGGAAGACCAACGACCGCTTGACGATCGCCACCGTCACCGGTTCATTTCGCTCGGTCGCTCGCGTCGCCTATTGTCAGGTGGTTCCCGAATCTGGCTATGCCGTAGGTCTCGAGTTCATCAATCCCAGCGGGAACTGGGTCGTGGGTCAATCGGGCGCTTCGCGACTCATGCGCGCCTGACGCTCGCGCCTTCCGCTACTGCACGAATCCTACCTTCGGCTCCGGCGCTGGTCCCGGCCCTTCCGGCAACGCGCCGAACTGCGCTTCATACCTTGCGACGTTCTCCTGCAGTGCGCGCATCAGCCGCTTCGCATGCCTCGGGCTCACGATCAGGCTCGACACCAGCTTCCCTTGCGGCACCGTCGGAAACATGTAAACAAAGTTTAGCGTGAACTCTTCCGCGTTGTGGTGCACCACAACCAAATTCGAATACTGGCCTAGCAACTCCTTTTCGTCGGCCTTGATTTGGACCTGCTGTTCCTGCTTCGGCGCTTCAGCCATTGCTTTTGCTCCCTTGTTCTTCGCCGCCCACTATAGCAGACAGGCCGTTGACTGTTGGGCCTCAAGTATTTCTTTCACGCTGGCCTTGATGTTATTCTGGGTTAAGCGTAGTTTATGCTTCGAGTTCAGCGGCATTAACTAACAACCATGGACGATCCGCGCGACCCTTCGAGCCCGGCCGGCTACCGCCCGGCCCATCCCACCACGGAATCCGCGGTCGCGTCGGCGCCGGAGCTAGTCGATCTTCTCACCCATGAAGATGTGGATCGCGCCCGAGACCGCTGGCAAGTCGCACGTGCCCGATGGAAATCGCGCGGCGCCGGCCCTTTCGGTGGCCTCCGTCTCTTGTGGCTCCTCATCGGTCCCGGCATCCTCGTCTTTCTCGGCGAAAACGACGCGCCCAGCATGCTCTCCTACTCCGCCACGGGTGCGCGCTTCGGCATCGGCTTCTTTATTCCTTTCGTGGTTCTCACGTTTCTGATGGGTTTCGTCGTTCAGGAAATGACCGTTCGTCTGGGCGCTGTCACGCATCGCGGTCACGCCGAACTCATCTTCGATCGCTTTGGAAAGTTCTGGGGATTCTTCGCGATGGGCGACCTGGTCCTCGGCAACTTCCTCACGCTGATCACCGAATTCATCGGCGTTCGCGCGGGTCTGGGTTTCTTCGGCATCCGGCCCTCAGTCGCCGTCGGCGGCTCGCTCGTGGTCGTCCTCGCGGCCATCACCACCGGGCGTTATTGGACCTGGGAGCGCATCACGCTCAGCCTCGCCATCTTCAACGCGCTCTTTATTCCCGCCGCCTTGCTCGCTCGACCCGAATGGCACGCCGTCGGCCATTCACTTCTCACTTGGACTCCGCTGCCGGTCGGCGGCCGCTTCGAAATTCTCGTCCTGATCCTCTCGAACATCGGCGCCACGGTCACTCCGTGGATGCTCTTTTTTCAGCAGAGCGCCGTGGTCGATAAAGGCATGCAGCCTCGCGACATTAACGCCGGCCGCCTGGACACGTTCCTCGGCGCGCTTCTTGCTTCGGTGTTCGCCATCGCCGCGATTCTTGCCACTGCCCCGCTCTTTAAGCACGGCATCAACGCCGCGGACTTTCAGGGAGCGCAATTTGCCCAGGCAATCGAGCCGTGGATCGGCCATTTCGGCGCCGCCTGTTTTGCTCTCGGCATTTTCGAAGCGGGCATCGTCGCGGCAATCGCCATCTCCACCTCATCGGCCTATGCCTTTGGCGAAGTCTTTCAGACCGGCCACAGCCTGAACCGCCCGCTGCGGGAGGCGTGGCCCTTCTATCTCACTCTTCTTGGCTCCGCGTGTGCTGCGGCGGCGCTCGTGCTGATTCCGACCTTTCCGCTGGAGTTCGTCGTGCTCACCGTCAACGTCATCGCGGTGCTCGCCATGCCGCCGGCAATTGCCTTCCTGCTTCTCCTCGTGAACGACAGAGACGTGATGGGCGAGTACGTGAACGGTGTCTGGGCCAACGTCGCCGGAATTGCGGTCACGGTTCTGTTGGTTATCGCAGGACTCGGCTTCGGCATTGCCACTGTGTTCCCGAAATGGTTTGGAGGCTGAGCGCGTGCGCGTGAGAATGATGAGAGGCTCCCGATGAGCGACACTTCAAAGCCTGCTGGTGCTGGGACAATTGCAGGTGCCGGCTCGTCTGAAGCCGCCTCGCCCGTCGCGTCCCGCCCGGACCTCAAGGATCCCCGCGTTGTTCTGTCGCTGCTCGAGGCCGATCAGGTGGTCGCAGCCAAAAGGCAAACGCATTTTGGCCGCAGCAAGCTTTCGTTTAGCGCGCGCGCTTTGCTCTGGGGTCTGCGTATCTACGTGGTGATCATGCTGGTGATCGTTTTGGTCTCGGTCCTGCGCGCGCTCCACCCCGCTCCATAGGTTGTTCTTCTTTCGCCGGCCAGCGTGCTTGTGCGAAAATTCTCTTGTGCCCGAGATGATTTCGCGCACCAGGATCGGCTGACTATGCCCCCAGAGACTTCGAACCGCCGCATATTCATCTACGTCGCCTTGGCTGTAATCATGATTGCGGCCACCGCCGCGATCGTCTATTCCATCACCGGCTGGAGCGTTCCCTCGTCCGCGAAGAAGCTTCAGAATCCAGTTCCGCCCACTGAGTCCGCTGTCTCCGCAGGAATGTTCAATTACTCGAAGCACTGCAAGAGTTGCCACGGCGATGACGGCAACGGCCAGGGCGACCGCGCCGGCGAGCTTTCCGTCAAACCTTCGGATTTCACGAACGCCGCCGAAATGAACCGGCTCACCGACGGCGAGCTATTCTGGAAAATCACGCACGGTAAGCGCCCGATGCCCGCCTTCGAGGATAAACTCTCGGATACCGAGCGCTGGCAGGTCGTCGACTACGTTCGCACGTTTGCAAAGCCCCAGCCCGCGAAATAACTTGAACCGGCGTCATAGATGGAAGGGCGGGGCTTCAGCCCGTGCAGCCGCGGCGTCCTTGCGGGATCGGTCAGAGGGCCGCGCTCCTCAGCTCAGCTTTGCCAGGGCGTCCGCCACTTCCTTCAGGTCCGGCACCACCGGAATGTCGTAGTTCTTGAACCACGCGATTTTTCCGCCCTTATCTACGATCGCAATCGCGCGCCCCGTGATCCCTTTCTCTGCCAGGTACACGCCGAATTTGTCTCCCACGGCGCCGCGCGGCTGAAAATCCGCCAGCAGCGGATAATGAATCCCCATCTTCTCCGCAAACGCCTTGTGCGACCACGCGCTGTCCACGCTGATTCCCAGCACCTGCGCGTTCAGTTGCTCGAACCGCTTCATATCGTTCACGAAGCACGCATGCTCGTTCGTGCACACCGGGCTCCAATCCAGCGGATAGAAAATAATCACGACGTTCTTGCCCTTGTAATCCGAGAGCTTCACTTCCTTCTGGCTCTGGTCCTTCAGTGTGAAGTCCGGCGCCGCCGCTCCTACCGAAATCGCCATTCGCTTCCTCCGTGTTCGCTCGCGCGAGATATTTTCAGGATTGCATTTACGCGATTCATGATATCCGAACGCTGCGCGCCCCACAAACCGCCTCGGGTCGGTTGTTCCCGTCCCAAAAAAATCCTCGGATTCTGCTAGGATTCCAGTTTCTGTCGGAGGCCGTCGCCAATTGTCCTCGATTTCCTGTGAGACTGCTTATCCCGGAATCGAGATTTCCCGCCGCAGCCAGAGCTGGTGGTCGTGGCTCAAAGCGCGGCCGCCCGCCTGCATTCATCTGGATCGACGCGACGCTTCGTGGATGGCCACGCTTCTGCCCGACACGCTCTATCTCCGCGGCAAGAGCTCGCATACTCGCACGCCGGACCGCCCCGAAATCTCCCTTTGCCGGGAATGCCTCGTTGACACGATCGAAGGCGAACTCGCCGCCTATTCGGGACGCGTTCTCGCCTTTGAACCTGAAGCGGAAGTATTCACCCAGTATTTTTTCGTTGGAGTCCCCGATTTTGAGGCCGCCGGCCTCAAGCCCGAGGTTGCCGAGGCGCTCACGCAACGGCTGCAGCCGCAGGAACGTGAGTGCGAAACGTGCGGTCGTCCATCCACTTGGTTTTGGTTCTCCCGCGATCACGTCGCGAGCCTCGACGAAGTTGATCAGCTCCGCAGCGCGCCCGGTCAGGCCTTCTGCTCGAAGCATGGCGCGGAGAAATTGTGCCGCGCCTTCGAGGCCATTCCCGCCGCCAGCCTCTACTATATGAATCTCCCGTACGGCGATTCCGGCGCCTACATCTGGATTTGACGGCGCCGACACTCCGATCCGGTGCGCTGCTGGGTGATCGCGAACACTCGGGAAGCCAAATGGCCTCACCGTCTGCTTGTCGCCTCTGTCCTCCAGCGGAAGAGAATCTGGTTTT
The DNA here is from genome assembly GCA_035501415.1 of Candidatus Limnocylindrales bacterium. Classification (GTDB taxonomy): domain Bacteria; phylum Acidobacteriota; class Terriglobia; order Acidiferrales; family UBA7541; genus Palsa-295. The sequence continues at coordinate 158,079 of DATJWH010000027.1, read as the reverse complement.
CCAAGTACGCTTGGAATGCCGCGCTTAGTTCGGACGCGGATTCACGCCAACTGTACGTCAGGACAGGTGCCTACGTAGGCAAAGTACCATTGCTGAACCTCCCGATCAGCTTTTTGATGGAAGGGTGACACGCCAACGTTGCGTTAGGGAGGAAGCCCATGAGGAGAATACTTGCTGCCGCGCTCTGTCTGCTCTTTCCACTGACTGTTGTTGCTGGAGAGAGCGGGTACAAAGTGAAATACGACGGGGGGTCGATCTCCGACGTTAAGACAGGCGCAGACCTGAGACTTGAAATCGCCGGAAACGAAATCCATCTGGTTCGGGGTCATGGCGATCTTGTCCAGGTGATCCCCACATCCGCGATTACGGAGATTTCATACGGTCAAGACGTTCACCGACGCGTAGGTGCCGCAATCGGGCTAGCTGCCGTTTCGCTCGGCATTGGCGCACTGATGGCCCTGACGAAATCAAAGAAGCATTTTGTCGGTCTCACCTGGGCTCAGGGAGACACAAAGGGCGGGTTCGCAATCCAGTGCGATAAGAGCGATTACCGAGGCATCTTGACCGGTCTCGAAGGTGTTACTGGCAAAAAGGCAGTTGATTCGGATGCGATGACGGTCAAGAACTAGCGAAGCTTGCGGGAACCGAGGGTGTGGCAGTCCTTGCTAGGGCCCGCGCCGGCAGAAGCGCGCGACGCGACCTGTCTTCAAGGTTTTTGCGTCGGCCGCATCACCACTTCGCTGACGAAGCTCTGTGGCGCCTGCGTCACCAGCATCGCCACCGCATGCGCCACATCATCCGCCTGTAGCATCTTCTTCGGATCCTTTCCCGTGTGCGGCGAAAATTCCGTCGCCACCGACCCCGGGCAAACCGCGCTCACGCGGATCCCGTAGCCTCTCAAGTCCTCGGCGACGCACTGCGTGAATCCCAGCAGTCCCCATTTCGACGCGCAGTAGATTCCGCCTCCCGCAAACGCGTTTTTTCCCGCCAGCGATGCGATATTGACGATGTGGCCGCCGCGCCTCTCGATCATTCCTGGCGCGACCGCCTTCGTCATCAGGAACACGGACTTCAAATTGGTGTCTAACACCGTATCCCAGTTCGCCTCGGACGCTTCGTGCGAAGGGCCGAAGTAGCCGGTCCCCGCATTGTTCACGAGGATCTCAACGGGACCGAGCGCCTTTTGAGTCTCCTGCAAAAGCAACGCTATATCCGCTGCGAGCGTCACATCTGCATGGGCCGCAAAGGTACTGATCCCTTTGCCCTTCAGTTCATTTGCCGCGCCTTCCAGCCTCTTGCGGTCTCGCGCGCAGATTCCCACCGCCGCGCCCATTTCGCCCAGTCTTCGCGCAATGGCCAAGCCGATTCCGCGGCTTGCGCCCGTCACAAGCGCCGTTTTTCCTCTAAGAATCCCGTCATTCGCCATAAATTCCTACGCTCCAATCTCCGGACGTGCCGTCCGTTCGTCATGTTATCATCGGAAAAGCAGCGTCACGAGGATCCTGCGGCCTCGCCGCGAACACTGCGCCGCGCTGCATTTAGCCTTGCGCGCGTGGTGAGCTTTCCCTATAATCCCGTGGATTTTGCTGATCCCGTTGACCTGCAGGGTTGTTGTGGTCCTGAGTTTGGCCGCTTGCCCGAACTGAATCTGGTACAGGAGGCAGGGAAGTGACGATGCGAACGTGTTTCAACCGACTAGTCCTTGTTCTATCCGCTCTTGCTCTGATTGGCGCGCTACCACGGCCGGCGGCTGCGCAGGAAGGTCAGCAGAATCAGCAGAAAACGACGTACACCCTTCCCGAATACAACGCCTTCCAGGCGGCGAACTCGGAAAAGGATCCGCAGGCCCGCATCAAGCTTCTCGACGACTTCGTCGCCAAATATCCCAATTCCACCCTCATGCAGTACGTCGATCAGCTCTACTATCAGACGTACAACCAGCTCAAGAACTACCAGAAGACCATCGAATACGCCGACAAGCTCGTCGCCATGGGCGACAAAGTGGGCGTCGACGTCCGCCTCGGCGCTCTACAGACCCGCGTTCAGGCCTTCTCCGCGCTTTTTCCGTCCATTCAGAAGGCTCCTGACGTCCAGGATCAGTTGACCAAGGAGCGTGATGCCGCCCTCGAGGGCGCCAAGCTCCTCGATCAGTTCCCCAAGCCCGCTAACTCCACCATGACCGATGAGCAGTTCAAGGATCAGAAGAAGCCGGGCCTGGCCTTCTTTTACGCCTCGGCTGGATTTGCCGATCTGCAGTTGAAGGACAACGCCGGTGCAGCTCAGGCCTTCAAGTCCGCCCTCGCGAATAAGCCTGATGACGCGGTTTCGTCCTACCGCCTCGGCCTCGCGTACCTGGGAATGGCTCCGCCTCAGTATCTCGACGGCTTCTGGGCACTCGCCCGCGCGATCGACCTCAAGGTCCCGGATTCGGACAAGATTAAAGACTACTTGCAAAAGCAGATCCTCGCCTACGAACAGCCCGGCTGCGATGCGCAGGCTACCGACCAGTTGAACGAGTTGCTGCAGCTCGCGCAGAATTCTCCTGACAGGCCGGCCACCTGGACGCTTCCCAGCCAGGCAGACCTTTCCCAGGTCCGGCAGTCGAGCAACATCCTCAGCGTCATCAGCGACCTGAGCGGCGGCGGCGACAAGGCGAAGATGACATGGCTCGCCATCTGCGGCGCCGAGTTCCCGGAGGTGGTTGGGAAGATTATCGATGTGAAGCAAGGAGACGGTTTCGTCGACTTCATGGTGAACACCGCGGCTACCGCGGACGAGATGCAGGCCGCGACGACGCCGAATATGGACGTGAAGGTTTGGACGTCGACGCCGCCAGCGCCCGCAGCGGGTGCAGCGCCTGCAGGGAGCCCCGCAGCGACGCCGGTACCCGCGCAGCCGGATGTGGTTCGGCTGCAGAAGGACGACGGCATCCGCTTCTCCGGCACGCTGGTGAGCTACGACCCGTCGCCGTTCATGCTGCACTGGGACCAAGTGAAGGTGGACCCGAGCATCATCCCGGAGAAGGGCAGCACGGGTAAGCACAAGGTTCCGCCGAAGAAATCCGGACGGTAGTTGCGGGCGAGAAGCCGAAAATGGCTGGACCGAAAATCGCCCGGTCCCGTATAGATTAGAAATTCGCAAGCCGTTGATTCAAAAAGGCTTCCGCGAATTTCTAATCTTCAATCCGCAGATTAGAAGCCTCGAAAAGCGCTCGCTTGAGCCAATTAATGGCTGTTTCGCGAGCGATCCAGGTGGTAAGCGTCGACTTTCCGGCTCAACGTGTTGCGGTGGATACCAAGCAGTTTTGCGGCCCGGGACTGGTTTCCGTTGGACCGTTCGAGGGCGCGCTTTATAAACTTCTTCTCGAACTCACAGACGGCCTCTTCGAGCAGGATTCCGCGCTCGACCATCATCCCAATCAAGGATTCGAGTTGTTCTTTCACAGTAGCACGCTCCGCGAGGCTCGCTGGCGGCGCCAAGGGCGCCTTTCGTTTCAGTCGAGTGCGTGGCCGGTGACGCGCTGATAGGCTTCCCGGTACTTATCCCGAGTGGCTGCAACGACATCCGGGGGAAGATTGGGTCCCGGCGGCTGCTTATTCCAGCCGATGTGTTCGAGGTAGTCACGGACGTACTGCTTGTCGAAAGAAGGCTGCGCGCTGCCCGGCGCGTACTTTGCGGCGGGCCAAAAGCGCGATGAATCCGGAGTCAGGGCCTCGTCGATCCAGATCAGGTTTCCATCGAGCAATCCGAATTCGAATTTCGTGTCGGCGATGATGATGCCGCGCGCGGCGGCATGCTCGGCGGCCTTGGCGTAAATGGTGAGGCTGGTGTCGCGCAGCTTATCGGCAAGCGGGCGGCCGATGCGAGCGACGGTCTCGTCAAAGGAGATATTCTCGTCGTGGCCGGTCGTGGCCTTCGTCGACGGCGTGAAAATCGGCTCGGGCAGCTTATCGGACTCGCGGAGGCCTGCAGGCAGCGGGATGCCACAGATCTTGCCCGTCTTCTGATAGTCCTTCCACCCTGAACCGGAGATATAGCCCCGCACAACGCATTCGATGGGGACCGGCTCGGTGCGGCGGACGAGCATCGCGCGGCCTTCGACCGCCTTCGCGTAGGGCGCAAGTTCCCCGGTGAAATTCTTGGCTTCGAGCAGGTGGTTGGGAATGATGCCGGCAAGCTTCTCGAACCAGAAGAGAGAGAGCTGGGTCAAAACGCGACCCTTATCCGGGATCGGCGTGGGTAAGACCACGTCGAAAGCGGACAGTCGGTCGGTCGCGACGATCAGAAGGCGGTCGCCAAGCTCGTAAATGTCGCGGACCTTTCCGCGGCCGCGCAGTTTCAATCCGGGAAAATCCGTTTCCGCAATGACGCCATTCATTTGAGGAGAAGCCACGAGATGATGTCCTTTAGCTGCTGGGAGGCGGGTATTCTAGCTCAGCGAAAAAAGATGTCAATCGGGAAGAAAAGGCAGAACGATGTAGAACGCGAGAAATGTGGAAAAGTTTTTTCCAGTGCGAACGCAACTCGCGCCGAAAATCAGGCGGCGCTGGCCGCTTTTCTTTCCGTGGCAGCGGCTGCTTCTTCCCACTTGACGGAAACGAGTTTCGAAACGCCGGGCTCCTGCATCGTGACGCCGTAGAGAACCGAACCCATCTCCATCGTGCGGCGATTGTGCGTGACGACGATGAACTGAGTGCTCGAGCACATTTCGGCGAGCATCTTGTTGAAGCGTCCGACGTTGGCTTCGTCGAGGGGCGCATCGACTTCGTCGAGGATACAGAAGGGGCTCGGCTGATATTTGAAGACGGCAATCAGCAGAGCGAGCGCCGTAAGAGCCTTTTCGCCGCCGGAGAGCAGCAAAATATTCTGGAGGCGTTTGCCCGGCGGCTGCGCGACGATGTCAATACCGGAATCGCCGGAGCTATCCGGCTCACTGAGGCGCATTTCGCCGTGGCCGCCGCCGAAGAGCGACTGGAAGGCGATGGCGAAGTGGGCATTGATGAAGTTGAAGGCTTCCTCAAATTTCTGGCGCGAGACCTGATCGAGCTCGTTGATAGTGAGCTGCGTATTTTGGATGGACTGCACGAGGTCGTCGCGCTCGCGGCGCAGGAACTGCTCGCGCTGCTCGCACTCCTGGAATTCCTCGAGCGCCATCATGTTGACGGGGCCCATGGCTTCGACGCGGGCCTTCATCTCGTTATAATTCGTTTCGGCCGCGACCAGATCTTCGCCGACCAGAAGCTGCTGCGCCTGCGCCATCAGCTCTTCGGGTTGCGCGTTCAATTCGGTGACGCACGCCTGGCGCAGATAATCGCGGTCCGCGTCGTTCCGCGCCTTCTCGATCTGGCGCTGGCTGCGATAATTGCGAAGCTCTTCGAGGGACTGGCGCTTCGAGCGAAGCGATTCTTCGAGCTGGCCGGAGCGCCCGCGGGATTCTTCCCATTCCCTTTCGAACGCGACTTTCCGTTCGTCGAGGCGAACCTTTTCGCCGCGAAGGAATTCCACCTGCTGGGCCAACTGTTCGCAGGAGGCTTCGACTTCCGTCTTTTCCTGCAGCAACGCATTTTGCTGCTGCGTGAGTGAATCGACTCGCTCCTGCGCCTGAGCCATTTCGGCTTCGAGGCGGGTGGCAATGGCTTCGGCGCTGGCGAAGCGCTCGGAAATGGTTGCGAGCTCCTCGCGGCGCGCGACGACCTGCTCCTGAAGAGTCTGGAAATCCTGGCGCAGCCTGACGAGCTTTTTGCCGGCTTCCGTCGCCTCTGTTTCGGCAGCGGCGCGCGCTTCGACCGCTTGCTGATGCTGGCGGCGGGCCTCGTCGGCGCGCTCTCGCGAAGCAGCGGCAGCAGCGCGAAGGCGGGCGATCTCCTCGCGCTCGAGAGCCAAGGTCGATTCCACGCGGCTCAGGTCTGTGCGAGCCTGCTCGCGCATGTGCGTAGTGGTTACGAGGAATTTTTCGGCCTCGACATGTTCCGAAATTGCCACAGCAACGCTTTGCTCACCGGCCGTGATCTGAGCTTCGAGCCGCGCTAGATCCGCTTCCTGCTCCACGGCGATTTTTTCGAGGCGCTGCGCCTCGCCCTCGTGATGCCGCAATTCACGCTTGAGCGCGAGAGGGCCGGCCTCGCCCTTGCGGCCGCCGGAAACGGTGCGTCCGTGGTAGCAGCTTCCGTCGAGCGTGAGGAAGTAGCTGTGCGGATTATCGTGCGCCATGCGCTCGGCAACTTCCGCGGTCTCGACGATGTAGGCCGTGCGCAGCTTCTTCAGGAAATACTTGGTGGCAGGCCCGAGCGGGTCGCGGAATTCGACGATGCGATCCAGGCGCGTGATGAAATCGCCGGGCATCGAGGCGCTGTTTTCGGCCTTATCGACATCGAGATTGCGGATGGAGTCGACGAAAAAGGTGGCGTGACCGCCGAGCTCCTCGCGAAGGAGGGCAATTCCGGCGCGGGCGCTGTCGAAGGATTCGACGACGACATACTCGAGTTCATCCCGGAGGAATTGCTCCACCGCGCCTTCATATTCCTCCTGGACTTCGGCGTAGTCTGCGAGAAGTCCCACAGCGCGAAAGCCCTTTGCTTCGGAAGTATTGAAAAGCTTTTGCACGGCGTCCGCCGTATAAGCGCGATCGGCGAGAATCTTTTCGACGGACGCGTGGCGGGCGCGCTCGGCGGAAAGAGCCTGGCGAGTGCCCTCGAGCTGCTGCGAAGTTTCCTGGCGCGCGCGGCGGAGCTCGACGAGATTCGCCTGCGCGTCGCGAACGGAAGCGCCCAACTGCTGAGCGCGCACCTCGGCCGCTTCAAATGCGGAATTCGCGGCGCTGACGCGCTGCTCGAGCGTGGAAAATTCGCTCTCGGCTCCTCGCAACGCGGCGGAGCGCTCGGCTTCAGCGGAAGCATGATGCGCCGCTGCTTCATCGGCCTGCTGCGATTCGGCCTGGAGCCGCGCCGATTCCGCAACGAGGCGGCCGGAGAGCTGGCGCAATTCCTCAATGCGTGCTTCGAGCTGCTGCTGCTGTCCGGAGCTGGCCGAGGACTGCTCGGCGCATTCGCGGAGCACGCGCTCGATAGCCGCAGTCTGCTCGCGAAGAACATTCACGGAATCGCGCTGAGTGGCGATGCGCGTGGAAAGATCAGAAGCCATGCGAGCGGCCTGCTCGATTTCGACGGCAAGGCGCGCGCCGCGCGATTCAAACTGGGCGACCTGCTCGCGATTGAAGGTGATGCGATTTTCGGCGCGGTCGAGATCGAGCGCGGCCTGCCCCAGAAGATTGTGGGTCTGGCGCAGCTCCGCATCGAGCTGATACGTGCGCGCGTTGAGCCGCTCCTGCTCCGCTTCTAGATCGTGGACGGAGCGCGATTCCCGCTCCTCCACCTCTCCCATTTCGCGAAGGATGTTTTCGAGGCGGGCCGCTTCGATATCGAGATGCTCGGCCTTGCTGGCGAGCACGACGCGGAGCAATCCGCGCATCTGCTCGCGCAATTCGGCGTAGCGCCGCGCCTTCGAAGCCTGGCGCTTCAGCGAGGCAAGCTGCTTTTCGACCTCGACGAGAATGTCGTTGACGCGCGAGAGATTGATTTTCGAGGCTTCGAGTTTCGCCTCGGCGAGCCGCCGCTTCGTCTTGTACATCGTGATGCCGGCGGCCTCCTCGATGATGGCGCGCCGATCCATCGGCTTTGAGTTCAGAATCTGGCCGATGCGCCCCTGCTCGATGATGGCGTAGCTATCCGGGCCCAGGCCCATGCCCATGAAAATTTCCTGGATGTCGCGAAGGCGCGCGACGCGTCCATTGATGAGGTATTCGCTCTGGCCGGAACGGTACAGGCGGCGCGCGATGACCACTTCGCCCGGCTTCAGATTGATGGCCGGTTTGTCGGCGCCGCGCTTTTTCCACGGCTTTGCCGGAACAGCGCTTGCTTCCGTTTCCGCGGGTGTGGCGGACGCTTGCTCGGACTCACTCGGTGCTTCCGGCGCGGCTGTTTCTGCGGCCGCCGGCATTTCGGCGACGGGCTCCGGGCGGTCGAGAACCTTGGCGACGGCCTCGGCCAGCTCCGGATCGATCAGGGTGAGCGTGACTTCCGCGAGACCCATGGGCGGCCGCTTGGTGGTGCCATTGAAGATGCAGTCCGACATGCGCTCCGCCCGCAGCATCTTGTGGCTCTGCTCGCCAAGCACCCAGGAGATGGCATCGACGACATTCGATTTGCCGCAGCCATTGGGACCGACGATGCAGGTGATGCCGCTGCCGCTGAAAGTGATCGGCGTCTTTTCGCAGAAGGACTTAAAGCCCAGCAGTTCGACCTTACGGAGTTTTAGCACCCGTACCTCGCGTGTTCATTTTGTGTTCGCGCGCCCGAATCGAGGAAGAAGCGGCTTCTTGATTTTGACGAGGAAACCCGGGACAAAAACTGTGGAGGGTCGGATGTGCAATGGCCCTGCCGCCTGGCGCTGTCGGATCGGCGGTACGGGAAGAAAAGCTAACATGGGTGACGAAAAGTGTAAAGCGAGCATTCGCAAGTTGTTCAAAATGAGACGTCTGCAAGGTTGAAGAGCCTTTCACACTAGTAGCCGCCGGTTTCGCATGAACTTGCGCCCTTCGGGCTCGCCGTTTCAGCTAAGTCGTTGATAGTAAAAGAGATGCTGTTTAGTACTATTCTGGCAGCCCGATTGCGACCCATAGTACCGGGTTTCCCTTGAAGGGGGCTTTTATGAGGCTACTTGTTGTACTTGGGGCGTTGGTTCTGATGTTTTCGCTGCCGGCTCATGCGCAATCGGGGCAGATGGTCGGCGGTGCAGCCGTGGGGAGCAGCGCTCTCAACAACATGAACGCGTTGCCGTCGATGGTGTTTCCGAGTCCCCGGCCCTTGCCGACCACGCGGTTCCTGATGAGAGTAATGAACGGTACCAACGAGGATTTCGTGCCGTCGTCGTTCATGAACTTCGATGAGGCGGTGGCGAAGGGTGTGGCCGATCTTGCGGCCAAGCCGAAGTCGATCGTCGAAGTGGCGCAGGAGAACCGCGCCGAACAGCACGCGAAGGCGCAAGTGAACTTCGTGCAGGACGCGAACGGTCACCTGATCAAGGCGACCGACTAACGCTTCCGAAAGTTTTTGTGCCGCCCGTGGCGATTCGCGGGCGGCAACATCTCCCTGAGACAGCCCGAAATTTCCGCCTACTTATTTTGCGCGAGGTATCCGCGCGCCTCTTGAAGTTCGGGACGATCCGCGCCCGAGCCTGAAATTTGAATGAGCTGCGAGTAGTAGTCCTTCGCCGCGCTGGAATCGCCTGCGGCGGTGGCGGCTTGCGCGGCGCCCCAGAGTGAATCGAAACGGTTCGGCGATTCCTTCAGTGCGACACGGTAGGCCTCGAGCGCGTCCGCCGGGCTCTTCGCCTCGAGCAGCATATCGCCGAGCATTTCGCGCGCGGGTATCGAGGTGGAGTCGACGCCGGCCGCGTCGTCGCGATCGGCGGCGGTTCGCATCAACTTCAGCGCTGCGTCTTTTTTCCCTTCGGCGAAGTCAACCCACGCTTCTGCAGCCTGTTGCACGATGGAAGGGCCGGACTGGGCGGAATAGCCCATGTTCTTCATCTGGTGCTTGCCTGCGGAATTTGCTTCGCGCAATTTCTTCAGGTCCGCGCGGGCCTGCTTGACGTCGCCACTGCGGGCCGCGCCAATCGTGCGCGCAAAATAGACGTCTCCGAGCGAGCCGATGGCGAGATCTGGAATCGTGAGGTTCGCGGCTTCCTTCCAGCGGTGGAGCTCGATGACGTCCTGCGAAGAAAGCCATTCCTCGCGAGAGGCGATTTCGTGCGCGTCGGCTCCCGGCACCGTCTTCAGGTCGGCATACACCTGGCGAGCCTTGGCCTCCTGGCCGCTTTGAAGGTAGGAGTAGCTGAGAAAACTCATCGCGTGAAACTCGTAGCTCGGGTCAGCCTGATGCGCTTCGGTGGCCTTAGCGGCAGCCGCGGCGGCTGCGATGTTGGAGTCGATGGATTCCTGCCAAAGGCCGAGGCGCGTGAAGATGTGCGACGGCATGTGAATCGCGTGCGAGGAATCGGGAGCGATCTGCGCATAGCGGCGCGCGGCAGCAAGTCCCTCGGGAGCGAGCTGGGGAACGTCCGACGCGTGAATCAGATAATGCGCGAGGCCGGGATCATCGGGATGCTGCTCGAAGAGCGGCTGGAGAATCGCGATGGCTTTCTTGAGATTCGGGAGCTGATCCTGATAGTCGGCGAGGCTGACGAGAGAGAGGGCGTAGAAGGCGGCGCCGTCGACGTCGTCGGGGAAATTTGCGTGCAGCTTTTCCATTGCGGCGGAGTAGGCCGCAACGCGAGCGCCATGCGTGAGCTTGGCATCGTCATAAAAGGCGGCAGCAGCGGCGACGTAAGCTTGCTCGCGAGGAGTGATTTTCGAGCTTTGCTTTTGCGCGGATGCGACGAACGCGCGGCCTTTGGCGAGCGTGCCGGCATCGGGAAAGTCCCAAAGCTGATGATAGAGCGACATCGCCTGGCCCCAAGCGGCCATCGCGCAAGAGGGGTCTTGGCCGGCGGCGTCGGCGAAAGTGGAGGCAGCCTGCTGATACTGGAAGGAGTGCAGAAACAGGACGGCCTTCTCGATGATGGGCTGCGCGGCGGGGGAGCAGGAGGTGGGGAAATCGATTTTGCCGAGCTGATCGGCGGCTGCGCGCGCGTGTGGGCGTGCGTGAGCGGGCGGGACGCTGGCGAGAATCAGAAAAACTGCGGAAGCGATTACGGAAGTTCGTCGCATGTTGGAAACTCCTCGCGCGGGCGCGCGGCTGTGTCGAGATGGCGGCGCGTCATGGCGCCTTCGGCGGAATGGTAGCAAATTCGGGCGCGACTGTGCGAGTTGCGGCGCGCGGATGCGACGTTTGGCGCCAGCGCCGGTCTTGCCGCGGCGCTCGCTTAAATTGCTATTTGATGTTGTCGCCGTACCACGCGACGATGCGATTCATGATGTCGAGCTGATGCTTTTCTTCCTGCGGGCCGTGGGGCTCGCGCGGATATTCGACGAGCTCGGCCTTCACGCCGTAGTGCTTGAGTCCGCGATAGAGCTGCTGGCTCTGGCCGAGCGGATCGGTGGTGTCGTTTTCGCCCTGCAGGATCAGCGTGGGTGTGCGGGCGTTTTTCATGTACATGAAGGGCGAGCTGTGGAGGAAGCCTTCGGGCTTCTCGTAAGGCTGGCCGTAGAACCACTCGTCGTAGGAGGGGTGGCTCTCGGTGCCGAATTCGGCGATGAGGTCGGCCATGCCTGCGCCGGAGACGGCGGCCTTGAAGCGGTTGGTTTGCGTGATGGCCCACTCGGACATGTAGCCGCCGTAGGACCAGCCGCCGATGCCGAGACGGTCGGGATCCGCGACGCCGCGAGCGACGAGCGAATCGACGCCGGCCATGACGTCCTTGAAGTCGGCGCCGCCCCAATCGGCGCGGTTCATCTCGATGAATTTTTCGCCGTAGCCGATGGAGCCGCGAATGTTGGCGTAGAAAACGGCGTAGCCGTGGCCGACGAGAATCTGGCCCCAGTTCTCGACGGAATCTGACCATTTGCCGGTGGGGCCGCCATGAACGAGCGTGATGAGAGGCAGCTTCGAGTGGCCGTCGTAATTCGCGGGGAGCAGCAGCGCGCCTTCGATTTCGGTGCCGTCGAAACTTTTGTAGCGGAAGAATTCGGGCTTGATGAGCTGGACGGAGGCCCAGTCCTTGTTGAAGTCGGAGACGCGGGCGGCGGCGGGCGATGCGGCCGTGCTGGCGAGCCACAGTTCGGCCGGTTCGGTGGCGGCGCCGGCGGCGAAGGCGATGGTCGTGTTGTCGGCGGGCGAGACGTCGAAGCTGTGCGGATTCACAGTCAATGCGGGAAGGGAATCCACTTTGCCGTCGAGATGGAGGCGGCAGAGCTTCGAGCGGAAGCCGTCTTCGACGGTGGCGATGATTGTGCCGTCAGGCTGCCAGACGTAGCTCGAGATCTGGCGGTCGAGATTCGTGGCGGTGATATTCCGCGGCGTGCCACCTTCAGCGGCGAGAATGTAGAGGTCGTGCGGCTCGGGGCCGTCAACGCGAGTGCCGGCGTAAGAGATCCACTTTCCATCTTTCGAGACGCGCAAATCGCCGAAGGGGCCGCGTGGCGCGAAGAGCATCGTCATCTTGCCGTCGGATGCGGCAACGGAAAAAATTCGATTGGTGTCTTCGTCGGATTCCGGATGATCGGTGGCGGATACGATCAGGCGATCGCCGGAGGGTAGCCATTCGGCTTCGCTGACCTCCCACGGCCGCGAAACGATCTGGCGCGTCTTGTGGGATTCGACGTCGAGGAGCCACAGGCCGGCGGGCTTGTCGTCCTTATCGACGACGTGCGCGTCGTCCTTGTCCTTTTCTTTTTTCTCCTCATCGTCCGTCTTCGCTTCAGGAGCGAGGAAAGCAATCTGCTTGCCGTCAGGCGACCACGCGAAGGCGTGGATGCTGCGCTTGCCCTCGGTGATCGCGTAGGCTTCGCCGCCATCCATCGAGAGAAGATAAATTTGCGTCTGTTCGCCGCGGCTCGAAAGGAACGCGAGCGTGCGGCCGTCCGGCGACCATCGCGGCGAAAACTCGGACTTCTCGGAGAACGTGAACTGCCGGACGCTGCGACCCGGCACATCCAGGACCCAGATGTGGCGTTTGCGCGCCGTGCCCTTGAGGGGCTCTGAGACGACGAATGCGACGTGCTTTCCGTCCGGCGAGAAGCGCAGGTCCGATTCCTGGCGCATCGTAATGGCCATTTCCGGCGTCAACGGCTTCTTCGCAGCTTCGTCGGCGCGAGCGAACGCCGACGATGCCGCCATGCTCAGGAACAGACACACACCCAGCAGAATTCGCGCTTTCATCGCGTTCCTCCGTAATGCGAGATCCAGGTTCGTCGGCGCGAGAGTATAGTCCCGCCGCCGCGCGTTAGCCAGACCGCGCCGCGCTAGAAGCTGTAGCGCAATGAAAACTGCATCACGCGCGGGCTCACCAGCGCAGCCGTGTAGTTTCCAAAAACGACCGCTTCTGACGGAGGCGTGGGAGTCGCTAAATCCGTCGAATATCGATTAATCGACTGCACGTCGAAGCGGACCGCATTCGTCACGTTGAAAACTTCCCAACGAAACTCGAGCTTCTGGCCTTCGAACGTGTCCCACGACTTCGAGAGTCCGGCGTCGATTCCGAAATATCCGTCGCCGCGGAACTGGTTTCGCTGTCCCGCTTCGCCGGCATAGGGGAGGCGCATGTTGGCCTGAGCCGCGGCCGGATCGGCAAACACGTTGGGATTGCCGCCGATAATGGTCTTCTTCTGCTCAACGGGGCCGGTTTGCACCATATAGGATTGGTAGGACCAGTTCGTGGACCAGCCCGAGCCGTCAAGCACCTGGAATGGCAGGCCGCTTGTCCACCGGCCGAGTCCTGAGAACTGCCAGCCGCTGATGGCGGCGTCCGTCAAGCGTCCTGCACCGTTGCCGAACGCCTTTCCGCGTCCGAACGGGAGTTGGTAGACCCAGTCCGCTGTAATCACGTGCCGAGTATCGAAGTCCGACGAGGCGCGATTCTGGCGCGGATCGTACGAGCTCTGAATGATGCTGAAGGCTCCAGAGTTCGCCTGCACGCCGTAAATGTCGAACCGTTCCGCCGTCGAGCCGAGATCGATGGAGTGGCCGAACGAATAGCTGACGTCCGCCTGCAGGCCGTGGGTTGAAGGATGCCGCAGCGTGATCTGCGCGGAGTTGTAGCTGCTGGTTCCGATGGAGGAGGTCGCGAACAGGGAAGAGTACTGGCTGTTCCAAATCATCCCCGTTTGAGCCGCTCCGCATCCTTCCGGCGTGTACATGCAGAAGACATCGAGATCGGCGAGCGCGGACATTTCGTCGCCGCGATGGTGGCGCCATTCCTGGTCGTAAATGCTCGCGGTGACCGAAGGATAGGAGCCCTGGATTCCCGGAAAGAGATTCTCAAAGAACGGTATCGGCGTAATCGTGTTCGACCCGAGAGGCGCGCCGCCCAGAGCGTCCACATCCTGCGAAAGCATCTTCGCCGCGGTGAAATAGCTCATGTGCGATGCGGGATCGACGAAGTTCGTCGGTTCGGAGTAGTCGAGCTGCTCGAGCGTGTGACGCCCGAAACGCCCCACGTAAGCGATCTCGAGCGCGAAGCCGCCCGGCAGCTCGCGTTGAACGGAAAAATCGATGCCCTGGGAATACGGCGTCTTCATCCGGTCGTCGGCCGTTTCCGCAATCGCAAACCCAGTTGGATCGGTCATGAACGGATAGGTCGCACCGGACGGAGGCACGGGCGAACTCGTTGCGCTGATCGGAGGAACGTCGGTGAACGAAGTGAACCGCGGCGAATCGTCCACTGTCGGCTGGTTGACCGGAGGCTGCGTCAGCGTCAGCAGGCCCGGCGATCCGGCGACATTGTACGCGTACGCAATCGCCTGGCCGAAGTGATCGTAGTAAAGCCCGTAGCCTGCACGGATCGCTGTTTTGCCCGCTCCGCCAAAAAGCTTGCCGAGAATTCCGTCGGAGAAACCGGGCGAATAGGCGACCGCGAGCCGCGGCGCAATATTGAGCTTCGCCATGTTCCAGTAGGGCTTCCCGTTGTGAGCGGCTCCGGCCGGAGCATACGAATAGACTGGCTCATAGATGTTCCCTTGCAACGCATCCGCTTCCCGCTTGGCGTACCAGTCGTACGCACTGAACGTCGGTTCCACCTGCTGGCCGTTGACTTCCCACGGAGGCTGCAAGAACGACTGCCGCATCCCGAACGTCACCGTCAAGTTCGGCCGAAGCCGCCACGAGTCTTGAATGTAGTATTCGAGTTCGTTGTCGCGGAAATCCCGCGTCAGGGAATCGCCCGTCGGGATCAGGTCGGCCGTCTGCCCATCCTTCGCAACAGCATAGTTGTAGTAGTAGAACTCCTCGGGTAACAAACCAGTGAGAGAAGAGACAGCGTTGTTGTAGCTCGGCTCAAAGGCGGTGGAAACCGTCGGGTAGCCGAACTTATCCGGATCGAGGCTCACGTCCCTTCCCGCGATGCCGTCTCCCGAAAGCCAAGCCCAATTGTTGTTCGCGGCGTTGAAGGAAGTGGAGTTCGTGATCGACTTCACGTCGATTCGCCTATAGTTGATGCCGAACTGGATCGTGTGATTGCCTTTGTTCCAACTCACGTCGTCCACGAAATTGTGAACGGGAACGAAGGTGAACGTCGCGGAGCCGGTTGGCACCGGCGGATCCCCGCTCAGATAGGAGAAATTTCCCGTTGCTCCGGCGACGCTCGAGTACCCTTGCCGGACGAACTGGTAGCGAGCGCTGTTCACCCAATTCGTGCCGATCGTCCACGTATCGCCCGCCGCGATACCCTTGCTGTTGTCCGTAGTGGTGGCGCCGGCAATTCCACCCGGGAACTCGGGAGCACCCGAGGAGCCGTCGTTCTGAAGATTCCCTCGCACGAACAGGTGATTGCGGTCGGTGACGTTGTAGTCGAGCTTTGCGATGTAGGTGTTCAGGCGCACCGGCTTGGACGCCGAGAACGCGAAGGATTCGAAGTTCAAGCCATCCCCTTGGATCGTTCCGTTGGGCTCAACGTAGCCGCTGTAAAGCGCCAGGGCGTTCGGGTCGTTGCCGGGACCCCACGGGCATGTGCCGGTTCCCCCGCAGTTCTGGTCCATACCTGCAATCTGAGCTGAATTAAGCGTTTGCGTGTTGCCGCTCGAATCGATGTACTGGACGTTGCCTGCTTTGAGAGAATCGGTGGGAACGGTTCGAAACTGTTCCGAGCTTTCATTCGTGCGCTGCCCCTCGTAATTTAGGAAGAAGAAAAACTTGTCCTTCTTGATGGGACCGCCGAGCGTGCCGCCGAATGTGTTGCGAATCAGCTGGCCGGGCGTGTTCGGCTCGCCGGATTCCGATTCCGCCTGCTTGTTGAACCAGTCGTTCGCCAGCCCGAAATTGGTGCGATTGTATTCGTACGCCGAGCCGTGAAACTTGTTCGTGCCGCTCTTGGTAATCAAGCTGATCTGCGCGCCGGAAGAGCGCCCGCTATCGGCGTTGGAGTTGCTCGTCGTGACGCGAAACTCCTCCACCGAATCAAGCGTCGACCGCAGCACCCCGAAAAACGCCCGGCCGCTCAACTGGTCGTTGTCGTCGAGGCCGTCGAGAGTCACGTTGCTTTGATCGGACCTCGCGCCGTTCACCGTTCCGCTCCGGCTGTCAGTGATCGAATCCACGTTGCGGCCGAGATACAGGACTCCCGGCTGCAGGCTGAGAAGATCGGGAACGTTGCGGCCTTCCATCGGAAGCGCTTGAATCTCCTTGTTGTCGACCGCATTGCCGATGGTCGCGTCCGTAGTATTCAGCGTGGCGACCGTCGCGCTGACGTCGATGCGTTCCGACACCGACTGAATCGAGAGCGTGAAATCCACGGTGGCCGGCAGGTTGACCAGCAGTTCCGCCACCTTGGTTTGCGTGGCGAATCCCGACGCCGTGATCGTAATGGCGTACGTGCCCGGCGCCACCTGCGGAAACGAATATTCACCTTCGCTCGCCGTCACCCGCGCGTCTTTGAATCCTCTGGCGCGATCCTCGATCGTCACCTGCGCGCCCGCCACAGCGGCGGCGCTTTGGTCCGTCACGCGGCCGTGCAGCGACGTCATCGAATTCTGTGCGAAGCACGTGGAGCTGAAAGCGGCAAGAAGAATAGCCACAGCGATAGTTCTGCCTCGACTCATGTCGTCCTCCGGAAAACAGGGAATGACTGAGAAAATTTTCCCGCGCGGAAATTTTCGTATGTGTGCGGAGAGGAGCATGCAGTATTTCGAGGCTGTTTTGCAATTTGGATTTTCGATGGAATCGATTGAAGAAAACTGACGTGTCCCCATCCGGATTTTCAGATTTCATTTTTCCGATTTGACGGATGCGGCGCGCGTGACTCCGAGCGTCGTCGCCCACGCATCAACCGGCCCACCT
Source organism: Candidatus Limnocylindrales bacterium (assembly GCA_035501415.1). GTDB lineage: Bacteria > Acidobacteriota > Terriglobia > Acidiferrales > UBA7541 > Palsa-295. Next base: position 141,094 of record DATJWH010000027.1, on the reverse strand, counting down.
GTGGCGCGCTTGCAACATCCAACCTTATCGTTTGACTTGAGAATGGGCGCGGCCTAGCATGGCCCGGACTCGGAGGGGGCGCGTTTGGAACGGGAAAATCTCCCGGGAATTCGCAGAATCCTGTTCACTGTCGCTGTCCTGGCAGCCATTCTTGCTATTTCTGTGGTGGCGATTCGCCCGCCTGCGCCCCGCCCCGCCACGATCCCCGCAAATCAGTTTTCAGCCGCGCGAGCGCGCGACGTCCTCTATCAGCTCGTCGGCGACGACCTTCCGCATCCCATCGGCTCCGCCCAGGACGACGTCGTCCGCGGGCGCATCCTGGACCAGCTGACCCATCTCGGCTACGACCCGCAGGTGCAAACGGCATTTGACTGCGACGAATTCGGCACGTGCGGCACGGTAAGAAATGTCCTGGCTCGCCTCGAGGGAACCGAGCCGGGTCCTTCCGTCCTTCTCGCCGCGCACTACGATTCGGTTCCCGCGGGCCCCGGCGCTTCCGACGACGGCGTTGGGGTCGCGGCCGTACTCGAAATCGCGCGCGCGATGAAATCCATGCCGGCCCCGCGCCATTCCGTGATTTTCCTGATCGATGAAGGCGAGGAGGCCGGCCTGCTCGGCGCTCGCGCTTTTGTCGATTCGCATCCATGGGCCCAGGACGTGCGCGCCGCGGTAAATCTGGACGCGCGCGGCTCATCCGGTCCAAGCCTTATGTTCGAGACGGGCAGCGCCAACGAATGGGCGGTCCGGCTCTTCGCCCAGCACGCCTCACATCCGGCAACCAGCTCCATCTTCTACGACGTTTACAAGTCGCTTCCCAACGACACCGACTTCACCGTGTTCAAGTCGGCCGGATTCCAGGGGCTCAACTTCGCCTTCGTCGGCAACGAGGTTCATTACCACACGCCTCTCGACAGCTTCGAGAACGCGAGCGCCGCCAGCCTCCAGCACCAGGGCGACAACGCGCTGCCGTCGATCGTCGCGCTTGCCAATTCTGATTTGCAAAATCTGCCGGATCGCGAGGCCGTCTATTTCGACCTTTTCCAGCACTGGGTGGTTCGCTGGCCCGCGCGATGGACGCTCCCGGTTTCATTTTTCGTGTTCGTCATTCTGGGATTTCAGGTGGTCTGGCTCATTCGAGCCGGCCACCTGACGGTGAAGCAGTTTCTTTGGGGTGGGATCGCCTGGGCCGTGGCGATCCTGGCGGCCGCGGTTTTGGGACTGATTCTGCTTCGCATCCTGCGCGTGGTGGGCGCGGCGCCTGTCAACTGGATCGCCCATCCGCTGGCGATCCGAGTCGCGATGTGGTCGCTGGCGCTCGCGGTTGTGATCTCCCACGGGATATTTTTCGGGCGTCGCGCCGCCTTTTGGGGATTCTGGGCCGGCACCTGGGCGTGGATGTCGCTGCTTTCGATTCTGTTCGCGTGGTTGCTTCCGGGCGCGGACTATATTGTCCTGATTCCGTGCGCTGTCGCGGCGCTTGCCGCGCTGCCGTTCACGCTGCGCCGCGCGGACGAAGACGCCGGACAGGCAAGCGCCGCATCCTTGATCCCCGTCATCCTGCCGCTTGTCGTGCAGGGAATCGTGGGATTCAGCCTCGCTCTAATGCTTTACGACACGCTTGGAATCGGTTTCCTGCCGGCCGTTGCGGCGGTGGTCGCCATGTTTCTTGCGCCGCTGCTTCCGCTTTGCGCGGACTTGCAGCACGCCAGCGGCATCCCCGCGCTTTCGGTTCCCGGCGTGCCGCTGCTGCTGATGATTGCCGCCGTCTTCGGCGCTGCCGTCATTCCTCCGTTTTCGGCGAAGGCGCCGCAGCGCGTGAATCTCGAATTCTGGCAGGACGCGGATTCGGGCAAGGCCCAGTGGATCGTCCACCCGAATTCCGGGCGCCTGCCGGAGCCGATCCGCCTGGCCACGACCTTTCATCGCGTGGACCGCGGCCCGTTCCCGTGGAATACAAGTTCCGCATTTCTTGCCGACGCGCCTCATCTCGATTTCGCGCCGCCGTCGCTGACGATTCTCGAATCGTCCACTGTGGGCAACGTCCACAATTACCGCACGCTCCTTTATTCGTCGCGCGGCGCCACGCAGGCGACGATTTTCTTTCCGCCAGATTCGGGAATCGAGAACGCGCGCGCGGAGGATATTCCGCTGCAGCCTGAGACGAAGCGCGTCCGCAATTATTTCAACGACTGGTTCGCGTATAGTTGCGAAACGATGACGCCCAAGGGCGTCGAGATCAGTTTCTCGCTTCCCGTCGGCAGGCCGGTCGAAGTCTACGTGGTGGACGAGACTTTCGGGCTTCCCAACGAAGGAAGCTTCCTGCTGAAATCGCGGCCGCTCACCGCCACTCCGTCACAGGATGGCGACATCACGCTCGTGAGCCGCCGCGTGCAATTCCTTCCGTAGTTGCGCTTTTGTCTCCGTGCATTTGTCTACGCTGCTGCGCGCGTTTGCTGACGGAGAAAATTGTCGGCTACAATGGCGTGCTTTGCTTTTGCGCGTATGAGCTCGACCCATGAACGCGATCCAGTTGCATAACACGCTGACGAACCGGCTTGAGCCGCTCGAGCCGCTGCATCCGGGCGAGGTCCGCATCTACACGTGCGGCCCGACGGTCTACGACTTCGCGCACATCGGAAATTTCCGCACGTTCGTGTTTCAGGATGTGCTGCGCCGGTTTCTGCGCCAGCGCGGCTATCGCGTTCTGCAGGTGATGAATCTCACGGATGTCGACGACCGCATCATCCAGAACGCGGCGGCGGCGCATGTCAGCATTCGCGAGTACACGGAGAAATACATTCAGGCGTTTCTCGACGATATGGATGCGCTGCATCTCGAGCGGCCCGAGGAAATTGTCCGCGCCACCGACCACATCGACGACATGGTGGACCTCATCGAGCGCTTGAAGGAGAAGGGCTTCACTTACCAGAGCGATGGCTCGATTTATTACAGCATCGCGAAATTTCCGCAGTACGGGCGGCTATCGAAAATCGACCTCGGCGGAATTCAGGCTGGCGCGCGCGTGGAACTCGACCGCTACGAAAAGGCGGACGCGCGCGACTTCGCGCTCTGGAAGGCGCCGAAGCCCGGCGAGCATTTCTGGGAGACCCGCATCGGCCGCGGTCGTCCAGGCTGGCACATCGAGTGCTCCGCTATGTCGATGAAGTATCTCGGCGACACGCTCGACATTCACACGGGCGGAATCGATCTCGCGTTCCCGCATCACGAAAATGAAATCGCCCAAAGCGAGGCGGCCACCGGGCATCGCTTCGTGCGGCTCTGGCTGCACGCGGAGCACCTGATCATCAACGGCGAAAAGATGTCGAAGTCGCTCGGAAACTTTTTTACGCTGCGCGATCTTTTCGCGAAGGGCGCCAAGCCTTCGACGATTCGGTTTCTCCTGCTCTCTGTTCCGTATCGGCGGCAGTTGAATTTCACGGAGGATGGCCTGACGCAGGCGGCCAACTCCATCGAGCGCATGCGCAATTTCGTCGCGCGCTTGAGGTCCGCCCAATTTCCGGCGGGAACAGACGCCGCGATGGAAGCGCGCGCCGCTGAGGCCGAGCGCCAATTCGATGCCGGCCTGGCCGACGACCTGAACACGGCGGTCGCGCTGGCGGCCGTCTTCGACTTGATTCGCGATGCGAACAGCGCGATGGATCGCGGCGCCTTCCGGCAGGAGAATGCGGTCCGCCTCATCGCCACGATGGAGAAGTTCGACCAGGTTCTGAGCGTGCTGGCGGACGATGATGACGAAAAGCTCGCGAAGCTCGGCTTCGGCCCTGCTCAGCCGCGCCTCAGCGCCGCTGAAGTCGATGCGCTGATCGAGGAGCGCAACTCCGCGCGCAAGCGCCGCGACTTCAAGCGCTCCGATGAGATCCGGCAACAGCTTGCGGACTCTGGTATCATAGTCGAAGACACGAAGGACGGCGGCGTCCGCTGGAAATACAAATGAGTTCCTCTCCAAAATTCGTCTGCTCTGCACACGGACAGCCCTCTCACGAACGGCCCAACCTGTTTGGCGTCGATTAAGCCCCTCTTCCTCTAGAACCGCTCTTTCTCGCGCGCCCCGAAGGGAATCGGTCCGCGCGCAGAGGCCCAATTCAATTCGGGAGGAAGATATGCAAGCGATTGAGACCAAGCTGCCGCACCTCGTCACGCCGCTGCCGGGACCGAAGGCGCAGCAAATCGTCAAGCTCGATAGCGAAGTTCTTTCGCCGTCGTACACGCGCGATTATCCGCTCGTGGCCAAATTCGGCCGCGGCGCCACGATCGAAGACGTTGACGGCAACACGTTCCTCGATTTCGCCGCCGGCATCGCCGTCGTCGCCACGGGACACTGCCATCCGGAAGTTGTCGCCGCGATTCAGAAGCAAGCCGCCGAGCTGATTCACATGTCGGGCACGGATTTCTATTATCCGAATCTCGTCGAGCTCGCCGAAAAGCTCGCCTCGCTCATGCCGGGTCCCGAGCCCAAGCGCGTTTACTTCGGCAATTCCGGCGCCGAAGCCATCGAGGCCGCCATCAAGCTCGCGAAGTATCACACGCGCCGCGACATGCTCGTCGCATTTCACGGCGCGTTTCACGGACGCACGATGGGCGCGCTTTCGCTCACGGCCAGCCGCTCGATTCAGCGCAAGGGATTCGGCACGCTGCTCGCTGGCGTGTTTCACATGCCGTATCCGGATACGTATCGCGGCACATACGGCGTCCGCCCCGAACGCGCCTCCGAAGATTGCCTCAGCTATCTCGAGAACGAGCTTTTCCGACGCCGTGTCGATCCCGAGGAAGTCGCGGCCATCTTCATCGAGCCGATTCAAGGCGAAGGCGGCTACCTGCCGGCTCCTCCGGAGTTCTTGCAGGGCCTTCAGCGCATTTGCCGCAAGTACGGAATTCTTCTCGTCGTGGACGAAGTGCAATCCGGCATGGGCCGCACCGGAAAGTGGTGGGCCTGCGAATACTCCGGCATCGAGCCCGATATTCTCTGCACCGCGAAGGGCATCGCCTCGGGCATGCCTCTAAGCGCCATGATTGCGCGCCGCAGCGTGATGAACTGGACGCCCGGCGCGCACGCCTCCACCTTCGGCGGCAATCCCGTTTGCATCGCTGCATCGCTTGCCACGATTCGCCTGCTCGAAACGAAATACATGGCAAACGCGGCTCGCATGGGCGACTACATCATGCGCAAGACCGCCGATTGGCGCGCGAAGCACAAGATCGTCGGCGATATCCGCGGCCGCGGCCTCATGATCGGCATCGAATTCGTCCGCGACCAGAAAACCAAGGAGAAGGCCACCGACCTCCGCAACAAGATCGTCGAGCGCGCCTTCTACAAAGGTCTCCTCGTGCTGGGCTCCGGCGACACCACGCTGCGCCTCTGCCCGCCGCTCCTCATCGAGGAAGAGCAGGTCGACTTCGCGCTCCGCACTCTCGACGAAGTCATCTCCGAAGTCGAGCGCTCTGTTTAGCGGCGTGCGCGTGCCGCTGTCATCCCGAACCCGGTCCCGCGCTGTCTGCGGGAACGGCGGTGAGGGATCTGCTTTTGGATGGGGCGCTTATGAATCCATGAGTCCACCGCAGCGTGGGTTGTCAAACCCTCTGCGTCCTCAGGGCGTTTCTCTGTGAGCTCCGTGGTTTGCTTCGCCGTTTCGTGGCAGCCGCATATTTTGGATGACACAAAACGGGCTTGCGGATAATCTCACGTCAGCGCGCGCTCGATTCATGATCCCGCTCGAAGCGGGAAGCGCGTCGCCTTTTCATCTCATGCGGAGGAGCGGTTGGCGCGAATTCTGGACGTTGGCTGCGGGCCCTCCAAGTTTCCCGGCTCGATCGGGCTCGACATGAATCCGAACACCGCCGCCGACGTCCTTTGCCATCTCGACAAGGGCGGCCTTCCATTTCGCGACAACTCCTTCGACCAGGTTCGCGCCGAGCACTTCATCGAGCACGTTGCAGATGTGATCGCCACGATGGAAGAGTTTCACCGAGTCACCCGGCCCGGTGGCACCGTCTTCATCCTCACGCCGCATTACACCGACTGCAATTCGTTCACGGATCCAACTCACCGCCGCCACCTGAATAGCTATTCCTTTCATTATTTCTACCCAGGGGGCAGGCACGGCACAGCGGACATTTGGTACAGCAAAGTTCGATTCCGCGAGGCGAAGTTGGACGTGAAGCTGCTTCGCCTGTGGCGCCTTCTGGGCTTCGAGCTTCTCGTCAACCACAGCCGCATGTTTCGCCAGTTCTGGGAACAGTATTTGAGCTTCGTCATTCGTGGCAAATTGATGCAGTTTACGTTGGAGGTCATCAAGTGAATCCGGCTTCAGGCAGCCACGACGATGCCGAACATGACTGGCTGACTGCGATTCGCCGGGATTGGGACGCTCGCGCCCGCGAGAATCCGCGCGCTTACATCAACTGGCCCGACGTTCCAAACGAGGAAGGAGCATTCTTCGAATCGGGCCGCGTCGATTACGGCCGCTACGTCACGCCGTTCCTTCAGAGGATGAATTTCGATCCGGCTGGCAAGACCGCGCTCGAAATCGGGTGCGGCATCGGGCGCATCGCGCGCTGGATGTCGCAGGATTTTGCGCGCTACATTGGCGTCGACGTTTCTCCCGAAATGGTTCGCAAAGCCTCCAGCTACCAAATACCGAACGCCACGTTTCAGCCGGTTTCCGGCGGCAGTCTCGAAGGCATCCCGTCTGCCAGCGTCGATTTTGTGTTCTCCTTTGCCGTCTTCCAGCACGTGCCTGACAAAGCCGCCATCCTGAATTACTTCGCGGAGACGGCCCGCGTGCTTCGCCCCGGCGGAATCTTTCGTCTGCACATGAAAGGCCTCTGGGCGCTCACGCTGGGCCGTTTGGCGATCGAAGCAGGCTTGTCGCGGCCGCTCGCCCTGGAACTACGACTTCCATTCGTGCGTGTTCGCCGCCTTGACACCTGGCAGGGAGTCGCTCTTCCTCCTTACGAGGCCGTGCGTGAATGCACAGCCCGCGGCCTCACCGTGGAGGACATCGAAGGCCAATGGACAGTCATGATGTGGCTCGGCGGCCACAAATAGAGCCTGTTCTGTTCAGGATTTCGCGCTAGCCCTTCGCCCGGCTCCGCTTCCCGTTCGACGATCCGCTGGCCATGCCAGCCACCAAATAAATGTAGTGCGAGTTCCGCTCTTTGGGAGTAAAACCTGCCGGCATACGATCCATGATTGCCCGATTGATGTTCGCCCTCGTTGATTTCGCGGCGCGCAAAGGACTGGTCGAGTCCGCCTCCGGTGAATCGCCGAAGCAGCAGGCGCGGCGCACCGGAATTCGCGGCGAGACGTACGCCTACTGGTATCTTCGCCGCCACGGCTACGTTCTCGTCGCTCGCAATTACCGCACTCCGGGATTGAAGGGCGAAATCGACATGGTCGGCTACGACGGCCCGGTCCTCGCCTTTGTCGAAGTGAAAACCCGCGCCGCCGCAAATTCCGCTGGCCCCACCGATCCCTCGAAGCCGCAGGCGCGTCCCGAAGACGCGGTGAACTCAGAAAAGCGCCGCAACCTCACGCGCATGGCCCGCCAATTCCTTCGCGCGCGCCGGATCGAATCCTCGGCCTGCCGCTTCGACGTGATGGCCATCGAGAATCGCGCAGGCTCCCGCCCCGAAGTACGCCTGCACAAGGGAGCCTTCACCGCCGGCCCGGCCGCGCCGCGCTTCTGAGCACAATTTCCCCGAATCTCCGCGAGTCCCGCCTTGTCCGCCGTAGTAGAATGATCAGATTCGATTTCGATGTTGGCTCGCGCACTTCGCGCGGCCCGGGAGGATAGGTTGCCGGAACTTCGCAAGGACCCCATCACCGGTCGCTGGGTGATTATTTCGACGGATCGGGCCAAGCGCCCGATGGATTTCGCTCGGGAGAGTGTTCAGATCAAGGGCTCGCCGAATTGCCCCTTCTGTCCCGGCAACGAAGGGAAGACGCCGCCCGAAATCCTCGCCTACGGCCGCAACGGCTCAGGCAAGGACACGCCCGGCTGGTCGCTCCGCGTCGTCCCCAACAAGTTCCCGGCCCTCGGCATCGAGGGCGGCCTCGACCGCGAAGGCGAAGGCCTCTTCGACCGCATGAACGGAATCGGCGCGCACGAAGTCATCATCGAAACTCCCGATCACAGTCTCACGCTCGCCACCCTCACCGACAAGGCCATCGAGGAAGTCCTCTGGGCTTATCGCGACCGCATGCTCGACCTGAAGAACGACCGCCGTTTCCGCTACATCCTGCTTTTCAAGAATCATGGCGAGCCCGCCGGCGCTTCGCTCGAACACACGCATTCGCAGCTCATCGCGCTGCCCATCGTTCCCAAGCGCGTCCGCGAGGAAGTCGACAATTCGAAGCATTATTACGACGAAAAGGAGCGCTGCATCTTCTGCGACATGATTCGCCAGGAACTCGAAACGCGCACGCGCGTAATCCTCGAAAACGATTACTTCATCGCGCTCGCGCCCTACGCGCCGCGCTTCCCCTTCGAGAGTTGGATTCTCCCGCGGCAGCACAGCTCCGCCTTCGAAAACATGCCCACCCCCTACTACGGTAATCTCGCCAAGATGCTGCGCGATTTTCTCGGCCGCCTCGACACCACCCTCGGCTACCCGTCCTACAACCACGTCATCCACACGTCGCCCATCGGCGAGGAAATCAACGACCACTATCACTGGCACATTGAGATGATGCCGAAGCTCACCAAGGTCGCCGGCTTCGAATGGGGCACCGGCTTCTACATCAATCCCACGCCGCCTGAAGAGGCAGCGCGCTTCCTCCGCGACGCCAAGCAGTCGTAACCACAGAGTGGAAGAACCGCGGGGGCTTGTGGCTCGCGCCTTCGCCCGGACACAAAGTCCGCAAGAATTAGAGGCGCTTAGGCGTGCCTCGCGCAGCGACGAGCCACTCCAGTGCTGGGAACGGAACGCTGGAAGACACGTTGAGTCCGAAGGACGACACAATCTGTAGCCCGGGACGGCAGTCCCGGGTAACTAAAACAAGCAAATCTTGTTCTGAGTCCCGTCAGGGACGGCACAAGACGCCAGCAATTGCGACAACACATGATTCTGTGAAAAGGTGGTTGCGACGCAAACTCTTCGGCCCTGAAATACGCCTAGAACGGCGACTTCAGCGGCTTCAGCAGCCCGAAGTCGATCAGCCCGTTCGCCACAAACTGCACCGCCAGCGCCACCAGCAGCAATCCCATCAACCGCATCAGAATCCGAATTCCCGTCTCGCCCAGGAACCGCCGCACGCGGTCCGCGCCCGCCAGAATCAGATAGGACGCCAGCGACGTCAGCGCAATCGTCGCGTACACGATCCCGTGCTGCCACCACGAGTGCGATTCGCCCACCAGCACCATCACCGTTGAAATCGCGCCCGGCCCCGCCAGCATCGGCATGCCCAGCGGGATGATGCTCGCGTCCGCCTTTTCCGCGCCCTCTTGTTGCTCCTCCGGCGTCGCCTTCGTGCCCGACTGCTTCGCATTCAGCATGTCGAGTCCGATCTGCAGCAGAATCAGGCCGCCCGCGATCTTGAACGCCGGCAGCGTGATGCCGAACATCTTGAAAATCAGGCTGCCCGCCACCGCAAACGTTGCCAGCACGATCGCGCATGTCCACGCCGACCGCCTCGCCATCTGTCGACGCTCCGCCGTCGGCGACGTCGCCGTAATCGCGAGGAACATCGGGATCACGGCAAATGGGTCCACCAGAAAGAAGACGGACGTCACCGCCAGCAGCGCGAATTCGAAAATTTCGGTCAGCATCCCGTGCATGGCGATTCGATGCGGCCGCCCGCATCGCGGACGCTATTCTGTGAACAGACCGCTCGAATTGCAAGCGCACTCGGCTCCCTCTGCCGGTGCCAACGCCGCTGCCTCCGCCTCCGAGCCGTCCGCCTCTCCTCCAGCATCCAATTGATTGACACCCTTCCGCGCTCACCGGATAATGAGCGGCTGGCGGAACGCCCCAGCCGCCATTTTTTGCCGCCGCGAAGCGGTTTCGACGCAACCTCGTTGCATTCATAAGAAAGAGAAACAGAGGCAATCATTGTCGTGACCTGGCTCTACACCCTGGCGCTGTGGCTGGTCCCTGCGGCGAACGCCAATCCCCTCACCGACTATTGGCGCCGCAACATGGATCCCATCAAGAATCCCTTCAAGGGAATCTACCAGCTCAATTCCTTCGACCTCTCGGTCATGCTCCCGTACTTCATCGTCATGATCATCCTGGCGATGTACGGCATCCATCGCTACACGCTGGTCTACAATTTCTTCAAGAACCGCCGCAACGTTCCCGGCCCGCCGCCTGCCGTCGACTCCTGGCCGCGCGTCACCGTCCAGCTCCCGATTTACAACGAGCGCTACGTCACCGAGCGCCTCATCGACGCCGTCGCGCAATTCGATTATCCGCGCGAGCTTCTCGATATTCAGATCCTCGATGATTCCACCGACGAGACGCAGCAGGTCGCCCGCGACTGCGTCGAGCGCCACCGCGCTCTCGGCCTGCCCATCGTCTATCTCCATCGCTCGAATCGCGAAGGATTCAAGGCCGGCGCCCTTCAGGAAGGATTGAAGTCCGCCGCCGGCGATCTCGTCGCCATCTTCGACGCCGACTTCATCCCGCCCTCCGACTTCCTCCGCCGCACGGCGCCGTACTTCCAGGATCCCAAGCTCGCGATGGTCCAGACGCGCTGGAGCTACATCAACCGCAATTATTCGCCGCTCACCGAAGTCGAAGCGATTCTCCTCGACGGCCACTTCGCCATCGAGCACTCTTCCCGCTTCCGCACCGGCCTCTTCTTCAATTTCAACGGCACCGCCGGCATCTGGCGCCGCGCCGCCATCGACGACGCGGGCGGCTGGCAGCACGATACGCTCACCGAAGACACCGATCTCTCCTATCGCGCGCAGCTGCGCGGCTGGCACTTCCTCTATCTGCCGGAAATTGATTGCCCTTCGGAATTGCCCGTCGAAATGAACGCCTTCAAATCGCAGCAGGCGCGCTGGGCCAAGGGCCTGATGCAGACCGCCAAGAAAATCCTCCCGCGCGTCATGCGCTCAGACGTGCCTGCCCACGTGAAGGCCGAGGCCTTCTTCCATCTCACCGCCAACATCAGCTATCCGCTGATGGTTCTGCTCTCCATCATTCTTCTGCCCGCGATGATCGTCCGCTTTTATCAGGGCTGGTTTCAGGTGCTTGCCATCGACCTGCCGCTCTTCGTCGCTTCCACCTGCTCGATTTCGTCCTTCTATCTCGCCGCGGAGCGCACCTTCTATCCCAAAACGTGGAAGCGCACGTTCCTCTATCTGCCGTTCGTGATGGCCGTTGGGATCGGCATCTCCGTGCGCAACGCCTTCGCCGTGATGGAGGCCATCTTCGGCGTGAAGTCCGAATTCGTCCGCACGCCGAAATACCGCGTCGAGGCCGGCTCGAAGCAGCCCAGTACCTGGGCCAAGAAGAGCTATCGCAAGCGCGCCGGCTGGATGCCGTTCGCGGAAGTCGCGCTCGGCATTTATTTCGCCGCCGCCGTTGTTTACGCGATCCAGAACGAGAACTACGCCACCGTCCCGTTCCTCGTCCTCTTTGTTTGGGGCTACCTCTATACCGGCCTCATGTCTATCGGCCAGACCTACTTCGAACGCCTCCGCTTCGGCGCCGCCTCTCCCGCCCCCGGCCCCTCCGAGCCTCGCGCCGCCACCACCGGCGCCCCCGGCTTCTGACGTCCCTCTCTTGCCGACGGCCTGCTTGACACGAAACACAATTCACAATCATTTCGTCCGCCGCGTTAGGTTTGGTAGTACGATGCGTGTGCGTGCCAATATTTTCACGCTCGGCGCTCCTCTCAACATCATTCTCGAATTCGGCGGCTACCGCCAGGAAATGCACGCTGTCACACACCTTTCCTAACCATAGCCACCCGCGGAACCCTGCTTAGCCGGACCTTCTTGACGAAGTTCCGGAAGATTTGAAACCTCGGCGATTGGTTCGTTGCTTCGCGCGGCTCGAGGCGCCGCCCTCCGGCACAGAAAGGGAGCATCTTGAAAATCTTGCTGTACAACCCCGATAACGGTGTGACCCGCAACTTCATGCCGCATCTTTGGATGTTCCTCCTTCAAGCACTTACTCCTCCCGGCCACGAAGTCGTCCTGATCGATGGCAACGCGAAACCCGTAGACGAAGTCAGCATCGCGCGCTTCGTCCGCGAGCAAAACATCGGCCTCGTTGGCATCGGTGCGATGACGCGGATGATCGCCAAGGCCTACCGCATGGCTGACGCCATTCGCGCCACCGGTGTGCCGGTGGTCATGGGCGGACCTCACGTCACGGAGATGGCCGACGAGGCCCTCGGTCGCGACGGCGGGCCGCGCCATGCCGACGCCGTCGCTCTCGGCGAAGCTGATCGAACATGGCCTGTAATCGTCGCGGATGCTGCGAACGGCAAGCTGAAAGACGTTTACGCTCCGCTCGACGCCTTTGGCCAGGACAGCAAGCCCAGCCTCGAGCAATATCCCGCGATTCCGTGGGACGCGCTCGACCTCGATCAATTCAATCTTGTTCCCCGGATTGCCGCCCCCATGCTGCGGAAGCTCGGCGCCGGCTGGGGGACGTTCCGCATGATTCCCGTCGAGTCCGGCCGCGGCTGTCCCTACGGCTGCGAGTTTTGCACCGTCACTGGTTTTTTCGGCGACTCGATCCGGTTTCGCACGAACGAAAGCGTTGTGAACGAACTCCTGTTGCTCAAAGCGCGCGCGAAGAAGGAGCTCGGGCAGATGGCCGTCTTCTTCATCGACGACAATTTCGCCATCAATGTGAAGCGCACCAAATCGCTTCTCCGCGACATTATCGCCGCTGGCGCGCAGGTGAACTGGGTAGCGCAAATCAGCGCGAATTTGCTCCGCGACGAGGAATTGGTCGACCTTATCGCCGCCGCTGGCGGCAAGTGGATTTTCATTGGCATGGAATCCATCGATCCCGCCAACCTGAAGGACGTGAACAAGGGGTTCAATAAGCCGGGTGAGTACGCCGCCGTGCTCGACCGCCTCGCCCAGCGCAACGTCTACGCCATTACATCCTTCATCTTCGGCATGGACAACGACACTCCCGGAGTGGCGGAGCGGACGCTCCGCGAGATCCGCACTTGGCCGCCGGGGCTGCCCATCTTCGGCTTGCTCACCCCTCTGCCCTCGACGCCGCTCTACAAAAGGCTTGAAGCCGCTGGCCGCCTCACGCGGCCCAAACACTGGGAAGAATTCATCCCCTTCGCGATGGCGCACACGCCGCTGAAGATTTCCATCGAGCAAGCCCATGCGGAAGTGAAGTACGGGTGGGAGCGCTCTTACAGTCCCGAAGCCATCGCGCACGCCGTGGACTCGCTGAGTTACAAGCCGCTCGGCTACCGCATCAACATCTTCATCTCTCGTCTCTGTTTCCGCGGAATCTATTTTCCGATGATGGGCCGCTTCGCCTGGTTCAAGATGATCTTTCAAAATCGCCGCACGATTTTCAAGCTTGCGAAGGAGGGATTCAATCTCTGGCGCGGCGTCCCGTCGCCCAGCCCCGAATCCCGGCAACCGGAGCGTGGCGCCGTGGCGAGATGAGCCGCCCCGGGGGAGCGCGACCACCTTTCGGTCGCATGTAACTCAGGTCTTCAGACCTGAGGCCTTTGCCTTCTCATACAGGATGCAGGTTGGCGAGATGAGCCGCCCCGGGAGAGCGCGACCGCTTTTCGGTCGCATGTAGCTCAGGTCTTCAGACCTGAGGCCTTTGCCTTCTCACACAGGATGCAGGTTGGCGAGATGAGCCGCCCCGGGGGAGCACGACCGCTTTCCGGCATCATGTACCTCAGGTCTTCAGACCTGAGGCCTTCGCCTTCTCGCACAGGATGCAGGTTGGCGAGATGAGCCGCCGCGGGAGAGCGCGACCGCTTTTCGGTCGCATGTAGCTCAGGTCTTCACACCTGAGGCCTTCGGCTTCTCGCACAGGATGCAGGTTGGCGAGATGAGCCGCCCCGGGAGAGCGCGACCGCTTTTCGGTCGCATGTAGCTCAGGTCTTCAGACCTGAGGCCTTCGGCTTCTCGAACAGGATGCAGGTTTTGCCTTCAGGGTGGACGCCCCGGACCTCAGTCCTGGGAGCACCGCGTCGCGCTTCGAGCGCGCCATGAAAGAAATCGCCGCGGCGTTTGAGTTTTGCCTTTGAGCTCCGTAGGCGCGACAGTATGTGGCCCAGCGCGTCAGCGCTGGTTAAAGAGGTCCCGCGCGCAGCCCGCTGTTTGCGCCCTCGGTGCTTTCTGCCGGGACCGTCGCGTTGCGTTCTCTGCGTCCCGGTTCCTTGTGCCGGGAAGGACGCACGTCCGCAGCGACACCGCTTCCTTTGCTCCCCTTAATCACAGTCAAGCGACGTGCATTTGAGTGATTGTCTCGCTGCCTACCGAACCTAGTACTTGTATGCGTGACTGCGACGCAGCAGCGGCGCCTCAAAATATCGCCAGGATATCTTGGCAAGCGCACAAGTGGCTACGCCCGCGACCAAAGTGACACCAAAGGACGCGGGCGAGGAAATGTCCTCACGCGAGCCCAGCAGTAGAGCGTGACAAAAGGCGTTGGTGGCCAGGTGAATCACGTACACGCAGTAAGAGATCCTGCCGAGCGCCCTTAGGATCGGGATGCGGCAAATTGCCGCCCAGTATCCTTCCCGCTGCCAAATCGCCAGCAGCAACGCGCCCGCAAAGAAAAAATCCACGCAAGAGAGGCCGCAGATCGAAGCGAAAAACGTATACGGCGACGGATGCCAGGCGGCGATATAGACCACACAAATGAGTAAGCCGAAAAGGATGGTGAGAAATAGCTTTCGGTGATCCTGCAGGCGGGCTCTCGACGCCTCATCTCTCCAGATCACCGCCAGCAACACTCCCAGCGCGAGTGCGTCTGCCCGGCAGGCAGTCAAAACGTACGCAGCCGTGTGCACGGGATACCAGTGGAACACAGCCGCGCGCAAGAGTGGAGCGCCAACGATCGTGAGGGACAGGAGCTTCACAAGGTTTCGTCTCGAAAGGAACCGGACCAACAGCGGCGCCACCAGATAGAATCGTTCTTCCACGGCAAGCGACCACAGCGCCCCAAACCACTGCGAGGAGAAACCCGGAAGCTGCTTGCTCACCGTGTTCTGAACGAAAAAAACGTAAATCGGGACAAGGGTCCAGCGGATCGGCCCAAGGGTGAGCGGCGCGGGCAAATGCGAGAACGATGTGACGGCCAATACGAAGAAGATGCCAATCCAGGCGTAATAAAGCGGAAGAATGCGGTGAAAGCGTCGCAGGTAAAATGTTTGGAAATATCGCGGCGATTCTTTCGCATCCAGTAGGATGCCTCCAATCAAGAATCCAGACAGGACGAAGATTAGGTCGACACCTGACCACCCCATCGCAAATAAACCCTGAAAATGCGCCAGGAATCGGTTCGACGCTCGTGGCGGAACAGCCGAAAAGTAGTGGTAGAAGACGACGAGAGTGACGGCTAGGCCTCGAATCCCGTCCAACTCAATGATACGTTGTGCCGCCGGGGCTCCAGTCGACGGGTCGCCCATCCTTGGCGGTTCAATTTCGCGTGCCTCCTGTTTGATTGTTGCTTGCCGCATCAACTCCACGCTCCCTGGACTCACCGCCGCAGCGGTCTGGGTCGGCCCGTCGCGTTTGAATTTGGGTTCGAATTTCGGGTTTCGCAGCTTCCTTTCGGCTTGTCTCTGAATTTTCGGGCGCCTCGTCCTTTGCGGGGTCCGCAGGAGGGCCGCTGTTGCAGTCGCCCTTTCCTGATGTTGCGTCCTAATTCTCGAGTCAAAATGCTTTGACGCTTGATCCCGTTGAGCTGCTCCTGGCTTCGCGCACGAGATCATACGACGTTCCATTCGCCTCCGAGCCGGTTTTCCGGCCTGAGACTTTTCCCGGACCAGGATGAACCGGGCGAGCGGGCTACCCTTCGTTGCCTTTGCTCCGATCTCGCAAAGCCGGGTGCCCCACGGTCGGCCTTAGGCAACAGTCGAAGCCGCAAGCCTTTCCTCGACCACTCGCCTAGCTCAACGAATCTCCCCGCGGGGGTGCCCCATGCTCCGGTCTGCGGAACAGGGGCTGTGGGTTTCCTCCTCGATCCGGAGGTGAATCGCCGTCGCGCATTCCTCCAGGTACCGAGGGCGGAAATCGATCGTCCGCCGTGGGAGCCCCCGGATTCATGCGGGGGAGGGCGGCTTTGAAGCCGCCCGAAAAAGCCGCCGCAAATGAACGCGGCTTTAGCCGCGGCGCCTTTTGAGTTTTGCCTTTGAGCGCCGTAGGCGCGACAGTATGTGGCCCAGCGCGTCAGCGCTGGGTAAAAAGATCCCGCGCGCAGCGCGTACCCTGCTGCCGCAGGTTGTCGCGTAGGACGCACGTCCGCAGCGACACCGCTTCCTCCGCTCCCCTTAATCGACTACCATGCCAAACATGATCTCCAACTCAGCGCCGCCACGTCTACCGCAACCATGAAACATCGGTTTCTCGTGCATTCGCTGTCGCATACAATCCTGGCCGTGAACATCACCAGCTTCGGACTGCCGACGATGATTTATCCGAAAGCCGGCGAGGAACAAAGCGTGCCCGCCCTTCGATTTCAGAGTTGGAACGATGCAGAAAAATATTTCCTCGATCTAGGTGCCGATCCCCGAGAGCTTGAAACAGTGGCCGCAACCCTCAGCAGAACCGGTGTCGCCGTCTTGACAAGCGCGTGACAGCGACCGTCTCGGTGCTTTGACTAGGGAAGGCCGGGCCTGACAGGAGGCGGGGACTTCAGTCCCCGCGTAACAGTCGCGCGCCGTTCGCCTACCTTGCGTCCTCGGTGAAACCGGGACGCCCCTTGCGTCACGCGTCCCCCTTCCTCCGCCTCCTCCCCCCTGTGGAAAACTTTTTTCCTATTGACTTCTGTTTATAAGTATACTAACATACGCTGTTTTTACTTGTGGCGTAACGCCTGACGCCTAGGGGAGGCCGTCCGTGGCGAGCGGTTGGAGAATAGCGAAAGTCCAGCGAACTTTAATCTACGGTAACGGGATTAATTTTCCTCGTAAGTTGTTGAAAACAAAGGACCGAGCCCTTGCTTAATCTACGGTTGCAGGCGGGCGCGGCTCCAATTCAGCCTCCAGACTCTAGCTTCCGGCCTCTGCCTTTTCTAATCGCGGATCCGACAAGGCATCCGCGTCCCGAGCGAACAACGTGAGCCGAGGGACCTCTCCCTCATTTCTAATCTATACACTGAAGATTAGAAATCGCCGCAAGCCTCGCCGAATCAGCCACTTACATTTTTCTAATCTATACAAATCCCGGCTCTTTTCTTCCGAGCTTGATCTCGTCGTTCGCTCGGCTCTCCAGCTCCTCTTCGATCCTCATCTGCGTTCATCTGTGCCTGCACGCCGTGGCGGGTTCATCTGTGGTTCCATAGGTTTCTCTTCTCCCGCCAGACGATTGACTCTCCCGCTCTTATTGCCTCCTTCTTCCGCTGCTGCTACACTATCGCGGCAAGAGCTTGACTGCTGCTCCTGCCGTTTTACACGCGCTCGAAAGCGCCATTCTGTCCTGTAAGGGTTGATCCATGTCTGGACATTCGAAGTGGGCCACAATCAAGCATAAGAAGGCAGCCACGGACGCCAAGCGTGGCAAGGCTTTCACAAAAATCATTCGCGAGCTGACCATCGCCGCTCGCACGGGCGGCGGCGACCCGATGACCAATCCTCGTCTCCGCACCGCCATCTCCGCCGCCAAGAACGAAAACATGCCCAACGACAACATCGAGCGCGCCATCCAGCGCGGCACCGGCCAGCTCGAAGGCGAGGTCCTCGAGGAAGTGACGTACGAGGGGTACGGCCCGGGAGGCGTTGGGATGCTGGTCCAGGTGGTAACCAGCAACCGCAACCGCGCCGCCGGCGAAATCCGGCACCTCTTCTCGAAGAACGGTGGCAACATGGCCGAAACGGGCGCCGTGGGATGGATGTTCCACCGCAAGGGCGACATCACGGTCCCGAAAGATGCGGCGGACGAAGAAAAGATGATGGGCATCGTCCTCGACGCAGGGGCGGAAGATCTGCGCGACGACGGCTCGGCGTGGGAAGTGGTGACGCCGCCGGAAGCGATGGAAAAGGTTCGAGACGCGCTGGGCGCGGCAGGGATCACGCCCGCGTCGGCGGAAGTAGGCTGGATCCCGCAAAATTACGTCAAGCTGGCGGGCCAGCAGGCGCAGCAGATGCTGCGAATGATGGAAGCGATGGAAGAGCACGACGACGTGCAGCACGTCTACGCGAACTTCGATATCGACGAGAAGGAAATCCAGGCAGCCGTTGCCGATTAGGATCCGCGCCGCCGGCGCAGCGCCGCACGCGGCTCGCAGGGCAGGTCACGCAACTTCATCGCAAAAAGTGTTTCGCTGGTTTCACGGTCGAACGTAAACTGATGGCCGTGACGCCTCTAGTTTCCTCGCCGCGCGAAGCCTCCAAAATTGCAATTTCGAAATCTAAGAGGTTGCGAGTGCTTGGAGTCGACCCCGCGGTCGCCGGCGCGACGGGCTACGGCGTGATCGAGTGCGACGGCTCGCATCAGACGCTGCTGCGCTTCGGCGCCCTGAAGTTGCCTGCGCGCGCGACGTTTGCCGCGCGGCTGCGCGAAGTGCATCGCGTGATCGCGGCGCTGGTCGAAGAATTCGCGCCGGACGCGGTGGCCGTCGAATCGGTGTTCACCGCGCTCAACGTGCGGACCGCGTTGAAGCTGGCGGAGATTCGTGGCGTGGTGCTGCTGGCGGCGGCGCAAGCGTCGATTCCGGCCCACAGCTACTCGCCGCGCGAAGTGAAGGCCAGCGTAGTGGGCTACGGCGGCGCATCCAAGACTCAGATACAGCAAATGGTCACATCTCTCTTGAATCTGACGGCCTTTCCCGAGCCGGCCGATGCGGCGGACGCGCTGGCGGTGGCGCTGTGCCATGCGCAACTTTCGCAGGCGCGCGAGCGGCTGGCCGCAGCGACGGGAATCGCGCGCGCGACGATCGTGCATCCCGGCCGCGTGCGCGCAGCTCGCGCTCCGAACTGAACATGAGCTTCCGAAAGAATCCATTGGTGCTTGTCGCGCTGTCGTGCTCCGTGCTCTTCGGCGCGCTGTGCGCGGGCGTGCCGGCGTGGGCCGGGTCGGGAGCGAACAGCGACGCCACGATCACCTATCGCAAGATCTTCAAGACGAGCTACCCGGAATTCGTCGAAATCAAGGTGAAGGAGTCGGGAACTGGAACGTACGACATCCGGCAGCTCGCGGACGATCCGAATCCGCAGCCGCTGGATTTGAGCGCGCCGCTGGCGCAGAGGATTTTTCAGCTCACGTCGACGCTCCACGATTTTCAGGGCGTCGATTTGGATGTGCATCGGCGAATTGCGAACCTGGGGCAGAAGACCTTTCGATACGAGAAGGACGGGGAAGCACACGAGGTGACGTTCAACTACACGCTCAATTCGTCAGCAGAGCAACTGCTGGATATCTTCGAAGGAATCGCGCGCGAGGAAGGCGACCTTTCGGATCTGCAGCGCACGATGAAGTACGACCGGCTGGGCGTGAACGACGTGCTGAGGCGCGTCGAGGACGACTTCAACAACAAGCTGCTGCCCGATCCGGAGGCGCTGGTTTCAACGCTCGACCAGATCGCCGCCGACTCCAAGATCATCGACATTGCCCGCGACCGCGCCCGCACGCTGGCGGGGCGAATCCGCAGCGGGCACTGAAGCCAGCCGAAAATAAAACAAAGGGGACGCGCCGAAGTACCAGACGCAGACGGTCACTTTTGCGCGACAGTCACTCCAGCCTGTGGAACTTTCCTGGTTCCTCTATGGAATTCTGTGACGGGGAAATGTCCATCCCGAAAAGGTGTTTCCTGCATCTGAGCTAGGCAGACTTTTTATGGGTACGAGGCGGGTGCCAATCCAATGAAGATCACCAAAGCAATTCTATATTTCGCAGTGATTTCGCTGGCGGGCGTTCTGGCGTCGGCGCAGACGAGCTCGGTGCCGTCGCGAATCAAGCAAGCCATCGACAATTCGCAGCGCACCACGCTGCGCGGCAATACGTATCCGATGGCACGGCCTGAGTTCGATCGCGGCGCGGCCGCGGCAACGATGCCCATGGAGCATCTGCTGCTGGTGTTGAAGCGCAGCCCGGCGCAGGAAGCGGCGCTCGAAGACCTGATGGCGCAGCAATTGGATGAGACTTCCGCGAACTACCACAAGTGGCTGACGCCCGAGGAATTCGGCGCGCGATTCGGCCCGAGCGACCAGGATATTCAGGCGGTGGCGCGCTGGCTCTTCTCCCAAGGGCTGGGGGTTTCGCAGATCGCGCCGGGGCGAACGACGATCGAGTTTTCGGGGACGGCGGCGAATGTGCAGCGGGCGTTCAACACCGAGATCCACATGTACGACGTACGCGGCAAGCAGCACTGGGCGAACTCGAGCGATCCACAGATTCCGACAGCGCTGACACCGGTGGTGGCGGGAGTGGAGGCGCTCCATGACTTCAAGCCGCAGCCGATGAGCCATCGGGTCTCGACTCTTTCTCGGCCTAACGCGAGTGCAGGAGTGCAGCGGGTGAAGCCGCTGTTCACATATCCTTCGGGCTGTTCTTCCTCGGCATGCAATTTTGCGCTGGGTCCAGCGGACATCGCGACGATTTACAACATCACGGCCCTGTGGAATGCGGGATTCACAGGCTCCGGGCAGAAGATTGCGGTGCTGGGACAGAGCGCGGTGAACCTGGCGGATATGGCGTCATTCCGGCAGATGTTCGGCGTGACGCCGGCCTCGAATCCACCGACGGTGATCAGCGTGCCAGGGCATGCGCCGCCGGCACTGGGGCAGGACACGGGAGACGAGGGCGAATCGGATCTGGATCTGCAGTGGGCGGGCTCGATCGCGCCGCAGGCCACCGTGATTTTTGTGACTTCGTCGGGCGTAGACTTCTCGGCGAGCTACGCGGTGAACAACAATACGGCGCCGGTGATTGGGCTGAGCTATGGCCTGTGCGAAGCGGAGCTGCTAAGCACGGGCAATCAGTTCTGGAACTCCACGTGGCAGCAGGCGGCCGCGGAAGGCATCACGGTTTCAGTTTCTTCCGGCGACACCGACGCAGCGGGATGCGAGCCGAGCAACACGGGCTCGAGCGAGCAGCCGGCAACGACCGGCCTGGCAGTGAGCGGGCTCTCGTCGACGCCGTACAACGTGGCGGTGGGCGGAACGGACTTTAACGATCCGACGAATCCGACGACATACTTCAACACATCGAACACCGGGAGCACGCAAGTCTCCGCGAAGAGTTATATCCCCGAAACGACGTACAACGACTCATGCTCGAACGCGGTGTGGGCCCTCTTCGGATGGAGCAACATTCCGCTGGCGAACTGCAACAGCGCGGTCACGAGCTTCCAGCCGTTCATCTCGCCGATCGGCGGGGGCGGAGGACCGAGCGGAGTGTATCCGAAGCCGAGCTGGCAGGCAGGACCGGGCGTGCCGGATGACGCGACACGCGACGTGCCGGACCTGTCGCTCTTCGCCGGGGACGGTTTCATGGGGAGTTTCTACATTGCCTGTCAGTCCGACCAGACCAGCAATGTATGCAATCTGAACAGCCCATACACCAACTTCTTGGGCTTTGGCGGGACGTCGGCGTCGACCCAAGTGTTCGCGGGGATCATGGCGCTGGTGAATCAGAAGAACAGCCCGTCGGCGGGCCAGGGTCTGGTGAACGCGAAGCTGTATGAACTTGCCGCACAGCAATCAGGAACGAACTGCAATTCGAGCAGCCCCGCGAGCACTTGTACCTTCAATGATGTCACCGTGGGCACGATCTCCGCGCCATGCTTGGCGGGAACGTCGAACTGTTCGGTGACAGCGTCCGGCGAGCCGAATGGCATTCTGAGCGGATGCGACGCGGGAGCGGGCTACGACATGGCGACGGGCCTCGGGTCGATCAACGTGGACAACCTGGCGAACAACTGGTCGACTGCGGTGCCGGGCACGACGGCTGACTTCCAACTTTCGATGCAGAATTGCAACGCGACCGTGAATGTGGCGAGCCCGGGAAGCAGCGGATCGATCAATGCCACGGTCACGGAAGTGAACGGATTCTCGGGAAGCCTCTCGCCGACATGCGCAGGCCTGCCGACTCTTGCCTCGTGCACGTTCTCGCAGAGCACGACGGACGCAACACACATTTCGCTGACCGTGACGGTCTCGACCGCGTCGACGGGCGATGTGGCCCCCATCAGCCGCCCGAAGTGGCCGGCCGGATTTCCGCTGAATCTCGCGATCGCGCTTACGCTGATCATTTTTGTCGTCGCGGTGATGCGCTTGCGGGGCGGACGCCGCTGGGCGGCAGGATTTGCTCTGGCCGCGCTGACGGTTGTGTTGGTGAGCTGCGGAGGCGGCGGCAGCAGCTTCAACGGCGGCGGCGGAGGCGGCGGCAGCGGCGGAACGCCGACAGGATTTGTGAGCGGAGCCACGTTGACGGTGACGAGCGGTTCGACGACGCACACGATGCCGTTCAACGTCAACGTCGAGTAGCGCTCACGCGATCGTAAAGCCGGCGTAGCCGACGACTTCGTCGCGGTCGCCGGTGATGTCGCCTGACGTGGCGTAGCGAATGAGCTTTGCTTCTTTCGCGCCGAGATCCACCGCGGCAGCGAGCGCGGAGACCGTAGCGGCGTAGCCGCACATCGAGATGGCCTCGCCACGAACTGTGTCGAAGAGGCCGCGGGGATCGAGCGCGAGAATCCTTTCGATGGCTTTGCCGTCCTTCTCGCGCGTCACTTCATCACTCTCATAGTGGTTCATATCGGTGCTGGCGATCACGAGCACTGGCTCAGCCTGCTTCGAAACGACGCGCGCGATGGCGTATCCCAATTCTTCGAGGGCCGGATAGCGATCGAAGGCGAGCACGATAGGCACGAAGCGAAAATCCGGCGCCAACCTCTGCAAAAAGGGAATTTGCACTTCGAGCGAATGCTCGCGCTCGTGAGCCGTGAAGTCGTCGCGCAGACGCGGACATGCGCGAGCGATCTGGCCAGCCAGCTCCTCATCAATCAAAGCTTCGCCCAGCGGAGTCTTCCACTTGCCCTTCGTCAGAATGGCGAGAGGTTCGCCCCGCGGAAAATGCCGCGGCCCAAGCAAAATGCAGCGATGCGGGATCTTGAGCGACGAGTAGACGGCTCCGGCGACGTGTCCCGAATACATGTACCCCGCATGAGGAACGATGCACATGCGCGCCGCGGCAGCGGCCTTATTGTTACGAGGCGCGTACGAATCGATTTGCTGCGCGAGCTCGCGCGGATCGGAAGGGTAGAAGCGGCCGGAAACTGCGGGAGAGCGAATCATGCGAGTCGGCTGTATGGCTCAGTTGTAGCACACTCGAGCGCGGCAATGGAGCGCGCGGGATTCGAAGGAGCAATGGGAAAGAAACCGGCGATTAGAGGGGTTTCGACGGCCTGCCGTGAATCGCGAGAGCGATCGTCTGGCCTGCCTGGTAGCGAATGCGAACCTTGTCGCCGTACTGGTAGCCGCCCTTATCGAGAATCTTCTGAACCTGGGATTGGGCGCTCGCCGCGTAGGTGAAGGTGTGAACCATGCGCTCGTTGTCGGCTTCGCGCACGGTGATGGAATTCGAGTCGAAGTGAATGACTTCGGCCTTGAGCCAACCGGCCTTCGGGGTCGTGACCTTCACAACCGTGGGAGTTTGCAGCGGGCGGGTTTCGACCGGATGGTCCGTAGTCGACTGCGCACCGGCGGGGGCAGCGAACATCGCGCAAGCCAGGGCCAGCGTTGCAACGGCGCCGAAATGCTTAAAGTTGTTCATCGAAAGAAATCTTCAGTGACTTCAGAAACTTGATGTCCTGGGCCGTAATTTCGAGTTTCGGCTGAGTGTCGTCCTCTTCGAGAATCTCTTCGTCGACGCGAATGTGCAGGGATTCGAGGAAGCGGCGGTCCTGCTGGGTCATGCGCGCGTCCTGCGACCCCTGGCGGCGCGCGAGGCCGATGGTGGCGTCGAGCTTCAGGACGATATCGAAGCCGGCGCCGCGGACGTTGGAGATCGCCTCGGCAATGCGCTCGGATTCGGACACGCTGTCGTTGATCGCGTGCCCCAGTTCCCGCAGAAGCTGCTTCATACGGTCGTCGAGTTGCAAGGCCTCACCTCCTGTGAGAGCCCTTCCTACAACAATTTTAGTTTCCGGGCAAGGCCGAAGCAAGGGCCGCGCCCGAGGGGCGTCCCGAACGGGTTACCTGTACGATTGGATGCATGAAATGGGAGGCGCGCGCTGCTGGAGGATTATCGATGGCCGTTGTGCGGGTCAAACCCTGTAGCTCTTGAGGGCGGCCAGGATCTGCTCGCCATAAAGCTCGGTTTTGCGCTTGCCAAAGCCGGAAACCTCCAGCAATTCGTTCAGGGTGCGAGGCTTACGCTCGCACAGTTCATCGAGGGAGGTGTCGTGCATCACCACGAACGCCGGAACCCCGTTTTGCTTCGCAATCGCGCGGCGCCAATTGCGAAGATACTCGCGCAATGACCGATCGACGCTCAGTCCCGACGGTGGCTGCGTAGCCAGAGCCTTTCGATCCTTGCGATCGCGGCGAGCGCGCCGGGGAGCCTCGACCGGCTCATCCAGCCATTCGGCGCCGCACCCGCACACGTCGCAGGCTCCGCACGAACGCCATTTAGGGTCCTCGCCGAAGTAGACGCAAATCTGGCGATGGCGGCACGCCTTAGAATCCACGAAGTGGCGGATGTGGTGATATCGCTGCCAGGCGCGGTCTCTTTCGGCTGGGTCGTCGATTTCTTGTATGAAGTGCACCAGCAGGCCGACGTCGTGTTTCTGCCACAACAAAAGACAGTCGGCCGGATGGCCGTCCCGGCCGGCGCGCCCCGCTTCCTGGTAGTACTGCTCGATGGCTTTGGGGAGCGAAAGGTGGATGACGGCGCGCACGGAAGCCTTGTTGATGCCGAGGCCGAAAGCGATGGTGCCGACGAGAACCCGAACCTCGTCCGACATCCATCGTTCCTGGCTATTTCGCCGCGCGGTCGGGTCCATTCGGCCGTGATATTCCACGGCGGGAATTCCGTTGCTCTTGAGGAAGGCAACCGTCTCTCCGACGCGGGCAATCGTGGGCGAGTAGACGATCACGTGTCCCTCAGAATGCCTTCGCACCGCTCTCAGGAGCAGGTCCATTTGGTTGGTCGAGCGGCATTCGTGCACGATGTAACGCAGATTCGGCCGGTGGAAGCTCGCGATGTACTTGTCGGGATCCTTCAGTTGCAGCTGGTTGATGATGTCATGGCGCACGCGGTGCGTCGCGCTTGCGGTGAACGCCGCGATAGGCCGGCCGGGAAACTCGGTTCGCAAGCGGCTGAGCTGCCGGTACTCGGGCCGGAATTCGTGCCCCCATTCGGAGATACAGTGCGCTTCGTCGATCACGAAAAACGAAACCGGGACGCGCTGCATCCATGAAGCCGTATCGGCGCGCGCAAGCCGCTCGGGAGAAACGTACAGCAGGCGATACTTTCCCGCGCACGCGGCGCGTGTGATCTGCGTTTGCTCCGCAGCGGAGACCGAGCTGTTGAGCAGCGCGGCGGGAATTCCCATTTGCGTGAGCTGCGCCACCTGGTCCTGCATCAGCGCGATCAACGGAGAGATGACGATCGCGGTCCTTTCGGGCATCAGCGCGGCCGGCAATTGATAGCAGAGCGACTTGCCTCCCCCCGTGGGCATCACGACGCACGTGTCGCGGTTCTCCAGCAGGCTGCGAACGATCTGCTCCTGCCGCGGGCGGAAGGAGTCGTAGCCCCAGTAGTGCTTCAGGGCTTCGCGCAGGTGGGAGTCGGAAACCATTTCGCGAGTATAGGATGCGCGTGGTGCTGGGTCTAGAGAATCAGGACGAAACGCTCTAGAATCGGCGCATGGACCCGCGGACCAAGCCCGTGCTCTGGCGGTCGATCCTGGTGACGCTCCGCGTATGGTGGCGCGCGCTGCGGCAACTGTTTCATGAGGCTGCCGGAGCGTTTTTTGCGGTGTTTGCGGTGTACGGCGCGGTGGCGGCCTGGCGGCAATGGCGCACGCGGCCGGTGGCGTGGGTGATCGCCTTCGCGATTCTCTATACGATCACGATGCTGTTCTTCTCGTTTGTCTCCTTCCGCCGCGCACGGCGGCTTCGCAATGAATGATTCTCCGGCAAATCGAACGGAGCCGCCCGATTTGAAGGCGGCGTCGACGACAGGCCTGCCGCTCGAAGCGGTGGTGACGCCTGCGGACCTGCGCGATTGGAATCCGGAGCGCGACCTGGGCTATCCGGGCGAATTTCCGTTCACGCGCGGCGTCTATCCCACGATGTATCGCGGGCGGCTCTGGACGATGCGGCAGTATGCGGGCTTCGGCAGCGCGGGCGAATCGAACCGGCGATATCGCTACCTGCTTTCGCAGGGGCAGACGGGCCTTTCAGTGGCCTTCGATCTGCCGACGCAAATGGGAATGGATTCGGACCACGAGCTGGCGCTGGGCGAGGTGGGAAAAGTTGGCGTGGCGATCGATTCGCTGGAGGACATGCAGGCGCTGTTCGAGGGAATTCCGCTCGAGCGCGTCTCGACGTCGATGACCATCAATTCGACCGCTGCGATTTTGCTGGCGCTGTATGTGGCCGTGGCGAAGCAGCAGGGCGCGAACCTGAAGCGGCTGGCGGGAACAGTCCAGAATGACATTCTGAAGGAGTACATCGCGCGCGGGACGTACATCTATCCGCTGCGTCCGGCGATGCGCATCGTGACGGATATTTTCGCGTGGTGCCGCAGCGAGCTGCCGAACTGGAATGCCATCTCGATTTCGGGCTATCACATTCGCGAGGCGGGCTCGACGGACGTGCAGGAGGTGGCGTTCACGCTGGCGAACGGAATCGCGTACGTGGAAGCGGCGATCGGCGCGGGGCTGAAGGTGGATGAGTTTGCGCCGCAGCTTTCTTTTTTCTTCAACGCGCACAACGAGCTGCTGATGCAGGTGGCAAAATTCCGCGCGGCGCGGCGGCTTTGGGCGCGCACGATGCGCGAGCGGTTTGGCGCGCGCGATCCGCGTTCGGCGATGCTGCGGTTCCACGCGCAGACAGCAGGCTCGTCGCTAACGGCGCAGCAGCCAGAGAACAATCTAGTGCGTGTGGCGCTGCAATGCCTGGCGGCGGTGCTGGGCGGTTGCCAATCGCTGCACGCAAACGCGCTGGACGAGGCGCTGGCGCTGCCGACCGAGGATTCCGCGCTGCTCGCGCTGCGCACGCAGCAGATCATCGCGCAGGAAACGGGCGTGGCGAATACGGTCGATCCCGTGGCCGGATCGTACGCGATAGAGAAGCTGACGAACGAGATCGAAGCGAGCGCGCAGGATTACATCTCGAAAGTCGATGCGATCGGCGGCGTGCTGCGCGCGATCGAGACGGGCTACATCCAGCAGGAAATTCAGAAGGCGGCGTACGAGTATCAGCAGGCGGTGGATTCGGGACGGCAGGTGGTGGTGGGCGTGAACCGCTTCCAGGCGAAAGAGGAGCGGCCGATTCCAACGCTGCGAATCGATCCCGAGATCGAGCGGTCGCAAATCGCGCGGTTGAACGCGATGCGCGCGCGGCGCGATGCGGCAAAGTCGCGGGCGGCGCTCGAGGAAATCGAGCGGCGGGCTCGCGGCAGCGAGAATCTGATGCCGGCGATTCTCGCGGCCGTGGAGGCATACGCCACCGTGGGCGACATTTCGGACACGCTGCGCCGCGCGTTCGGCGAATATCAGGAATCCGTGGTCATCTAGGGGCTCTTTATGTTCGGGACGACGCCGCAGACCAAGCTGATCCTTGCCTCGAATTCGCCACGGCGCGCGGAGATCCTGCGCAATGCGGGAATTGAGTTTGAAGCGCGGCCTTCCCATGTGAATGAGGCGCGGCGCAAGCGCGAGTCGCCGCGCAACTATGTGAGGCGGCTGGCGATGGCGAAGGCGCGCGTCGCAGCCGAGCATGCGAAGCGCAAGGGGCACGCCGCGATTGTCCTGGGCGCGGACACGGTGGTGCTGGCGCGGGGCAAGGTGCTCGGGAAGCCTGCCGACGTGAAGGAAGCGCGGCGCATGCTGCGGATGCTCAGCGGGAAGACACATCAGGTGCTCACGGGAGTGTCGCTGATTTCCGTGCCGGACGGCAAAGAGCATCACCATGTCGAGACGACGCGCGTGCGGTTCCAGAAGCTTTCAAAGGCGGAAATTGACGATTACATAGCCACCGGGGAGCCGTTCGACAAGGCGGGAGGCTATGGAATTCAGGGAATCGGCGGGCGGTTCGTGGCGTCCATCGAAGGCTGCTATTTCAATGTGATGGGTCTGCCGCTGTCGCGCGTGTGGACGATGCTCGGGACGCTCGGGTGGACGGGCTGGAAGCGCGGCGCGATAGCGATCCTGCGAACGGCGCTGCAACATTCGTGATGCACGCTGCGACGCGGCGCTTGCACAAAAGAAAACGGCGGCCCGGAGGCCGCCGCTCGTTTCTCTGGATTCGAATCCGAGGAATCTGAGGAAGCTACTTCTTCGGCTCGGTCGGCGTCGGCGCAGCCGGTGGCGCATTCGTCACGCCGGTGCTGGCCGGCGGATTCGTCGGCGCGGGTTGATCGCGCATGCCTTCCTTGAATTCGCGAATGCCTGTGCCGAGGCCGCGCATCAACTCCGGCAGCTTGCGCCCTCCAAACAGGACAAGCACAATCAGCAGGACGATGAAAAGATGCATCGGGCTAAATTCCATGCCATACCTCCCGTGCGAAGCCGCAGCGCCCGGACGGCCACAACAGCTCCACTCGTAACTCTCTGAATTTACAGTATAACACGCTCGTCGCCAACGCGCCGAGTTACCTGTTCGCGATCGAGATACTCGAGCAGCGGGATAGCGTACTTGCGCGTGACGCCCGTAAGTTCTTTGAATGCAGGGACCGGCAGGCGAGTTCCGCTCTTCCCCTTGTATTCGCCGACGAGCTTGCGAAGGCGTTCGAGGGCCGTGCGGTGAAACACGAGGTCGTCGGCCACTTTGACCAGCACTTTGTCGCGCAGCAGAATCTGGAGGATTTTCTGCGCGCGCCGCGCTTCGACGGGAAGCTTTTCGAGGACAACGGAAAAGCTCGGCACGGTCAGGCCCGCGCGCTCGAATTCCGCCGCAATCAGATCCTTCGCGCGAGCTTCCTCGGGCGAGAGTGCGATTTCGCGGCCGGCGCGCTGCACGAGGTCGCCGGAGACGGTGAGCCTGCCTGCTCCCACGGCATCGCTTAGGGCAGCCTCGAAAATCTCGGTCGCGGGATCTCCGATACGGCCGCGCAAATCCTGCTTGGGGATGCCCTGCGACAGCGGATTCGCGCGGTGGAACTCATCGATCGCCTTGAGCAATGCGGCGGTGGAGTTTTTCACGGCGACGGAGGAAGCCATCCGGAAGGGCTGCTCGCTTATGACGCGAATCCGGCCTGCTGAAACGAGGTTTGCTGCTGCTGCACGAACGTCTGCCTCAATCCATCCGGTGCGGCTCATGGCGTCGTTGAGCGAGAGGCCGTTGGGCGCTCTTTCGATGTGGGCGGCGAGTGCCTCTTCTCGCGTGCCGTGCTCTAGGGTCTCGAGAAACGGGATGACGGAAGCGTCGCTGCGGCGGTGCCGGGGTGCATGCGCGTCGATAACAGATCCTCCGCCGATCGTTACGACCGGAGAAAATTGCCGCAGGATGAAGCGGTCGCCCGGCAGCAGCAGGCATTCGTCGTCGAGCCGGAGCTGCGCGAGGGCTGATTGGCCGGGAAGCATTTCGACTCCATCCAGCAGGACGATTTCAGCGATTGTCTCGGCGGCGCCCTGGTGGAAGTGCACCCGCGCGCGGTTCTTCAGCGGCCGGGCGGACGCAAGCAGCGTGATGCGCGCGTCCAATTGCGCGGTCGGCTCAAAGGTCCCCGGCGCGCTGAGGGTCATTCCGCGGCGAATCTTGCCGTGGTCGATTCCGGCGACGTTGACGGCGGTTCGCTGACCAGCTACGGCGCGCGTGATGGCGCTGCCGCCCGACTGAAGGCCGCGAATCCTCACGCGCTGGCGAGTGGGATAAATCTCCGCCTCATCCTCAAGATTTAGGGAGCCTGAGACCAGCGTTCCGGTGACAACCGCGCCGAAGCCCTTCATGGCAAACGAGCGATCGACGGGCAGGCGAAAATGCTGCGAAAGGTCCCGAGGCGGCGCCTGGCCTGCCACCGCCGCAAGCTGCTTCTTCAGGGCGTCGAGCCCCGCGCCGGTTCGGGCGCTGACCGGAACAATCGGAGCGCCTTCGAGGAACGAGCCTCGCACGAATTCCTCGATTTCGAGCCGAACGAGCCCGAGAACATCCGAATCCACGAGGTCAGACTTCGTGATCGCAATCAGTCCTCGGGGAATTCCGAGGAGCCGGCAAATCTCGAAGTGCTCGCGCGTTTGAGGCTTGATGGATTCATCCGCTGCGATCACGAGCAGCACTAAGTCAATTCCACCCACGCCCGCAAGCATGTTGCGGACGAACCGCTCGTGCCCTGGAACATCGACGAAGCCCAGATGCACGCTTCCCAAGTCCAGAAATGCGAAGCCGAGATCAATCGTAATGCCCCGGCGCTTTTCCTCTTCGAGCCTGTCGGGATTCGTGCCAGTGAGCGCTTGAACGAGCGCGGACTTTCCGTGGTCGATGTGGCCCGCGGTGCCGACAATCGCATGCTTGGGAGAATCCATAGGGATGCGTCGATGCTATCGGAGGAGGGAACCGCGGTCAAACGAGGGAGAAACCTTATCGGGCTGGTGCGCCGAGCTAAGCTCTAGCCGACGCGATCTCGCGGGCGATTGCCAGGGCGGCTTGCTTAGGGTCAGTCGAGCGTGTGATCGGTCGCCCGACGACGAGGTAGCTGGCTCCGGCGCCCATTGCCTCTGAAGGAGTCGCGACTCGGGACTGGTCATTTATCGCGGCGCCGCCGGGGCGAACCCCCGGCACAACAATGAGGAACTTCGGTCCGCAGGCTCGGCGGATTGACCGCACTTCGTGCGCGGAGGCCACGACTCCATCGAGGCCCGCCTCTTTCGCGAGCTTGGCGAGCGCCACCGCCCGGCTGGCTGGCGTGCCGGAGAGGCCGACTCGACGCAGAGCTGATGAATCGAGGCTGGTGAGGATGGTCACGCCGAGCAGCGCCGGGCGGGTCTTGCGGCCTGTCAGGGCTTCGCGTGCCGCTTGCATCATGGCGAGGCCGCCCGAGGTGTGAAGGGTGAGCATCGTCACGTCGCGCAGCTCGGCCGCCGCGCGGACCGAGCCGGCGACGGTGTTAGGAATGTCGTGAAACTTCAGATCGAGGAAGATTTCAAAGCCAAGGCCCGCAAGCTTTTCAATCGCTCGCGGGCCCTCGGCTGTGAATAGCTGACTTCCGACCTTGCAAAGGCCGATTGCGCCTCGCAGCCGGCGCGCCATAGTAAGCGCGGGAGCGAGGCGGTCGTAATCGAGGGCAACGATTAGTCGCGATGATCCGAGTTCGGCCGTGAAGGCACCTCCAGAAGCTCCAGCCGGACTCTTGCGAGCCCGCGCTGATCGAAGCCGAGTTTACGCGCAACTTCGTAGGAGACGTCCAGTTCACGTCCTTCAACGTACGGTCCGCGGTCGTTGATCCGGACCACTTGGCTGCGGTGGTTCCGGGGATTCACGACCCGAACGATGGATCCGAGGGGCAGGGTGGGGTGAGCGGCTGTGGCGGCATACATATCGTACGGCTCGCCAGTGGCAGTCGGAAGGCCGTCAAAATCCTCCCCGTACCAGCTCGTAGTGCATTCCCAGACCGCCAAGGGCTTGGGTTGGTGTTTCGACGAGTCGGTAGTGGAAGCTGGGGAGACCGCGCTGTTCTGCAGAGACGTTGCTTGGGCCGGGCTGCTCAGGCTGCCCGCAGCCGTGGGATTGGCTGCTGGGGTCAGGACGAGCAAACCCAGGCTTAAGAACACCGACTCAAGAACAACAAAGGTCTTCACTTTCATTAGTCACCCTAAGTTTATTCGAATCAGTATTATAACAACCAGGAGCCCCTGCCGCCAACTGCTTTATGTCTGCAAGGCTCCCGTTAACCTACTGATTTCGAAGACTTTACCTTCCTGGCACCACTTTTCGAGGCCCCCTACTAACTTCTCTGAAGCTCTTGGGTCCACGAAGTGAGCTGTGCCAACTTCGACGGCTGAGGCGCCGGCAAGCATATATTCCACTGCATCCGAAGGACTTTCGATACCGCCAAGTCCTACAATCGGGATCTTTGTCACCCGACTGGCCTCGTAAACCAACCTCACGGTTATAGGTTTTATCGCCGCCCCCGACAACCCTCCACCGGTACTACCCAAACGTGACCTCCGGGTGTGTACGTCCAGACACATTGCCGGGTATGTGTTCGCGATAACCAGCGCGTCCGCTCCGGCCGCCTCCACGGCCTTCGCTATAAGTCCAATGATTCCAACAGTTGGAGAGAGCTTGACCCATAATGGTCTTCGCGCGGCCTTCTTTGCCGCCGCAACGACATCCCCGGCTAGTCCTGGGTCGGTACCATATTCGGCCCCGCCCTTCTCAACATTAGGGCAGGAGATGTTCAGCTCGTACGCCGAGACCCCTTCTGTATCCTCCAAGACACGAATCACCTCGACGTAGTCCGCGATGGTACAGCCGAAGATGTTGGCGATGATCGGGGTGCTGTAGTGCCTGAGAAGGGGCAGCTTTTCCTCGACGAACGCCCGGACCCCTACGTTCTGGAGCCCGATCGCGTTGACCATACCGCTCGTCGTCTCGCACATCCGGGGCGACGGCGCTCCGGCCATCGGCTTCGGCGAGAGCCCTTTGACGACGATCGCGCCGAGCTTATTCAGGTCGACGACGTCCGCAAACTCCAGGCCGTAGCCGAAGGTGCCGCTTGCCGCAATGACGGGGTTCTTGAGAGAAAGGGAGCCGATGCTGACTCGGAGGTCTACCCCCGAGGGCCTGGAGGAGACGCTTGCCAACTCGGGCGAACTCACTGCCAGACAGTCTATCACGCGGGTCAAGGACACCGCGGCCGCCTGTGGATATCTGGCGCGCGCGCCCGGACTTCGCTGCGAACTCGCGCCCGTCTGTGCTAGGATGAGGCGCCCAAATGCGCGTCGTCGAAAAACGCCAGCTCCTCTCCGCCGAGGAGATTGGCCGCACCCTCAACCGCCTGGCTCACGAAATTCTCGAAAAAAGCGGTGGCACGAAGGATTTGGCGTTGATTGGCGTCCGCCGCCGCGGAGTGCCCATCGCGCAGCGCCTTGCCGGAATCATGCGCGGCGTGACGCAAGCAGATGTTCCCGTCGGAACGCTCGACATCACGCTCTACCGCGACGACCTTTCGACCGTCGGCCCTCAGCCGGTCGTGCATTCCACCGAAATCGACTTCCCCGTAGACGACCGCGACCTCGTGGTGGTCGACGACGTCCTTTATACCGGCCGCACGATTCGCGCCGCAATGAACGGCCTCTTTGACCTGGGCCGTCCTCGCCGCATTCGCCTCTGCGTGATGATCGACCGCGGCCATCGCGAACTGCCCATTGAGGCCACCTTCGTCGGCCGCACCGTCCAGACGAGCGATACGGAAATAGTCGAAGTCCGGCTCAACGAAATCGACAAGGAAGAGCGCGTCATGCTAGTAGACCGGGTCGACTGACCCTACGGCGTACGCGCGGAGACGAAACGATAAAGGGAGACAGTGGTCCAGCGCCTGCAGCACCTGCTCGGAATTGAGCCCCTTACCCGCGAGCAAATCACTTTTGTTCTCGATCAGGCCAAGCCTTTCCAGGAATTTCAGCAGCACCCGCTGAAGAAGCTCGCCACCCTGCGCGGCAAGACAGTCGCCATCGCTTTCTTCGAGGCCTCCACGCGCACACGCATCAGCTTCAGCACAGCCGCGGCCCGCCTCGGCGCGGATACGATGAACCTCCAGGCCGAATCCTCGAGCCTGAAAAAGGGCGAATCCCTGATCGACACGGTCCGCACGCTCCAGGCCATGCGCCCTGACGGCATCGTGATGCGTCACTCTTCTTCAGGCGCGGCGGAATTCGTTGCCGAGCGCCTCGAAATCCCGGTGCTGAACGCTGGCGACGGTACCCACGAGCACCCCACGCAGGGCCTGCTCGACGCCCTCACGATTCGCGACCGCAAAGGCACGCTCGAGGGTTGGAACATCACCATCCTCGGCGACATCCTCCACAGCCGTGTAGCCCGCTCGAATATCCATCTTCTGACGAAGTTCGGCAGCTGCGTCACGCTGTGCGGCCCGGCCATGTGGGTGCCGCCGGAACTCGAGACGCTCGCGCCCAACGTTCGTCGCGTCCTTCGGATCGAAGACGCCCTGCGCGACTCCGACGTGCTGATCGTCCTCCGCGTCCAGACCGAGCGCATCCACGAACCGGCCATCGCCGCGGACGAGTACATCCTGCGCTATCAGCTCACGCCGGAGCGGCTTGCCCTCGCGCGTCCCGGTGCGCTGGTCCTGCATCCCGGGCCGATGATTCGCGGCCTCGAAATCGATCCCGCTGTGGCGGACGGCCCGCAGTCCTGCGTGCTCGAGCAGGTCACCAACGGCCTCGCCATCCGCATGGCTCTTCTCTACCATCTCATCGGAGGTGCGCCGGCTGACGCGCCTCATCCCGCGAAGGAACGGTCGAATGCTGCTGATTAAGAACGGGCGTGTCCTCGATCCCGCCAGCAAGGCAGACGCGTCTCTCGACATTCTGCTCGATGGCGAAAAAATCGCGAAGGTCGGCCCGGCCCTTTCGGCCTCCGACGCTGAGATTTTCGACGCTGCCGGTCTGATCGTGGCGCCCGGATTCATCGACCTCCACTGCCATCTCCGTGAGCCGGGCGGCGAAATGTCCGAGACCATCGAGACGGGCACGCGCGCGGCGGCGCACGGAGGATTCACGGCAGTCTGCTGCATGCCCAATACGCAGCCGGTGAACGACAACGCCTCCACCACGCGTGGCATTGTGGAGCGCGCCGCTGCCGTGGGCGGCGTCCGCGTGTGGCCCATTGGCGCCGCGTCCGTCGGCAGCAAGGGCGAAGCGCTCGCCGAAATCGCTGCCATGAAGGACGCCGGCATTGTCGCCGTCAGCGACGACGGCAAGCCCATCGCCTCCGCCCGGCTGATGCGCCAGGTGATGGACTACTGCAATTCGCTTGGCCTGCCCGTCATTGACCACTGCGAGGATCCGTCGCTATTCTCCGGCGGCGTGATGCGCGAGGGCCCCTCTTCAATGCGCCTTGGCCTGAAGGGAATTCCGGCGCAATCCGAATCGATTTGCGTGGGCCGCGATGTGGAAGTGGCCCATCTCACGGGCGCGCGGTATCACGTCGCGCACATGTCCACGCTCGGCTCGCTCGAATACGTCCGCGCGGCGAAACGCCAGGGCTTGCGCGTCACCTGCGAAGTGACGCCGCACCATTTCACATTGACCGACGAGGATGTTCGCTACGATTCACGCTACAAGATGAATCCGCCGCTCGCTTCGCGCGCCGATCGCGACGCTCTGATCGCGGGCCTCGCCGACGGCAGCATCGACGCAATTGCGACGGACCATGCGCCGCATCATGCCGCGAGCAAGGACGTTGAGTTCGACCGCGCGCCTTTCGGCATCACGGGCTTTGAGACCGCTCTCGCGCTCGGCCTGAGCGAACTCGTGCACAAAGGGAAGCTCTCGCTGATGCGCCTGGTGGAGTTATTTACCGCAGGTCCCGCGCGCGTCCTCGGCATCGAACGCAAAATCGCCGCGGGCGGACCCGCCGATCTCACAATCTTTTCGGCCGATCATGCCTGGACGTTTCGCGCCGCCGAATCGGCCAGCAAGTCGCGCAACACGCCCTTCGACGGCCGCCCCTTCCGCGGCGCGCCGATGTCTACCATCGTCGCCGGCCGCGTCCTCTTCCGCCGTCGCTAGCCCGCCCGCGTCGTTATCGGTTCCGGACGTCTGGCGCATCCACGATGTGCGGGCAGTCGATCACCGTGCCCTGGTAGATCAGTCCTGATTGGTCGCTGAAGAGCGAAAATCCGCAGCCCTGCGTTCGCGTGTCGCTATCGGTCAACGCCACCGAGTATTTCATGCCATCGGCGGAAGCAATCACTTCCAGGTTCGAAGAGTGCGGCTCGGCTCCTGCTTGTTCATCGGGCGTCGCCGCGAACGCTTCGGGATTTTCGGCTCTTCTCTTCGCGGAGATCTTCCAGACACGCTGCGAGATTTCATTCCACGATCCGAATCGGCCCTGTTCGTTGCGGAATTGATACTCGGCGGTGTTGATCGCCCGCACAAAGTCCACGGCTCGTTGGCGGTCGACCTGTTCCTGATTCGGCGCTTGCGGGTCTTGCGCGCGCGCTGCGACCACCACAATCGCCAGCACGGTCGCGAAGCACAAAACGAGAGGCCGGGTAAGCGAGTGCTGCATGGTCCCCTCCTTTTTTTCAAAAGCCTCGGAAGGCGACGCGCCGTCGAACCCCAAATCGCACCGAGGCTCGCCCGCGATAATACCTCAATAATTGTCCGAGGGGGTTCCTCGCCGCATCGCGCTTGCAAACACCGGAAGGGAACTGACTGCTAGTGCGCCGTGGGCTCGGCGGCGGGATGCATGCCATGCTGGGGAACTTCGTGGACTCCGCGCGCGGGCGGTTCCTGGTGGAACCGGAAAAGCTGATTCAGCGGCCCCGCGCCCTTGCCGATCGAATAAGACTTGTCGATCGCCTTTGTAACGTATGCCTTCGCCAGGATCGCGGCCTCGCGCAGTTGCTGCCCCGAAGCAAGCTGCGCTGCAATGGCCGACGAAAAGGTGCATCCCGAGCCATGCGTGTTCGGGCTCTTCAAGTGGTCGCCGCCGAACGTTTCGATGCCGCCCGCGTCGCAGAGAACATCGATCGGCTTTTCGAGATGGCCGCCCGTCACAATCACGGAGCGCGCGCCCATCTCCAGCAGCTTCTGGCCGGCCGCCTTCATCGCGTTCACGTCCTTCACTTCCATGCCCGTCAGGAATTCGGCTTCAGGAATGTTCGGCGTCACCACCGTCACGCGCTTCAGCAATTCGTCTCGGACGAACTTCAATCCCGCCGCATCGAGCAATTCGCCCGTGCCCGCCGTAGGCCGCGACACGGGATCGAGCACCACGTGCGCGAATTTGTTCTTGTCGAGGAACTCTGCCACCACTGCGGCGTTCGCGCGGTTCGCCAGCATTCCGATTTTCACGCCGGCGATCGTGCAATCCTCCGCCAGAGCGTCCAGCTGCGCGCGCAGCGTCGCCGAAGGCGTGGGATGCACGTCGCGCACGCCCTGCGTCGACTGCACCGTCAGCGCTGTCACCGCCGCGACGCCGTAGCAGTTGTGCGCTGCGAATGTTTTCAGGTCTGCGGCGACGCCCGCGCCGCACGAAGGATCAAACCCCGCAATGGTCAGCAGAATCGGTGGCGTTTGGCTGATGTGATTGTTCAATTCCTGGTGCCCTCCGCGCTAGGCACAAATGCCGGCCATGCCTCCGTCGCAGTCGCGTCACCGCGCCTCTCGCTGGGCATGCCGGCAAAATGAAATGTACGCGCGTTGTCGCCCGCCGCGCAACACTATTTTTCGCATTCTTCGTGCTTCGTCTCATCTGCATCGGAGGGCGCTTGGGAAACGCCAACGGCGGGGATAACGGCCGCTTCCTTATTGTGTCGGGCTGCCTACGCTGTTGCTTAACCTAAGCGCTTAGGAAGTATGGTAGGATGTGAGGGGGCCGACAGCTCTTCGGTTCGGCGGCCTGCGCGTCGTGATTTATCCGAACGACCATCGGCCGGCGCACGTTCACGTCATCGGACGCGGCTGCGAAGCGCTCTTTAATCTCCATTGTCCGACTGGCCCCGTGGAGTTGAGGGAGAATTACGGTTTTCGCAGGAACGAAATATCGAGGATTCGCTCAGTGCTATCGAGGAACTTGAGGGCATTGTGCCGAGCCTGGAAGGAAATTCATGGCGAAGGTTAACCAGTTCGAAGACGCAACCCGCCGAGGCAGGAAACTCCGTGCTTCCGGCCCGGTAATTGTCGCCGCCAGCTATGACCCGCAGCGCCGTCGGATCGTTCTAAAGCTTCGGCCGGACCTGGAAGTGAGCTTCTCGCCGAAGGACGCAGAAGGCCTGGAGCGAGCCAAGCCATCGCAGCTCGAACGAATCGAAATCAGTCCGTCGGGCTTCGGCCTCCACTTTCCAGCGCTTGACGCCGACCTCTACATTCCCGCAATTCTCGAAGGGATTCTGGGTTCGCGCAAATGGATGGCGTCAAGGCTGGGCCAGGCTGGTGGCAGATCGACCAGCCGTGCCAAGCAGGCTGCATCCAAGGCCAATGGCAGGCTCGGCGGAAGGCCCAGGAAAGCAACGGGAGCTCGCTCGTCCCGATGAGCCCAACTTAAGCCTCGCTTGTGGCACGTTCGCTAGTCTGGTCAGATGGTTCTTCTCCCCAGTACGTTTTGATCGTTAAGGTCAGTCCGAGCTCGGCGAGCATACGCAGCGTACCAGCCGAAATCGACGGTCCTCCTCCGAACCCAGAACCGAAATGTCCGCAGTAGGCCGAGATCTCATACCGTCGACTCAATTCAGCGAGAGCGTCTCTAAGAGGAAGGAGTTTCTCTGCGAGGCATCGCAGACCGTCGTCCAGCGATCGCCATGCCAAATTGCCGGCCGACGGTCCAACACTGAAGGACCACACTGACCGTTTTCTCACCTTCGTCGGCCCCAACGGCTCGCCCTTCATCAGAAAAACGGTTGGTTTCAGGCCAAGCTTTGCGGAGACAATGCCTTCGATCACGTCATCGCCAACAATCAGAAGCTCGACGGAATACTCGTGCATTGTAGTCGGTTGAGAAGAATGCATTTCGAATGAATTTTACCTCCCAGTTCAGCGCGGGGGAAAGAGGGGACAATCTTGGATCAGGGGTGCGATTTGGCTCCTACGCCCCTACAATCTGCGTTGCCGTACAAGCCCGACGGCGATGAACAAGACGCCGGCCAAGACGCCCGCTGCATAAACTAGCATCACGCACCCGGTCCATGTATGGATGTTGATGTCGACCACGTCGCTTGCTCCGCCGACGAAAATCACCAGGGAGAGGCCCACAAGGATCAGGCTCTTCGCTGAGGCTTGCCAAGCCCAGATCGCTCCGCAGACCAACGACGTGACTAGCCCGAGCGCAAAAGTAGGAAGGAACGCATGTTTCAGAAAGACGAATTCTAGATCGCTTGTTGAGACCAAGCTGTGCCGCTCGAGCTGGAAGTTGAAATAAACCCCGAGGGCGGTGACGCACACACCAGCGATCGCGAACCAAGGTGCAATCCGGCGATCTTCAAACACGAAATCTCCGCGAGATCTACGGGAACAGGCCGCGGACGAGCGTCGCTTCGGCGACGCGCCCCACCGCCAGCACGTATGCGCCGGTGCGCATGTGCGTGCGATGCTTGCGCATCATTTCGTGCACCTCATGAAACGCGCGCCGCATGATAGTTTCGAGCTTCACATTCACTTCTGCTTCCGACCAGAAGAACCCCTGCAAATCCTGCGCCCATTCGAAGTAGCTGACCGTCACGCCGCCCGCGTTCGCCAGAATATCGGGCAGCAGCATGATTCCCTTGCGCGCCAGCACTTCGTCGGCATGCGGCGTCGTCGGCCCGTTTGCGGCTTCCGCCACGATCTTCGCCTTGATCTGGTCCGCGTTGTTCAATGTGATCGCATTCTCGAGCGCCGCGGGAATCAGGATGTCGCACTTCAGCGTTAGCAGGTCGTCGTTCGAGATCCTCGACGTTCCCGGCATTCCCACCACCGTCCCGGCGCGTTCCTTGTAACGCATGGCCTTCAGCGGATCGATTCCGCGTGAATTGAACACGCCCCCGCGCGAATCGCTGATCGCCACCACTCGTGCTTTCTTCTCCGCAAAGAGTTTGGCCGCGATGGAGCCCGCATTTCCAAAACCCTGAATCGCCACAGCCGCGCCGCGCAAATTGATTCGCTTCACCTTGCACGCTTCTTCGCATGCCACCAGGCACCCGCGCGCCGTCGCTTCGTTCCGGCCTTCCGACCCGCCCAGCGACACCGGCTTGCCCGTCACCACTCCCAGCGTCGAGTAGCCTTTGGTCATGGAGTACGTGTCCATGATCCACGCCATCGTTTGCGAATCCGTGTAAACATCGGGCGCCGGAATGTCCTGCTCCGGCCCGATGATCGGCAGAATTTCCGATGCGAACCGTCGCGTCATGCGCTCCAGCTCGCCCTTGCTCATCCGCTTCGGGTCGCAGATCACGCCGCCCTTCGCGCCGCCGTAGGGGATGTTGACCGTCGCTGTCTTCCACGTCATCCACGTTGCCAGAGCCTTCACTTCGTCCAGCGTCACATTCGGGTGGTACCGCAGCCCGCCCTTCGCCGGCCCGCGCGCGGTGTTGTGCTGCACGCGAAACCCGGTAAACACCTTCACCTGCCCGTTGTCCATCTTCGTCGGGACGGCCACTTCCATCACGCGCCGCGGCGTCCTCAGAATCTGCCGCATGCTTTGGTCGAGCTTCAGGTACTCCGCCGCGATGTCAAACTGGATTTGCGCGATGCGGTGGGGATTCAAGTCCTCGCGGGGCGCGATTCGCGGAACGGGCTGTGGGGCTGGTTTGACCACCGTGGCCATCTTGCCTCCTGCCGAACGTCGGAAGCGGCGCCGCTCGGCTGGCCAACCTTCATTTTCGCCTGCCGTTCGAGCCGCTAAGTTGTGGACAGGTCGAAGTTTAGCCAAGATGACAGGGATGTCAATGGAAACCACTCCCCGCCCGCAACCCAGCGTGTCGCACCCG
This sequence comes from Candidatus Limnocylindrales bacterium, assembly GCA_035501415.1. Taxonomy (GTDB): domain Bacteria; phylum Acidobacteriota; class Terriglobia; order Acidiferrales; family UBA7541; genus Palsa-295. The sequence goes on along the minus strand of DATJWH010000027.1, from coordinate 100,136 downwards.
TCCACACGGTTAGCGCTTTTGTTTCCCGTAACAATCTTAGAATCAACAACTTACGAGGGACGCAATAACCCAAGCTCCCGATACGCCTTCCTTCACGGTTGACCCTCGCCGCGCCCGCAAGTTACGCTCCCTCCGTACTTTCGCGGCGCGCTCGGTCTTGGTTCGTCCAATCCGCCTTGCCTCGGCGCGCGTATCTTTAGAATGGAGCCACAGCAGCCTCGTGAATCCGGAGATCGGAGCGGACGCCGCCAACGCCTCGGACGCAGCGCTCGTCGCGCGCCTCGTCCGCCGCGACGAGTCCGCGCTGGCCGCCCTCTACGACCGCTACGCCAGGCTGCTCACGTCCGTGTTGAATCGCATCCTCCGCGACACGCAGGCCGCCGAAGAAATCCTGCAGGACATTTTCCTGCAGCTCTGGCGTGCGCCCTCGCGGTTCGACGCCTCGCGCGGCTCGCTCCCCGCCTGGCTGCTTGTGATCGCGCGCAACCGCGCCATTTCGCGGCTGCGCCACCACGAGCCGACCGCCGGCGAGGAGCTTGGCGAGGACTCCGTGATCTCGCCGGTGAATCTCGAAACCGCTGTCGCGCAGCGCGAGCAGTTCGCGCGCGTCCAAAGCGTTCTCGGTTCGCTGTCGCAGGAGCAGCGCGCCGTGCTCGAGCTCGCCTATTTTCAGGGCATGACGCACAGCGAAATCGCGCGCCACACCGGCGACCCGCTCGGCACCGTCAAGACGCGCTTGCGCTCCGCGATTGAAACTTTGAAGCAGGCATTGCAACGATGACCGGCCATCCAATTCGCGAAGAAGACTTCGATCTCTACGCCCTCGGCGCGCTCGAAGCCGACGAGTGCCGGGCGATGGAATCTCACATAGCATCGTGCGCCGAATGCGCCCGCAAACTCGCCGAGGCGCGCGGCCGCATCGCCATGCTTGCGCTCGGCGCTCCGCCCGTCGAGGCGTCGCCCGGCGCGAAGCAGCGTCTGCTTGCTCGCATTCGCAGCAGCGCGACCGCCGAGCCCTCGTCCGCCGCGGCTGCGCCCGCCCGCACACCGCGCGAATTCGCTTCCGCGGGAGGCCCCGCAGCCTACGGCCGCTGGTTCGCTGCGGTGCTTGCGCCCGTCTGCCTCGCGCTCACCGTCGCCGCCATTTTCCTCTGGGTCCAGAACGAGCGCATCGACCGCGACCTCGCGCTCCTCCGCGAAACCGTCGCCCAGCAGCGCGAGAACCTCGCCGAGGCCCAGCACGCGAAAGACCTGCTCGCCGCTCGCGACACCATCGTCGTCCCGCTCGCGCCCATGCCCGGTATGCCCAAGGCCATGGGCCGCGTGACTTACAGCAAGAACATGGGTATGCTCATGTACGATGGCACGGCGGAACCTGCTCCCGCCGGCAAGAGCTATCAGCTTTGGGTTATGCCGATGCAAGGCGATCCCATCAACGCGGGCGTCTTTAATCCCTCCTCCGGCGAAATCAGCCACTGGATGATGAAGCTGCCCGAAGGCGTCACGCCGAAGGCTTTCGCGGTCACTCTCGAACCCGCTGGGGGCATGCCCCATCCGACGGGCCCGAAAGTGCTCGCCGGAGCCGTTTCCTAAATCCAACCGCGCCCGCCCCGCGTACTCACAGGGGGATGAACAGCGGGACTGGCGCTAACCCGGCTCCCAGCCCTGCCGAAATTCAACGGAGGATCCAATGAAGAAGGTTCTCAGCACTTGTAGCCTGTTCGCGATGCTTCTCGTCACCATCGGCCTCGCGACCACCGTGATCGCCCAGTCCGCTCATGCCCAGGAAATGAAGACCATGTCCTGGACCGGCTGGATCAGCGACAGCATGTGCGGCGCGAAGGGCGCGAACGCCAACCACAAGGACTGCGCCATGAAGTGCGTCAAGGAAAAGGGCGCGTCGTACGTCTTCGTCGATACGACGTCGAAGAAGATCATGAAGATTCACAATCAGGATGCCGTCAGCGAAGCGAACCTCGGGCAGGAAGTGAAGGTCACCGGCCACATGATGAAGGACGGCCAGATTCACGTCGACAGCATTTCGAACGCGATGGCGATGTAAATTTTCGCGGACGAGGGGCGAAGCGATTCGCCGATTCTCTTCGCTCCTCACTCGCGCCGCGCTGTCATCCCGAACCCAGTTGCGTTTGCGCGAATGGCGGTGAGGGATCCGCTTTTGCCGTTTCCGCAGCCTCTTATCCGCGCGCGGGAATTTTGTCCGTCCCCATGTATGGCCGCAGCGCCTCCGGAATCACGATCGACCCATCCTTCTGCTGATAATTTTCCACGATCGCAATCCACGTGCGCCCCACCGCCAGCCCCGAGCCATTCAGCGTGTGCACGAACTCGCTTTTCCCGCCGCCCTTTGTCTTGCACCGTATTCCCGACCGCCGCGCCTGAAACGCCTCCGTATTCGAGCACGACGAAATTTCCATGAACTCCCCGCTCGACGGCAGCCACACTTCCACGTCGTACGTTTTCGCCGACGCGAATCCCATGTCGCCCGTGCACAGCTGCATCACGCGATAATGCAGCCCCAGCTTCTGCAGGACGTCCTCCACGTCGCGCACCAGCCGCTCCAGCTCGTCGTAGCTCTGCTCCGGCCGCGTGAACTTGAAAAGCTCCACCTTCTGAAACTGGTGCTGCCGCTTGATGCCGCGCGTATCTTTCCCCGCGGCGCCCGCTTCCGAACGGAAGCACGCCGTCCAGGCGCAAACTTTTTCCGGCAGCCGGTCGGCGTCGAGCGTCTCGTCGCGATGCAGGCTCGTCAGTTCTACCTCCGACGTCGGCGTCAGCCACAGGTCCGTGCCTTCCAGGTGGAACATGTCCGCCGCGAACTTCGGCAGTTGCCCCACGCCCGTCAGCGACGCCGTGTTGACGATAAACGGAGGCAGAATTTCCGTGTACCCGTGCCCTCCTTCCGATGCCGGGCTCGTGTGCACGTCCAGAAAGAAATTCGCCAGCGCCCGCTCCAGCCGCGCTCCCAGTCCCTTGTAGACCGCGAACCGCGCTCCCGCGATTTTCACCGCCGACTCGAAATCCAGGATTCCCGCCGCCTCGCCCAGCTCCCAGTGCGGCTTCGGCGCGAAATCGAACTTGGGAGCCGACCCCCAGCGCCGCGCCTCGACGTTGTCCGCCGCGCCTTTGCCCACCGGCACGCTCGCGTGCGGCATATTCGGCACGGTCAGCAGGAACTGCCGCAGCCGCTCGTCCAGCTCCGCAATGCGCGCGTCGTTCTGCTTCACCTCTTCCGAGACGGCCTTCATCCGCCCCAGAATCGCGCTCGCGTCGCCGCCCGCTTTCTTCAGCCGCGCGATTTCGTCGCTGGCCTTGTTCCGCTCGGCCTTCAGCGCTTCCGTTGACGCGATCAGCTTGCGCCGCTCGCCGTCAATCTCGCGGAACGCCGCCAGATCGACCGTCGCGCCCCGGTCCCGCGCCATCTTCTCGATTGCGTCCAGGTGCTCTCGCACATATCCCAAATCAAGCATAGGCCCAGCAGGATACACGTTTGAAATTTGAAATTTCAAATTTCAAATTGCCTCACGCCTCTTGGTTTTGCGGGTGCCCCATCCTTGCGCCTTCTGCAAGGGTGGGGATTTTCAGTCTCGGGCCCTCGCACTTTAGGGGGTCGGAGCCTGCCTGTCGGCAGACACGGCTTTAGCTCCGACATTCCGCCTCCTTAATTTGCGCGGGGCTTTAGCCCCTGAGACCTCCCTGATCACGCCTTGACACCCGTACCCATTCGATCAACGATCCGGCCGTGCCGCGCATTTTCTCGCGGCCTCCGCCACCTTGCCCAAATCCGCTCCCATCTCCCATCCCGCCTCCCCTGACGCCCCATCCTCGCCCCAGCTTCCCGCTCCCGTCTTCCACGACTCCGCGCATCACATCAAAATCTTCCAGGGCGACTGCCTCGAAATCCTCGCCGCCATTCCCGAGGCCACCGTCGACCTCATCTTCGCCGACCCGCCTTACTTCCTTTCGAACAACGGCATCACCTGCCACGCCGGCCGCATGGTCAGCGTCAACAAAGGCGACTGGGACAAATTACCCGGCGACGATCTTGGCCCGGCAAGGGCCAGGTATGACAAAGTTCACGCCTTCAATACCCTCTGGCTCGCCGCCTGCCAGCGCGTCCTCGCTCCCAACGGCACCATCTGGGTCAGCGGGACCAGCCACGTCATCCATTCCGTCGGCTTCGCCATGCAGCAGCTCGGCTTCAAGCTCCTCAACGACATTTCCTGGGTCAAGCCCAATCCGCCTCCCAATCTTTCTTGCCGCTACTTCACCCACGCCACCGAAACCATCATCTGGGCCGCCAAGAATTCCAAGGCCCGTCACAAGTTCAATTACGCCCACATGAAGCAGCTCGCCGGCGGCAAGCAGATGAAATCCGTTTGGACCATTCCGCCTCCCGAGCCTTGGGAGAAAAAATTCGGCAAGCACCCAACTCAAAAGCCCGTCGCCCTCCTCGAACGCATCCTCCTCGCTGCCTCCTCCGAAGGCGACCTCGTCCTCGACCCCTTCTCCGGCTCCGGCACCACCCTCGTTGCAGCGCTCCGCCTCTCCCGTCGCGCCCTCGCCGCCGAACTCGATGCGGCCTGGATTCACCTCTCCCTCGTTCGCATCTGTTCCGATCTGGTACAGGCCCAAATTTCCGTCGTTTGCCTCCACTTCGATCTTGATCCGTCGCCGCGATCTATGGATCGATCCAGATCGCCCGTGACCGACGTTCCGCCAACACGCCTCGTTCGCCGCGACCGCAATTTTCATTTCGTCGGCGCTTCGCGCCGCGACGTAGTCTTTACCGTCGCAGCCGACGACTTGACCGCTGCCTGGACAAGCTTCCACGCCAGCGCCGCATCAACCCGCGAAATCCTCTTCGTCATCAAAACCGAAACCGAGATTTATCTCGCCCAAGGAAAATGACCGAACGCGAGCCCTTCCTGGGAGCGCCACCTCTTCCTCATCCCGTGCGTTGCGCGGGATGAATCTCCCGATTGGCGTCTTTCGATTTTGACTCATTCCGCGAAACGCCTCTGTACCGCCGGCGTCTCGCCGGCCATTCAGTTTCCGACGGGAAAATGATCTAATGCCCGCGTGCAACTCGCCCTGCCCACCCGAGGCCTCGCTGGCTACACCAGCGGCTCGCAGCGCGCTCGCATCGCAACTGAGTTGTGGGGGCTCGAAAATCTATATTGCGCGAACTGCAATTCCCGCTCGTTGAATCCGTCTCCGCCGAACACGCCCGCAATCGATTTCGAATGTCCTAAGTGCCGAATCTGCTTTCAATTGAAATCGCAGTCGCACGCCTTCGGAAGCAGAATCGTCGACTCCGCCTACAGCAAAATGGTCCGCGAGATAAAGCTGAACCGCACGCCGAACCTGTTCGCTCTGCGCTACGACCTCGAGTCCTGGGATGTCCGCGACCTCTTGCTCATTCCCAGCTTCGCATTTCCGCTCTCAGCCATCGAGAAAAGAAAACCGCTCGCTCTGACGGCTCGTCGCGCTGGGTGGGTTGGCTGCAACATTCTTCTCGGCGCTATCCCGAGCGACGCGCGCATTCCCTTGATTGCAAACAGCGTTCCCGTTCCGCCCAAGCAGGTCCGCGAACAATACGCGCGCATCCGCCCGCTAAAATCTCTCAAGGCAGATCAGCGCGGATGGACCCTCGACATCCTCAACGTCGTCCGCTCTCTCAACAAGCGCGAATTTTCTCTATCGGAAGTTTACGCGCACGACGAAGAACTCGCCGCGCTCCATCCCGCCAACCGCCACGTCCGCGACAAAATCCGCCAGCAGCTCCAAATCCTCCGCGACTTGGGCCTACTGCAATTCCTCGGAGCCGGCACCTACAAGCTTACGCGCTAGCGAAGTCTTGGTCTTGGGGTGGACGCCCCGGACTTCAGTCCGGGGAGCATCGCGCCTTGTGCGATGCGAAAGAAGCCGTGCAAGATTGATTGGGCTTTAGCCCCGGGGATTTCTTTCGCGTTCGCCCGCGCGAAGTCCTCAAGTTCTTGGTTTTAGGGTGGAAGCCCTGGGCTTCAGCCCAGGGAGCACGACGCCTTTCGTCGTGCGAAAGAGCCCAGCAAAAGGAAATGGGCTTTAGCCCTGGGAATTCCCCACAAACCATGCCGGCCGCGCATCAACCTCAGCTCCCGGGGTCGCCGACGAATAGGGATATTTCTCCGCGCTATCTACAAGAAATCTCGCGACCGGATTCTCCCGAATGTATTTGCGATGGCTATCATAATCGCTCGCGTCCTTAATCCGGCGCTCGGCGAAACTCTCCTGCCAAATTTCCGCTTTGAACCCAAGCTCCTTGCCCGCCCGAAACGAAAATCCGCCCTTAATATATTGAACGGCCTTCTCCACCGGAACATCTTCTGCGGGTGTAACGAGCACGTGAAAATGGTCCGGCATCACCACAAACTCGTGCAACAGAAACCGCCCTTTTTTCCGATTGTCTTGCAGCACATCCATGAAGAGTCGCGCCATCCTCTCCGTTTGAAAAACTCGACGCCGATCCTTCGCTGTCGAAGTGATGAAGAACGTGCGAATTTCTTGAGGGGCGTGCGCCATTAGAATTCCCAGGGCTAAAGCCCGCCGTATCCTAACCAACTTTTCCCGGGCCTGAAAGGCCCGGGCTTCCACCCTAAGACAACTCCACACCAACAACTCTCGCGCCACGTCGAACGTCCTTGGATTTCGGGGAGGCTCTTAGCTTTGGGGTGGAGGCCTTGCGCTTCAGCGCAGGGAGCACCGCGCCTTGTACGATGCCAAAGAAGCCCTAGGTTTTTCTTGGGGTGGAAGCCCCGGACTTTAGTCCGGGGAGCGCCGCGTTTTTCGCGGCGCGAAGAAGCCCTCGAAATTGAAATGGGCTTTAGCCCTGGGACTTTCCTTCCCGCCCTTCGCCCGCGAAGCTCTCAAGTTCTTGGTTTTAGGGTGGAAGCCCTGCGCTTCAGCGCAGGGAGCATCGCGCTCTGCGCGATGCGAAAGAATCCTCGAAAAAATCGAAGGGCTTTAGCCCTGGGACTTTCCCCTTGCTTTTCCTCATTCGCCGGGTGTAAAACCCGCCCAATTTAGGACCCGTACAAAACGATTCAGGCGTGACAGGGGGCATGACGATGCCGCACTTCACGTGGGCGTTTCGTTTGTCGGCCACAGTGGTTACAACTTGCTTCCTCGGCGCGGTCTCTCCGCCTTGCGCGCATGCGCGCCCGCAAGAGCCGCCTCCCATCAACTCCGTCCAGCGCGGCACCGTCGCGAACATCCTTCGCGAGGTTCACGAAACCCTGAAGCACAATTATTACGACTCGTCCTTCCACGGCGTCGACATCGACTCCCGCTATCGCGCCTATGACGCGCGCATCCGCGCCGCGCGGGATCTTCCCACCGCCTACCGCACCATCGCCGCCTATCTCGCGGGACTCGACGACTCGCACACGATCTTCATTCCTCCCGAGGCCGGCAATCGCGTCCTCTTCGGCTATCGCATGCAGACGATTGGCGACGCCTGCTTCATCACGGACCTTCGCCCCGGCTCCGACGCCGCCCGCAAACTCCGTCGCGGCGATCAGGTTCTCTCCCTCGATGGCTACGCCGTCAATTCGCGCGACCTCTGGCAGCTTCAATATTTCCTCAGCGAAATCGCGCTCAAGTCGAAATCCCATTTCACGCTTCGCGGCACGGACGGCGCCACGCGCAACGAAATGGTCGAAGCCGATGTCGAGCATGGCCAGGGCTTCCGCTATCTCAGCCTCATCAACGGCCACGGCGACACGGACACCTGGCATCTCAGGCTCGAACGCGAAGCGCACGACCAGTTGCAGCGCTCGCGCACCGCCGAGCAGGACGGCGTCCTCTTCTGGAAATTCCCCGCCTTCTTCGCCAAGGAAGAGGAAATCGACCACGTCGTCGGCCTCGCCCGCAAGCACCACGCCGTGATTCTCGATCTCCGCGGAAATTCCGGCGGCGCCGAAGATGTTCTCGCCCTCATGGTCGGCTCCATGTTCGACCGCGACGTCACCATCGGCCGCAAAATCATGCGCAAGGGCGAGCGCCTGCTTCGCGCGAAGTGGCGCGGCCAGGACGCCTACTCGGGCCAGCTCATCGTCCTCCTCGATAGCGCCTCCGCATCCGCCGCCGAAGTCTTCGCGCGCGTCGTTCAGCTCGAACATCGCGGCACCGTCATCGGCGACCGCAGCGGCGGCCGCGTCATGGACGCCAGCGTCTATCCCCTCCGCGAAGGCGCCGGCACTTCGCTCTTCTACGCGCTCCTCGTCTCCACCGCCGACCTCCTCATGGCCGACGGCAAAAGCCTCGAACGTGTCGGCGTCACTCCCGACGTCACCGTCCTCCCTACCGCCCTCGATCTCGCCGAAGGACGCGACCCCGCCCTCTCCCGCGCCGCCGCCCTCGCCGGCATAAAGCTCGACCCCGCCTCCGCCGCCAAACTCTTCCCCGCCCCCTGGCCCTCCCAATAACCTCATAGGTGTTCAGGAGGCGGGGACTTCAGTCCCCGCGTAAGCCTTCTCTTTTGCCTTTGCGGGTGCCCCACTCTTGCGCCTTCTGCAAGGGTGCGGATTTTCGCCCTGTAGCTCAGGTCTTCAGACCTGAGGCCGTCCCGCCCCGAAAAGTTTGTCGGCGCCCGATTTTGCCCTTTAGGGGGTCGGACCTTCAGGTCCGACATGGTCGCCTCTGCGCCTCTGCGGTGCGCTTTGGGACTGTCTTTGCCTTCCTTTGAAATCTGAAATTTCAAATTTGAAATCGCCTTTGCCCGCCCCCAAAACTTTTTTCATTTTTTTCCAATTCCTGATCACAAACCTCAATTTCGTAACCCCAATCCTTCCTTTGCCTTGCAGACTTGAATCACACCTGTCAAGTTGCCACGCATGATAAAATAGTGTCAGAAGGAAAATGAAAGACTAGAGGCCAAAATCGAATGCTCCGGCGACCTTCTCTCCCGACACGCCGGAAGACTCCCGCCCCCCAATTTCTAATCTATACACTGAAGATTAGAAATCGCCGCAAGCCTAAGCGAATCATCAACTTACATTTTTCTAATCTATACAAAACCGCGGCCTTTTTTATTATGTTGTGTTCCGAACCTCCAGCCTCTTCTAATCGCCAAAATGGGGAATTAGAACCGAACCTAACCCGCCGCTTTTCAACAACTTCCATTTTTCTAATCGCCAAAAATCGCCATTTCGTCCAACGCAACGTTACGACCTTCTTGAGCGACGCTTCCGCCTTGCGCCGGGGGCGGAGGGCGGTCAGAATGTGGGGTCGCTGAGGCGATGAATGGGGCGGACTAGGAGCAGAGTTTGATGCGAAATGAGCGGAATCGATTGCCGATGGCGTTGCTGAGCGTGCTCGGAGTGGCATTGGTGGCGACGCAGCTGTTGGCGCTGGGCGAGCGGCACGTGGCGGAAGCGGCGGCGCGGCAAGCAGCGGCGGCGCAGTCAGCGCAATCAGCGCAACCGGACAAGGCGTATCAAAATTATTCGGACGATCCGCGGCTGGCGAAGGCGTACAAGTTCGAGCGCGGCGGATGGACGTACGTCCACCTGGAGGGCTCGCCCTACGACATCGGCTACCAGCATGGGTACCTGCTGGCGAACGAAATCGCGGACGCGTTCGCGGTGGTGAGCCTGGAGATGACGCACTCGTCGGGGCGGGACTGGGAATTCTTCCGGCGCGCGGCGCACGACATGTTGTGGCACCGAATCGATCCCGAGTATCAGGCGGAGCTGCACGGGATTGTGGGCGGGCTCGAGGCGCAGAAGGTGAATTTGGATCTGGACGACATCGTGGCGATGAATGGGTTCATGGAGCTGGCGGATTATTACGTGCCGTGGCTGAACTCGGTGACGAAGGCGCAGAATCCTCCGGACGCGCGCGCGCCCGAGGCGTGCAGCGCGTTTGTGGCGACGGGAAGCTGGACGAAAAGCGGGCAGATCGTGATGGCGCACAACAACTGGACGAGTTATGCGGACGGCGAGCGATGGCGAATTGTGTTCGACATCGTGCCGCAGAAGGGCTACCGGATGTTGATGGACGGATTTCCGGGCGTGATCGTGAGCGACGACGATTTCACGGTGAATTCCGCGGGGTTGATGGTGACGGAAACGACGATCACCGATTTTCACGGCTGGGACCCGACGGGGAAGGCGGAGTTCGTGCGCGCGCGGAAGGCGATGCAGTATGCGGCGTCGATCGATGATTTTGTGAAGATCATGCAGGACGGGAACAACGGCGGGTACGCGAACGACTGGCTGCTCGGCGACCGGAAGACGGGAGAGATTGCGCGGTTCGAACAGGGATTGAAGCACACGAAAGTGTGGCGCACGAAGGACGGGTACTTCGTGGGGTCGAACTTCGCGAGCGATCCCGACGTGCTGAAGGATGAGACGACGTTCGATTCGACGAATCTGGCGGCGTCCGCGAACGCGCGGCACGTGCGGTGGGATCAGCTGATGGCGGAGAACAAAGGCAAAATCGATACGACGATGGCCGAGGCGTTCGAATCGGACCATTACGATTCGTACGAGAAGAAGGAAACGACGGGGAACCGGCGGACGCTGTGCGGGCACGGCGACGTGGAGACTCCGGGAGACCCGACGAATCAGCGGGAGCCATTCCGGCCGTCAGGCGCGGTGCAAAGCAAGGTGACGGACAGCGCTATGGCGCAGGCGATGACTTTTATCGCGCGCGCGGGGCATCCGTGCGGTGCAAATTTCGACGCGGCGAAATTCCTGGAGGCGCATCCGGAGTATTCCTGGCAGGCGCCGATCCTGCGCGACATGGATGCCGGGCCATGGAGTCTGTTCAAGGCCGGCGACCACGCCGCGCAGTGATGGCGAAAAGGGGCAGCACTGCGGGCGGGCTGCGTTACTGACCGCCCTGGTTCGCGACCTGCAGATTGTTTTCGACGCTAAAGACGTTGGGGACAGTCTTCGCGCGCAGGCCGATGAGGTTCTTGTCGGATTCGCTGTCGACGACGCCAAAGAGCATGACGTGGCCGTTGTCAACGACGATGTGAACCGGCGGCAGCGCACCCATCGCGTACTTCCACAAACCAGCGAAGCCGTAGATGGCGCGATATTCCGCGCGGCGGATGCCGTCGTCCATAGGCGAGGGCGGCAGAACCTTGATCTGGTTATCGACCGCGGTGACGCCCTCAATACCTTTCACCGTGCGCTCGGCGTCTTCCTTGAGGACCGGACGGACGACGTAACCCGAGAGAGTCACCTTGGTGCCGTCGACGCGGTATTCAAGGTTGTCGAAAAGCGTGAGGAACGGAAGCATGACGAGGCGGTGGTGGACTTCCTGAACCAACCACTGCTCGTAATGCTGCTGATCGCGCGGGGCCTGATGCTTGGCGGCCGCCACTGACAACGGCGCGGCGGAGATCGCAAGCATTGCACATACGATCGCTACCACGAGGTAGCGGCTTGAGCAAAGAGCTGGCTTCATGTGAGTCACCTTTCTTGCTGCCCCTCCGAAAGTTAGATGACGGGATGACGGCGATGGTTTCCGTGCGGCGGTGTATGGCCCGTGTATATCGTTGTGGGGAAAGGCTTTATTCCACCACGGCGTTTCGCGTAGCGGGGAGGATGGAGATGGCATCGGTCGGACAGTGCGCCGAGGCGCGGCGAGGGGTGCTATCGAATTCGACGCAAGAGGGGCGCGGGCCTGTGGAAATTGAGCGGTGATAATGCTACAAAAAAGGAGCTCTTCCCGAGTGTGTGTCCGTGCCGGAAACTTGCTCAGCCAAAGGTTGCAAGGCGACTGTGCCTGCGGGCCTGGCGCCCGAGCATATGTGCATTCTGCACTTCACGCTGTTCGTGGAGCAGGAATGCGCGGAGATGCGGCGCGAATCGAATCTGGGCAATACGAGCCACGAGCGGCAAATGGAGTGCATGAAGAAGATCGCGAGCCGCGGCGAAGTGCTGGTACACGTGGCGACGAGCGGATTTTCGATGAGCGATGAGATCAAGGCGCGGATTTTGAGCACGCTTCTGACGCTGATGAATTGCCGCGAGAACATGGACCGGGCGGCGATGAGGCAGTCCGCGCTGCGGCGATTCGTCGGCTGAGTTTTTTCCGGGCAGTTCCTCCAAGAAAAAATTTCGTTGTGCGGCCCTTCTACGCTCCGATGTAGCGGGCGTAGAGCGAACGGGCGACCGCGGGATCCTTTGTGCCCTTAACGATGGCGCGGCCGTCGGCGAAGACGGTCATTTCGTAGGGCGGAACCTGGAAGCGGAGAAGGAATTCGTTGTTGCGGATGCCGCCAGGAGCGGCGGCGACGAGGCGGCGGCCAAGTTCGGCGAGGTCGAGGCGGCGATTGCGCTCATGGATCTGCACGGAGTCGCGGCCGCACATGGTGATGTGCGGCTGAGCGTCGCCGAGGAGATAGGGCAGCTCGCGGCGGACGCAGGCGCGGCAGCCGGGGTCGCGGGCGACGCGAATGGACTGGAAGCGGCCGGACCAGACGTCGCAGGCTACGAGGTGATTGTTGAGAGCCTCGAGCCTTCCAGCAAGGAGCTTGATGGCTTCGGCGGCTTCGATGGACGCGATCGCGCCGGCGGCGGTGTTCAGAACGCCCGCGGTGTCGCAAGTTTCGCCGGCCGCGAGCGTGGGGCTATCGGGATTTGCGGCGAGAAGACAGGCGAGGCAAGGAGTTTCGCCGGGGCGAATCGTCATCGTGAGGCCGTAACTGCCGACGACAGCGGCATAAATCCACGGGACCGCGAGCGAAATCGCGGCGTCATTCAGGAGCAGGCGCGTCTCGAAATTGTCGGTGCCATCGAGGATCAGCGGAAAGCCGTTGAGAAGATCGAGAGCATTGCGGGGTGTGAGGTCAGAGACGAGGCCCTCGACGCGCACGTCGCTGTTTATGGCGCGGAGGCGGCGTTCGGCGGCGACGGCTTTGGGAAGGGCTTCAGCGGCGTCGGATTCCTCGAAGAGAGTCTGGCGCTGGAGATTCGAAGGCTCGACGAAGTCGCGGTCGATGATGCGGAGGCGCCCGACGCCGGCGCGCACGAGCAGGTTCGCAACCGCGGTGCCCAGGGCGCCGCAGCCGACCAGAACGGCGCTGGAGGCGAGGAGGCGCTCCTGGCCTTCGGAGCCGATGCCGGCGAAGAGAATCTGGCGAGAGTAGCGTTCGAGTTGCTGGGGATTCATGCGACGTTTCCAGCGCTCAATGATAGCGCCTTTTCACACGCGCCGGGCAACGCAGCATGCTAACCTTTTCTTCTGACTCTTAAGCGATGGAAAGCGCTCGCACAGCAAGGCTCACTTCTCGAATCCTCTCGCGGCGAGCGGCACGCCGAATTCTAATATGCCTGGCGGCGTTTCTCGCGGCCGCGACACTCACACTCGCGGAAAGTGTTTCGATTGAGGGACTTCGCGTCACCGGGATACGCGTGGTGGACGAGAACGGGAGCGAAGTTCAGACGAAGATACCGCCGCTGGCGTTGGCCGTGGGGAAGCCCTTTGATTTCGCGGCAGAACGCGAGAGCCTGCGCCAACTGTACAAGCTCGGCGATTTTTCGGACATCAGCGTGAGAGCTGCACCCGAAGAATCGGGCGTCCGGGTGGATTTCGTCGTCCAACGGAATTTCTACAACAATGTGGTTCGAATCGAAGGGCTCAAGGAGCCTCCGACGGCGGCTGCGGCGCAGGCGGCATTGCATCTCGAGCTGGGCCAGCCTTACCGGGAGAGCGCGCTGCTCGACGGGATTCAGCATCTGCAGGACGAGCTGCGGTCGGAAGGATTGTACCTGGCGAACGTGAAGTGGTCGCTGGCGGCGCACGAAGACACGCGAGAGATGGACATAACGATAACGGTGGATCCAGGGCCGCGCGCGAAGATCGGGAACATCATCATCGACAACCAGACGCCTTACACGGACAAGGAGCTGCTGCACCGGTCGAAAATCAAGACGAAGCAAGAGCTGACGTCGTCGCGGATTTCGCGCGCGACACAGCGCCTGAAGCAGTACCTGGTGCGCGAAGGCTACCTGGGTGCGTCGACGGCGATCAAGGCGGGCTCCTACGACGCCAAGACGAATCTCGTGCCAGTGACGTTCTCCGTGACAACGGGCCCGAGGGTTCGGGTGGCGATTACAGGCGCGCATCTGCGGAAAGGCCAAGTGCGGAAGCTGCTGCCTATCTACGCGGAAGGGAGTGTGGATGAAGATCTGCTGCAGGAGGGACGGCGAAACATCCGGGAATATTTTCAGCGCCAGGGCTATTTCGACGCGAACGTTACAGTGCGGTCGGATGAGGCGCCGAACAACCTGCGAGTGATCCTCTACGACATCGACCGGGGCAGCCGTTCCCGTGTGGCGGGCATCGCGTTCCAGGGGAACAAGTATTTCAGCGCCGGATTGCTGGAAGGAAGCCTGCAGATCCAGACAGCGTCGTTCGCATCGAGCGGGAAATTCAGCCAGCAGCTCCTTCGAGCCGACATCGATTCGATCCGGACGATCTACGTTTCGAACGGCTTCCGCGACGCGCAGGTGACGGCGGACGTGAATGACAGTTATGGAGACAAGAAGGCAAACCTCTTCGTCACTTTTCGGATTGTAGAGGGGGCGCAGAGCCGGGTCGCATCACTCAAGATCGAAGGGAACCATGCGATTTCGACGACGACGCTGCTTGGGGTAGTGGGGTCGAGCGAGGGCCAGCCATATTCGCCAGAGAGCGTGGCGAGCGACCGCAACAATATCCTCGCGCTATATTTCAACGAAGGCTTTCCGCAAGCGCATTTCCAGGAGGTAGTGACTCCCGTCAGCGCTTCCGAACCGAACCGAATGAATGTGGCGTACCACATCACGGAGGGAGAGCAGATCAGCGTTTCGAAGGTGCTGCTGACGGGTTATCAATTCACGCGCCCGGGAATCATCCGGAGGCAAGTGGAGATTCATCCGGGCGGGCCGCTGCGTGAAGGCAATGTGGTGGACACGCAGAGGCGGCTGTACAACCTGGGAGTTTTTACGCGAGTGCAGATTGCGCCGCAAAATCCGGACGGTACGGACCCGGAAAAAGTAGTAGTGGTCGACACACAGGAAGGGAAGCGCTACACGATTGGATACGGCTTCGGATTCGAAGTCCAGAGAATCGGGGCGAGCTGCAGCTCGAACAGCACGACGTGCGATCCGAACGCGACGCAAATCGCGGAGAGCCCGCGGGGGATTTTCGAGATCGCGCGGTCGAACATGTTCGGCCGGGCGCAGACGCTTTCGTTCAAGGCGAGGGCAAGCACGCTCGAATACCGGGCGGCACTCGGCTACACGGCCGACAATTTTCTCACCAACCGCAGTCTGAGTCTGCAGCTCACGGGATTCGCGGAGAAGACACAGGACGTGACGACGTTCACGTCGACGCGGTATGAGGGCGCGCTGCAACTGGTGGAGAAGATCTCGCCTTTCAGCGCGCTTCTGTATCGATATTTCTACCGGCATGTGACCGCCGCGGACCTGAAGGTGACGCCCGAAGAGGTGCCACTCCTGAGCCAGCCGACGCTGGTATCCGGCGTGGGGATCACCTACGCGCGCGATCACCGGGATAATCCAAGCGACCCGCAACACGGAACATTCAACACCGCGGATGTCAGCGTGGCCTCCACGAAACTGGGATCGGGCGCCAGCTTTTTCCGCGGCTTCTTCCAGAACTCATCATTCACCTCCTTCGGGCGCGCATTTGTCTTTGCGCGGTCGGTACGGTTTGGAGTGGAGGAGCCATTCGGGAGCACGGTGGAGGGAAACACGCCGTTCGATATTTCACAATGCACGGCGGCCGCAAGCGAATCCCCTCCGGAGGTAATCCCTCTGCCCGAGCGATTCTTTGCGGGCGGCGGAACATCGATTCGCGGATTCGGCTTGAATCAGGCCGGGCCGCGCGATCCGTGCTCGGGCTTTCCCGTCGGGGGGCTCGCGATTCTGGCACTAAACCAGGAGCTGCGGTTCCCGATGCGGCTGCCATTCGTCGGAAACCGGCTGGGCGGGACCGTGTTCTATGACGGCGGTAACGTGTATACGGACTTCAACCACATATCGCTTGCATGGAAGCCGCCCTCCGTGACGGAACTGAATTATTTTTCGCATACGGTGGGCTTCGGTTTGAGGTATCCGACTCCGGTGGGGCCGGTGCGAGTGGATTTCGGGTATCAAATCAACCCGGCGCTGTATCAGTTTTATAACGCGACGACAGCACAGTTGCAGAACATACGACTGCCGCACTTCGAATTTTCGTTCAATATTGGACCGGTTTTCTGATGATTCGCGCGATCGCAATTTTCGTGATGGCGGGGCTGGTGAGCGGCGGGGCCGCGAAGGCGTCGTTCGCGCAATCGCACCCCGATCCCAAAGCGACAAGTCCGGCGGCGAGCGAGGGCGGTGAGCGAACGATCGACGGAATCGCAGCGCGAATTGAAGACGACGTGATTACGACGAGTGAAGTGCGGGAACTGGGGGCGTTTCAGAAGCTCGTGGACGGCCGAGCGAAGTCGAGAGACGAGATCATCCGCGAGCTGGCGGATCAGTGGATCGTGCGACAGGAAGCGCTGGCGACGAATTACAGTACGCCCAGCGATGAAGAGGTGGAGCACGCCTACGACGCGCTGGTGAAGCAGTTTCCGTCCGCGGAGAAATTTCAGGAGCAGTGCGCTGCGGTGGACCTGAGCCAAGCCGCCGTCCGGCGCCTGCTGCGAGACCAGCTCTATCTTTCGCGATTCCTCGATTTCCGGTTTCGCGCCGCGGCTCAAGTGGATCAGCAGCAGATCGAAGATTACTACCAGAACGAGTTTGTTCCGCAACTGAAGGCGCGCGGGGAAAACGTGCCTCCGTTGGAGGACGTGGAGGACACGATTCGCGAGGTGCTCGTCCAGCGCGCGATCGACGCGCGGTCTGCGAAATGGCTGGAGGACACGCGCGAGCGGCTGAAGATTGACATCGCCCCGGCAGGAGACGACCAGTGAAAATCAGGTGGAAGCACTGGGTCGGACTCGCTGGAGTGATTGTCGTCGGGACGGCGATCGCGATTTATGCGGCGTTCGTCACGGGCTTTGCAAATGAGTTTTTCCGGGAAGTTGTGGTGCACCAGATTGAGGAGCGAACCGGAGGGAAGGTTCAAATCCGGAAGTTCCGTTTCCATCCACTGACGCTGCGCGCGGAAATCGACGGGTTCACGCTGCACGGGCTCGAGGCGCCGGGCTCGCGACCGCTCTTTCGAGCGGATCGTATCGACGTCGACATACATGTGAGCTCGTTCCTCCAACGGAAGTATTCCGTCGAGGAATTGGTCCTCGAGCACCCGCAGGCGGTGATCAACGTGGATGCGGAAGGACGTAGCAATATTCCGCATCCGAAAAAGAAAACGAACGGAGGGCCGTGGCAGCAGACGCTGTTCAAGCTGGAGATCGGGCAACTTGAACTGCGGGATGGAGACGCAGACTTCTACAACCGGCATATTCCGCTTTCGCTAGTGGCGCGCAATTTCAATTTCGCGATGCACTATGTGACGGGCAGCTCCGGCGAGGAAGCGTACGTTGGAACATTCGGTTTCGAGAAGACGCGAATCGCGGCGAAGCACGACATGCCGTTCGCTTTTGATGTAAACGGGAAGTTTACGCTGCATCCGAATGCGTTCGAGCTGGATCAGCTTTCGTGCAAGCTGCCGCATTCGGAACTGGAGTTGCGGGCGGAGATGCCCAGCTTCCGCAAACCGGACTTCAATCTGCGGTATCGCGGGAGGCTTTCGCTGGAGGACGTGGCAACTATTTTTCGCGCGCCTACGACGCCGGGAGGAATCGCGGATTTTTCGGGTAACGCGCAGTATGCCGACGGCGAATGGACCGGAGCGGGACACTACGACGGGCATGACATTCGGATGCCGTACCCGCGGTTCCATGCGTCTGGGATGAAGACGTGGGGCGATTACGAGATCGGGAACCGGAAGCTCGTGGTTCCAAACCTGAGCATCAGCGCCTTCGAGGGATCGATCAACGGCAAACTCGAGATGGATTTTCGAACGCTGGCGTTCCGGACGGAGACGCGAGTGCGCGGGGCGAGCCTGGCGGAGGCGCTGGCGGCGCTCGACAACCCGGACTTTCCGGTGAAGACGCTTCATTGGGACGGGCTGGTCGACGTGGATTCGGTGAACACGTGGACGAAGAACTTCAAACATTTCGAGACGAAGGGGGAGACGCGATGGTCGCCGCCGAACGTGCTGATGCCGGGGATGTTTCCGGCGTCGGCGAAGATCGACTACGACTATTCGGAGGACAAGCGCCAGGTAGCGATCGAGCAGGGCGGCGAGATCACGATGCCGAGGACGCAGCTTGCGTTCTCCGGCCCGCTGAGCGCGGCGGATTCGGGGCTCGAACTAAAGTTGCACACGGAGGATCTGCGCGACTGGGACGACTTCATCAACGTGCTGCGCGGGACGGACAGCGAACCGGTGACGATTGCGGGCAAGGTGGATTGGAACGGGCGCATCATCGGGCCGCTCGGCGGGCCGAGTTTCGTGGGGCACATGCATGCGACGAACGCGGTGTACGACAAGATGAGCTGGGACGAAATTACGGGCGACATGGGATATTCGCCCGACGATTTCCAGCTGATGAACACGACAGTGCGTCGAGGGCCCACAGCGGCAACGATCGATCTGAAGCTGCAGTTCGATGGCGACTGGGGCTTCCTGCCGACAAGCGCGTGGTCGCTGCAAGCGCGGCCGGATCATTCGCCAACGCAGAACCTCCAAGAGATCCTGGGACTCAATTATCCGGTGAATGGTTTGCTGACCGGAACGTTTCAGGGAGGAGGAACGCGCGCGGCGCCAGTGCTCGATGGGCAATTCGTCTTCGAGAACATCGACGCGAAAGGAACGCATTTCGATTCGCTGAGCGGGAATCTACATCTGGAACACGATGAAGTGCGATTGTCGAACGCGGAGCTGCGGCGCGACGGAGGGCAGGCGTCGGGAGAAGTGACGTACCGTCCCGAGGAAAAGACGGCGGAGTTCCGCATCAACGGGAAGGGCATCACGCTGGACAAAATCACCGGGATACAGAGCGCGTCGATTCCCATCGGCGGGCAGATCAATTTCGAATTGAGCGGGAGCGGACCTCTGCGCGCGCCGGTGGGGCGGGGCAGCGTCGAGATTGCGAACTTGCGGCTGGGCAAGGAAATCGAAGGGGACTTCCGGTGCGAGGTGGCGTCGGATGGGGAGAACGCGACGCTGGCGATTCATTCCACTACGACCGTGGCCAAGCTGCAGGGAAACCTCAGCGTCGGATTGGGAGACGACCAGCCCATTTCGGGGAAGCTGTCGCTGCAGGACTTTGACCTGGATCCGTTTATCACCGCGGGGCTTCATTTGAAAGAGATCACGAATCACAGCAAAGCCGACGGCGTGTTCACGGTTTCCGGGAAGCTGCGGCAGCCGGATTCCATCGAAGTGGTGGCGGATATCACGCATATCTCGTTCGACTACGAATTGGTGCGGCTGACGAACGATCAGGATATTCGGTTCACGTACCGGCGGAATGAAGTTCGCGTCGAGCAAGCGCATTTGCACGGGACGGACACGGACTTGCAGGTGAGCGGGTCGGCGCGATTCGACCGCGACCGGCCGCTGCGTCTGGCGGTGCAAGGAAGCTTGAATCTGCGGCTGCTGGCGGCGTTTCTACCGGATTTCGAGGTGCAGGGGCAGGCGACGGCGAACATTTCGATCGAAGGGACGATGTCGCGGCCGCGAATTACGGGGCGGGCGAGTGTGCACAACGCGTCGGCGAGCTACGCGGATTTTCCGGTTGGGCTGAGCAAGGTGAACGGAGACTTCGTGTTCAACGAGAGCCGGCTGTCGTTCGACCATCTGACCGCGGAGTCGGGCGGCGGGCAGCTGACGATGGGCGGGAGCGTGGTCTACGGCGACGGGGGACTGCACTACGAGGTGAACGCGTCGACGCAGCTTGTGCGGATTCGCTATCCGACGGGGATGAGCTGGCAGGCGGGAGGCAGCTTGCAGCTTTCGGGCTCGAGCACCGCGGCAGTGCTGAGCGGGCGCGTGGAGGTGCAAAGACTGCTGTTCGCGCAGGGCGTGGACTTGGCGTCGTTCTTTGCGACGGCGTCGGAAACATCCGCCGGGCCTCCTTCGACTTCGCTATTTCTGCGCAACCTGGCATTCGATATCGAAGGGCAGACGAAGCCGGGCGCGCAAATTCAGTGGACGGGCGCACAAGTGGGAATCGAGGCGAATGTGCGGCTGCGCGGGACATGGGACCGTCCGATTCTGCTGGGCAACGTGCACCTGCTGGGCGGGCAGATGGCGTTTCGCGGGAATAAGTTCGATCTGACGCGAGGCGACATCAATTTCGCGAATCCGTTCCGGCTCGATCCGGTGCTGAACGTGGAAGCCACGGCGACGATTGCGCAGTATCAGGTGACGATCAATTTTTCGGGGCCGGCGAGCCGGCTTTCGATGACGTACCGATCCGATCCGCCGCTGCCGGACTCGGACATCATCGCACTGCTGGCACTGGGAAGCCCGGGGGAAGAGGCAGGCCTGCGGTCGCAATCGGCGAGTTCGCAGAACTATGGGGCGACGGCGCTGCTCTCGGAAGCAATTTCATCGGGCATCGGCGGAAGAATCGAGCACCTGTTTGGCATCAGCCAGTTTCGAGTGGATCCCTTTGTGGCGGGCACTGCGACTGAATCGAACGCCGCTGCGCGTGTGACGATTCAAGAGCAGGTGACGCACGACCTGACCATCACGTACTCGACTAATGCGGCCACGACCAACCAGTATCAGCTGATCCAAGTGCAGTACGACGTGAGCCGCGAGCTTTCCGTGGAGTTCCTCCGCGACATCAACGGCACGTACGGCTTTGACATCAAGTGGGTCAAACACATCAAGTAAGGGCTATTCGGGCGTGAGAAAGAGAGCGTCCGGAGAGAGTCGAATGTGCCACGGAGGCGGCTGCTGGCGGAAGCGTTCCCACTTTTCCTTGAAGACCTCAGCCTGAAGATGAAAATCCGCGGCCCCGGCAACAGGGGATTCGTGCAACCTGAGGAATAGAGTGATGCGAAATGGCGTCTCGGACGATCGAAGGAGCCAGCAGGGCAGTACGTTTTGCGCGGGCGAGAGCGGTGCCGAGGAGTCGACGAAATCGATGTGATGCGCGCGAATGCCGACGAAGGCCGGGGGTGGGCCGATGTGCTGTGTGACCGTGAGGCGGCAGCCCCAATCGAGGGCTTCGACTTCGTTCCGGGAGATTGCCTTTGCCCGCGAAAGATTCTTACAACCCGTGAGCCGCGCGACTTCGGCGGTCGGAGGCCTGCGGAAGACTTCGTCCTTCGGACCCTGCGCTGCGATGCGGCCGCGCGAGAGGACAATGAGCTGATCGCACAGGCGATACGCTTCTTCGATGTTGTGGGTGACGAGGAGCGTTGGGCGGCTGTATTCAGCGAAAGTCTGCTGCAGTTGAGCTTCGACCTGGCTGCGCAGGTGAGTATCGAGCGCCGAGAGCGGTTCGTCGAGAAGCAACGCCTGTGGCTCAGTGGCCAGGGCGCGCGCCAAAGCGACGCGTTGCTGTTCACCGCCTGATAGTTCGCGAGGATAGCGACGTTCCAAGCCCGCTATGTGCGTGCGGCTCACGACGGAGTCGAGACGTCCTCTTCGATCTGATGGCGGGAGATGCCTTATGCCGAAGGCGAGGTTTTCGAGCACCGTCTTGTGGGGGAAGAGCGCGTAATGCTGGAAAAGGAGGCCCACCTCGCGCGATCGCGCAGGCGTCTGAATGGCGCGCGCGGAATCGAGCAGGACACGATCTCCCAGGACGACGCGCCCGCGATCGGGGCGCTCGAGTCCTGCAATACAGCGAAGCAGCATCGTCTTTCCCGAGCCGGAAGGCCCAAGTATGGCGAGCGGCGAGCCCGCCTGCGCTTGAAAGGCCACATCCAGAGAAAAGCTGGGAAGCCGCTTCGCGACTTGGACTTCCAAGGTCACGTCAGCCACGCGCCCACCGTGCCGGGCCGCGCGCACTTGTCCAGTAATAGAGGGCGCTGAGCAGAGCCAGAGAAATAGCCACGTCCAGCGCACACCAAGCGAGCGCGCTGCGGACATCGTTAGCTTCTACCGCAAAATAGATGGCGATGGGAATCGTGGCGGTACGCCCCGGAATATTCCCTGCGAGCATCAGGGTGGCGCCGAATTCACCCAAGGCGCGCGCGAAGGAAAGAATCACGCCGGCGAGAACGCCCGGCCACGCGAGAGGCAGAGCTACTTCACGAAACACGCGCCATTCAGATGCGCCGAGGGTCCGGGCCGCCTGAAGAAGATGCGCATCGACCTGCTCGAAGGCAGCGCGTGCGGTGAGATACATCAAGGGGAAGGAGACGACCGCCGCAGCAATGACGGTCGCGGGCCAGGAGAATACGACGGTGGTGCCGAGACGCAGGAGCAATCGCCCGAGCGGGCCGTTGCGGCCGAAAAGAAGAAGAAGAAAAAATCCGACCACCGTCGGAGGTAGAACGAGCGGCAGGAGCAGCAAGCCGTCGGCGGCCGCAGCGGCCGCGCCAGCTCGGCGCTCGCGCCAGAACGCGACGGCGAGGCCCAAAACCATGGTGACGAGCGTCGCGGTGACACTCGTCGCCAAGGAAATCCAAACGGGAGACCAATCCATGGCCACAGGATTGTAGCCGCAACCGGGCGCTCAGGCTCGCTTTTTGGCGTTCGTGCCGATCAACATGCGAACGCCGTGCAGATCACCTGGGATTCTGCGGCGGAATGGGCGACTGCGGCTTGGGTTGCGAACCGGGATTCAACGAGGGCCGCTGTTCTTCCGGCAGCATCGGCTTTATCTCCGGGTAGTCGTTCGACATTTCGCGCAGAGTAGTAATGGCTACGTTCCGTTCGATGGTGGCCCCGGCTTGCTGCGATTCCTGCAGCACCTGAGGAAGCAGCTTTGCCATCTTCTGGCCCGCCGGCGATTGATAGAATTGAATCATTCCCTGCAGATCTTCCATCGAGAAGTGCTGGGCGTAGATCGGCACCTCCGCGTTATTTACTTCTCCAGCCGGGCTCCGGGCACTGATCTTCTCGCTGAAGTCGCTCATGAACTTCTGGAGACGATCTCCCGTTATATTTCGACCGACGGCCGACTTCACCTGAGAGGTGAGAACTTCGGTCATGTTCTCGCCGAGCTTGGCCGAGCCGTTCAGGTCCATCAACTGCCGGATCGCTTTTTCTTTCGCTGGGTCAACGGCACCTGTCTGAGCGGGAGCCGGAGTTTCACCGACGGTTTCCAACTGGGAAGGCGGATGAGATGACGACTGTCCCGTTGCCTGGTGGGACGCCAGCGCGGATATGGTCGACGACCGGGCTATGGCCCAACCGGCAACGAGAAAAACCAGAGCTATAACTGGAAGCTTGTATTTCATGAGATTCCTCTCCCCCGGGCCGGCGGATCAAGCGCGGATTCCAATTCTAACGAAACTCGCACTCCGCGTCATGAATCTTCGTGTGGTAACGGCTTTGCGGCAGACTGTGATAGCTTGAAGCAGAATCCCGCCGCGCCCATGAGTTCACGTTCGTCGACGGCGGAGATCCAAAAGCATCGGGAACTGCCGGATGAGCAGCAACAGAAACGATTCTTCGCACGCCGGACTGAATTTTGAGGATGCTCGCCGGGAGATGGTTGCTCGGCAAATTCGAGGGCGCGGAATCGCTTCGCAGCCGGTCCTGGACGCGATGACTTCCGTTCCACGCCATCTGTTCGTGCCTTCCGAACACGTCTTGCAGGCTTACGAGGACGAGCCGCTTCCGATCGGCGAGGGTCAGACAATCTCGCAGCCTTTTATGGTGGCAGCCATGGCCGAGGCGCTGCAACTCGGCGGGTCGGAACACGTACTCGAGATTGGCGCAGGATCCGGCTATCAAGCGGCCGTGCTTTCGCTTCTTGCCGGGGATGTTGTCGCCGTCGAATTACAGCACCACTTGGCGGAGTCGGCGAGAGAGCGACTAACGCGCCTGGGCTACAGCAACGTCCATCTGGAAGAAGGAGACGGTTCGCTTGGATGGCCCGCCGCGGCGCCCTTCGACGCGATTCTAGTGACCGCAGGTGCGCCGGCGATTCCACCTCCCCTCATCGGCCAGCTTAAAGAAGGCGGAAGACTTGTGCTGCCCGTCGGCGCCGCCGAGCATCAGGAATTGTTGCGAATCACCCGACGGCAGAGCGGAAACCGGACAGAGGCTTTATACGCCTGCCGGTTTGTGCCGCTTCTCGGACGCCATGGGTGGCAGCCAAACGCCCAGGAAGTTTCCGGCGGATGAGCGACCACGCCCCCGAACTTTCGATCATCATACCGGCGTACAACGAGGAGCGGAGGCTGCCTCGCACTCTGGCGCGGTTGCGCGATTACTTCCGTTCCCCGCAAGCGCCTCAGCACGTGGAAATCATCGTCGTGGACGACGGTTCGAGCGACAGCACCGTGACGACGGCGGAGGAATGGGTTCGGGAGATCCCGTTCCTGCGGATCGTGAAAAACGGCGCGAACCGGGGCAAGGGCTACAGCGTGCGTCACGGAATGCTCGAAGCGCGCGGGCGAGTCGCGCTGTTTACAGACGCGGATTTGTCCTCGCCAATCGAAGAGTCGGAGAAACTGCTCAAGGCGCTGGCTCAGGGGAATCAGGCGGCCATCGGATCGCGCGCGCTCGACCGCTCACTCATCGAGACCCACCAATCCCCTTGGCGAGAACTCGCTGGAATCATCTTCAACGGCTTCGTGCGCATCTTTACGGGGCTGGAGTTTCATGACACGCAGTGCGGATTCAAAGCGTTTGAGCTGGAACCCTCCCGCATCATCTTCGAGCAACAGCGCATCGAAGGCTTCGGTTTCGATCCCGAGATTCTGTTTCTCGCCAAGCGGCACGGCTTGCGCGGCATCGAGGTGCCCGTGCGGTGGGCGCACGATCCCGCCACGAAGGTGCACGTGGTGCAAGACAGCCTCGCGATGTTTGGCAATTTGATCTACATCCGCTGGAACGCCCTGCTTGGACGGTATCCCAAGGCGCCGCGGCGATAGACTCGCCTAGTCCTTCTTCTGCGCGGTCGGCGGCAAGACGCCGTTGAGACGGAGGTACGAGGCAGCCGCGCTGTAGTGATCGGCGAAGTCGTCCGTCAGCGCTATCATCGCAGCCGCGCGAGTCATTTTGCGGCCTCCAAAAAGGGTCAACTCTTCACTGAGATTCGAATCGTCGACCTTCGCCAGCGAGGTGGTGCAGTACTCGAACGAAGCCTTCACCGCCGCGACAAGCTTGTCCTTCGGGTCGGTGTCGCTGAGCTTCTCGCCGGAGGGCGCCGAAGTTCCGGATATTTTCGAACAAAGGAAATTGTTCGAGCCGGCGATGTGAGCGACGAGATGCGCGAACGTCATCTGCTCGGGCGTTGGACGGTAGCTGTATTTGTCGGCGGGCATTTCTTCAGCGGCGCCGATGAGGTTCTTGGACTGGCGCTCCAGGATCGAGCGCACGGCGTCGCTCACGGGGTTTTTCCCCATTGAGGCTTGGCCGAACGAGGCCAGAGGGAAAAGAGCAACCGCGGCCAATGTCAGGACCACTTTCTTCATGTTCGCTCTCCTTGCGCAAAATGACGGCATCAGGATAGTCCGCCCGGAAAGTAGCCACAAGCGCTGATTGCTCTTTGTAGTGCAAAGTACTTGACAAGGGCATGCTGGCGCGCTATCTTGCTTGCATGTCGAGTCAGCCGCCGTTTGAGCCTCGTTCCCGAGTGACTGTCGCGCTGGACGACCACGCCCGCGACAACATTCGCTTTATCCGCGAAACGATGGAGCGCGCGGGCTCCTTTACGGCCGTGCCCGGGTGGGGCGGCATCGCGATGGGCATCACGGCGCTTGGCGCCGCCGCGATTGCGTCGCGGCAGGATAGTCCGGACGCATGGCTTGCCACATGGCTGATCGAAGCTGTGATCGCGATTGGAATTGCGTCCTGGACCACGTTTACGAAGGCGCGCGAATCCGGCGCTTCACTCTTCTCGGGACCGGGCCGGCGTTTCGTCTATAGCTTTGCGCCGCCGATTTTTGTCGGAGCGCTGCTAACGCTGCTGCTTGTGCGAGCCGACCTGATCGCGGCGATCGCAGGCATGTGGCTGTTGCTGTACGGCACGGCGGTTGTGACGGGAGGAGCGTTCTCGATTCGAATCGTGCCGTTGATGGGGCTCTGTTTCATGGTGCTGGGAGCGGTGGCGCTCTTTTCGCCGGCAAGCTGGAGCAACATCTTTCTCGGAGCAGGATTCGGAGGGCTCCACATTATTTTCGGAGCGGTGATTGCGAGGAGATATGGTGGCTAAATCGAATGCAGTCCGGGTTGAACGGGAAGAAAAACCGAAGCGAACGGGTGCAGGGGCACCGTCCGAAGCGCCGGCGGCGAATTTGGATCGCTTGATTCACGAGCGCACCCGGCTTGCGATTGTCAGCGCGCTCGCGGTGAATGAGTCGCTCACGTTCAGCGAGGTCAAGAGCCTTCTGGGCGCGACCGATGGCAATCTGAGCGTTCATGCGCGCAAGCTCGAAGATGCCGGCTACATTGCATGCACGAAGTCGTTTGCGAACCGGCTGCCCAAGACCCAATACCGGCTGACCGCTGCGGGACGACGGGCACTCGAAAAATATCTGGACCATATGGAAGCTCTGATCCGCGCGACGCGCGAAAGGTAAGAGCTCGGCTTTCTCTTTCCGCAGTGCTAGTGCAACGAGGTTAACTGCCACACTCAAGAGCATCGACCAGGACGCCAGACCCCATGAACAAGAGCACCTTTAGCATTGTCACGAAACCAGCGCTGCACGTGGCCATCCTTCTTGACGGCAACGGACGGTGGGCTTCTTCTCGAGGCTTGCCCCGCTCAGAAGGCCATCGCGCCGGTGTCGCCGCTGTGCGCCGCGTGGTGCGCAGCGCTCCATCGCTTGGAATCGGAACGCTGACGCTGTACGCGTTCTCGTCAAACAATTGGGACCGGCCGGCGAGCGAGGTGATTTCTCTGCTGAATCTGCTGGAAGAGTTTTTGCGCGGAGAGGCATCCGTGTGCGCGGCCGAAGGAGTGCGCATCCGCGTGATTGGGCGCCGCGACCGGATTCCGCCGACGCTTGTTTCGGCGATTGAGTTTGCGGAGTGCGCGACGGCGGCGGGAACCAAGCTCGATCTGCGGATCGCGCTCGACTATTCGTCGCGCGACTCGATTCTTCGGGCTGCGTGCTGGATGCTTTCGAGCCTGGAAGTGTCGCAGCGCGAATTCGCGAAAAGGCTCGGCCAGGTGACCTACGACGATGGTCCAGCGCCCGACGTTGACCTGCTGATTCGGACCGGCGGTGAGCGGCGCCTGAGCGACTTCATGCTGTGGGAGTGCGCTTATGCCGAGCTGTTTTTCACTCCTCGTATGTGGCCCGAATTCGAGGCGGGCGATTTAGCCGAAGCGGTGGACGATTTCATGGCGCGAGAGCGGCGTTTCGGCCGATTGCCCGAAGCGGCTGCGAG
This sequence comes from Candidatus Limnocylindrales bacterium, assembly GCA_035501415.1. Taxonomy (GTDB): domain Bacteria; phylum Acidobacteriota; class Terriglobia; order Acidiferrales; family UBA7541; genus Palsa-295. The sequence continues at coordinate 72,578 of DATJWH010000027.1, read as the reverse complement.
TTAACTGCGGAATTCTCCGGGGACGAGAGCTTAGACGGCCGTTCGCGTTCGGGCCATCGTGAAGGCTTTTTGAATCACGCGGGTGGCGACCGGGGTCAGGGAATATCGCGTAAGATCGCGCTCGCCGGCCCAAGCTACGTCGACCACATCGGTTGCAGCGCGCGGTTCACCCCGAACGAGCGCGCAAAAATAATCGAAGATCACGAAGTGATACTGCACCCTGCCGCGATTGTCGTGCGAGATGCGCTCCACAATCTCGATCAAATCGAGAACTTCAACTTCCACTCCGGTTTCCTCGGCGAGCTCGCGATGCACTGCTTCGCGGAGGGTTTCGCCCGGCTCGAGGATGCCGCCCGGAATTGACCACTGGCCCTCGAGCGGCGGTTGCCCGCGCTTGGTGAGGAGCACGCGGTCGCTCGAGATGATGACGCCGCCAACTCCGATGATGGGGCGATCAGGGTATTCACGAGTCGAGGTCAAAATGATTCCTTCCGCACAAGAAAGCTTGACACGAGCGTTATATAATACGCCCTGCTGTTCGAGATTCGTCCTGGAAGGAGACACCCGACGTGACGCGATGTCCCGAATGCGATGCCGAAATCGACTTGGACGAGGATGAAGTCGAAGAGGGCGAAATCCTGAGCTGCCCGGAATGCGATTCGGAGCTTGAGGTGACTCAGACGCATCCAGTTCATTTGATCGTCCTTTCCGAGGACGAGGATGAAGATGAGGACGAGGCTGACGACGAGGAATCGAGTTCCGAGGAAGAAGAGGATGGCGAGGAAGAAGAGGCCGAATGATTCGACTTGAGCAGGTGTTTAGTCGGAGCCGTGGGAACGCATCCATGGGGCAGCGCGATCTGGCGCATCGGGCCCGGATTGCGGGTCTTATGATTTTGCTTGCTGTTGGGCTTGCGGTTGCGTCGTCAATCAGCGCGCGAGCTGCGCAAGAAGTCGAATTGCGCACGGTACACGGCAGCGTCGTCGACAAAGACGAAAATCCCGTGCCTTCCAGCGTGGTGTATTTGAAGAACGTGAAGACGCAAGGGGTGAAGACGTATATCGCGGACGATTCCGGGAATTACCGGTTCAGCGGGCTCGACCCCAACGTGGATTATGAGATCCATGCCGAACACAACGATTTGGAGTCAGCTACGCGCAACATCTCCAGCTACGACTCCCGCCGAGATGTAAATTTGGTCCTGAAACTCTCGCGAAAGAAGGCGCAACACTAAGGGCTGATCGATTCTTGGGCGGAGGGCCCAAGCGGGCGCACGGGTGTCATCACGCGAACCGCCTGTGGCACGACTTGGAACTCGACGGGAGAGTCGCCAAGCAGTTCGCCGTCGCCGTGGACCTTCATCGGGCGATCTGTTTGAAACACTGCCCGCCGACATCGGAACCGTTCGACCTCGCTGAAGCGAAGATCGCCGGAGGCAAGCAGAATCGGAATCGCCTCGAGTAACCGCGGGAAAGGCAACTCGCGGACGAGGACGACCTCCAGCCAGCCGTCGTCGAGCCTGGCACGCGGCGCAATGCAAAGGCCCGAGCCATACCATGGCGCGTTCGCGACCACTGCCAGGATTGCGCGGCCTGACCACCGCACGTCGTCGATCTGCGCGTCGAGCTGAAATGCGGTGCGCCCCGCGACAAATGCCCATAGGGCGCCAGCTAAATAACGCGTCGCTCCCGGCATTTTGCGAAAGCGCGTGTTCGCCAAGTGAGCCGCTTCCGCGTCGAGCCCCACTCCTCCCGCACACGTATAGAAGGACTCGCCGAGAGAGGATCGCACGCGAACCAGGTCGATGGGGCGAGGGTAAGAGCGCAAGAATGCGTCCGCCGCACGAACCGGATCCGGAGGGATCCCAAGGGCTCGAGCGATATCGTTGCCATTCCCTGCTGGGAGAAATCCTGCTATTGCCGGTTTTGTGCGGATACCCTCCACCACCTGCCGAAATGTGCCGTCGCCGCCCAGACCCAGCACGTATTGGAAACCGCGATCTGCGGCTAGGCTAGCGAGATGGCGGATGTCTTCCGGGGCTTTTGATTCGGCGATATCGACCTCCAGCTCGTGTCGATCGAAGTAGTTTGCAACAGCGGGCAAAGACTTCATGGCGCGTGCGCGGCCAGCCACCGGATTCACGATGAGGAACAGAGTGGGAGGCATTCCCGCGGGCGATCCGAACAGATCGTGGAAAATGAGTCCGCGCATGAGGTCGATGCCGACGGGATTGTACAGGAAAAGTTGCTTCTATCAGGTGCTGAGCCGGAAGGCTGATGCGGCGATGCGTGTTCGGAGGTGGTGCCGGCGGTGGGACTCGAACCCACGACCTAGGGATTATGAGACCCTCGCTCTACCTCTGAGCTACACCGGCACGCGAGTAATCCTCGATGCTACGGGTTCGCGGTGTGGGGTGTCAAGATACCCGAAGTGCCATTTGCGAGAGGGGAAGGCCCCGGAGAACAGGACCGAATTATGGTACTTTCGTAACATTGACCCCACCGGACCTGGGAGATACCGTTGCACCCGTACAATTTGGAGCAGGCGCTGGCCCAAGCCGAGAGGAGGGGTGTGTACCGTTTGGACACACGCCCCTGAAATTTTCCTCTTGACGGCAGCCAACCACTTATAGACTCCGCCGCGTAGTTTCTACTCGGAGGAGTCAAAATGGGTAAGTGGTTGACTTTGGTGGTTTTAGCTCTGTCGTTGCTGACCGGAGCGATGAGCCTGAAGGCAATTTCGTCAGGCTCGTCAGTTATGCTGGCCAATACGACGAACCAGCCACCCAGCATTCCATGGAATAACACGACGAATCAACCGCCGAGTATTCCGTGGAATAACACGACGAACCAACCGCCTAGCATTCCGTGGAATTAGCTTAGGCGTTCGGTTCGGCTGGGAGCCAGGCCTGAACGATCTTAAATGCTTGGCTCATATTTTGGCGCTTTAACTCTCTTTGGTTTCCTCTTGGAAATCTACGTAGTGGTGTGTTCTCTTTTTAAACGTCATTTCTTCAAGAACATCGCTATAAATATCTACATGCTGTGCGAGGCCGCAGTCACTTGCGGGCTCTTCGTGGTGTCCCGTCGCTATGGGCTCGAATCGATCACATACGCCTACTACTACTACTACACGGACAGCCTTCTCACGATCCTGATGTTCTGGGTGATCATCCGTTTCTACCAGCAGGTCTTCGCCGAGCTGCACGCCAGCGATTACGTTCAGAAGGCCGCTGTGCTCCTGTTGCTGGCCACGGCCGTCTTTTCCTATCTCGTGGTGCACAACAACCGAAGCCACTTGACGAGCCGGTTTGTTCACGAGCTGGGACAAAACCTCTACTTTGTGGGTTTGGTCCTGACATACCTGCTTTGGGGCGCGATTCTAAAGTTGCGGGAAACACGTACACGGCTGGTCCAGCTTGTGCTGGCGTTGGGCGTCTATTTTAGCGGCACAGCAGGCACGTATGCGATCGGCAACCTGTTTCCGACGCTGTACATGCCGCTGTTGAGATTCCTGTTTCCGATCGTCGGACTGTGGTTGCCTCTGGCATGGGCTTATACCTTCACCAAGGTGCCTGAGGAGTCCCGGCTGGCGACGGCAAGCCTGTTGGCGAGAGCCCGATGATTGCAGCCCTTATTTTCGTAATCTCGTTCGCGGCGTTGCTTCAATTTTTCGTTCTGCACTGCCGCTCCATTCTGGCTTACAGCCGAAGAGTCGAGCTATCCGAACGCGTTCGCGAGGTCACCGGTATAGCCAGCCAGGACGTGACCGCCGACGACTTCGAACGGCTTCTCCAGCTGGTACGACTCTGTCCAGAGCGCGGGGATGATCACAAAGAAATTCGTGTTGTGGGCGCCTACTACAGTCTGGTCGACATGCTTGGGAGATTGACCGGCCCGATCCTGCCGAGCGTGGCGCACTGGAGCGAGGGCGAGCGCCAGAGCTGCTCCTACTTCGCTGCCGTAGCGCTAGACCGGCGGATTTCGTATAGCCGCGACTTGTTTACCGAGCAGGTTGCCGATCGCCTCTAGGAAGCCCTTTCCCTGGCTGCTCGACCCCTCCGAGCCTTACTGCTACCATACCGGCGATCAGTGTTTGGCTAGCTGACGGGTTCGTCCGATGCTCCAACCGCTTGAGAAGCTGGTGTTTCAGGATGTCCGCCGATCGCGGCTCTTCTCCGCGGGAGATCGCGTTGCAGTGGCCGTGTCCGGCGGCGCCGATTCTGTGGCGCTGTTGAGAATCTTGGAAGCGCTCCGGGAGAGCCTCGGGATCACCCTGATGGTTGCTCACCTCGACCACTGCTTGCGAGGGGACGAGTCCGATCGGGACGCGCGGTTTGTGTCTGACCTCTCCAATAGCCTGTCCTTGGAGCTTGTTCTGGAGCGCAAGGATGTCGCCACAGAGGCGAAGCGGCAGGGTTGGAACCTCGAGGATGCCGGGCGGCGCGTTCGGTATGCCTTCCTCGAAGGCCTGGTCGAAGCAGGACGCGTCACCCGGGTTGCGGTTGCGCATACGGCGGATGATCAGGCCGAAACGGTACTCGCGCATGTGATTCGCGGAACGGGTCCTACCGGTCTTGGCGGTATTCATCCGAAGGCCGGTTCGGTGGTGCGGCCCCTCCTGGCCGTTCGAAGAGCGGATCTGCGGGAGTACCTCCAGACCTTGGGGCAATCCTGGTGTGAAGACTCTACGAATCGCGACGTCCAGCGAATGCGAAGCAGGGTGCGAACAGAGCTGGTTCCAGTGCTGCAAGAACGGTTTTCGAGCCGCATCGTTGAGCGCCTTTGCGAACTTGCTCACCTGGCCCGGGAAGAGGACGCTTTCTGGTCAGCCCTGGTCGAGGACCGCTACCGAGAATTCGTGAAGCCCAGAGAGCGGGGATTGGTTTTGCCAATTCGCGACCTTTTGCGGCCTCTGGAGCTTCACAACGGACTATCGAAGTCATCGAATGATGCGAAGGGCGATACCTCCGCGGCACAGCGAGCTCTGACCGAGCGGTTGGTCCGCCGTTTGTATGAAGAGATCCGCGGTGACCGCAAGGAGTTGACGGCGCGCCACGTGGAGCAGGTGATTCGGCTGGCTGAGGAGTCCGACAGTGGTCGCGTGGTTCAGTTGCCAGGGGGAGTCAGGGTGGAACGCGGGTTTGATGAGCTGCTCTTCCACTCGGTCGCTCGAGCGGTCTCACGAACTGAAGCCGCCGCGGAACACAAGGCTTACGAGTATGTTTTGAAGATTCCGAGCGCCGGGGCGGCGAATGTTTCCGTCCCGGAAATTGGAAGCCGCTTCTGCCTGAAATTGATTGACTGGGGTCGCGCGGCGAGGGAAACTAAAAGTGACCAAATTCTAGATGCCGACTCACTCCGCGCGCCGTTGATCCTGAGGAACTGGCGGCCGGGCGACGCCTACACGCCCCAAGGCCGACGCCAGGCCCGCAAGCTGAATCACATGCTGTCGGCCGCGCGTGTTCCGAGAGGCGACCGGAGCAAATGGCCGGTTCTGGAGAGTGCCGGTAGCGTGATTTGGGCTCGGGGTTTGCCCGCCGCGCGGGGCTTTGGCGCAAGTTCTGGTACCCGGGTAGGATTGGTGATCGAAGAGCTAGAGCTTGAGAATCGTGGAGCGCGGACTGGGCTTGAGTAAAAAGCGATTTCCAAGCATCTAAGTACTTAGGGCTCGCGGATCCGACGGAGTAATCGGCAAGGCGTCTGGTCCCGGGGATGAGGTAAGACGGTGAATTCGACAGTACGGACGATCCTGTTTTGGCTGTTGATGATCCTGCTCGCAGTCGTGTTGTGGAGGATGGCCTCCACGGGCGGGCAGTCTGCGCATGAAAGCGAGCCGCAGTACACGAGTTTCCTTGACCAGATTAATGCCGGCCAGGTCAAGGACGTCACGATTTCACTCTCCCAGAACAGCGCCGAACTGCAGGGCGACTACAAAGACGGCAAGAGCTTCCGCGGCGTAGCCGTTGCCAACACGGCGATTCCGGATTTGACCAAGGCGCTGCAAGACCAGCACGTCATCTATACCTACAAAGAAGTAAAGGACGCCAACTGGATCAGCTTCATGATTAATTTCGCGCCGCTGATCCTGCTCGTTGCGTTCTGGATCTTCATGATGAAGCAGATGCAGGCGGGCGGAAACAAGGCCTTGAGCTTTGGGAAGTCGCGCGCGCGTTTGCTGACTGCCCAGCAGAAGAAGGCCACCTTCAAAGACGTCGCGGGCATCGACGAGGCCAAGGAAGAGCTGTACGAAATCATTGATTTCCTGAAGGATCCCCAGAAATTCCAGAAACTTGGCGGCCGCATTCCCAAGGGTGTGCTGCTGGTCGGGCCGCCGGGAACGGGCAAGACGCTCCTGGCGCGCGCGATCGCCGGCGAAGCGAATGTGCCCTTCTTCTCGATCTCCGGTTCCGATTTCGTGGAGATGTTCGTCGGAGTCGGCGCCAGTCGCGTGCGCGACCTCTTCGAGCAGGGCAAAAAGAACGCGCCCTGCATTATCTTCATCGACGAAATTGACGCCGTGGGTCGTCATCGCGGAGCCGGCCTGGGTGGCGGCCACGATGAACGCGAGCAGACGCTGAATGCTCTGCTGGTTGAAATGGACGGTTTCGAATCGAACGAAGGCGTGATCCTGATCGCGGCAACGAACCGGCCCGACGTGCTCGATCCGGCGCTGCTTCGTCCGGGACGCTTCGACCGACGAGTGGTTGTGCCTCGGCCCGATGTGAAGGGGCGCGAGGAAATTCTTCGCGTTCACACGCGCAAGGTGCCGCTTTCCGACGACGTCGATCTCTCCGTGATTGCTCGCGGCACGCCCGGCTTCTCGGGCGCTGACGTGGCAAATCTCGTAAACGAGTCGGCTCTTTGGGCCGCCCGTCAGAACCGCAAATTCGTCACCATGGCCGACTTCGAGATGTCCAAGGACAAAGTCCTCATGGGCGTCGAGCGGAAGTCGATGATCCTGTCGGACGAGGAGAAGCGGAATACGGCGTATCACGAGGCGGGACATGCTCTCGTTGCGGCGATGACGCCAGGCGCAGATCCGCTGCACAAGGTCACCATCATTCCGCGCGGCATGGCGTTGGGCGTCACGATGCAGCTTCCGATCGACGACAAGCATACCTACACAAAGGAATTTCTGGAGTCGCAGCTTGCCGTTTTAATGGGAGGCCGCGCAGCCGAGGAGATTTTTCTTCACCACATCACTACCGGCGCCGGCAACGACATCGAGCGCGCGACGGAAATCGCGCGACAGATGGTCTGCGAATGGGGCATGAGCCCGCTCGGTCCGCTCACGTTCGGCAAGAAGGAAGAAGCGATTTTCCTTGGCCGCGAGATCGCGCAGCACCGCGACTATTCGGAAGACACGGCGATCAAGATCGACGGCGAAGTTCGCTCCATCGTGAACGAAGGTTACACTCGGGCGCGGAACATTCTGGAGACCTATCGCGAGGCGCTCGAACGAGTGGCTCAGGCGTTGCTCGATCGCGAAGTGCTCGACGCGACTGAGTTGAAGCTCTTGCTGGACGGCAAGCCGCTGCCGGAGCGACCAACACCGCCTCCCCCACCTACATCGCCCGTGCCGAGCAAGGAGCCGCAACTCGCGCTGCGCCCCGAGCCTCGCCCGATTCCAGGACTCGCAAAGGGCGAAAAGCCCGCGCCCGCCTGAACCGACATGAGATGGAATGATGCTAAGCGGAATTTGCGGCTGGCTTACGGCCTCGTTGCTGTTGGAGCATTTGTCTGGTTCTTCTTACCTCGCGTTTACCACGAAGCTGGAACCAAGTCTCGTGCGTACGTCGCGCTGCTTGTTGCCGCGGTGACTGTCTTCGTCGTTTCGATCGTCTATGACTCGCTCAGGCGTTGGGCCGAGACGGGACACCGGTAACCCCGTCCCGCCCATCGCATTCCGCGCTCGTAGAGCGCGCCCGCACGATTCTGTCGTAGAATACCGCCATGACCAAAAAGCCAGCGGACACGTTTGAAGTCGACTGTCCCTGCTGCCAGGCGAAGCTGATGGTGGACCGTGAGCTGGGCGTTGTGCTGTCCCACGTTCCGCCGCCGAAGCCTCCTTCCTCCGTCGATCTGGATGATACGGCCCGCTTGTTGCGCCAGCAGGCGGACGCTGTTGAAGCAAAGTTCCGCGCGTCGGTAGAAGCTGAAAAGAACAAAGAAGACGTCCTCGCTCGAAAATTCGCAGAAGGCCTCAAGAAAGCGAAAGACGCGCCTATCGAAAAGCCGCTGCGCGATTTCGATCTCGATTGAGCGGTCATGCGACCGAGTCGGTTCTACCGGGCGGTGCTTGGAGCTGCTGCCTTCCTGTTTTTCTCTTCAATACTTCCCGTCGCCGTCCCTCCTGCCGAGAGACAGAACCATAAGCTGCCGAAGCCCAAAGAACTTGACTCCGGAATTACTTGGCAGCGAGACCAACTCACGGGTGAACTCGTGATCAAAACGAAGGGCGGTGCTGGCGAACCAGTAGAAGCGGAAGAGACCGACAAGACCGCCATTCGCAGCACGACGCAAATGGTTTCTGTCACATGCGCTGTGGCCACCGCGGACGGCACAGCCGTTCCGGGACTCAAGCTCCCGGACTTCCGTGTTTTCGATGAGGGGCAAGAGCAGAAGATCGCTTACTTCGATGCCTCGACGCAGCCTGCGAGTATCGCCATGGTAATCGACGCCAGCCCCAGCGTTCTTCGCGATTCGGATGATATGAAGGCAGCTGCGGACGCGCTCGTCGCTGCTCTGCAGCCGCTCGATCAGGCCGCCGTGGTTGATTTTGCCGCGCATACGTATCTGCTCCTGCCGTTCTCGGATGTGCGCGAACTGATGCGGCGCGCCGTGGACCGCATCAATGTGCGAGATCTTTTCGGCGACACTGGCGGCTCAAATATCTATGAAGCGGTTTACCTCACCGCGCGTGAATTGTTTCCCGGCCGCACCGGCCGCAAGGCGATCATCCTGCTGACGGACGGTCAAGATAGCGGGCTGGGCTTGACGCTCGATCCGGCCAGCGCGGCTCCCTCGCCTGCGTTGCCAGACCGGCTTACTTTCGACGACCTTTCGCGCCTGCTTGCGGCGGAGAACATCCAGGTTTTTGCGGTATCCACGCAAAACCGGCCAAACGTCATGACGCCCGGCTGGCTCGCCGCCCATGCAAGCCAGTCGCTTCTTTCAGTCGATGCTCGAGAGCTGAAGATTCCCGCTTATACGCTCTATCTTGCCGAACTCGTTCGCCGGGCGGGCGGCCAGCTGTATTTCCTGCGCGAAGCGGCAACGCTCGCTGACACCTTTCGAAAGGTCGCGCAGCGAATTCGCGCGGAATACACCCTGGGCTATTATCCGCAGCGGGCGCAGAGCAATCCGGGCGACGTTCGCGGCTGGCACCGCGTGGCAATCCGAGTCGATGAGCCGGATGTCACGATCTCGCATCGCGCCGCCTACTACGTCCCCGCGACGCCGCAATAGGCTTCGTGCTTCGCGCTGAATCGTGATTCAATAGCGCGGTGTTTCGCCGGAAAAAATTCCGCTTGCGGCTTCCCTCCCGCTCATTGGCGCTCGGGCAGCGCACGCTTGTGATGGGCGTACTGAACGTCACGCCCGACAGTTTTTCCGATGGTGGGCTTCATTTCAGCACGGAAGGCGCGGTCGCGCGCGCTCTTGAAATCGAACGCCAGGGCGCGGATATCCTCGATATCGGCGCTGAATCGACTCGGCCGGGATCGAGCGGAATTTCCGCGAAGGAGGAGCTCTCGCGGCTACTGCCGGTTTTGGCGCAGCTCCGGGGGAGACTCAAGATTCCCATTTCGGTTGACACCAGCAAGTCGGAGGTCGCCTCCGCTGCTGCCGATACCGGCGCCGAAATCGTCAACGACATTACGGCGCTTCGCCGCGATCCTCGCATCGCTGAGGTCGCGCGCCGTCGACGGCTCGCGTTGATCCTGATGCATATGCGCGGAGAGCCGCAGACGATGCAGAAGTTGCCGTTCTCCCGCGACGTTCTTCGAGATGTCATCAGCGGACTGCAAAGAGCCGTCGCCACCGCCCGCCGTCTAGGCGTCGCGAAATCACAAATCCTCCTTGATCCGGGCATCGGCTTCGGCAAGAGCTACCCGCAAAACTATGAACTGCTCGCACGGCTTCCGGAATTAGGTCGGCTCGGGTTTCCGCTGCTTGTTGGGACTTCGCGCAAGAGCTTTCTCACGCGCGCTTTGGGCGATGTGCCCGCGGACCGTCGCACCTATGGCACAGCCGCCACCGTCACCGCCGCGATTCTGGGAGGCGCGCACATCGTTCGCGTTCACGACGTCGCCGAAATGGTGCAAGTCGCGCGCACCGTAGACGCCCTCGTAAATCCAAGCTCAATCCCGCCGCAAAAGGCTCGCTCGAGATGAGCGCCTCGCCGCACGACCCGCTCCGGTCGGATGACCGCACCGGGAAGGGCATTCTCGGGCATTTGCGACGGCTAACTGTCGCGCAACGCTACACGTTCCTGGCGTGCCTGCTCGGCTGGTCGCTCGACGCCTTCGACTTCTTCATCCTGGTCTTCTGCGTCAGCGCCCTTGCGACGCAATTCAGCGCGAAAGTCTCCGACGTCGCCGAAGCCATCTTCATCACTTTAGCGATGCGCCCAGTCGGAGCATTCCTCTTCGGCTTCCTCGCGGACCGCTTCGGCCGCCGCCCTGCGCTCCTGGCCAACGTGGTCTGCTACTCATTCTTCGAGCTTGCTTCGGCTTTTGCGCCATCTTTGCCCGCCTTTCTCGTCATCCGCGCCTTGTTCGGCGTCGCCATGGGTGGCGAGTGGGGCGTCGGCGCCGCTCTCGCGTTTGAAACGCTCCCGGCGGAAGGCCGCGGATTTTTCTCGGGGCTTCTTCAGGAAGGTTACGTCATCGGCTACTTGCTTGCGTCTCTGGCGTACGGGCTTCTCTTCAATCTTGTCGGCTGGCGCGGCATGTTCGTGCTGGGTTCGTTGCCGGCTCTTCCGGTGATCTATCTCATCCTCACGCGCGTGAAGGAATCCCCGGCGTGGATTCAAGGCCGCGTCGCGCGAAACGCGGAGCTGCACATCGGCCGCGACATCCTCTCCTATACGGGCAGCTTCATCTTTCTGGCGTTGCTCATGTTCGCGTTCAATCTATTCAGCCACGGCACGCAGGATCTCTATCCGACTTTTCTTCAGCGAAACCACGGTTTTCTGCCCGGTGCCGTTGGGTTGACCGCCGTCGTCTATAACATCGGGGCATTGCTCGGCGGAATCGTTTTTGGGTCCTGGTCGGAGAAGATCGGGCGGCGCAAAGCCATCGTCCTAGCCGCGCTGCTTTCGATCCCAGCGATTCCGCTCTGGGCTTATGGCCATACCGAGTTGACGCTGATCGTCGGCGGCTTTGTCATGCAATTCATGGTTCAGGGCGCCTGGGGCGTGATTCCCGCTCACTTGAACGAGTTATCTCCGCCCGCTGTGCGCGCTACTTTTCCCGGATTCGCATATCAGGTGGGAAACTTGCTGGCCTCCCGCAACTCCGTGATTCAGGCGCAACTTGCGGAGCGACATTTCGCCGGAAACTACGCTCCCGTTCTTGCCGGGACCGTATTGATTGTCGCAACCCTGGTGGTCATCATCACCAGCCTGGGAAAAGAAGCGAAGGGCGCGGATTTATCTCGCGCGGGCTGACGCGATTCGGCGAAAGCGAAAAATCTCTACCCGCTCGCCGACTGCGACCGAAACAGGTAGAATTGCATCCTTACTAGAGAAGCCAAGGAGCGGCCATGAGCGTCACTTCGCCTGCAGGACCTTCCACCTCGACAATTACCGCCATTCAGGAAAAAGCCCGCCGGCTGCGCATCCTTTCGATGATGGCCACAACGGCCGCCGGCTCCGGCCATCCCACTTCTTGCATGTCCGCAGCCGAGCTCGTAGCCGGCGCGTTCTTCTACGCAATGAAATTCGATCCCAAGAATCCGAACTCGCCCGATGGCGACCGTTTCGTCCTCTCGAAGGGCCATGCCGCCCCCGTGCTCTACGCGGCGCTCGCGGAAGCCGGTGTGTTTCCGGAATCCCGCGTCATGACACTGCGCCAGTTTTCGAGCGAACTGGAAGGTCACCCGACGCCGCGAATTCCCGGTGTTGACGCCGCCACTGGGTCGCTTGGCCAAGGCCTTTCCGTTGGCGCCGGCCTCGCAATCGGTGCGCGGCTGGATAAGAGCAGCACTCGCGTCTACGTGCTTACCGGCGACGGCGAGCTTGCCGAGGGTCAGATCTGGGAAGCTGCCGCATTTAGCGCGCACTACAAGCTCGACAATCTCACGGTCCTGGCCGACATCAATGCCCTTGGCCAGAGCGAGCCCACGATGTACCAGCACGATATGGAGGTTTACCGCCATAAGTTCGAAGCGCAGGGCTGGGCGACGGAAATCATCGATGGACACGATGTACCTGTCGTGCTGGCCGCGCTGGACCGTGCGAAGGCCACGAAGGGCCGCCCGCAGGCGATTCTTGCGCGCACTGAGAAGGGCCACGGGTTCAGCCAGGTTGCAGGTAAGCAGGGCTGGCATGGCAAGCCGTTCTCGAAAGAACAGCTCGCGGCCGCGATCAAAGAGCTGGGCGGCGGCATTGACGTTCCTCCCGATCCCGGAAAATCCTACGCGCGCACTTCGTTGCCCCATCGCGTCGATTTTCCAGCACCGGCCGCCCCTGACTATGACCCAAGCAAGCCCGTCGCCACGCGCGAAGCCTATGGCTACGCCCTCAAGCGCATTGGCGCTGTAAACTCTCAGCTCGTGGTTTTGTCCGGCGACGTCGACAATTCCACCTTCTCCGAAATCTTCGCGGACGCCTACCCCGACCGCTTCTTCCAGGCCTACATCGCCGAACAGAACATGGTTAGCGTAGGCGTTGGTCTCGCTGCGCGCGACAAGACGGCGTTCGCCGACACGTTCGCCTGCTTTCAGTCGCGAGCCTACGACGAAGTGCGGATGGCTGCGATCAGCCGCGCCAATCTGAGCCTCTGCGGCTCTCATAGTGGCGTTTCCATTGGAGAAGACGGCCCCTCGCAGATGGCGCTCGAGGATCTCGCTATGTTCCGCGCCGTCCACGGCTCGGTTGTGCTCTATCCCAGCGATGCTGTTTCTGCGGAACGGCTCACCGAGTATATGGCTCGCCACGACGGCATCAGCTACCTCCGTACCTCCCGCCCGAAAACGTCGATCCTTTATTCGAAAGACGAAAAGTTTCCCGTGCCGGGTTTCAAGGTGCTCCGGCAGGGAGCGCAGGACCGCGTCACCGTGATTGGCGCAGGCATCACGCTGCATGAAGCCCTCAAAGCGGCTGACCAGTTGAAGGCGCAGGGCTCCGCCATTCGCGTCATCGATCTCTATTGCGTGAAGCCGCTTGACGGCAAGGCTCTCGCCGAGCAGCTCAAGGCCACCGGCGGACGCCTCATTACCGTCGAGGATCATTGGGCGGAGGGAGGCCTGGGTGAGGCCGTACTCTCTGCGCTTGCGGAGGCGGGATACGCTCCGTCGAAGGCTCGGCTCCTCGCCATTCACGGAATGCCTCACTCTGGCAAACCAGACGAACTTGTCGACGCGTTTGGCATCTCCGCACGTCATATCGTCGCTGCCGTGAACGAACTTGGCTGAGCGCTTGTACTGACCCGCATCGGAACAAACGTTTCATTCCGGCGGCTTTCTGTAGAAACCTCAGAGCTCCAGTTCGTCTAACCTGTTCGCGCGCCTATAGCTACTCTCGCTGCCTTTGGATGTCGAAGTGCCCCCGATATTCGGCCGCTATGAGTGTGCCAACGGAGCACCGGACCCAATCCCTCTCCAGCCGAGGCCTTCCCAGGCCCAAACCGTACTCTATCGAGCGGCATTTTCGCCTCATGCAAGCCGGCACGCTCTTTCTCGCCGTTCTTCTCGCGTCAGCCGCGCTCTACGTAGGGAACTTCTACGAGACTCGCATTTCAGCTTCGCTGCAGACGCTGCATGTCGCCGGACCGGAGGTCGAGCGGCTGCGGACGCTCGACGTGGAGATGCGCAAATCATCGCAGGAGATGTTGCTGCTGTTGGTTGCGTTTGCTCTCTTTTCGATCGCCGTATCTTTCTGGTTTCGCCGCGCTCACCAAGTGCATATTTGGCGGCCCCTCGATGAAATGCGCGAGATGGTGGCAGAGGTCCGTCGCGGTAATCTCAACCTCATTGCCGACGTTCCGAAGAACATCGAACTCGGCTCGCTCACTGTCGGGTTTCTTGAAATGGCCTCCGAGCTGCGCGAAATGCGCACATCGCTTGAGCAAAAGGTGATCGAGCGAACGGCAAAGCTGGAATTCGCTCAGAAGGAATTGCTGCAATCGGCGAAGCTCGCATCGCTCGGCCAGTTGGTCTCCGGAGTCGCGCACGAGATCAACAACCCGCTCACGTCGATCCTCGGCTTCAGCGAAATCGTTCTCAGTCAGCGGGCCGGCGATCCGGGTGTGGCCGCGCCTCTTCGAACGATCAGGGAAGAGGCCTTGCGCCTCAAAAACGTTGTCGCGAATCTCAGCAGTTTTGCCCGCCGGGCGCCCTACCGCACGCAGCGTCTCGACCTGCGCGGCGTGATCGACCGCCTGATCGATCTCCGCGAATACCATCTGCGCGCCGACAACATCATCGTTCAGCTCACCAAGCCGGCCGATCCCGTCTGGGTCCTGGCCGATCCCGACCAGCTCCTGCAGGTGCTTCTAAACTTGTTACTTAATTCGGAAGATGCCATTCGCAGCCGTGGCACGCGCGGAGAGATTTCGATTGCTTGCTGGGTCGGCGAGGACACTGCTCATTTGACGCTGCGCGACAACGGCCCTGGAATGTCAGCCGAGGTGCGCGAGCGCATCTTTGAGCCGTTCTTCACCACGCGTCCACAGGGGCAGGGAACTGGGCTAGGCCTCAGCGTCTCCCACGGCATTATTCAGCAGCACCACGGACGCATCTTTGCGGAGCCTGCTTCGGGCGAAGGCGTTACCATGCACATCGAACTACCGCTCTCGAAGGAACAGCCGGTTATGCCGCCGACTCCAGAAGCCAGGTCCGCTCCACTGGCTCCGACTCATGCGTCGGCTCCAGTCCCAACCCCAGTTCCCTCGGCTTCCGCGAAGCAGCGCGTCCTGGTCATAGATGATGAAGAAGGACTTCTTGAGATGGTCGGCGACGCCCTGGAGCGCTCCGGTTACGATGTTACTCGGTTGGCGGGCTCCGGCCAGGCTGAGGCAACTCTAAAGAGCGAGAATTTCGATTTGATCCTCTGTGACTTGAAGATGCCCGGACGGAGCGGTGTCGACGTCTACCGCCTCGTGAAGGCCATCCGCCCGGAGCTCACTGCGCGTTTCCTCTTGATGACGGGGAACACGTCGGACGTCGAGCAGCACGGACCTGAGTTCGCCGCCGTGCCCATTGTGCCGAAGCCTTTTACTCTCACGCGTCTCCGCGAGGCGATCACTCAGCTGCTCGAAAAGCAAATTCCAGCCTGACCACCTTGCTCGGTCGGCGCCGCGGCCTCGAGTGCCGCCCTCCCTTCAGAATCGATTCGGAGTTATTAGACGAGAACTTCGGGAACTTCCATCCGCCCGGCCCGAAAGACCGACTGAAACGCGTCGACAACCTTCGGGTCCCAGTCTTTCCCGGCGCCCTTCACCAGGATGTCGCGCGCCTCGAACGGAGTGATTGCCTTGCGATAGGGCCGGTCGCTCACCATCGCGTCATACGCGTCCGCAACGCTGATGATGCGCGCCTCCAGAGGAATATCGGAGCCTTTCGTCGGATGATAGCCCGTCCCGTCAAACTTATCGTGATGGCCCAGGATAATCGGCAGGACGCGCCGTAGCGTTCCCCCGACAGGTTTCAGCGTGTCCATTCCCTTGTTCAAGTGGGATTGCATTTCGACGATTTCCTGGTCCGTCAGCTTCGCGGCCTTGTAGAGGATCTGGCGGCTTACCTCCAGCTTCCCGATATCGTGGAGCAGCGCTGCCGCTCGAATGTCCTCGACCTGCTGCTCCGGCAGGCGCATTTCGTCCGCGATCCGCGCCGCGTAGACGGACGTGCGATACGAGTGGTTCTGCGTGTATTTGTCGTTCGAGACGACTCCGCACAGGATCTGCAGCACGCCATAGTAGGTCTCGCGAAGTTCGGCGAGGCTCTTTTCCTTGCGCTCGTAGAGCGAGCCCATGGCATAGGCCGTAATCAGGAGAAACCCGCCCCAGATCGCGATGTCAGACCACGCCATCAGGTGCCGGATGGCCACCGCTGTCCCGCTGGCCAGCGCAACCGGATTCATCAAATTCAGCCAGGAAACGATCAGAATCGAGGCGAGCGCCGTTTGAACGGCCCTTGATCGCCCGAAATAGTAGGCGGCGAAAAGAGTCGGCAAGTCGTAGAAGGAAAGAACCAGCTTCTGCCCGTCGATGAAGAAATTCACGATCGCCGCAAACGCGATGATCGAAAGGATCAGCAGCAGTTCCTTGTTGACCCTCATCAATTGTTCGAGCCAGTTGCGCTTCATCGCGGCTTCCAAAGGAGGTCGAAACTTCCATGTTAGCAAAGCGCGACGAAATGCCCGGCCACAGGTCCGGTCGCTTGCGCAAAAAGTACCGGCTGCAGCGGCTCGATTTCCGCCTTTCGGATTGCGGCCGTCGAATGCTAACGTCTTCTCCCGTACATCCGCGGACGAATTTCCATGACGAGAGGTGAAGCAACATGACTTGGGGCAAGCGGCGTGTAATCGTCGTCGGAGTGGTGATCCTGTTCTTCTTATCCATTTTCTGGGCGTTGGCGTGGAGGCCGGTCTCGATCCGTTCGGGCTCCGTCCTCGTCATCGACGCGGCCGGCGAAATCAACGAGCAGCGCTCCTTGGATCTTTTTGCGGCCTTCAACGGCGGCGGCCCTCCTGTTCTGCACGATTACCTCGACGCGATCGACTCCGCGGCTGGCGATTCCCGAATTGCCGGAATTGTCGTGCGCATTGCGCCGCTCGAGACAGGCTGGGCGAAGCTCGAGGAGATTCGTTCGCATCTCATCGCCTTTCAAACAAGCGGCAAGCCGAGCATCTGTTACCTCGGATACGACGGCATCGGAAATCCCGAGTACTACCTTGCCAGCGGATGCTCCCAAGTCTGGCTCGTGCCCTCGGCGCCCGTCAGCATTCGCGGCATGGTGGCCGAGACGCTCTTTATGCGCGGCACTCTGGACAAACTGAAGATCGTTCCCGAGTACTATCACATTGCCGAGTACAAGACCGCCGGCAACACATTCACGGAGAAAAAATTCACTCCGGCCCACAAGGAAGAGGTCGAATCGCTCTTGCACAGCGTTTATGACCGCTACTTGACCGAGACCGCGAAGGCCCGCCGCATGGACGTCCCGAAATTTCAGCACTTGGTGGAGCAGGGGCCG
Organism: Candidatus Limnocylindrales bacterium; assembly: GCA_035501415.1. Taxonomy (GTDB): domain Bacteria; phylum Acidobacteriota; class Terriglobia; order Acidiferrales; family UBA7541; genus Palsa-295. The sequence goes on along the minus strand of DATJWH010000027.1, from coordinate 55,158 downwards.
TTCCTCAGCAGCGACGCCGTGGCGGATCATCTGGTCGATCGTCTCGGCTACTGGGATCAGGTTCAGGACTACTTCAAGCAGCATGGCCGCGGCTGGAATCCGATTTCACTCAACCGCTATCGCATGTCCTTGAGCGCCTTTGGCGGCGAGGAGATCGCCGTCGTGCACGCCACTGGCCTGATTGTTTCCGGCGATTCGCAGGATAGTCCCACGGGCGGCTTCATCATGGGCGGCGATTCCGTCGCAGCGGACATTCGCGATGCCCGCCAGGATCGCAGCATCCGCGCCATCGTGCTTCGCATCGACTCCGGCGGCGGTTCCGTAGTCGGCAGCGAGGTCATCCGCCGCGAAGTGGAGCTTGCCAATGCCGTGAAGCCCGTCGTTGTGTCGATGTCCGACGTTGCCGCCTCGGGCGGCTACTGGATTGCTTCCCCGGCTCGAAAAATCGTCGCCGACCCCGATACGATCACCGGCTCGATTGGCGTCCTGATCGGCAAGTTCAACCTTTCGGGCCTCTACGGGCTGCTCGGCCTCAGCACGGATTACGTCTCGACCAGCGACAATGCCACCCTGTTCTCCGACCAGCAAAACTTCACTCCCGCCCAGCAGGCCGCCATCGAGAAATCCTTGCAGCAGACGTATGCCGAATTCACGCAGGGAGTCGCGCGCGGCCGCCACATGTCCGTCGAAGCCGTCGACAAAATCGCCAAGGGCCGCGTCTGGTCCGGCGAGCAGGCGAAGCAACTCGGCTTGGTCGACGAGCTCGGCGGCATGGATCGCGCCATCGAAGTCGCCAAGCAGCTTGCCGGGGTCCCGGCCGGCGAGTCCGTCCATATCGTTCGCTATCCTGGAGAGAAGACGTTCTGGGAAATGCTGTTCGAGCGCCAGCGTACGATGAATGAGTCTGTCTCGCTCCACTCGATCCTGCGGCAAGTCGCCGGTTCGATGAACTCCCTGCAGGCCCGCGTGCCGTTCGATCTGCACATTCGCTAGCGCGGCTGCTCTGCGCTCGCCTTCTTCCGTGCTGAAACCGCGCGGCAGATTCGATATACTTCACGGTTTGAGGCGCGGTACCCAAGAGGTAAGGGAGAGGTCTGCAAAACCTTTACGCGTGGGTTCGATTCCCACCCGCGCCTCCAATTCCCGAGCGGATTTGGATGGCTTTGCCCTTCGCACTTCTCTGCACAGCGCAGTTCTCGGGCATCCTCCAGACGAGAATCCCGCGTTGAGTCCGACCGGGACAGCACAGTCACCGACAGGTTTGGCTTTGTGGTGGAAGCCCTGTGCTTTCAGCTCCTGAACCTGAGGCTTGGCCTCCGAGTCTGGCATCCACGACATAAATCAGTGCCTTCCGCGGGCCTCTCCGGATGAATTTCTGATTTGTAGTACCAAAGTACCGTTGCCGGAGGCCGAAGCATACGTAGAATCTATCCTGTTGTGGCACCGAAGGCCCACTGCGAAGAGCTCGAGCTGATTCGGAGCGAAGCCGAGGCGGCGTTGTCGGAGGCCCGGCGCATTCGCCGCACCCGGGACCTCTCCATCCACGAGGACGCCCAGCTAAGCCGTGAAGGCCACCGCCGCATCCAGGAGCTGATCAAGCACCTCCTGGTAGGCCACGACGGCCACCCCTGCCCCGCCGGCGATCGCCCCATCGTAAAGGCCGAGAACGCATCGATGGGACTAAAGTAGCTGGAGCTCGTTCAGGCGGCTCTGCCTAAAGCCTTGGCCTACAAGGGTTTAAAGAAGAGATTCAAAGTGCGCCAGAAACAAAAAGGGCCGGGAGCTTTCGCTCCCGGCCCTTTCGCGTACCGCTTGGCTCTTTTAGAACCGCACGCGGAGACCGAACTGCATGCTCCGCGGATTGTTCGCCTGGCCTGTAATCGTACCCCAATCTGCGGGGTCACTGATATCGATGTACGGGTCAGCATACTGGTTGTGGTTCGTGACGTTGTAGAACACGGCCGTGAATTCGGTGCTGAATCGCTCCGTGATCTTGACGTCCTTGGTGATGCTGAAGTCCATGTTCCAGTAGGGTAAGCCGCGAATGTTACCCACGCCTCCGACTCTCTTATCGACGCCGAGAATCGGTGCACGGGCCATCGCGTAGACCGAGTTGGGGTCGGTCCAGCCGTTGACGCCGTAGTTCTCGTCTTCGGCGACGTGGAGGTTGGCCTTGGGCTGAGACGGGGTCTGGGTGAAGACGCACTGTTCATTGCTGAAGTAGTCGTCTCCATCCGCACCGCCGAAGGCCTGCCCGTTCGTGAACGTGTAGCAATAGAGCGGCGAGCCACTGCCGGCGGCGAAGAGCGGAGCGAACGTCCACCCGCCCAGCACGCGGCCGATGGCGCCTTCCTGTCCCTTATAGAACGGCGGAGCGTACACGGTTGCCAGGTTATAGACGAACTTGCGGTCGAAATTCTGGTAACCGTACATCTCGCCGAGGTTGAACGGATCGTCTGGGGCGTACTCGCTGGTGGCCTGAACGAAGGCTCCCGTGCCGAGTGCCTTGCTATAGGTGAAGTTTTGCTGCGTGGTAAAGCCGTGCCAGTCGGTCGTCTTGAAGGTGACGAAGGCACCGTTGTAGTTGCCATAGCCGATGCTGGCATTGTCGCCCACGCCGCTCGTCAGTTGGCCGCTGCAGCCGTACGGAGCGCAGACACCGTTTGTATAGATCGGGCTGTTCTGCATGCTTCGCGGGAAGTTGAAGCCAGGCTGCGTGGCGCCGCCCGGTCCGCCTCCGATGCCGCCCTGATCCAGGTCGGACCATAGCTGCCAGACTGCCTGGTGCTTGAAATTGTTGATTTCGTTCGTCACGACCGCCTGGGTGCAGGTCCCCGGCGTGCAGTAGCCGGTACCCGCCAAGGCTGCCTCAAAGAACGGCTGCGACGGCACGCTGATGGATGAAGTTGCCGCTGCGCAATCCGCCGCGGAGGCAACGCAACCGAGCGCGGTCTCAACCGCCGCATAAGCTGACGAGAACGTCTGGCCGCCCAAGGTCATCATGTACGGCACTGCGTTCAGGTCTACGGGTTGATATTCGTGTTGAATCCGACGACCAATGTAGCCGAGCTCCATGATCATCTTCGGTCCGAACTGACGCTGAATCGTCAGGTCGAAGGAGTCAACTACGTTCGGCCGAAACTCCGAGTCGAAGCCCTCGCCTGCGCCGGCTGCCACGGAGTTGATGCCTGGGAAGACAGGCTGAGGCAAGGTCGGCGATGCCGCGGAGATCGGGGCTGTATTGCCGTCGATTCCGATGCGGAAGGCCGTGGTTGCATTCGGATTCGTTGGACCGCAGGCACCGCTCGCAAAGACCTGGCGGCACTGAACAGGCTGAATGAGGCCGGTTCCGAGCAAGGGAACGAGCACGAGGTCAACGCCGTTCAGGCGGCCGTAAATCCGGTTGTAGCCGCCGCGGACGACGGAGCTGTTCTCGCCAAAAATCTTGCTCATGAAGCTGCCCGAATCAAAGTGTGGATTCCAGGCCACCGCGACGCGGGGGCTGAAGGAACCGTAGAACGGATTGTAGGGATACTTGCGGCCGTTGTCGGTGTTTCCGACCAGAGCGAACCCAATCGTCGGGTTGTAGACGTTGCCTTGGAGGGCAGCGGCTTCGCGCTGATGCAGGAAGGACTCGACGTTAAGCAACTGGCCGCTCGAGTCGACCACTTCGACTTGACGCCCAGCGGCTTCGGTGGGCGGCATTTCGAGCGTCCACCCCAAGCCGTAGGTCAAGGTGATGCTCGGCTTCAGGTGCCAGCTGTCGCTGAAGTAGACGTTGTAGTACGGAATCGTGCTCTGGTCAAAAGCCGGCGTGAGCGGGGGATTCAACTCAAGGTCGGCGCCATGCCGCGTGTAGGCGATCTGGGCATCGGTGACGATGCCCAGAACCGCGGCCAGAACACGGTCGTATTTGCTGGTTTCGTTCGCCGGACCGCCGCCGAAACCTGCTGCCCAGATGCTGGACAAATCGACTAGACCGGAGCCCACCGAGTCACCCAGCTGATAGGTCAGCGTGTAGTTGATGCCGCCGCCGTTGTCGGTCCGCTGGTGGTAGTTCCAGTTGCGCTGATAGGTGCCACCAAACTGGAACAGGTGATTGCCGTGAAGGACTGTCACGTCATCGCGGAAGAAGTGGTCCTTGCCGTCCCAGAAGCGCGTACGAACGTTCTGGGCGTTGACGTTGTACGGGGTCAATGCCGTCGTCGAGTACTCGCCGAACGGCTCCAACACGCCGGAGGAGTCAGTACCCGGCTGGGGCGGCGCATTCGCGCTTTCCCACGCCCAGAAGTTTCGCAGGTAGCTGTAGTGAAAGTCGTTTGTGACGTTGGAAGAAATGTTCGTGGTCAGGCCCGCCACAAAGTACCAGGGATTTTGCGGCCGGTTGGACACGGACGTCGGATCGCCCAGCGTATCGCCGGGAAGCGCGCCGCCGATATCGACCTGCGACGTCGTGGCGCGCGTGTACCGGAAGAAGCGGTAGCTCGACATCAGGTGCCACTTCGCGCCGAAGTCATGGTCGATACGGGCCACCGCAAAGTCCTGCCGCTGCGGCGTCAGCATGTTAGCAACGTATCCAAGTTCATTCACGCCGTCGCATCGCGCCCCGGAGATACCCGCGCAACCGGGGTCATTGCCGGCCGGCATATAGGTCTGCCACATGGTTTGGACGACCGGGTTGATGCCGATGTCGCGCGGATCGTAGTCAGCAACCTGGTAGTTGGTCCCGCCAACATTGATGATGCCAGCCTCGAGGTTCGCGCTTGGAACCGCCGCCTCGTAGGTCTGGGATTGGGGATAGCGCCACCCTTCATAGTTGCCGAAGAAGTAGGTCTTTCCGCCAAGAATTTCCTTCGGGATCACCGGGCCACCGCCGGCCGCGCCAAAACGGCTGAAATGATAGCTCGGAACCGGCGTGCCGTTCGCGTTGTTGGTCCAGCTGTTCGCGGAGAAATTGTTGTCGAGATAATAGTCGTACACCGTGCCATGCCACTGGTTTGTGCCGCGCTTGGTGACCATTTCCACCTGCGCGCCCGCCGAGCTGTTGAAGTCAGCGGTCTGGTTCGCGGTGTTGACCTTGAATTCCTCGATGCTGTCGATCGGCGTCGGCATCACGCCGGTCGGCTGCCCGTTGAAAATGTTCACGCCGCCCGTCGGATCGCCCGCGAAGCTGGGCGTGTAAACGCCCATGCTGCCGTCCATGTCGTTCGTGTTCTGGCCGCCATCGAGGAGGAAAGTGCTCTGGTCAACCACGGCGCCCGCGACGCTTCCGTCGGGGCTCACACCGGGTTGCAGTTCAAGGAAGGTCGAAACGTCTCGCTGAACCGCCGGGAGCGCCTCGAGCTGAGCGCCAGAGATCGTCTGGCCCACCGTGGCGTTCATGGTCTGCAACTCAGCGCCGGCGGTTTCAGTCACGGTGACCGTCGTTGAGATCGCGCCCAGCTTCATCTGAACGTTTTCGTTCAGCTGAGTGCCGACCTGTACGACAGCATCCGTAACGTCCAGTTCCGCGAATCCCGACTTCTTGAACTTCACCACATACGAGCTGGGACTCACGTTCTGGAAAACATAGTGGCCCGTTTCGTTGGTGGTTGTGGTACGAGTGTCACCCGTAGCCTTATCCACCAGCGTGACAGTGGCGCCTACGACCACCGCGCCAGTGTTGTCAGTGACTGTGCCGGTGATCGTGCCGCTGGAAACCGCCTGGCCCCAAGAGGGCAAGGCGCTCAGCGCGAACACGCACAGGAGCACTGCACAAAGCGAAATCAAGCGGTTACGCAACATTCACCCCTCCTTAAGTTCTGTGGTGCCGAAATTCGATTGGCTGAAAGTTTGGCCCGACGTGGAAACGCTGACGCACACCGATTCCGCAGCAAGAAAACCGCTACAGAACGGGCCGCCTGTCTGAAGACAAAGAAAAGCGGAAAACGCCATTTCCACCCCAGGATCCCCTTGCAAAAAACCCCCACAGACCCACACCCACGTGGTTGCGGCGGAGTCTCTATTAAGCTGGATGGCAAGTCAAGTGGTTTTTCGTATTTTTCGCATACGAATCCATCGATTTCTTTAATCCAAGTAATAGAACTATAGCAGTGAGCGGAGTGCCCGACTGTCCGGTTTTGGCTGCGAGCAACGCCCGCCAACGGCCCAACGGCGAGCTTGCCGGTACGAGCTGCATGGCCGAGCCGATGCCCGGCGGCCCGACTCGAGGCTCAAATTGAGACAGATGCCGCCCCCAAGATCGTCTGGAGCGCCCGGAACGCCGCACCTCCGCGGTCCCCGACGCATTTATGAAGGCAGGAGGACTGCCTCCGCGACGGCTCGCTGCTCGCACAGCATTCCAAACAGGCGGGCATGCAAGAATCGTGATAGCCTCGGTTTTTCGCAAATGCCAGCCCGGGGCCAACGCACTCTCCAGCGCACTCTGGCAGGACTGATCCTGCTGGTAGTTGCAATGCCGCAAGCCGCGCACTGCGCGTCGATTCACCGCGCTGCCGGCCGCATTGCAAACGCCGCGAAGGCAGCGACCGCGGCCACCGCCGAACCGTCGGCCACAAAGCAAGCGGCTGAAGCAGCTCCGCGAATCACACCCGGGCAATCCTCCTCTGAAAGAAAATATGTCGGCTCGGAAGCATGCGCGAAGTGTCACGCGGCGGTCACGCGCGAATGGGCCGCGTCGCTGCATAACAAAATGATGCAGCCCGCCACAGCCGCAAGCGTCGAAGGAAATTTCGCGATTGCCAAAGTAGAAGTCCGCGGCGCGACGTACCTGCTCGCGAGGCGCGCCGGTGGCTTTTACATCACGGAATCCTTTCTCGCCGGCAAGCCCTGGGAACATCGCGTCGATTACACGCTGGGCGGCCGCCGCATCCAGCATTACCTCACCACTCTGCCCGACGGCCGAATCATCGTCATCCCGCTCACTTGGGACAACGTCCGCAAGAAATGGATCGACCAGGCCGACGCAGCGAATCCGGAAGAAGGCACCGCCGAGGGCATCGAAACCTGGAACAAGACCTGCTTCTCCTGCCACGTCAGCCGGGGCGAGAAGAATTTCGATCTCGCGGATCTCCGCTACCACACTGCCTGGAAGGATCCCGGCGTCGACTGCGAGAGCTGTCATGGCCCAGGCAGCGAGCACGTCGCGAAAGTCAGCGCGGCTCGCGTCCTCGATGCCGATCTGCGCCAGATGCTGCGACAGACCATCGTGAATCCGGCGCGTCTCGACGCCACGCGCAGCACCATGATTTGCGCGAAATGCCACTCCTTCCGCGATGCCTACGCGCCCGGCTTCGCCCCCGGCGACAACTTCTACGATTATTTCTTGCCGGTCATGCAATACCGCCTGCCGAAATCGGCCGATGAGCCCTACTGGCTGGACGGCCGCCCGCGCTGGTTTGCCAACGAGGCGCTCGCGCTATGGCAAAGCCAGTGCTTCTTAAAGGGCGGCGCCACCTGCGTAACCTGCCACGCAAACGAGCACCAGATTGACGTCGAGCGCGACCCGCGCCTCCGCACCGGCAGCAACGCGCTCTGCCAAGGGTGCCACAAGCAAATCGCCGCGAATGTCGCCGCGCACACGCACCACGCCGCGCAGAGCCCCGGCAGCCGCTGCGTCGAGTGCCACATGCCCGCCACCGTCGTCAGCGTCCATGCGCGCATCCGCGACCACGCCATCAGCATCCCCGCGCCGGCGAACACCATCCGCCACGGCATTCCGAATGCCTGCAACGCCTGCCATACAGATAAGGATGCGGAATGGGCCGCGCAGCAGGTGAAGGCCTGGTGGGGCGACGCCGCCGGGCAAAAAATGGTGCGTCGCGCGGACGCGTTCGCTCAAGCGCGCGACGGCAATGCCGCCGCCGTGCCCGGCCTGCTCGAAATTCTGAAGGATGCCTCGCAGGGCCCGCTGCTCCGCGCGAACGCCGCCGGCTACCTGGGCGCCTTCCCAAATGATCCCGCCGCCTACGACGCCGTGCTCGCCGCTTTCGCCGACGCGCAGCCTCTCGTCCGCGCCACAGCCGCTGTAGCGATTCGTCCGCGCGCGGCGCAGCGCGCAGCCGTCGCTCCCAAGCTGGCGTCGCTGCTCGCCGATCCGGTCGCCACGGTGCGCGTCAGCGCTGCGATTGCTCTTGTCGCAATGGGCGTTCGCGAAATACCTGGCGAAGACGGCGCGCGTTTCGCGAGTGCGAAGGAGCTATACCGCCAGCGCGCCGAACTCGATGCCGACGACGCGCAGCAGCAGTTGGCCGCCGGCAGATTCTGGCTCCTCGCTGGCGACGCGCGCGATGCGGCTGCGGCGTTTCGCGCGAGCCTGAAACTCGACCGCGCGATTCCGGCGCAATACGATTTGGCGCGTGCTCTCGCGGCAACGGGCGATACGGCGGACGCGAAAGAAGCCCGCCAGATTCTCGACGCAATCCCGCGCGACGATCCGCAGTACGCCGCGGCGCAGCAGTTTCTGGCGGCGCTCGATGTAAAGGAAGCGCAGGCCGCGCCGGGTGCCACTGGCACCGGGGGCGCCAGCAGCGGAACCGGCGCATCGAGCGCCGCGCAATCCGGTGGCGCCGCCGCCGCCGACTTCGCCGATGGGCAGCTCCTCTACCAGCGCCAGGATTATGGCGCCGCGCTGCCGAAGCTCGAAGAAGCCCTGAAGCTCGCGCCTCAATCCTCCTGGGCCACGAAGGCCCAAATCTATCGCGCCGTCTGCCTCGAAAAATTGGCCCGCACGCAAGACGCAGAAGCCGCGATCCAGGCCCTCGAAGGAAATCCCGAAGCGCGTGGCGACGTGGATTTGCAACTCGCCTATGTCGAGCTGCTCGACGAAACCGGCCGCGCCGCTGCCGCGCTCCAGCGCGTCGACGGCATCATCGCCTCCGCGCCGAAGGCCCCGATGGCTTACCTCTGGCGCGCGCGCGTCCTCCTTGAGTTGCATCGAACCGATGAAGCCGCGAAAGCGGCCGAAGAGTGCGTCCGCTTGCTGCCCGATCTGGCGGCGGGACACAATTTGCTCCTGCGTATCTACCAGATGCAGGGGCGCTCGAAGGAGGCGGCGGAGCAGGCGGCATGGCTGCGAGACTATCAACGTCGTTTGGAATCGCGCTGATCGCTGTAAGCGCGCTCGCCGCTGCGAGCGGCCTGAGCGGATTGCCCGCTCTGCGCGCACGCGGCGCGAAAGATGCAGCCCAGGCGTCGGCGGACGCGCCCGCGCGTCCCGGCCCGATTCGCTTCGAGGACATTGCCGCGCAGGCCGGGCTGAATTTCGAGCTGCGCAATGGCGCCGCCGGCGAATTCCATCAGCCCGAGCTGATGCTCGGCGGCGTCGCCGCTCTCGACTACAACAACGATGGCTGCACGGACATTTTCTTCACCAACGGCGCCGCCATGCCCTCCCTAAAAAAGACCGGCCCCGAATATTCGAATCGCCTCTTCCGCAATAATTGCAACGGCACCTTCACCGACGTCACGCAGCAGGCCGGAGTGGCCGGCGAAGGCTACTCGATGGGCGTCGCCGTCGGCGACTACGACAACGACGGCTATCCCGACATTTTCGTCGCGGGCGTGAACCGCAATTTTCTCTATCACAATCGCGGCGACGGCACCTTCGAAGATGTCACCGCGAAAGCCCATCTCACCGGCGTCGACCCGCGCTACGGAAAATTGTGGTCGGTGGCCGCGGCTTGGGTCGACGTCGATAACGACGGCTGGCTCGACCTCGTCGTTACCAATTACGTCCAGTGGGATCCCAAGCTCGAACCCACCTGCGGCACGAAGCAACAGCCGCTCTATTGCCATCCCGACGCCTACCACGACACGCCGAATCAGCTCTTCCGCAACAATCACGATGGCACCTTCACCGACATCACCGACTCCTCCGGCCTCGGCGCTCATCTCGGAAAGGGAATGGGAGTCTCCGTCGCCGACTACGATGGTGACGGCCTGATGGATATTTTCGTCGCGAATGATTCCGTGCCGAATTTCCTCTTCCACAATTTGGGCCACGGCAAATTCGAGGAAGTCGGCCTGCTCGCGGGCGTCGCGCTCGACGACAACGGCCGCCCCGTCGCCGGCATGGGCACCGATTTCCGCGATTTCGATAACGACGGCCGCCCCGATCTGGTCCTTACCGCCATGATCAACGACACCTATCCGCTCTTCCGCAATTCCGGCAAGGCGCCCGCTTTCGATGACGTTACGGCGTCGTCCGGCCTCGCGCTCGAGACGCGCACGCTCACCGGCTGGGGCATCGGCCTCTTCGATTTCGATAACGATGGATTCAAGGATGTGTTCACCGCGAACGCCCATTTCCCGGCGCTCGATAAATTCCTCGGCACCGCCGCGGCGCTGCCCAATTCCGTCTTTCGCAATCAAGGCGACGGCCATTTCGAGGATGTTTCGAAGTCCGCGGGCGCCGATTTTCAGGCCGCAGGCCAGTATCGAGGCGTCGCCTTCGCGGACTTTGATAATGATGGCCGCGTGGACGCGGTCGTCGCGAACGTGAATGGCCCCGCGCGCCTGTTCCGCAATGTCACGCAGAATCCCGGCCACTGGCTCGCGCTCAAGCTCACCGGCACGCGCAGCAATCGCGACGGCATCGGCGCCAAGGTCGAAGTCGATCTCGCCAACGGCCGCAAGCTCTACAACCATTGCACCACCAGCGTCGGCTACGCCTCTTCCAGCGAGCCGCTCGTCCGCTTCGGCCTCGGCCCCGAATCCTCCGCCCGGCGCATCGAAATCCGCTGGCCCAGCGGCCAGACTCAGCAGCTCCGCAACGTCCCCGCCAACCAAATCCTCAAAGTCCGCGAACCTTAGCCGACGTCCTGGCTCATTATGCTGGACGTAACGCGTAATTCTCTGTATCTTTAGCTTGTGGTCGTCAGCTACCGGGATAAGCGGACCCGAGACTTCGCCGCGGGCAAACGGGTCAAGGCGTTCTCTGGAGTCGAACGCTCCGCGCGCCTGAAGCTTGATCGCCTGGAGGCAGCAACGTCGCTCAAGGACCTTGCAGCTTTGCCAGGAAATCGTTTCGAGGCGCTGCGTGGCGACCGCCAAGGCCAGTACAATATCCGCATCAACGATCAATGGCGGATTTGTTTTGAATGGCCAGACCGCTCGCCAGGGCCGTCAAACGTCGAGATTGTTGATTATCACTAGGAGAATTTTTATGGGAATCAGCGCAATCCATCCAGGTGAGCACCTCGCCGAGGAATTGGGCGCTCTTCATATGAGCGCGGCCGAGCTGGCGCGAAGAATAGGCGTGCCAACCAATCGCGTGACGCAAATCTTGAATGGGACGCGCTCGATCACCGGCGATACCGCGCTGCGCCTCGGCCATTTCTTCGGCACAAGCGCGCAATTCTGGCTCAACTTGCAGAGCCTCTACGACCTGCGACGCGCGGAGCAGAAAGCCGGGAAGTCCATCAGATCGCTGCCCCGGCTGCGCCGGCGTGAGCCCGTGCACGCCGAAAGGTTTCGCTGACCCTGCCCGGCGAATCGCCCGGCGGCTGCCCACCCTCGAGCCCGCGTAGCGGGCAGCAGAACGTAGCCCGGCGGCGTAAGCCCCGGGTCACCGGAATTGTCTCGGTGCGTTAGCCCGTGAAACGGGCGTAAGCGATCGTTCCAAGGAAGGCGGGGTCCCGCTCTACTCTGCTTTTGACTTTGCGGGCGCCGCGTCCTTTGCGGGTTTTGCAAAGGGTGCGTCTTCTCCTTTGCCTTTCTCTGAAATTTCAAATTTCAAATTTCAAATTTTCAAATCACTCTCGCCGAAGGGCTTACATCGGGAAGCCCAATTTTCTGGCGCGCTCCAGATAATCTCCCGCCTTGTCTGTGTCCGCCGCGACACCTGGAAGCCCCGTCGTGTAGATGGTCGCAAGGTTGTTGCACGCTATCGCCGAGAGGTGTCCCTGCAAAATCTCCTTTGCCGCTACGCCTTCGTAGAGTGCGACGGCTGCGGGACCATCAACAGGCACTCCCAAGCCCGCCGAATACAGAAACGCAAGATTGCACTGTGCCCTTGGGTTGCCGGATTCCGCCAACGGTTTCAGCAGCCGCGCGGCCGCTTCATAGTTCCCCTTCTCGACCTGTTCAAACGCTTCGAGCATTTCCGGCGAGTCAAATCCTTCCGTTTCCTTGGGCTTCGGAGATGCTCCGCTCGGATCGGTCACGGCAGTCCAGTGATTGAAAGCGGGCTGAGCTTGTGGCTCTCTATATCGAGCAAGTAAAGCTGGTAGCCGGCAAGGTTGCCCAGCCAGTTCTTTTGCCACTTCAGAAACGCCGCAGTCTTGCCCTCAGCCGACACCGTCAGGGCCGTCGCGTATCCGATTTCATTCGTAAGCTGCTCGATCGTTCCGGTTTCTAAGTTGAGGCGATAAACATCGTAATCAAACCCGTGCTTCCCGTTGCTGGCGGCCATGAAAAGAACTGTCCCGTCCGGCAGATAGTTTGGGTAGGCAAGGATCGGGTTCTTGTGGTCGGCCTCTTTCGGAACATGAGGTTGAAAGGTGCGCAAAGGCAGTCCGGCGTGATCCAGCGAGTAGATTGCGAGGTGCTCTTTCGTTTCTACCCCCTCTGCCGCGATAAGCAGGCACTTGCCGTCCGGCGACACCGACGGAGCGGAGGCCTTGTAGAAACGCTCGGAGGTCAACTGGCGGACATTCGTCCCATCGAAGCCACTCGCGAAGAAATCCCACTCGTGCGGGTGCGGCTGTGCAATGGGCGAGTAGCTGCCGAAGTACCCAAAGCGTGAAAAGACGATGGTCTTACCGTCCGGCGAGAAGACGGGAGAGACATCCGCGACCTCTGAAGGTGGCCATTCGCGCGGGCTTGATCCATCGATGTCGACGATTACAATCCGAGGACGTTTGTGGTCCGGCCAATAGGTGTACGCGATTTGCTTACCATCAGGCGAGAAAGTCGGCATAGCTTCTTCCCCGTCACTCGCGTTCGTGAGACGCGTCGCCCGGCCCGTGTTTATTGGGACCTTATAGATGAACGAGGTGTCGCCAGTGCCGTAATCGATTGCCAGGAGCTTGCCGTCTGGGGAAAGGGCCAAGGATCGGATTTCGCTAGGCGGCTTCCCGGCATGCGAAGCGACGACAAGAAATAGAAAGAGTGCTCCTCCCACGAGAGCATGGAGTCTTGCGTTGTTGGCGGCGCGCATATCAGGGTGGTTACGACAAGCTTGCGACACCTATTTTTGCACGCAGCGCTGGGGAGTAGCGGTCGAGTGGCCCGGACACCAGCAAAAAAGTAAACGGGTAGCCTTCTTTTGGGTTTTGCAGCGCCGGAGGCGCGACCGTACATACCCCGGCACGCAGCGAAGCGAAGTGCCGGGTAAACGCCCCGCGCGAAGCGCGTACCTTGCTGCCGCAGGCCGTCGCGTAGGACGCAGGTCCGCAGCGACATCGGCCCTGCCCGGAGTCGGCTGTTCGCACGGCGCCGCACTCGGATCGCCCCCGTGGGTCCTTCCCCAAACTTTTTTCATCTTTTTTCACTTTTCCTCAGTTCCTGATCACAAGCCACAATTTCGTAACTCCAATCCTTCCTTTGCTTTGCGGACTTGGAGCACACGTGTCAAGTTGCCTCGCATGAGAAAATATGTTCAGAAGGAAAATGAGAGACTAGAGGCCAAAATAGAATGCTCCGGCGACCTTCTCCTCCCGACCGCCGGGCGCTCCCCACCCAATTTCTAATCGAGGATCCGATCAGGATCCTCGTCCTGAGCGGAGCGTCGCGAGCGAAGGACCCCTCTTTTCTAATCTATACACTGAAGATTAGAAATCGCCGCAACCCAAGCCGAATCAGCAACTTACATTTTTCTAATCTATACAACTCCCCGGCCTTTTTTTCTATGTCTTGCTCCTCGATCTCCTTTGAATCCGCTTCTTCCTCCGCTCCCTCTGCGCCTCTGCGGTGGAATCGATCCTTACGTCCCTGCTTCCTCGCGTCCCCGCCCCGGACCTTCTCTCCTAATCGCAACAGTCCAGAATTAGAAATTCGCGTAACCGACAGAAAAGAAAGGACCTACAAAATTCTAATCGCAACAAATCAGCCACTCCGCCAGCGTCTCGATTTCCCGCGACATTCGCCACGCGCCAAGCGTTATAGCGGCGACGAGGAATTCCTCACCGGAGGCTTCGACCATGCGCGACTTGTGGCTGGACGTGCGATATGGGGCGCGGATGCTGGCGAAGGCGCCGGGAATGACGGCGCTGGCGGTGCTGACGCTGGCGTTGGGAATCGCGGTGAACGCATGCGTCTTCAGCTACGTGAACACGCTGCTGCTGCGGCCCGCGACGGGCGTTCCGTCGCCGCAGACGCTGGTCGACGCCTGGGGCGAGCACAAGAACGTGGCGGGAGCCCAGCGGTTCACCCCGCTCGCATATCCCGACTACCTTTATTACCGCGACCACGCCAAGACTCTGAGCGGCTTCATTGCGTTCGATGGCGATCCCGAAGGCGTGATCTGGAACCGCGACGGCAACGGCCAGGTGGTGCTGAGTCAGCTCGTTTCGGGGAATTTCTTTTCGGTGTTGGGCGTCGGAGCGGAGATGGGCCGCACGATTTCTCCCGCGGACGATACGGCGGGAGCCGACCAAGTGGTCGTGGTTTCCGACCGGTTCTGGAAGGGGCGGCTCGCGGCAGACGCGAACGTGGTGGGCAAGCGAATCGTGCTGAATGGCGTGGAGTACCGAATCGTGGGAGTCGCGCCGCCGGGATTCGAGGGGCTCGAGATCGCGCTGGAGCCGGATTTCTGGGTGCCGATTGCGGCGTCCGACAAAATCACGCGAGACGCGGATCGGCTGACAAACTGGAACACGTACTGGCTCTTTGGAGTGGGCCGGCTGAAGCCCGGAAACAGCATCGCGGAAGCGCGGGCGGAAATGAATGTGCTGGCGGACCAGCTTGTCCGCGAGCATCCCGTGGACCGGAAGGACATGGGAATGGCGCTGTTTCGCGCGACGATGCTGCCGGGACCGTTTCGCGGCTACGTAGCGGCTTTCACGGGATTACTGATGGTGGTCGTGGGACTGGTGCTGGCAATCGCGTGTACGAACGCGGCAAACCTGATGCTCGCGCGGGCGATCCGGCGGCGGCGGGAAATGGCGATCCGGTCCGCGATGGGCGCGAGCCGGGGCCGGCTGATGCGGCAGGCGTTCGTCGAAAGCATGCTGCTGGCGGCGATGGCGGGAAGCGCCGCGATTCTGCTGGCGTACTGGACGGCGCCGCTGCTGATGAGGCTGAAGCCTGCGATTCTGCCAATTCGCATCGAGGTGCCGATGGACTGGCGCGTGATTGGGTTCACGGTGGTGATATCGATGGCGGCGGGAATTCTGTTCGGGCTTGCTCCGGCACTGCGCGGCTCGCGAGCCGATCTGGCTCCGGCGCTGCGGTCGGAATCGTCGGGCGGCGGATACGAGAAGTCGCGGCTGCGCGCGGCGCTGGTGATCGGGCAAATGGCGGCGTGCGCGGTGCTGCTGGTTGGCGCGGTGCTGTGCGTGAGGAGCCTGGCGAACGCCCAATCGATCGATCCGGGATTCGACACGAAGCATGTGGCGATGGCGATGATCGACGCGGGAAGCGTGGGCTACAACGAAGCGCAGCGGTCGGCGTTCTACGAGAAGCTGCTTGCGCGCGTGGAAGAGCTGCCGGGAGTGACGTCGGCAAGCTGGACGAGCTCGCTGCCGCTGGGGACGGAGAGGCGGCAGGGCGAGATCTCAATCGAGGGGAAGGCCGGGAAGAAGAAGATGGGGATCGACATGCTGGACGTCCGCACGAAATATTTCGAGACGATGGGGATTCCGTTTTTGCGCGGGCGCGACTTCACGCCGGAGGAAAGCAAGTCGCACGCGAAGGTGGCAGTGATCAACGAAGCGATGGCGCGGCTATGGTGGCCCGAGGGTGAAGCGCTGGGAGCGCATGTGCAGCTCTCGGACGAGGGGGACTTCGAAATCATCGGAATAGTGAAAACGGGGAAGTACCGGACGCTGGGAGAAGATCCGCTGCCGGTGATTTACACGCCGATCGGAAGTGAGCCGAGGCAGACGCTGGTGGTGCGGACAGCGAACGATCCGAGGTCGCTGCTGGAGCCAATTCGGCGGGAGATCGCGGCAACGGACCCGAATCTGGTGGCGACGGATCTGGAAACGCTGGATCAGTTCATGACGTTCCCGCTGTTTCCGGCGCGAGTGACGGGAATTTTGCTGGGCGTATTTGGCGTGCTGGCGCTGGTGTTGGCGCTGGGAGGTTTGTACGGCGTGATCTCGTACACGATGTCGCAGAGGACGCGGGAGATTGGGCTGCGGATGGCGCTGGGAGCGCAGGAGAGGGATGTTGCAAAGCTGGTGTTGAAGTACGGGCTGGCGCTGGCGGGAACGGGAGTTGCGATTGGGATTGCAGCGGCGTTTGGAGTAACGCGGGTGCTCTCGAGCTTGCTGTACGGGATTCGCGCGGACGATCCGGCGACGCTGGTTACTGTTTCGGTGGTTCTGGTCGGCGTGACGCTGCTGGCGTGTTATCTGCCGGCGCGGCGCGCGATGCGAATCGATCCGATGGTGGCGTTGCGCTATGAATGAGATTCGAGGCGCAAAAGAACAAGGGCCGGGAAAAGCGCCCGGCCCTTTCCGGCGTTGGTCGCTTCAGTTGCCGGCGGACTGAGCCTTCTGCGCCTCCATCATCTGCTGCATTTGCGCCATCATTTTGCGGATGGCGTCGTTGGAGCCGGGGTTGCGGCGCTCGCGCCAATCTTCGAGGCGCTTGCACTGTTGCTCGAGGTTGCTGAGGAACTTGGGACTGTTGAACATGCCGCGCCAAATATCCAGAATGGGTTTCACCTGTTCGAAGACGACCCACTGCTCGCCGGTGTTCTCGAAGAAGAAGTCTTCGTCAATCAGGCCGCGATTGACGATGCTGGCGACCATCTCCCAATAGCTGAGCACCATGCGCATGAAGGCGTTCTCGCGGCTGCCGGGAGGCGCGATGCGCATTGCGTCTTCGGCATTCTTCGGGTGAAAGTTCGTGCCGAACCAGTCGCGAGCTTCGCGGAGGCGCGGTTCGCGGCGGGTGTCGTAAAGACGAAGCAGCAAATTGACCTGCTCGTGCGTGACTTGTCCCATGTGTTTCCTCCTTTGGTTCTCTCTTAGTTGGTTGAGGACGACGCGGCGGCGTCGCCGTGCAACTGAACCTTGTGCGACTGGGTAAGCGGGATGCGCGACTGCTCGAAAGCAAGTTTGATGCGGCGGCGAAGCTCGCGCGCAACGTCGTCCTTGCGATTGAGGACGGTCCGGGCCTGAAGGCGAAGGACGGTGCCGTCGAGGGAAAGGGATTCGATGCCCAGGACGCGAGGGCCGTCGACGAGGGCCTGCGACCAATCGGCGTCATTGCGAAAATCGCCGGCGACTTTTTCGAGGGTGGCGAGAGCGCGGCCGACCATTTCATCGCCGGGCACGGTAACGTCGACGAAGGTCTGCGACCAGTCGCGGCTGAGATTCTGGACCTGGCCGATGAGTCCGTTGGGAATGGTGACGAGGGCGCCGTTGGCGGCGCGAATGACGGTGCGGCGAAGCGTGAGGTACTCGACGCGGCCGGTTTCGCTGTTGACCTGGATGAGATCGCCAACGACGAATTGATCTTCGAAGACGATGAAGAGGCCGTTGATGAGGTCTTTGACGAGCGACTGTGCTCCAAAGCCGAGAGCGAGGCTGCCGACGGCGGCAACGGCGGCGACGGGCGTGATGTTGAAGCCAAGCTCGGGGAGCATGGTGAGGACGGCGCCACCCAGGATGATTGTGAGACCCGCGCTATAGAGAATGCCTGCCATCGTGCGCGTTTGTTCCTCACGCATGATGGCGACGCGCGTGGGCGACTTGGCCAACTGAACGAGGCGCTTGGTAAGCGCTTTGAGAATGCGGACGAGGATGAACGCGATCAGGAAAACGAAGAGGATGCGCAGGCCGTGCGAGGTGGCCGCTTCGGTCCACTTGGTGAAAGACGGTGGCATAGGGAGGAGCGGGATTATATCACCGGGAGGAAGCGCGTGCGCGGCGGGGAAGGCCTGGGCGGCGAAGCGCGGAAGAACCGGCGTCGAACGGGATTGACAATAGCGCGAAGGCGGTGCCAGAGTTTGCGGGCAGTCGAGAGAGAATCGGACGACGGTACGAGTGAATCCTGCGATGCGGATCGAGGCGAAATGAAAAAACTGAGCGGTGCAATCGCGCTGGCGCTGGTGTTTGGGCTGTTTTCGCCGTTGGCGGGCGCGCAGTGGCGTCCGCTGAATCCCGTGACGGGCGTGGCGAAGCAGGCGGACGGCGTCATACTGACGATGAAGACTGGCGTGCTGCGGTTGCAGGTGCTGACAGATTCGATGATTCGCGTGACGTATGCGCCCGGGGCGTCGATCCCGAATGAGACACAGTACATCGTGACGAAGACAAGCTGGCCGGCCGCGCAGTGGAATATCGATTCAACGGATGCGGACGTGACCCTGACGACGGCGAGGATGAGGATTCGAGTGACGCGCAGGAATGGCGCGATTCTCTACACGGATGCGTCGGGGCAGAAATTATTTGAGGACGGCGAGCGAAGCCTGACGCCGGTGGAAGTGAACGGGGAGAAGACGTATCACTCGGAGATGTCGTCGGGACTATGGGATTCGAGCGAGGCATTTTATGGGCTGGGGCAGCATCAGGCGGGCGTGTGGAATTATCACGGCGAGGCCGTGGATCTGGTGCAGAACAACACGAATATTTCGGTGCCGTTTTTCGTTTCGACGCGAGGGTACGGGATTTTGTGGAACAACACTTCGCGAAGCCTCTTCGACAACCGGTTTTTGCACGCGCTCTACCTGACGAGCGACGTGGCCGATACGGTGGACTACTATTTTCTGTACGGGCCTGACTTCGACCGCATCATCGCAGGATACCGAGAGTTGACGGGCGAAGCGCCGCTGTTTGGGAAGTGGGCGTACGGATTCTGGCAGTGCAAGAACCGGTACAACTCGCAGGAAGAGCTGCTGAGCATCGCGAAGAAGTATCGCGACATGCAGATCCCGATGGACAACATCGTGCAGGACTGGTTCTGGTGGAACACCATGGGCGAGCCGGTGTTCAACAAGAATTATCCGGATCCGAAGGCGATGATTGCGGACCTGCACGCGGAGCACGTACACATCATGTTTTCGTTCTGGCCGTACTTCAATCCGGGTTCGCCGGTGTACGACGACATGGAAAAGAAGGGGTATTTCATCGACAAGATGGTGGTGGGAACTGGCGATATTCACCCGAAGGGGCAGGCGCTTTACGACGCGTTCAATCCCGCGGCGCGGAAATATTACTGGGGGTTGCTGGACAAGGTTTTTCAGCTCGGCGCCGACGCGTGGTGGCTCGACACGGATGAGCCGGAGACGGAAAACAGCGAGAAAAATATTCTGGAGACGGAAAAGGTGGCGCTGGGGAACGGCGCGCGCTATTCGACCATGTTTCCGCTGATGCACACAGAGGGAGTCTACGAGGGGCAGAGAAGCGCCTCGGATCAGAAGCGAGTGTTCATTCTTTCGCGGTCGGCGTTTGCAGGGGCGCAGCGGAATTCGATTACGGCGTGGTCGGGGGATGTGGAGGCGAATTGGCTGAGCTTCGCGCGGCAAGTTCCGGCGGGGCTGAATTATGAGTTGTCGGGACTGCCGTACTGGACGACGGATATCGGGGGGTTCGTCAGCGGGAACCCGGATGACCCGGCGTACCAGGAGCTTTTCGTGCGCTGGTTCGAGTACGGGACGTTCTGCCCCATCTTTCGAGTGCACGGAACACGGACGCCGAGCACGAACGAGCTGTGGTCGTACGGGCCGGACGCGCAGCAGATCCTGGCGAGCTTCGACCGGCTGCGTTACCGGCTGATGCCGTACATTTACTCGCTGGCGTGGAAGGTGACGAATGAGGGTTACACGCCGATGCGGCCACTGGTGATGGATTTCGAGAGCGATGTGCGCGCGCAGAACATCGGGGATGAGTTCTTGTATGGGCCGGCGCTGCTGGTGAATCCGGTGACGGAGGCGGGCGCCACTTCGCGCAGCGTGTATCTGCCAGATGCGAAGTGGTACGACTTCTGGACGGGGCACGCCACGATGGGGCGCGCGGATGTGAATGCGGCGGCACCGCTCGATCGCATTCCTCTTTACGTACGCGCCGGTTCGATTCTGCCGATGGGGCCGGATGAGCAGTACTCAAACGAAAAGCCAGCGGATCCCGTCGAGCTGCGCGTGTACACGGGGGCGGACGGAAGCTTCACGCTCTACGAAGACGAGAACGACAACTACGACTACGAAAAGGGAGTGCATGCGACGATTCCGATCCACTGGGACGATGCGTCGCACACGCTGACGATCGGCGAGCGGCAGGGGCAGTTTCCCGGAATGCTGCAGTCGCGGACGTTTCAGATCGTTTTTGTCGGGGAAGGCCACGGAATCGGCATCGGAGCGACAGGGACGCCGGACAAAGTGGTGACCTACGACGGCAAGGAGGTGTCGGTCACCCCGTAGGCGCCGGCGGGGCGCTGCGGGGGAACGCGCGGTGTCGCATTTGAGGGAGCTTCCTCTGGAAATGATCTCTGTCGGCCGCTCCACGGGCTGAGGACGGCAAATACTCAGTAGACCCGCGGCTCACGCCCGCGGGCTACGTTCTTCCCGCCCGCTACGCGGGCTGCGCGTGGCGAAATTCTGCCAGCTCCCGGTCTAACACATCAGAGCCTGGGCTACGTTCTGGCACACTTCGCGCTTTGAATTCATTCACGACGTGAGTTGGTGAGTTCTAGTTGGGCTCGACTTCCAACTGAACCTGCTGGGTCTGGGAGGAGCTGGGACCTACCATCACGTCGAACATGCCCGGCTGGACAACGCGGTGCATGTTCTCATCGATGATGGCGAGCGATTCGGGCGTGAGCTTGAACTCGACGGTCGTCTTCTCCCCAGGCTTCAGCGAAACGCGATGGAATCCGCGAAGAGCCATCACCGGCTGAGTGACGGTGGAGATGAGTTGGTGGATGTAGAGCTCGGCAACTTCGTCTCCCTCGCGGTTGCCGGTGTTCGTGACATCCACTTGAACGGTTGCCGTATCGCCGGGATGCATCTTGGCCGGAGAGATGCGGAGATTGTCGAAGCGGAAGGTCGTGTAGCTCAGCCCGAAGCCGAAGGGAAATAGCGGCGAATTGTCGACGAAGGCGTAGCTGCGATTTCGCGACGGCTTGTGGTCGTAATAGTCGGGGAGCTGTCCGACGGAGCGCGGGAATGTGACGGGCAGCTTGCCTCCGGGATTCACGTCGCCGAAGAGGACGTCGGCGGCGGCGGTTCCACCTTCTCCGCCCAAGTACCAGCCTTCCAGGATGGCGGGCACGTGTTCCGCCGTGTAGTCGATCGAGAGAGGCCGGCCGTTGATGAGGAAGACGACTGTGGGCGTGCCGGTTTCGAGGACGGCTTTGACGAGATCTTTCTGTGCGCCAAGGAGGTCGAGCGAGTCGCGGTCGCCCAAGTGTTGTTCGGACCAGGCCTCGCGGTTCGTCGTTTCGTTCTCGCCGACGACCACGATGGCAACATCGGAGCGGCGGGCGGTTTCAGCGGCGGCGCGAATGTTTGCAACTTGAGTGGCGGGATCGACGAGCTTGACGTTGTTTTCGTACCAGCCTCGCCACCCTTCGATGCCGTTGGTGATTTTGCAGCCCTCGGAGTAGCGGACTTCGACGCCGGTGCCGGCAAGACGCTGGCGGATTCCATCGAGAATGCTGATGGTGTGAAGCGGCTGGCGACTGTAGCCGCCAAGGTGCACATCCGCGGCATTGGGGCCAATCACGGCGACGGACTTGAGTTTCTTGACGTCGAGAGGAAGCAGATCGCCCTGATTCTTCAAGAGCACGATGGCTTCCTGCGCAGCCTTGCGAGCGAGCTTCTGGTGTTCGAGGCTGTCCGTTGTTTTGGCGGCGTAGGCCGGATCGACGTAGGGATTCTCGAAAAGGCCCAGGCGGAATTTCGCGGCAAGGACGTCAGAGACTGCTTTGTCGACTTGAGATTCCGGGACTTTTCCTTGTTTTACGAGATCGACGAGGGTGCGATAGACGGAGCCGTCGGAGAGATCAAATTCGACTCCCGCGGCGATGGCTTCGCGCGCGGCGTCTTCGGCGTTTGCCGCGACGTGATGCGTTTGGTAAAGCATCTGTAGGGCCCCGCCATCGGAAGTGATGTAGCCCTGAAAGCCCCATTCCTGCCGGAGGACCGTGTCGAGCAGCCAGTGGTTGATGTGGACGGGGATGGCGTCGATCTCGTTGTAGGAGGCCATCACGCTTCCGACCTTCGCTTCCTTCACGGCGGCTTCAAAGGGCACGAGGAAGGATTCGCGCAGTTCGCGCTCCGAGATGTTCGATGGGGCGGTATTGCGGCCACCCTCCATCATTCCGTGGACGAAATGCTTTGCCGTGGCGAGGACGTGGTGGCGGTCGATCATGAAGCTGTCACCCTGAAGTCCGGTGATGGCCGCGACGCCCATGCGCGAGACGAGGTAGGGATCTTCGCCGTAGGTTTCTTCCGTGCGGCCCCAGCGCGGATCTCGAGCGAGGTCGATCACAGGAGTGAATGCCTGGTCGGTTCCGGCAGAGCCCATTTCGTCACCTGCGGCGGTGAACACCTGATGGACGAGGGCGGGATCCCAGGTGCTTGCGAGGCCAAGGACCTGCGGGAAGCTCGTGGCCCCGTTGGACATGTAGCCATGCAGAGCCTCGCCCATAAACATGATAGGGATTCCGAGGCGAGTCTTTTCGCGCGCGTAACGCTGGGCTGCGTTGCGCAAGACAGCGGCGTCGAAGACGCTCACGGTGTTGTCCTCGCGAAAGAGTTCGCGGAGCATTTGATGGGCTTGGTCTGGAGTGAACCTGCCGGTGTTATCGAGGAGCTCGTAGTGTTCGCCTCCCGTCAGCTGTTCAACCTTTTCCTCAAGCGTCATGCGAGAGAGCAGGTCGGCCACGCGCTTTTCGATGGGCAAGTTTGCGTTGCGATAGTCGGGAGTTGCTTGGCGCGCCGCCAAGCCGAGAAAGAGCGATAGCGATAGGGCGATCGCCAAGAATCCGGTGGAGTGGAGCAGTTTTCTTTTGGGCTGAGCTTTACCGCGGATGGATCCGAGTGAAATTGTCATTGGGGAGGGTGATTAAGCGTCCCCTGCTTTCCTTGGGCATCCGAGAGCGCTTTGACGACGTTTGCTCGCGTTGCCCGCATTTGCCCGGCAGCAGGGCTGTCGGGGTCGAGCGCCAGATAAGCATCGATATCGTGGAGGACTTCGGGATAGGCATGCGTCTCGATATGGATATTCGTGAGGACTACGTAGGCCAAGCGGTTCTTCGGATTCAACCCGATTGCCTTCTTGGCACTCTGCTCGGCATCGGCGTAGCGCTTGAGTCCAAGCAGCGCGCGAGAAAGCTGAAAATGGCCGCGCCATGAGGAGGGCTCCTCCAAGATTTCGCGGCGTGCCAAAGGCTCGGCAGCGGAGAATTCGTCCACGTCATTCAAGATGTTCGCCAGGTCAAACAGCGCATCAGGATACTTTCCATCGCTCAAGTCGATCGATTTTTGCAGGGAGCCGCGCGCCTCAGCCGCATGACCGGACAGGTACTGCGCCACTCCCATCTTTGCGTAGGCCTCGTAGAAGGTTGGAAACTCCTGGATGGCTTTTCGAAACTCCTCGACAGCCTCGTCGAAGTTCGCCTTGGCCATAAGGTCTTTGCCCTTGGCGTAGTCGTCTCGGGCTCTTGCCGGCGCGGCCAGTTCGTGGGCCGACACAGTCTCCGGAGAGCCGGGCGGGGGAGAGGGAGAGGAATCGGCAGCTCTGGCGCGGAGCTCGATGTCGACGTGGGATTCGTGACCACCGGCAACGCTGATGTCTGCCTGGCCGTCCTCATAACCCATTTTGCGTACGAGGACCTTGTAATCGCCGTCCTTGACATAGTTAAAGTGAAACTCGCCGCTGATGTTCGTGAACTGCTCGGGAGCTGCAACCCCGCCTGGAGAGATGAGTTCGACACGGGCAGATACGAGGGGATCGCCGGAAGCCGCGTCGCGGACAAATCCAGCGACCTGAGACGAATCGGTAATGCCCTGATTTCCAGCCCCGGGAGGCAGTGCCATCGAGGCGGGTGAGAGCCCAATCAGAATTCCCATAGCATAAAGGAGGCGCATAACGCGGACCGCCGAATTCGGGCGGATTGTAGCACGCACATTTTAGGGGAAAAGCGCAAATCGCAAATTCGGATGGAATGGATAAAAATGTGCTTGACAGAGACCTGAGAACCGGGGTACAAGCACGGCAGCGCGGTGCCAAATCGATATTCTTGGGGTGGGGGGCCACAGTTGATTCGCCTATTTCGCAGCACGTCCATTGTGTGTTCCCCGATTTCGTCTTTCCAACAGCGATTCGAGCGCGGCAACTTGCGGGGCAGTGGCCTAGGAGGCGACATGAAAGGTCAGTATGAGCTCGGGACTGGCGTGAGCCGTCTCGTTCTGATGCGATTTGTAACGGGTGCGTTGATTGCGCTGGCGGCGATGTTCTTTATGCTGCCGGTTGCGCACGCCCAGATCACCGGAACCATTACCGGAACAGTCTACGACAATTCCGGCGCGGTCGTTCCCGGCGCCAGCGTCTCGCTTTTGAACGAAGCGAGCAAAGATATACGCGGCACGGTCAGTGACTCGGCCGGGTACTTCGCGTTCCCTTCCGTCCTTCCGGGCACGTACACCGTGAAGGTGGAGATGAAGGGCTTCAAGGCGTTTCAGCAGTCGGGCATCGCTCTGCAGGCCACTGACAAGAGGAACGTCAACGTGACCCTCGCGGTCGGCCAGACTACAGAGACGGTGACGGTGGAAGCCCACACGGACATCGTGCCTGTGGACTCGGGCGCTCGTTCATTTGACTTGACGTCCCAGGACTTCAGCCGGCTGCCGATGATCAGCCGCAACGCTTCCGAGTTGCTGATGGCCCTGCCGGGAGCTGTTCTGACCCCGTCGGGAATGGCCAGCGGTGCCCAGGGCGGCACAGACTTCACGCAGGTGAGCTCGGTGGGCTCGTCGGTTGGTAACGGCGTTTCGATTTCTGGTGCGCCGTACCGCGGCGGCACGTCCCTCCTAATGGATGGCACGAACATCATCGACGAAGGCTGCGACTGCACGTCGATCGCAGTACCCAACCCCGACATGGTGCAGGAAGTGAAGGTTCAGACCTCGGCGTTCGGAGCGGATAGCCCGAAAGGGCCGGTGGTGGTGGACTTCATCAGCAAATCGGGCGGCGCGCAGTACCACGGAGAAGGCTACCTCTTCGCGCGCAACGCGGTATTCAACTCCGACTCCTGGCAACTGAATCATCAGGGCGCGAACGTAGCGACCGGCGACCATTATTACTATCCGGGCGGCAACTTTGGCGGCCCCGTGCCGGGCATGAAGAAGAAGTTGTTCTTCTGGTTCGGCTACGAGCATTTCTATCAACTGTCGACGGGCGGAACGAACCTGTATTCCTACGTTCCGACGGCGGACATGGCCGCCGGCAACTTCGGTCACACGGCAGCCAACGATGCTCTTTGCATGGCGGACAAAGGCGTGACGGCGGACTCGACCGCGGCTGTTGCGGCGGGGACGTACTGCTATGACCCGACGACAGGAAGGGGTCCGGGCGGTGCGGCGATCGCGAGTGCGTCGGCTGTTCCGCTTGATCCAGGCGCCCAAGCTTTGATGGCGATGATCGAAAAGTGGGATGCGCCCAACGCCGACCCGGCAACGACCCCGGGCGGCTATAACTACTTCTTCCCTGTGCCGGCTCGTCACAACGGCTATCTGTATCGCGCCCGTGGCGACTACAACTTCGACGAGAACAACAAGCTGTTCATCACCTACCAATACGCGAGTGACGCACAGCCGGCAGATGGCGATTCGCACATGTGGTGGCTGCCGGGCAACTCGGTGGTTTTTCCTGGCGGCGGTTTGACGCAGGCTCAGCAGGCGAAGACGATCACGGGCAACTTCCTGCACGTGTTCAGCCCGACCCTGACCAACCAGATGACGGCATTCTGGACTTGGTATTGGGGCCCGCAGACGCCCGACAACTTCAACGCGGTGCTGAGAAGCACGGTTGGATACCCCGATAGCTATGGGACGCAGTTCGGCAAGACCGATCCGGTCCCCGGCAACAACATGGTGCCCGGATGGAATGGCGTTGGCTACGCGCTGCCCGACTTCAGCCAGTGGGACGTTTTCTCGCAGACGGGCGGACAGTACTACATCAAGAAGCAGAATCCAGCGTTTGCTGATGACCTGACGAAGGTCTGGAAGAACCACACGTTTAAGGGTGGCTTCTACTACGAGATGACCGGAAACAACCAGGCGAACTTCAACCCGTACAACGGTGGCTTCTCGTTCGGCGGTATCTCGACACCTCTGGCTGACGGCGTCACCGGAGCGCTGCAGGGAACGCAGAACCCGACGGCGAACTTCATGATGGGTATTGCATCGAACTATAACGAGCAGAGTTCGCTGCCCCTGAATGACCAGGCATACAAGACGTTCGCCTTGTACGCGCAAGACTCGTGGAAGGTCACGCGGCGGTTCACGGCCGACTACGGAGTACGGTTCGAGCACATCGGACACTGGTATGACCGCGACGGTTACGGGAACGCAGTGTGGGTTCCTGGAGACGTGGTAGGCGACGTGCTGAAGGGCAAGGTCTTCCCTGGAGTTGAGTGGCACGCAATCGATCCTGGGATTCCGCTTAGCGGCACGCCGAACCGGATGTTCCACATCGAACCTCGGTTTGGCATCGCCTATGACATCTTCGGAACAGGCGAAACCGTGGTTCGCGGTGGCTGGGGCATGTACTATTTCAACGATCAGGTGAACGACTACAGCGCTCCTCTGGCGCTGGCGCAGCAGAGCATTCAGACCAGCCTGCCCAGCAACACGACGGTGCTGTTCGGCGAGACGGGCCAACTGCAGAAGCCAGCCCAGGCGTTTGCATCGCCTTCGGGCGGTACGGGCTCGATCCTGAATCCGAACGATTACGACGTTCCCTACACGACCAACTGGAACCTGACCGTGGACCAGCGTCTGCCGTGGAACTCGCACTTGGAAGTTGCCTATGAGGGTAACGACAGTGGCGGGTTGTTCTTCGGCGGTCAGGTGGGCGGTGGCGGGAACCTGGGTGGTACCGACCTGATTAACGTGAACAAAGTGCCGCTGGGCGGGTTCTTCGCAAACGATTCGTTTACCGGGAGCATTGCTACCGACCCCGAGAACGTTTGCGGTTCGTACGCCGACGGCAACCCCGTAAATGTGGGAGGCTCGGGCGGCTGCATGTTCGGCCAAGCGGACTATCACCCGTTCGGCACGATGAACGTGGGCACGAGCGCGTCGCCCCATTACGTCAATGTCTACGGCACGAACTCCATCAACGTGGAGCAGCATCGTGCCTATTCCAACTACAATGCCCTTGAGGTCCTGTGGGCGAAGCAAGCCGGCCGCTTCACCTTCAACACCAGCTTCCTATGGTCGAAGGCGCTCGGCTTCTCTAACGGCAACATCAACCCGTTCGTAGAGCGTGCCAACTACGTCGTGCTCCCGATCGACCGGCCGTACGTTTGGAACTCTTCGTACGCCTTCGATGTGGGGAGGCCGTATCACGGCGACAACAAGTTCATCGGCGGCGCAACGGACGGATGGACGATTGCGGGCACTACGACTTGGCAGAAGGGCGGCGACATGCAGGCCCAAACCGGCAACGAGAACTTCGGTATGGGATTGCAGTACACGTTCGTCGACGCGGGTGGTAACACCGTGAACGACTCCCTCAGCCAGAGGTCGTTCTTCGGAACAGACGCGGCCATCAACATTCAGCCCGTCGCCACCTGCAACCCGACGAGCGGCCTGCATGAAAGCCAGTATGCCAACTTGTCGTGCTTCAAGGTGCCGTCAATGCCCAGTGGATCGCCTGCCGAACTCGCCGATTCGAACGCGGCGAGCGGTGCTGTGCCGTTGGGATATAGCCCGTATTCCATCGTGGGCAACGGCCCGACGCAATTGTCGTACATCCCAATGCCGGCGTTCTTCGACACCGACTTGGCCATCTACAAGACGTTCCACATTACCGAGCGGCACACGATTGAATTCCGGGTGACGGCGAACAACTTCCTGAATCACCCGCTCGTGGGCTTCCAGAATGGCGACCCCATTACGCTCAAGTACTCTCTCGATCCGACGAATACCGGCACAGGCTATTCGTTCGTTTCTCCCGGAAGCGGCGTCACGACGTCGAACTGGGGCACGACGAATACGAAGTACACCCCGATTACGTCGGCGTACGGTCGCATTCTGCAGTTCGGCTTGAAGTATAGCTTCTAGTTCGGAGGGGGAGGGATGTCTCCGACATCCCTCCTTCATCCTGCTGGAGGTTGTTCGAGTGACTCGAAGTTGGGATTAGGGTCGGCTATACTTTGCTGTGATGCAGGACCAGAAACTCAGGGAACTTCTTGAACCGCTCCGCAGACTTGGTCTGCCGGGCGGTTCATGTTTTTTGGGCTTGGCATTCGCGGGGCTTGTTCTTCCGGTTGTCCTCCTGCTCGTCGCCGTGCCCTGTAGGGGCCAGGCGGCGAAGGCGCCTTCCACCACCGGCGCAAATCCTCTGCAGCAGCATTATGACGCCGCACAAGCGGCTCAGGCCGCCGGCGACCTGCCGAAAGCCGCCCTGGAGTACCGGCTGTTTCTTGGCGAAGCCTTGCATCGAGTGGCGAATGCTCGCGCGAGCGTGAACGATTTTGCTCAAGCCCTTCCAGCTTTCGACGAGGCGCTATCGCTGGTTCCCTCCGACGTCGACTTGCGGGTTGACTATGCGGACGCTTGCCGGCAATCCGGAGACGCCGCCCAGGCAAAGGAGCTCGCGCAGGCGGCGATTGACGCCGAGCCGCGCAACCCAAGGGCGCACCTTGTGCTGGCGAGGACCCTCTCAGATACGAACGAGCGGCAGGCGGCCGCTGAGCAGTTCGAAGTCATCGTGGCGATTCAGCCAAACTTCGAGAATGGCTATGCCCTAGCGGTAGCCTATTTGCGGGCGAAGGACGAAACGAATGCGGCTCGCGTCTTTGCCGAGATGCTGAAGGGCTTCGGCGATTCGCCCGAGCTCCATATGAAGTTTGGCAGCGCCTACGGAGCTGCGGGCTACCCGAACCAGGCAATCGCTGAATTCAAGAAGGTGATCGCGAAGAATCCAAGCTATCCGGGAGCCCACTATTCGCTCGGAGCGGCCTACCTGGTAGGGCTGAGCGACGCTGTCTATCCCGAAGCGGCGGCCGAGTTTCGGAAGGAACTCGTCCTCAATCCGAATGACTACAACAGCCGCTTTCAATTGGGCTACATCGAGCTGAATCAACACAAGCTGCAAGAAGCGGAAGTTGATTTGAAGCGAGCGACCGAGCTTGATGGGACGAATCCGGACGCCTTCCTTTCGCTCGGACAACTCTATGTGGATTCGAACCGTGCCGATGAAGCCGAAGCGGCGCTACGCAAGGCGATTGCGTTGACGACAGACGTTTCCCGCAACCACTATCAGGTGCAGCGCGCCCATTATTTGCTGGCACGGCTGCTGGTGCAATCAGGAAAAGAGGAAGAAGCCAAGGCGGAGATGCAGATCTCTCAGTCTCTGATGGATAAGAGCGTTCTGCAGAATCAGGGCAAGGATACGCATGCAGCGGGGAATGACACTGCTGTCGCGGGCACCAGCAAGCCGGGCACGGATCTGCCGGTTCCTCCGCCCGGTGCTGTCGAGCAGGTTCAGGCCTTCGAGAAGCAGGTAGGGCCGGCGATTGCGGATGCCTACAACAACCTTGGAGCGATAGCGGCGGGCGACCGCAATTTCCCCCTGGCGCTGAATTATTTCCAGCAAGCCTTCGTCTGGAACCCCTCCCTTGCGGGACTCGACTACAACTGGAGCCGGGCGGCCATCTCCGCGGGCAGTTTCGAACAAGCGATACCTCCCCTCGACCGTTATTTGAAAACTCGTCCAGACGATCTCTGGGCGCGGTCCGCCCTCGGAACAAGCTTCTTCATGCTCAAGAAATACGACGACGCACTCAAGACGCTGCAGCCCATGCGGGCGCAAATCGACGGGAATTCGGAACTCGCCTCCGTTTACGCCACGTGCCTGATCAAGACCGGCGATTACAAGGGCGGAATCGACATGCTCCAGGCGATGGAGAAGAAGAATCCCGGCGTTGCGTCCACGCATGAGACTCTTGGCGAAGCGTTCGCGCGCCAGCGCGATTTCAAGGATGCGGCCGAGGAGCTTCGCGCAGCGGCTGCTCTCGCGCCGGAGAACCTTGCAACGCGCTATAACCTGGCGTCCGCGCTCATTGAACTTCATGAAGACGACGAAGCTCGCGGGCTTCTTATGAGCCTGGTGCAGGCAGGCTGGCAGGATCCCCACGTCTACTTCAGCCTTGGCAAGCTGGAACTTGCCCGCGGGGATCTGAGATCGGCAATCACCAACCTTGAAACTGCCGCGCGAATGAGCCCGAACAGCGGTCCCATCCATCACGAACTGGCGCAAGCCTATCTTAGAGACTCCCGCAAGGAAGATGCGGACCGAGAGATGAAGTTGTACGAGTCCTTGAAGAACGATTTGTCAAAGCCTGGCGGCGCTGCCAAGCCGGAGTGACTTCTGATTCGGCAACGGAGCTCTCATTGTCAGTCTGTATCCGCGCCCTAGCGGCGGTTGGCATTCTGGTGCTGGGGTTCGCGTCGACAGCCGCGACGCCGCCCCTTCATTTCCGCGACATTGGACGAGAAGCCGGCTTGACCACCGAGCCGCACTTTTCATCCGACAAGCGATACCTCGTAGAGATGATGGGCGGAGGAGTCGCGCTTTTCGACTGCGACGGCGACGGAAAACTGGACATCGTCAGCGTGATGGACTCGACGATTGAGCGCTACCGGCAGGGCGGCGACTTGATGGTCACGCTGTATCATCAGGATTCGAACCTCCATTTCACGGACATTACCGAGCAGGCCGGTCTTACTGTGAAAGGCTGGGGCATGGGAGTGGCCGTCGGCGACTACGATAACGATGGCCGGCCGGACATTTATGTCACCGGTTACGGCCACAACGTGCTCTATCACAATCTCGGTGGCTGCAAATTCGAGGATGTGACCGAAAAAGCCGGGGTGCAGACCGGAGGATTCAGCGTGGGCGCGGCCTGGGCCGACTTCAATCGCGACGGAAACCTTGATCTCTTCGTGTCGCGCTACGTCCACTCGGACATCAACCATCTTCCGCAGGCGGGCGATCCCTCGTTCGACTACAAGGGACTTCACGTGGAAGTTCCTGAAGCGCCGGGAGAGAGCGATTTTCTTTTTCAGAATCGTGGTGACGGCACGTTCAAGGATGTGTCGCAGAAAGCGGGCGTGAGCAATCCGGCCAAAGAGCGGGGCATGGGCGTCGTGTGGGGCGACTACGACGGCGATGGCTGGCCGGACCTTTTCGTCGCGAACGATGTGGGCGCGAATTATCTTTACCACAACAAGCGCGACGGCACGTTCGAGGAAGTAGGAATGATCTCGGGCGTCGCTCTCAGTTCCGAGGGGCGCTCGATGGGAAATATGGCGGGAGATTTCGGCGACTTCGACCGCGACGGGCGCCTCGACCTGGTGATCACACGCTACGGGTTCCAGCCTGTCAGTCTGCTGCACAACGACGGCGCGAAGGGTTTTTCCGATGTGACGTGGGCGTCTGGCATTGGCCAGGTGAGCTATTCGCCAGTGCGGTGGGGCACGGGATTCGTCGATTTCGCGAACGACGGCTGGCCTGACATCTTCATCGCCAACGGAAACGTGGCGCAGGCGGTGGAGACTCTTCCCGGCGAGCTACGGTTTCGCGAGCCTATTCAGCTGTTTCGCAACAAGGGAGACCACACGTTCGAGGAAGTAGCGGATGCTGTTGGCCTGAACGACGGGCCGTTGCAATCGCGCCGGGGCGCGGCCTTCGGCGACATCAACAACGATGGGAACGTCGACGTGGTGGTGTACAACGCCGGTGGTCCTCCCTCGCTCTTCCTTAACGTTACGAGGAACGAAAATCATCGCGCGCTCTTTCGGCTGATCGGCACGAAGAGCAATCGCGCAGCCATCGGGGCTCGCGTGACGGTTCACACTTCGCGGATGGTCCAGATTGACGAAGTTCGCGGTGGCGGCAGCTACCTTTCTTCGAATGACCAGAGGCTTCACTTCGGGCTCGGGCCCGACGCCGTGATGAAATCTGTCCAGATTGATTGGCCGAGCGGCGCGAAGGAAGAGTTGAAGGATGTTGCCGCGGACGCGATCTATACGATCGTCGAAGGGAAGGGAATCGCGGACACAGTGAAGCTCAATTCTCCCCGTACGGGCGCGAGTGTGAAGTAGTGCGAAACGTCATTCTCGCCGCCGCCTTCATCGCGATTTCGTTCCATGGGGTGTCCCAGATAAAAGGCCCCGTCCCGAAATTCGAGAACGTTGCGCGGGAAGCGGGCCTGACGGTGCCACACATATCCACGCCCGAGAAGAAATACATCATTGAATCCATGAGCGGAGGGGCAGGATTCATCGATTGCGATAACGACGGGAAATTGGACATCGTGGTCGTGAACGGATCGAATGTCGATCGTTATCGCCAGGGCGGCGACCCGATGGTCACCCTGTACCATCAAGGACCCGGCCTCAAATTCACAGACATTACAAAAAGCGCCGGGCTCACTCGGAAGGGGTGGGGCATGGGGGTTGCGGTCGCCGATTTCGACAACGACGGGTGGCAGGATCTTTATGTCACTGGCTTCGGCGGCAACGTGCTCTACCGCAACCTGGGCAACTGTAAGTTCGAAGATGTGACTGAAAAGGCTGGTCTTGGCGGCGGTGGTTTTGGGGCAGGTGCGGCCTGGGGCGACTACGATCGCGACGGCAATGTCGATCTGTTCGTCGCTCGCTATGTTGAGCTTGATATCAACAATCTGCCCGAGTTCGGAAGCAAGCAGGACTCGTGCACCGTGATGTCCGTAAAGGTGCAATGCGGGCCACTGGGACTACCGGGAGAAACCAACCTTCTCTACCACAACCGCGGGGACGGCACATTCGAAGAAGTGACAAAGAAAGCGGGCGTTTACAACGCGTCAGGTGCGTACGGCATGCAGCCGCTGTGGTTCGACTACGACAACGATGGCTGGCCCGACGTTTACGTGGCGAACGACGCGGGACCAAACTATCTGTACCACAATCGTCAGGACGGCACGTTCGAGGATATCAGCCTGATTTCGGGGACGGCGCTGGACGGCAACGGGAAGGCTCAGGGATCGATGGGAGTGGACGCGGCGGATTTCAGCCACGATGGCCGCCTCGATCTCTTTGTGACGAACTTCACGTTTCAGCCCGACACGCTGTACTGGAATCAAGGAAACAAGGGATTCACGGACATCAGTTCGAGTGCACACCTTGCGGATCCGACGTACAAGGACGTCGGGTGGGGCACAGCATTCGTCGATGTGGACAATAGCGGGTGGCTCGACATCATGCTATCCAACGGCCACGTGTTTCCTCAAGTAGATGGAATCAAGGGAGCGGCGCCATATCGCGAACCGGTTCAGCTGTTCCGCAACAATCACGATCGAACGTTCGACGATATCTCGGCCTTGGCTGGCCTCGGCAAGCTTTATCCAGCCTCCTGGCGGGGAGCTGCCTTCGGCGACGTCGCCAACAACGGAAAGATTGATGTGGTGATTGTAGATGCGGACGGCCCGCCGATCCTGCTCATGAACCAGACCGAGTCCACCAATCATGCGGTACTTTTTCAGTTAGTCGG
The DNA here is from genome assembly GCA_035501415.1 of Candidatus Limnocylindrales bacterium. GTDB lineage: Bacteria > Acidobacteriota > Terriglobia > Acidiferrales > UBA7541 > Palsa-295. The sequence continues at coordinate 21,283 of DATJWH010000027.1, read as the reverse complement.
CACGAAAAGCAACAAGGCGGCGATTGGGGCGCGCGTGACCGTAACAGCCGGCGACCTCGCGCAGTTCAACGAAGTTCGAGGCGGAGGGAGTTACATGTCACAGAACGACCTGCGTCTTCACTTCGGACTCGGCGCGCATTCGACGATCGACTCCGTACAGGTGGCGTGGCCGAGCGGCGCAAGGGAAACCTACAAGGACCTCCCCGCTGACTTCATCTATAAGGTCGTCGAAGGCGAAGGTATTCGGCAGAAAATACCATTCGAGAAATAGTTCTGCGAAATAGAAATCCTTCGATCGATTTGTGAATGTGGATTACTTTTGCGAATGCCGAAGAGGCATTAGATGTAAAATCGAACGGTTTGCCGTTCAGCAGAGAGCAAAATGACAGCACGGAAGAGCCAGCCACAATCCAACCATGACTCCCCGGTGACGTTGAAGGCCGTATCCAAGTTTCTGGGGCTGAGCCCAGGAACTGTTTCGGCTGTGCTGAACAATTCGCCCGCTTGCCGGTCCGTCCCCGAGCACACGAAGAAGCGTATCTTTGCGGCCGCGCGTGAATTGAATTACAAGCCGAACTATCTCGCTCGTGCGTTGCGCGTGAAGCGAACGTACACGATCGGCGTAATTGCGGCAGAGATCGGCGATCCATACAGCTCGATCGTCATCAGCGGAGTGGAGCGATACCTGCGGCAACAGGACTTTTTCTTCCTGACGGTGGTTCACAGGCACGATCCGCAATTGTTGGAGCGGTACTCGCGTTTGCTTCTCGAGCGCGGCGTCGAGGGGTTCATAACGATTGATACCTCCATAACGGAGCCGCCGCGGCTTCCTGCCGTTGCCGTGGCCGGTCACCGTTCGGTCGAGGGCGTAACGAACATCACGATCGATCACCGGACTGCCGTTTTATGCGCGCTGCAGTATCTCGTCAAGATGGGACATCGGGAGATTGCCTTTATGAAGGGCCCCGATATCAGCTCGGATGCGGAAGATCGCTGGAGGAGCATCACCGAGGTCGCTGCGAAGCTTGGCATTCGCGTGTCTCCCGAGCTTACCGTTACGCTGAACGATGCGAGCGGGCTCGCTGCGCGCGCCCCCGAGTACGGCCTGCCATTTGCGAAGGAATTGTTGAGCCGACGGAAACTGTTCACAGCTCTCTTTGCGTACAACGACAACTCCGCAATCGCGGCGATTCGAGTGTTTCAGGAGGCTGGGTTGCGCGTCCCAGAGGACGTCTCGGTCGTCGGCTTCGACGATATCCAGGCCGCAGCCTACTCAAGTCCCGCGCTCACCACAGTCCGGCAGCCGCTTGAAAAGATGGGGGAAATAGCGGCAAGGACCGTCCTGGAAAGAATCGAAGGACGCAGTGAGTACGTTCCCGCGATTGCGATTGCGCCGCAGTTCGTCGTGCGGAAGTCCACTGGTCATGCGCCGGTGGCGATCCCGAATGTTTTTTCGTCACAGCCTGATCGAATCGGACTGTCCGCGCCCGAGTTGCAGCGGAATTCCGCCTCCGGAACAGACTAACCTACTGAGAAGTTGCCACCTTGGCTGTCGATCGAGGCGCCTTTGGGGGGCCTGGCGGCGTCAGCATCTCCATTGCCCAAATTGCTGCGGGACGCATGTACATTGAAGCGCGATAGTTGCCGGTCTCGTCCCAGGCTTCCGGCGTACGGAACCAATAGCCCTTGGTCTCGTACGTGACGTGGTAGATGCCCCACGCTGTCTTGTAGCCCTCGTCCTTCATTCCCTCGCTCAGCATAAGCGCCGCGAGGCTATACGTCACTCCGGTCCAGACTTCATGCACCTGCTCATTCGTGAAGATCAGCGAACCATCGGGCGCGATTCCGTTGATGGCTCCCATCTCTCCGTTGGCAAATTTCATCACGTTGAAGTCGAAAATTTTCTGCAGGGATTTCACGATCATGTCATGGGGAACGAGATCCCCCAACCCGGTCATGTTGGCGTACCACTGGCCCGCGAGCTGGTCGGATTGGATACTGTCGCGATAGTCGCTTTCGGTGTCGTAGCGGAAATACTGTCCGTTCCACAGGTCCTGTATGTACGTGTGCTGCGCCTTTGAAAACATGTCGTGATACTTCTGGCGATCCGCTGAGTCATTGAGGACTCGTGCCATCTCCTCGGAGGCGCGGAGGGCGGCGAGCCATAAGCCGCCCGAGTAAGCGCTGACGCCCTTCACAATCCAGGTGTCATAGGTCTGATCGGGATAGCCGCCATTCTCCGGCACTCCGGAGCCGTGGTCGAATTGCTCGAGATATGCGATCGACTCTTTCACCGAGGGCCATGTGTACTTCAGGAACGCGGTGTCCTTGCGGCCCGTCAGAACGAAGTCGCGATACACCATGAGCACGTATTTTGAGTTGAGGTCTTTCCATCCGTTTGTATCCTGCCAGCCGAACTGGTTGACGAGATGGAATGGGTCGGAATCGGGCGTTCCCAAATCGTGCGGCACGGCGCCCTTTTTCTTCCGAACCTTCAGTTCAGGCTGCTTCTCCTGAAGGGATTTCCAGCTCCACAGCCCCTTTTCGGGCAGGTCTTCCGGAACTGTGTCGGCGAATTCTCGGAGGACCTGCTTATCGATTTCGGGCCAGAACTTGACGAGAGGCATGGAGCCGTAAAATCGTACGTCGAGCGTCGCGTAGAACGGATAGTCGTAGCACTCCATGAACGCAAAGGTCGCGGGCGCAGTCTTGGGCTCACCGACTGGCCTGCCCCAGAACGAGCCTGTGTCGGCGACGGTATAGAGTTCGTTGAAAAGCGCTCCGCGATACCAAAGCGGCTTGCTTTCGTCGTTCACGTACGGGGCCTGCCAGGAATCAATTGCGCGGCTCCACGCTGCCGAATTGAGCAGGCCATCCTTCGCGATTGCCCACGCGTTCTTGCCGCTTGCCCCGTAGAAGTCCGTGTAGCGGCGGTTCCATTGGCGGCCGTCGCCGAACTCGACAACCGGGAAGTCCCACGCAACTATGACGGGGATCACGCGCTTCTCGCCAGGCTTGAGCGTGAATCGAACGGCGATCGCTCCTGCGAGTGGTTCGCCGGTACTGGTCCATTGCTGGTCGCTGTTCGAAAGACGCCCGTCCTTTGCAAAGGGCTCCCAAACCGACCGCCCGTCTCCGTCGGCTTCGTATGTCGTCTGATAGGTGATCTCGACGCCAGGCGATTCCACCGAAGCGATCGCGATCTGGCCGTCCCATGCGTTCGTCTTGCCCGGCACGCCATTGCGGTCGAAGAGAATGCCCTTCATCGTTCCGGCGTTGCCCAGAGGGCTGCTCTCAAAGCGGTTGTGATTCTCGTTGTTGAGGGTGCCTCGAAAGTCGCGCGAGAACGAGCGAAGCCACCCGCCCATGTTGGTCCACGAAAGGAGAATGGACACGGTGATCGCATGATTGGTGGGGTTTTCGGCATGCCAGCGGTATACGGCGACAGGATAGCTGGACTCGCGGTAATTGTCGGGCAGCACCGGCGAAAACTGCTCGACGTAAACATGAGCAGGGAACTTGCTCCACTTGTAATCGAACCAAGACTTAGGATACAGCGCATAGTAGTCGCCCGCGCCAACGGGATAGTCCCAGCTCCAACTGCTCAGCTCCGAGCCCGACGGATGCCCGGCCACAAGCGCGCGGGCGGTTCCTGGCTCGCCTTCGACTTGCTGGAACATCGCGAACGCGTTCGCGTAGATCGGCTGGTACTTATGGACACCGGCCTCAAGGTGCCAGCGGGCGAAGTCGCCCCGGTACGTCTGGGAAAATGTGCCGGATCCGAAGCCTCCGACCGGCGCCCCCTGCCAGAAGCCATCATCGATATGCGATGGTTCAAGGGAGGGTTTGCGGGTACCCGGATTCTGCAGCCGTTCGCCGATGGGACGTTTCCAGGCGGCCTTGGGAATCCCGTCCTGACACCACGCACATGGGACTAAGAGAAGAAGGAATACAAGCACACCCATTCGCACCATCTGTGATCTGTGCACCCGGCCTCCGGACAACCGCAACTTTGAAAGCTGCTTCCCGCACACGCACTGTCAAGATTTCCTGCATGTTATAGAAAATCGATATTCTAGTAAAGAAGCAATCATTCGCGGCCGCTCCAATCCCCGGCGTTCTGAGCAGCTTAAGAAGCGAGTTAGGGACCGGTTGAAGTCGCGGGTGTTGCTGTTTTTTTGGCTCTGGATTCCCACCAAGTTGCACTAAGGCCAGTCGGCACTGCGAAATGATTGATATCCCGTATTGAGAGACGGAGTGAAGGTATGGTCTCCTACGAAGCGATCGGAAGAATGCGCTCAGTCCCTCCGATCAACGGAAGATGTTCTTTCCGCGCTCTGTCCCTCCCTTCATGGGACTGAGAATGGCGAAGCCCTAGACTTTCAATGTTCCAATCTACAACGATCCGTCGGCACCCAACAAAGAGCCATTCCCCTGGACGCCTCACTTGCCATTGATTGGGTCGCAGCCTCACTCGAAGCGAATCTGCTGGACGCCAAAACCTCAGCCCACTCGCTCTAACCCTCTCCCCCGAATGGTCCCCCGCCTGGAAAAGTAATACAATAATCTCCCTGCTTCGATCGGCACGCGCCTGTAGCTCAATTGGATAGAGCACTAGCCTCCGGAGCTAGGGGTTGGAGGTTCAAATCCTCTCAGGCGCGCCACTTCCTTAAGGTTCACAAACGGTCCTACAAAATCGAAGGGCGCGCAGTCCGGCCCGAGCGAACCGGGAAAAGCGCGCCCCTTGTTTGCCTATCCTAACAACGGGAGTCAGGCGAGGTCGAAGCGATCCAGGTTCATAACCTTGCCCCACGTCGTCGCGAAGTCCTTCACAAACCGCTCCTTCGAGTCGCTGCATCCGTAGACTTCCGCGATTGCCCGGAGCTGGGAGTTCGAACCGAACACCAGATCGACACGCGTGCCGGTCCACTTGAGTTCGCCCGTCGCCCGATCGCGCCCCTCGAACACCCCCTCGGACGCAGGAGAAGCTTTCCACTCTGTTTTCATGTCGAGCAGGTTGACGAAGAAATCGTTCGTCAGCGTTTCGGGTCGCTTGGTGAAGACTCCGTGCTTCGTCTGCCCGAAGTTCGCATTCAGCGCCCGCATGCCGCCCACGAGAACCGTCATCTCGGGAGCAGTCAGCTTCAACAACTGCGCGCGATCCACCAGCATTTCCTCAGGCGATATTCCGTTTCTCCCGTTACCGTTGCGCAGGTAATTGCGGAACCCGTCCGCCTTTGGCTCCAGCAGGGCGAACGACTCCACGTCGGTCTGCTTCTGCGACGCATCCGTACGTCCGGGAGAGAAGGGAACCTTCACGCTGACTCCGGCCCTTTTCGCGGCCTCCTCGACGGCTGCACAACCGCCCAGCACGATCAGGTCTGCCAGCGAAACCTTCTTCCCGCCCGCCTTCTTGCCGTTGAACTCCTTTTGGATTGCCTCCAGCTTCTTGATAACCTTCGCCAGTTCCGCCGGTTGATTCACTTCCCAATCCTTTTGTGGAGCCAGGCGAAGGCGTGCCCCGTTCGCGCCCCCACGCTTGTCGGAGCCTCGGAATGACGCAGCCGCTGCCCAGGCAGTCGTGACCAGTTGCGAGATCGACAGTCCGGATTTGAGGATCTTCGCCTTCAGAGCGGCAATCTCCTTCTCACCGATCAGTTTGTGATCGACTGGAGGAACAGGGTCCTGCCATATCTGAGGTTCCTTCGGAACCAGTGGCCCAAGATACCGCGCGATAGGCCCCATATCGCGATGCGTTAGTTTGAACCACGCCTTCGCGAACGCGTCCGCGAACTCCTGCGGGTTCTCGTAGAAGCGCCGCGAAATCTTTTCGTAAACAGGGTCGAACCGCAAGGAAAGGTCGGTAGTGAGCATGGACGGAGCGCGGCGCTTCGACCGATCGTGCGCATCCGGCACCGTGCCGGCGCCTGCGCCATTCTTTGGTTGCCACTGATGCGCGCCGGCCGGGCTCTTGGTCAGTTCCCATTCGTACTCGAACAGGTTCGCGAAGAAGTTGTTGCTCCACTTCGTGGGCGTCGTCGTCCACGTGACCTCGAGGCCGCTTCCAACCGTATCGGCTCCCTTGCCCGTTCCAAACTTACATCTCCAGCCCAAGCCCTGCTCCTCGATGCCGGCCGCCTCTGGCTCTGCGCCCACGAGTGCCGCATCTCCGGCGCCGTGCGTCTTGCCAAACGTGTGGCCGCCCGCGATCAGCGCGACCGTCTCTTCGTCGTTCATCGCCATGCGCCGGAACGTTTCGCGAATATCCTTTGCTGCCGCGATGGGATCCGGCTTGCCGTTCGGCCCTTCCGGATTCACGTAAATCAGCCCCATCTGGACAGCCGCCAGGGGATTCTCCAGGTCGCGCTCGCCGCTGTAGCGCTCGTCCGCAAGCCATTTGCCTTCGCGGCCCCAGTAGACGGTCTCGTCCGGTTCCCACACGTCCTCGCGTCCTCCTCCGAAACCGAACGTCTTGAAGCCCATCGACTCGAGCGCGACGTTGCCTGCCAGAATCATCAGGTCCGCCCATGAGATCTTCCGGCCGTACTTCTGCTTGATTGGCCACAGCAGCCGGCGCGCCTTGTCCAGGTTCACGTTGTCCGGCCAGCTATTCAGCGGCGCGAACCGCTGCTGTCCGGCTCCTGCGCCGCCACGGCCGTCGCCGATTCGGTATGTGCCGGCGCTGTGCCACGCCATACGAATGAAAAGCGGACCATAGTGGCCAAAGTCGGCCGGCCACCACTCCTGCGAATCCGTCATTAAGGCATGCAGGTCCTTGATCACGGCCTTCAGGTCGAGGCTCTTGAATTCTTTTGCGTAGTCGAACTTCTCGCCCATCGGATTGGATAGGTTGGAGTTCTGGTGCAGAACCTGCAGGTTCAGCTGGTTCGGCCACCACTCGCGATTGGTGTGCACGGGAGTTGCTCCCGTGAACGGGCACTTCGTTTCGGTTGCCACTTTTTTTCTCCTCGGTTTCGAATTACTTCAAAATTCCATCAACGGGAGGCGCGCCGCGGAGCGCACTTCGTGCACAGCCCCCGGAAAATCAGCTCGCACTCGCGAAGAACTCTTTTGCCAAGTTTGCCTCCGGCGGGCCGAGGCACGTCGTACCACTCCAGATCCTCGACATTTCCGCACCGGTCGCAGATGAAGTGGTGATGCCGCATGCCTTTCGCATCGAATCGCGCCGCTCGGCCTTCGACCGCCACTTCACGCACCAGGCCCGCCTGCACGAGATCCCTCAGATTGTTGTAGGTCGTTGCTCTCGATGAGCGTGGATCCACGCGATTTACGGCCTTGAAGATTTCTGCCGCCGTGGGATGGCTGTTCTGTTCCATCAGGAAGGCCATCACGGCGTAGCGCTGCGGAGTGCACCGCAACCCGCTTCCCTCAAGCGCCCGTTTAATCGACTCGGGGTCCATCACTTATCTAGAATATATCTAATCTGAAAGTTTGTCAAGACTCGGGTTTTCCGTCGCACGCGCCAATGGAGATTCTGGCGGACGCCGCAGGATCGCTCTTCAACCTATCCGGCCCCCGCCCGCGCAGCAGCGCCAAGCATCTTGTACCCGGTTCGCGTCCCTCGTAACATACCGGTTCCCGGGTGCCATGATGCCCTCGGGCATAAAGGCGGTGCCAGTGCCCATGACCACTCCTACTTCGCGTCGCGACTTCCTCGGTCTTTCCGCCCTCACGCTCGCCACTGCCATCGCAGCCAAGGACTCTGTTGCGTCTCCCGCCACCGCTCCAACGCCGACGCTAGCGCACGGCGATCCAGCCTCCGGCGCCGAAATCTCTGTGTGGGTCACCTCCGGCGACCAGCGCTTCGCCCCAGCCCCCAAGCTTCGCTGGACTCAAGCCACCTCTGCTTCCGCCGCCGAACGCATCCAGCTCGATCCTTCGAAAAAATTCCAGCCAATCCTCGGTTTCGGCGGCGCGTTCACTGACGCGTCCTGCTACATGTTCAATCAGCTCGACGCCTCTGCCCGCGAAAAGCTCTTCCACGAAATGTTCCATCCCTCCGAGATGGGCCTCAGCGTCTGCCGCACTTGCATCGGCTCGAGCGACTATTCCGCCAGCCTCTATAGTTTCGATGACGGCCCCGTCGACCCCGACCTCTCGCGCTTCTCCATCGCGCACGATCGCGAATACATCCTTCCCATCCTGCGCGAGGCTCGTCAGGCGAATCCCGATCTCTTCCTTTTCTCATCCCCTTGGAGTCCGCCCGGCTGGATGAAATTCAACAACTCGATGCTTGGCGGCTCCATGCGCAACCACTACCTGCCGCTCTACGCGCAATACATTCTCAAATTCCTGCAGGGCTACTCGTCCGAAGGCGTGCCGATTCAAGCGGTCACTCCGCAGAACGAAGTCGATACCGATCAGGACGGCCATATGCCCGCCTGTATCTGGCCTCAGGAGTACGAAATCGCCTTCGTGCGCAACGATCTCGGCCCGCTTCTCGAAAGCGCCGGCGTGCCCACGAAGATCTGGATCCTCGACCACAACTACAATCTCTGGGGCCGCGCGGTCGACGAACTCGAAGATCCCGCTCTCCGGAAATATTGCAATGCCGTCGCTTGGCACGGATACGTGGGCACGCCGGACATGATGACGAAAGTCCACGACGCCTTTCCCGAGGTTGAGATGTATTGGACGGAAGGTGGCCCCGAATTCCGCGCGCCGGATTACCTCACCGACTGGTGCAAGTGGGGCGAGACCTTCAGCGACACCCTTCACAATTGGTGCCGTTCCATCACTGCCTGGAATTTGGCTCTCGACGAGCAGGGCCGTCCCAACATCGGCCCCTTCTTCTGTGGAGGCGTCGTCACCATTCATTCCCAAACGAAGGAGATCACGCGCAGCGGTCAGTTCTGGGCGTTCGCCCATTTCTCGCGCCTGATTCGCCGCGGCGCTCGCCGTTTCGATAGCCAAACCTCGGCCACCGGCCTGAGTCACGTCGCTGCGGAAAATCCCGATGGTCAGCAGATCCTGGTCGTCACAAATCCAGGCCCTGTCAGGTCGATCGAGCTGCGTCTCGGCGACCGCGCCGCACAAGTTTCTCTGGAGGCGGATTCGCTCACAACTCTGGCGTGGAAATCATCATAGTTTGGACGCGGCTCTTCCGGTGCGGCGCTGGTCACAGATCCCAAACTCCAAAACTCCGCCACCCGCGGCAGCCAGACGAAAGGTCCACCATGAGCCACACCGCTCGCATGATGATCGGCGTCATTCTGATTGCGGTTCCATCGATTCAGTACGGCGGCTATTTTCTTCTGACTTCTCTCGTCAAGCCCGGCTCGCGCTACATGGAAAATCCACTGCGGCAGAATTTCTTCCGCGCGGGACACGCCCATGCGGGCGTCTTCGTGATCCTCTCGATTCTCTGTGAATTTGTCGCGGACGCTGCGCGTCTGCCGCTTGCGCTCGAATGGTTCGCGCGGATCGGCGTTCCGCTTGCCGCGATTCTCGTGCCGGCGGGCTTTTTCTTTTCGATGGTGTCGCCGTCGGCCACGCGTCCGAACCGCGCGATCGGGCTGATCTACACAGGCGCGCTGATTCTCGCCGTCAGCGTGGTGACTCTCGGGGTAGGTTTGCTGCGTTCGCTCTAGGTTGTTGCTGCCGCCAGGCCCCCGGCAAGCGGCAGGGCACCGGCCTGTTGTCTCACGCTAGCCCGCGATCTTTGCCGAAGCTGCGCCGATGATGCGAAGCGTCTTTTTCTCTTGCACGAAGACCACGACGCGAAGATTCTCGCGCTTCCAGTCGGACTTGAGCTTCACGGCTGCGTCATCTTGAAAAGAAACGGGGCTCTTGCCCGCTGAGGCGGCTCCAAGTTTGTGCAGCACGCGCACGACGGCCGAGTGATGCAACTCGTGCCCGGCATTTTCGCCTCCGGTAACGTCGGAATGCAGCCCATCCTCCGTCACTGCGAGCCAGACCTCGGGTTGGTCGCCCGCCCCTGCGTCACCCAGTGGTCCCACCTTCACCTGGAAGCGTGGCTCCTTCTCCGAGCCTGCCGAATCCGCCGCAATTTCAACTGCCACGCTCGGACCGCTTGCCGCCTGCGCGATCGCCTTCAGCGCTTCGGCGCCATTGCTGCCGACAAATTGAGATTCGCCGTCGACCACCATTTGCGGCGTGTAGGCCGTTTGCGCCTTCAACCGGTTCACATAGTCCTTCTGCCGTGCTGTCCATTCGTAGGATGAAAACTGATCGATCCACCCTCCGTCGTTCCAATAGTCCACGTGCTCTTCGAGCGGAATCACTTCCGCGTCGCGCACCGGCTGCAACGCCGCTAATTTCGTGAGCAAGGTGTCGGCAGGAGGGCACGATGAACACCCTTCGGCCGTAAACAGCTCTACGATCACTGGCCGTCGCGTCGCCGCTGTTGTTTCGCGTCGCATCGGCTTTGCCCAAGTTCCGACGTAGATTCCCAGCAGACAAACCGGAACGACCGCGATTCCAATTCGCACCAGTTTGAAATTCATTTGCGCTCTCCGTTTATGTCACCAAGGATGCAATATTCGCCAGAGAGTTGCATCTGGTTTTTTCGAAACTCCTTCAACCCCCCTGACAATCGGGGCTTTCTACATGATTTTTTGTAGACGCCGTCCATTTCTAGGATAAATCTCCGAAATTTTGGATATCTCCACTTCGCCGCTCCAGGGGGCCTCCGGAATTCTGGAACCTCTCTTACGCCAGGTTCGATTGGTGTGAGTGAGCATCCTCGCGCAACGAATGGCCGCGGTTATACGTTGTTTGGTACGTCATCAGTGACGACCAATCATATCGAACCTTCACGAACTCATATTCTTCGTGCGCCTTCGCCTGACTTCGCTCTCGTAAGTCCTTGAGAATGTGCCGCATCGAAGTGTAGTGCCAGTTGGTTCGTGGCGTGCATTAGCGGACAGCGACCTTTCGCGCCCCTTTTTCGGGATGGCGCGCGAAGCTGCTGTGATCTTGGGGGGACTTGAAGGCATGCGGATTTCGGAGAAAGTTCAAGGAGGCAAAATGCGAGTTGGGGTGTCCAGTTTTACGAGATTTTCTAAGAGCCTCGTCGGCCATTCGCCGGCCCATGTCCGCGGTGTTCTTCTCGGGCTTGTGGCGCTCGTCGTTATCGCTTTGTGCGCAGCTCCTTCTTGGGGGCAGGCCGTCGCCACCGGCACCGTTGCCGGTACGGTCACGGATAATACGGGCGCCGTAGTCGTGGGCGCCACCGTTACAGTGGTCGATCAAGCGACTGGTGACATGCGCTCCACCACCACGAATGATGTCGGCCACTTCATCTTCCAGAACATCGTGCCCGGGAACTATGTGGTCAAGTTCAAGAAGTCTGGTTTCTCCGAACTCGAGGTCTCGAACGTCACGGTACAGGTCGGCACGCAGACGAACGAGAACGTGCAGATGAAAATCGGCTCCATTTCCACCACGATCACCGTTACCGAAACAGCTGGAGCCGAATTGCAGACCATGAACTCCACCGTTGGTAACACGGTCAGCGGCGCGGCGCTTGAATCCCTGCCGGCGATTGGCCGCGACGTCAGCAGCTTCGCCGTCTTGCAGCCCGGTGTTAGCCCCGACGGCAGCGTGGCCGGAGCCGTCGTTGACCAGAGCACCTTCATGCTCGACGGTGGCAACAACACCAACGACATGGACGGCAGCATGCAGGTCTATACGCCCAGCTTTGCGAACGACCTAACCGGCGGCATCGTAATGAACCAGGTCGGGGCGCCGCCCACAGGTGTGATGCCGACTCCGATCGACAGTGTCGAGGAATTTAAGGTCAACACCGCCAACCAGACGGCTGACTTTAACAACTCCGCTGGTGCCCAGGTCGAAGTTGTCACAAAGCGAGGAACGAATCAGTGGCATGGCAGCGCCTACGAGTATTACCTCGACAACAATTTTTCCGGGAACACTTGGGACAACAATTTCTCCGGAACTGCCGCGCCGGACTACCATTACAGCCGATTCGGCGTCTCCGGCGGCGGCCCCATCGTCCCGAAGGAAGTTCTCGGTGGTAAGACCTACTTTTTCGCGAACTATGAAGGGTTCCGCTATCCGAACTCGACAACCTTCGAGATGGCCGTTCCCAGCGCCAACATGCGCAACGGCATTCTCACCTACGGCGGCATCAACTATCAGGTAGCGAACTATGACCCACGCGGTATCGGCATCAATCCGCTCGTCCAGCAAATGTGGAACACGTACGAGCCTATGCCGAATGATCCAAGCTGCGGCGCTCTCCTTGGCACTCGCTGCGATGGAGTGAACGTGCAAGGCTTCAAGGCGAATATGTCGATTCCGCAGCGAAGCGATTTCGGCGTGGCTCGCCTCGACCATGACTTCGGCTCGAAGTGGCACTTCATGTCCAGCTATCGCGATTATCGCCTGCTTCTCGCCACCACCAGCCAGGTCGATATCGGCGGCTTCTTCCCCGGCGACACCCTGGGTGTTCCGGCTTCTCAATCCAACCGCCCGCAGCAGCCGTGGTACTACGTCGCTTCTTTGACCACCAACATCACTCCCAACGTCACCAACGACCTCCACTACAGCTATCTGCGCAACTTCTGGGCTTGGGAAGATGCTGGCGATCCGCCTCAGCTCGCTGGCACCTCTGGCGCTCTCGAGCCGTTCGGTGAACAGGCGACCACCGTTCTCGCGCCCTACAACGTGAACACACAGGGCACCAGAACTCGCTTCTGGGATGGCCAGGATAATTTCCTTCGCGACGACGTTACGGTGCTGAAGGGCAACCACCTCCTCCAGTTCGGCGGTCAGTACCAGCGCAACTGGAACTACCATCAGCGCACCGACAACGGCGGCGGTATCAATTACAGCTTGACCTATCAGCTCGGTGATAACACCGGTGCGGGCCTTGTCGACATGTCCTGCTTCTACGCTGCCAACTTAACATGTCCCGGCGCACCGGGTAACTTCGCTGGCGGCGTGTCCAGCCCCACAACCAACCGTGCACTGGCTGCGGTCCTGGGCATCGTCACAGATTCCCAGATCGCCTACACCCGGAGCGGTGCGGCGCTCAATCTGAATCCGCCGCTCACCCCGGCATACGATCAGAGCACCATTCCGTACTACAACGTCTACTTCGGCGATAGCTGGCACCTCAAGCCAAGCATTACGTTGACGTACGGTTTGGGCTGGACGCTCGAGATGCCCCCGGTCGAGGCCCAAGGCCGTCAGGTCGAGCTGGTCGATTCCAGCGATCAGCCGCTCGATCTCGAGGCGTATCTCCACCAGCGCGAAGCGGCCGCCCTTCAGGGACAGGTTTTCAATCCTCAGGTCGGCTTCGCCCTCGTCGGCAACACGGCGAACGGCTTGAAGTATCCCTACAACCCGTTCTACGGTTCGTTCAGCCCCCGCGTCTCGGCCGCATGGAATCCTCACTTTGATTCCGGCAGCTTCATGAGCAAGGTCTTTGGCGAAAACAGCTCCGTAATTCGTGGCGGCTACAACAGGATTTACGGCCGCCTCAACGGCGTGGACCTCGTGCTGGTTCCTCTCCTTGGCACCGGTTTGATCCAGGCCGTTCAGTGCCGTCAAGTGCTGAATAGCTTGGCGCCAACGGGTGCGGGCTGCGGACCTTCCACTCCGAACGCTACTACCGCCTTCCGGATTGGCGTCGATGGCGCAACGGCTCCGCTCCAGCAGGCCAGCGCCACCTTGCCTCAGCCAGATTTCCCCGGCATCAATGCTGTGTCCGCTGCGGCTGCCGAATCTCTGGATCCCAACTTCCGACCCAACGTGAGCGACGCGTTCGACCTCACCATTCAGCGTCAGTTCGGCCCGAAGATGATGCTCGAACTCGGTTATATCGGTCGTCGCATCACACACGAGTATCAGCCCATCAACATCAACGCGGTGCCATACATGATGACTCTCAACGGTCAGTCGTTCGCCAAGGCCTACGCCGCCGTCGAGACCGCCATGGGATGCGCCACGTCCGCCGCTGCTTGCGGAGCCGCGGCTCCCACGTCGGGTGGCCAGGCTGCCATCACCGCCTACGCCAACACCTTTTCTCCTCAGCCGTTCTTTGAGAGCGGCACCATCAACTCCTCCTATTGCACCGCCAACGGCTACAACAGCTGCACCGCCGCTGTCGTCGGCAATGAGCTCAGCAACTTCTCTACTCAGTCGGTCTGGAGCCTCTGGAGCGACCTCGACAGCGGTGCTTTCACCTTTCCGCGCAGCATGATGAACACTCCCATCAACTGCCCCACGGGAACGGAAATCGGTTGCAGCGGCCAGTTAACTTCCGGTGTCGGCGTCAACGCCAGCATCGGCTACGGCAACTACAACGCCGGCTTCGTCTCCTTCAAGACTCAGGATTGGCACGGCCTCACCACCCAGCAGAACTTCACGTTCAGCAAGGCGCTGGGCACGGGAGCTTTCGTTCAGGCAACTAGTGAGAACACTGCTGACGATCCGTTCGATCTCAAGGAGATGTACGGCGTTCAGAACTTCGACCGCAAGTTCGTGTACAACCTTCTGACTGTTTACAATCCTCCGTTCTACAAGGGACAGCAGGGAGTCATCGGGCACATTCTCGGCGGCTGGAGCTTCGCACCCGTTCTCGCGATCGGCAGCGGCGCTCCCGTGCTCTGCAACGTGCAGGATGGCGGCGGCTTTACCGGCGGCACTGGTTCGCAGGGCTTCGGAGCCGGCGACGGCTCGGGCTTCTTCGACAGCGAGCAGTGCCTCTTCACGCAAGGCGCTCCGTCTGTCTCGGCTCACGTCGGCGTTCCGGGTAGCGGCGGCATCGGAGTTGCAACCGCCGATTCCGGTTGCACCGCGGCGTCGCCCTGCAACGGTCAGGTCTACCCAATCCGCGGCGCCGAAGTGAACCTCTTCTCCAATCCAGAGTCGGTGTTCAACTCGGTCCGCGCTCCGATTCTTGGTCTGGATCAGCGCGCCGGTGGCGAAGGCCCGATTCGCGGCTTGCCCTACTGGAACGTGGACTTCAGCATCACCAAGGACATCAAGGTTTCTGAACGCTTCGGAATTCAGTTGCAGTCCGTGTTCACCAACGTCTTCAACCACAACCAGTTCTTTGATCCGCTCCTCGACTTGACGAGTCCGTCGAGCTGGGGCGTGCTCAACGCGCAAGGTAACACCCCGCGTCAGATGCAGCTGGGTGCGCGCTTCACCTTCTAAGCTGGCTGTGCGTAGTTTCGGCGGGCCGTCTCGATGTTCGGGACGGCCCGCTTCTTTACCCGGGCACCTTCCTGGCATCAATCGCGGCCTTTTGGGGCTCTCGTACTTCGACAGCGGATCAACGGGTGTTAGAAGAGCGGCTCTGATTTTGTAACGGCTCGTCGCGTTTTGATTCGTGCTGGCCTGGGGCGGCCTTATGCGCGACACAATTGACGTCACCCACTTAGCTCGCCGGCGGCGAACTCGCGGCCCTTTCCCAGATGGTCCACCTCTCTCTGCAAGGCCTTGCGGAGCAACCATTTACGCCAATCACGCCTCACATCAACAATTGTCCGCGGTTGGGATCACCGGGTGGATGCTCCCTCTCGCGTTAGTGGGGTGCCGGGCCTTGTCAGACGACACAAGCGACGCCGTAAGTGCTGCTTTCGCCTTAACCGCCTCGCAGGAGGCACCATGAATACGAACTCCATGGTGCACGCCAACGGACAGCAGCGGCACGAGGTTGGGAAGACCGAAAACCTTCGCGCCATCTTGGTTTCTGATCCTCCCGGATTGGTGGAGTCTCCCGGCACGGAGCGCGTCCTGATCTGCGTCCACGCCGGCGCGCCCGTGGTCGCTGAGTGCCGCCACGGCAGGGAGCATCATCGCGGGACGGTCATCTACGGCGACATCGACATCATTCCGCCCGGCACGCCCGCGGCCTGGGAACTGAAAGGCAAGGATGTCGACCTCGTGATCAGCATCAAGCCGGAGCTCCTCCGCACCGTCGTCATGGATTCCGGCGGAGATCCATGCCGCCTCGAAATCAAGAGCCGCTTCCAGATCCGCGACACGCAGATTGAGCACATCGCCTGGGCGATCAAAGCCGAAATGGAAAATGGTTACCCGTGCGGCCGCCTCTACATGGATAGCCTCGCAACCGCGCTCGCGGCGCGAATCGTGAAGCACCACAGTTCGCTCGCCGGCCCTGTCAACGGTCACAACGGCAAGCTTTCGAATCGCAAGCTGAGAGAGGTGCTCTCCTTTATTGAGGAGCACTTGGGGCAGCCGGTGTCTTTGACTCAGCTCGCGCAGATCGCCGGACTCAGCGTCTCGCACTTCAAAGTCCTCTTCCGCGCCTCCGTCGGCATGTCGGCGCACCAGTACGTGATCCGCCGCAGGGTTGACTGGGCAGCCGAGCTGCTGCGCCGCGGAAGGCTTCCCATCGGGCAGGTTGCGCTCGAAACCGGCTTCTGCCATCAGAGCCACCTCGCGATGCACATGCGCAGGATTCTGGGCGCGTCGCCGCGCGTTTTGAGGCAGACGGCCTGCTGAGGGTTTATGCAAACGAATAAGAATTTCTCGACCGATCTTGCTCAACCCCGTCCTCGCATGAGCGACAACGGGTGCCACGATGGTGCAGCATCATCGCAACTGCCCTCGACAGACGAGGCGCGGGAACCGCTGAGCCGAATCGCTGGGATGCCCGGCGGGAATATCGAGCTCGAAATCGGCGAAGCCCCGCAGCCCTTCGAGGGAGGCGTCGCGACCCCTTTGAAGATCGCCATTCGAACGGAAGGGAAAATCCTCTTCATCGACCCCGCGGACGTCACGGCCGTCGAGGCGCAAGGGAACTACGTCCTCCTGCAGACTCGCTGTGGCTCGCACCTGCTTCGCGAATCCGTTTCCACGGTCGCGCGGAAGCTCGAGCGCTATGGCTTTATTCGAATCCACCGCTCCACGATCGTGAATGGTGCCCTCGTCGAGGAAGTCCAGGTCTCCGGCTCGGGCGAAATGCTCCTTCGCTTGAAAGGCGCCGAGAAGCAATACAACATCTCGCGAAAATATAAAGCTGTCTTGAAGTCGATCGCCCCCTGCTGGATCTGATTTCCGCCCGCTCGGAGACTCGTTCGCGTTCGCCGGTGTCTAACAAAGTCGTTGACGCCGCCCCGCGAAAGAATGTAGTCCATCCTGTCGTGCAAGCTTCTTCCTCTCCCGCCATCGCTGCGCAAACCGCGCCCCGCGCCGGTCTTTCCCCGTACCGCAGCGCTGCCGCGTACGGCGCCGTGATCTTCGCGAGCGCCTTCCTCCTGTTTGAAGTCGAGCCGCTCATCGCGAAGATCATCCTGCCGTGGTTTGGAGGCGTCGCGGCCGTCTGGTCCGTGTGCCTGCTCTTTTTCCAGGTGGTGCTCCTGCTCGGCTATCTCTATGCGCACCTGCTGACCCGCAAAATCCCCTCGCGCTCGCAGGCGTGGATCCATGGCGCGCTGCTCGTCTCGAGCCTCCTGGCGATTCGTATTCTACCCCGCGCAAGCTGGCGGCCGTCGGGGCCGGAGCATCCCGCCTTTCGCATTCTCTGGCTTCTCTGCGCCACCGTGGGGCTCCCGTATTTCGTGCTGGCCACCACGAGCCCCCTCCTGCAGGCGTGGTTCTCCCGCCAGCGCGCGGAGGCAAATCCTTATCGCTTCTATGCGCTCTCGAACGCAGGCTCCATGCTGGCGCTCGTGGCCTATCCCATCGCGATCGAGCCATTCCTCACGAATTCCCATCAGGCGCTCGCATGGGAGATCGCCTACGGGGTCGCCGTCGCGCTCTGCTTCGCAATCGTCGTCGGTTTACGCGGCAGCGTCAGCGTGGAGCACGCTGAAGCCCTTGCGTCGCGCGCACCTGCGCCACCGTGGCAGGTGCAAGTCCTCTGGCTTGCGCTCGCGGCATGCGGCTCGGCCCTCCTTCTCTCCGTGACGAACCACATCTCGCAGAACATCGCCGCCGTCCCCTTTCTTTGGGTTCTGCCGCTCAGCCTCTACCTGCTCAGCTTCATTTTGTGCTTCGACTCGCACCGCTGGTACCGCCGCGATCTTTTTCTCCGCATGCTGGGAATCGCGCTGGGCGCGATGACGTACGCGCTCGGCACTTCCTTCGCCGGCCTGCCGTGGAAGGTGCTGATTCTTCTTTACTGCCTCGGACTCTTCATCTGCTGCATGTTCTGCCACGGCGAGCTGGTGCGCCTCAAGCCGCCCGCGCAGCATCTCACGTCGTTCTACCTCATGATTTCGCTCGGCGGAGCCATCGGAGCCACCTTCGTCGCGCTCGTCGCGCCGCGGATTTTCTCCGGCTATTACGAGATGGAGGTTTCGCTCGCGCTCTGCGCGCTTCTCGTCCTCGTCGTGCACTCTCGCGATCCCGAAAGCCGCTTCTACCCGGCGCGCTGGAAGACCGGCTGGCTCATCCTCGCCGCGCTTGTCGCGGTCGTCATCTTCAGCCTCTTCATCACAGCTCGCGAGCAGGTCCAGGGCACGCGGCTGATGGTGCGCAATTTCTATGGGGAGCTGCGCGTCATCGACGAGAAGCAGCCGAACGTCGTGATCGTCCAGGGCGACGATTCGGAGTCGCTCGATTGGGATCCGCGCTACCGCAAGCTGATGAACGGCACCATCGACCACGGCCTGCAGTTCCTCGGTGCCACCCGCCGGCGCGAGCCGACCACGTACTACGGCCCGCATTCGGGCGTCGGCGTCGCGTTGCAGGCCGCAGGCGAAGGCCGGCCACTGCGCGTCGGCGCCATCGGCCTCGGCGCTGGCACCGTCGCGGCCTACAGCCGTGCGGGCGATTCCTACACCTTTTACGAAATCAATCCGCTGGTCGTGAAGGTCGCGGAGCAGGAGTTCACGTTTCTTCGCGATTCGCCCGCGCAGATTCGCATCGTCCTGGGCGACGCCCGCCTTTCCCTCGAAGCGGAGCCGCCGCAGGCTTTCGACGTCCTCATCGTCGACGCCTTCTCCGGCGATTCGATTCCCGTGCACCTGCTCACCCGCGAGGCCTTCGAACTCTATTTCCGGCAGCTCCAGCCGCAGGGCGTGCTCGCCGTCCACATCTCGAATCAATATTTGGATTTGCAGCCAATCGTGGAGGGCGCCGCGAGCGTCCTCGGCAAGGCGGCCATCGTTGTCAACCACGACGTCACGAACTCGAATAGCGGCGTCTACGCCTCCACCTGGATCCTCATCGGCAGCCGCGCCGGCTTCCTCGGCCAGCCCGCCATCGAGAAAGCAGGGCAGCTTCTGCCCCCGCCGCCGCATCCCGATCTCTGGACCGATAACTACAGCAGCCTCTGGAAAGTCCTGAAGTAAGCGATGGAGGATACGTCGTCCGTCCGGTGAAGCGCTAAGCGCGGGAGGACTTGGGCAGATGAACGGTCCTGATGCGGTGAGTGAGCGGGCGTCTGTCATTAGGGCGTCACTGGTGTTTGTGATGCACCAGATCGGAGCCACCTTCGGCGTCGGCATCGTGGCTTCCGCACTCCTGTTCTCGTCCTTTGGCCTTTTGCATTGGTTGAGCCCGGGCGTGCTCACCTTGCACAACGCCAGTCGACTGTTGACGGAAGTTCCTTACTTTCCGATACAGGTTGTCGTCGGGTTGTGGTCCGGTTGGTTTCTCGGCCGGCGCCTGTGGGAGAGAGCGATGCTGTGGGTGTGGGTCCTGCCGCTTTTGGCTCTGTGCTGCATGATGATCGTCATGCCGCATCTCACGTTGAGGAGCGAGTCGATACTTACGCAGACCGAGCCTCTTTATCGCCTATCGCACTATTTCGGAAACGGGTGCAACGTAAAGGATGGATGCTTTGACCAGTTGATGTTCACCATGCCGCTCTATGCTTCTGTTTCCTATTCGATCGGTGCTCTTCTCGGCCGGATGCGCCGGAAAGGAGGTTAGGCGGTGACACGCATCGGTTTGGCAGCGAGTCTGGTGCTTTGTGTTGCGATTGTCGGAAGCGCTAGACAGGGACAGGTCGAAAGTCGGCTGCGTTACTTTCCTTCCCAAGACGACATTGGGCAGCTTTTCCAAGGGCAACTCTCACTCAGCAACGCCGGAGTATGGGCCAGTTCCGATGCCCGCGATTTGCATCTCATGGGCGAAAAGCCTCTACGAGATATCCTAACTCCGTCGAGCCCGCGAGTTTATCGCCTCCTGATTGAGACTCGCCCGCACAACACTCCTGTTGTCGTGCGGCTCTCGGTGAGAAGCGACGGCTCAGCGGAGGCAGTTACGAAAATCAGTCAAAGCTCGAGATTCGCGGATCTGCTGCTCACGAGCCGAACGTCGGACGTTTCCGTTGCAGACGTAGATGAGTTTCTAAAGCTTCTGGCGAAATCGGGCTTTTCGTTGCAGCCGGTTCTCGCACCATTTGATCTCCACGAGAAAACGCCAATGGATCAAGCCAGTTGGACACTCGAAGGAGCAGAACAGGGGTCGTACCATGTGGTTTGCCGCGGCACCGCGGGCCTGGGACCTCTTAAAGACAGTGCGCTGTTCCTGCTCGTGCACATCGGCAGAATCGATCTGTCCTCCGTCGAAAAACCATAGGGGCGAGGAGGAATCATCAGACCATGGCGAGCATGTCAAAGCAGTCCCAGCCTTCACCTGCCAGGCTCTTCACAGTCGGCTTCGTCGGAATTCTTGCCGTTACTGCGCTCACTTTCGTTACCAGATCTTGGGGCAGGCCGGTCGTCGATCTTTATCGAGGAGACGACGGGCTTTTCAACATTGCTCACTTATATCTATTCGATCCGGTCATCTTCGGCGCACTGGCATCTGTTTATTGGCTCTATGTGCGCTGGACGGGAAAGCGGCCAGGATCGACCCTTGTTGCGTTTCATTTCTGGGTCAGCACCGCCTTTGCAGCTCTCGTAATTTATTTGGCGTACATGACTGTTGACCTGCCGCTGCCGAATTGGTCCGCGGAGATCGGCCCGCGTCTCGCGAATCAAGCCCGGCTCTTCGTTGTTGCTCGACTCCTCTTTGCGATTGCCCAAGTCATTTTCGTGGTAAATCTAGTTTGGACATCGATCTCTCCTCAGAGAAAGCCGATTGACCCCGGGACAAGCGATCGGAAGCTCAGGTCGTAGCGCGCCTCGTCTCTCAAATTTCAAATGGCTTTGTTGATTTCCTCACGCAAAGGCGCGCCGCTGCCCATTTTCTCGCCACGACCTCTGAACTTTGTCATCCCGAGCGGAGCGTCCCGACGCTTTTTCCCGCGAAAATCGCGCCTTTTCGATTTTCGCGTCGGGACGCGCAGTCGAGGGATCTCTCTTCCAGCCTCTCGAAAACCGAGGATCTCAACAGAGCCATTTCA
>DATJWH010000026.1:0-244575 GCA_035501415.1 Candidatus Limnocylindrales bacterium | reverse complement strand
CCAACGATCCCGCGATCGCGCCCTCGATGCTCTACGCCTGGGCCGCAATCAGCGAGGGCATACCCTTCGCCAACGGCGCGCCGAATCTCACCGTGGACATTCCCGCGCTCGAGGATTTCGCGAAATCAAAGAACGTTCCGGTCGGCGGCAAGGACTTCAAAACGGGACAGACGCTGATGAAGACCGTCCTCGCGCCCGCGTTCAAGGCGCGCATGTTGGGCCTCGCCGGCTGGTATTCGACTAATATCCTCGGCAATCGCGACGGCGAGGTGCTCGACGATCCAGGCTCGTTCAAAACGAAGGAAGAATCGAAACTAGGCGCGCTCGAATACATTTTGCAGCCGCAACTTTATCCCGATCTTTACAAGAAGATGTACCACAAGGTCCGCATCAACTATTACCCGCCGCGCGGCGACAACAAAGAAGGCTGGGACAACATCGACATCTTCGGCTGGCTCGGCTATCCGATGCAGATCAAGGTCGACTTCCTCTGCCGCGATTCGATTCTCGCGGCGCCCATCGTGCTCGACCTCGCGCTTTTCTTCGATCTCGCGAATCGCGCCGGCATGCGCGGCATTCAGGAGTGGCTCAGCTTCTACTTCAAGTCGCCGATGTGCGCGCCGGAACTTTATCCCGAGCACGATCTCTTCATTCAGCTGATGAAGCTGAAAAACACACTGCGCTGGATGATGGGTGAGGAGCTGATCACGCACCTCGGCGCCGAATATTACGACTGAATCGGCGCGATTCGCGCGGAGTAATTTTTAGCGCTTCTCGCTTGACGCGATGTGCGATTCGCTTCGGCGCAATTGTCAACGCGATCCGCCAGCGCGATTTTCCTCGCGCCATTCCTTCAGCGCGCCGCCTATTTTGAAGAGCCAATCTCCTGCAGCAATTCGCGCACCGCGGCGTCGAGCTGCGAATCGCGCCCGCTGAGCTCTTCGCCCACCGGCCGCGTCACCGCAATGTCCACCGGACGCGGATGCATCTCCATCGGCTCGCCTTCCGCCGTCGTGATCCGGATCTCCGGCAGCCGCACGATCGATCCGTCGATCAGTTGCGTTCCGCTGGTGTAGATGATCCATCCTGCGGTCGGCTCGCCCACCACCTTGCCCAAGTGCAGCGCGCGATAGCCTTCCGTGAAATCCTCGGCATCCGAAAGCGATTCCCGATTCGTCAGCAGAATCGTAGGACGTCCCAGCGCGCGCTGCCCCAGCAACGGCCGCGCCTCCGCGCGCGGCAATCCACGCGGCGTCATCTCCAAATAGTTTCGCCGCGCCAGCACGTCGATCGCGTAGACGTTGACGAATCCGCCGTTGTTCCCCCGCACGTCCACCACCACGCCTTCCCTGCCCTCGTTCTGCGAATCCAGATCCATGTACAGCCGCTCGAGCGACGCCGACGACATGTCCTCCATGTGCACGTAGCCCAGTTTGCCGCCGCTGATCTTCTCGACGTACGCGCGTTCCTGATCCACCCATTGCCGGTAGACCAAGTCGCCCTCGCTCTGAATCGGCCGCACCACAACTTCGCTGTCCTTCTCTCGTGCCAGCTTCAGCACCACGCGACGCCCGATCTTGTTTTCGAGCAGTTCGTCGAAATTGGTGTGCGCGCCAATCGCTACGCCGTCGACCGCCTCGATCTCGTCGCCCGCTTTGATCCCCGCAATCGCCGCCGGCCCGAGCGGCACAACCTCGGTGACGCGCAGCTTCCCCGAACTTTCATACGCTGCCTGATCGAAGCGGACGCCAATGTGCCCATCGCTGTGCTCCGGGTGGATGGCCCCCGAGCGAAATCCCGAATGCGACGAATTCAGCTCGCCAACCATCAGGTTCATCAGTTGCCCAACCTCTTCCGGCGTGCGCGACTCGGCCACCAGCGGCTCATATTCGTCGTGTACCCGGTTCCAGTCGACGCCGTTGAACTTCGAGTCGAAGAAGTTGTCGCGAAGGTACGTCCACGCCTCCTTGAACACCTCCATTTTTTCCTGCGCGAAATTCACGTCCATCTCGGCGGACACGGCAAGCGGCTTTACTTGGCGCGACTCGATCGCAATCGAATGAATCCGGCCACCTTCGAGATAGAAGACTTCCTTGCTGTCAGGCGTGAATTGCGCATCGGACTTGAATCCCGGCGTTGAGGTGAGCTGGCGCGCGACGGCCGGTTCCTTGCTCAGCTCGTCAAGCGAATAGGTGTAGAGATTCACCTGATCGCCGACGCGTGCGCGCAACAGCAAGACTTTGCCATCAGGGCTGATTACCGGTTCCACCGCATCGAGGCCGGTGTTGACGAGCGTCAAGCGGTCCCGGATCCCCTCGAAATCGATCACCACAGGCTTCGCTGGCTTCTTCTCCTCCGCAGGCTTCTTCTCCTCAGTCCCCTTTTTGTCGCTTTCTGTTTTCTGCTCTGCCGGCTTTGTTTCTTCCTTCGCCGGAGACGGCTTCACTTCTGGCTTCGTTTCTTCCTTGAAGAGATCCCGGAACTCGTCTTCATGGAATTTCGGCGCATGCGGCACCAGGTCGATTCGCGCAATCTGATGCGGCTCGGTTCGCTGGCTCGTATCAAAGAGCAGGTATGTGCCGTCGGCGCTCCAGGCGACGCTTCCGCTCTGCGTATTTGCCAGAAAACTGACCGGCTTCGATTCGCCGCCGGCCGCGGGCACCACGCTCACGTTGCGATAGAGCCGCGCGTCATACGAGGCATACGCAATCCACTTGTTGTCGGGAGACCACGCGAACGAATTCCGGTCCAGCTCCGGCTCGCGATCGAAATATCCGGTTGCAAGCACGCGTTCATTCTTGCCATCCGCGTCTATAGCGCAAAGCTGATGACCATCCCGAAGGAACGCGATCGTTTTGCCATCCGGCGACGGAATCGGCGACGCGTCTTCACCGCCGCTCGTGAGCCGCGTTTCCTTGTTGTCGCCGAAGTCGTACGCAAAGATGTGCGTCGCGCCGTCGCGGTCCGACTCGTACACGATGTGGCGGCTATCCGGCAGCCACGCCACCCTCGATTCCTCCTGAGGCGTGTTCGTGACGCGAAACGCTTCTCCGCCATCCTTCGCCGACGCCGCAAAAACTTCCCCATGCACTACGAACGCCACTTTCTTTCCGTCCGGCGAGAGCGCCAATTCGGAGAAATCGTCGCCGTACTTCTCGTGCGTCACCGCCGGACCTTCCTGTGCTCCGCGCAGCGCAATTTCCACCGGCTCCGCCTTGCCGCTCGCGACGTCGAGCTTCCACACACGGAAATTTCGCTGAAACACAATCGAGCGCCCGTCATAGGAAATCTCCGGCCACACAAGGCGTCCATCGCCGAACGACGTCACCTTCTCCGGCTTCCCGCCTGTCTCCTTCACCCAGATGTTCGCCGCGCCGCCGCGGTCGGAGACGTAATAGATCTTGCGTCCGTCCGCGCTCCACATCGGCCACAACTCTTTTGCGTCGCCGCCCTCGCCGAATTCTTCATAGGTTGGCGGGTTCGCGTCGTGCATCAGCCACACTTCCGATTCGTCCAGGTGGCTGTGCCCCTTCCGCCACCATTGCTCGGAGACAATGCCTCTCGCCGTGAACGCCAGCGTCTTGCCGTCGGGCGACGGCGCCGCGAAATATTCGTTCACGTAAACTTCGGACGTCACCGGCATGGGAGTGCCGCCGTCGGCGCTGACGCGATAGACATCGTGGTCGTACGAGACATTGTGCGAGCCGTTCGAGAAGTAGATCCAGCGGCCATCGCGCGACCACGCGTCCAGCCCGTCCGCGGCATCGTCGAACGTGATGCGCTTTAAGTCTCCCGTCGCGAACGTGAGCACGTAGATGTCGCCGTTTCCGGTACGCGTCGAAACGAATGCCAGCCGCTTGCCGTCCGGCGAATAGAGCGGACGCGATTCGCTTGCCGCCCGCGCCACGAGAAGATGTGCGTCACCGCCCGCGGCGGGCACGGCCCAAATTGCACCGCCGGAAACGAATGCAATCTCCGAATTGTCAGGTGAAATGGAAGGCTGCGTGAGGTAAGGCAGCGTGGACTGCGAGCCGGCCGGAACGGCCAGGATCATCACAAGAATTGCGGCACAAGCGACACAAACAGTTGTCTTGAGCATGCTCACTCCCGGGAGACGCTTCCCGCCCCGGGAGGCCGCCTCGCGCGCGAAATTACATGACGGTTTGGATGAGGTGTCAAGCCACATCCTGCGGCGCGCAACGAGGCGGCCCGCATTTCACTCCACTGCCGTGGCCTGGACGGCTCGAATCTATTGCGGCTTCGATTCCATCGGTTTAGCGGCAGCGGCAGCGCGGGTCACTTTGCCGGTCATGCCTTCCTGGATCGAGGGTTCGCTGTCGCCTGCGCCCATGGTCCATTCGTAGCCGTTCCTCGACACGCCCTTCATCACGTATTTGGAGTACATCGTCTTCCCGCCCATGAATCCTTTGCCGTTCCATGTCCACGTGTCGCCATCGAAGGTGCCGGTGGATTCGCCCACATCTCCACCGCTGTCGACCTCATGATAGTGGTACATCTTGTCGCTCGGGTCGTAGTACATCAGCGCGGTGACGGTGCCCTTCATTCCGCCCATGTCCGATGTTCCAGTGCACAGGAGCCCGAAGCCGCCAGCCGTCCAGCGGCAATCCTCGGTCCCTGACATCTTCATTGCATTTGGACCCATAACGCCGGGCTTCGCCTCGCCATCCGAATTGAAGTGGCCGACGAACACGCCCATTTTCTTCACTTCGGGGCCGGGCTTGGGAGCCTGCATCGTCTGTGCTTGAACGACGCCGGCAAGCAGCAAACAGGCAAACGCGGATACAAACAAGGTTGCGCGGGAACGCATGTAATTGTCCTCCATTTGAAAGATTCAGGCGGTCAAACTTGAGGGGATGATAGCACAGGCGGCGCTCGAACGCGGCTTCTTGATGAATACCTTCAAATGCGTCAAGCGGGGCGCTGACGTTGGTAACTCGCGCCCCTCGCCTCACGCGCGATTCCTCTCAGCTGTGGCCGCTGGTCTGTACGCCCGTAATATAAACCTCTTTCAGCGTGATTTGCAGGAGAGGCTTTTGGCTTTCCAGCTTCTTGGCTTTTTTCAGGCCCCTTGTGTCCTTCTTCTGTTTCTTGGCTTTCATATTTTTCTCCTGAATACATCATCCTGCAAAGCAATCGTCGTGCCATCTTTGTTCGGGCCCCGTCCGGCTGTCAAGTCGTGTGTTTTCAACCGAAGTTCCCGCCCAAGCCGGCCGCTCTTCGCCAGGATGCGTTGAGTTTGTCAACCTACGCTGAAAAAGTCAGCGTCGGACCGTGAGCGCTTGCCCTTCTTCAATCGCCGGACTCGACCAGCCGGTCCGCGTTGCGCAGGTCGGGAAACCACCACGCCCAGAGCGCGGTCGCCACAATCGCTCCGATGCCGCCCAGAATCACGGCCGGCACCGCGCCCAGCCACTGCGCCGTGACTCCGGATTCGAACTCGCCGAGCTCGTTCGAAGCGCCAATAAAGACCATATCGACCGCGTTCACGCGGCCCCGCATTTCGTCCGGCGTTTTCACTTGCACGAGAGTTCCGCGAATCACCACGCTCACCATGTCCGTGGCGCCCACGAAGATCAGCGACAGCACCGAAAGCGCGAGGCTGCGCGACAGGCCAAAGATCACCGTCGCGGCGCCGAATCCGGCGACGCACCAAAGCATCGAAAGCCCCGCGCGCCTGCGCAGCGGACGGTACGCCAGCAGAATCGCCATCGCCGCTGCGCCGACTCCCGGCGCGCTTCTCAGGATGCCGAGGCCCCAGGGTCCCGTGCGCAGAATCTCGCGTGCGTAGACGGGCAGCAGCGCTACCGCGCCTCCGAGCAGCACCGCAACAAGGTCGAGCGAGATCGAACCGAGAATCACCTTCTCGCGGCGGATGTATCGCAGGCCCGCAAGTACCGTCACCCAGCTCACCGGCTCGCGAGGTGGCGCGCCTCGGCCGGTCCGGATTCCGAGCGTGGTAACGCCCGCGGTGATCGCCCCAGCCAGCGCCGTTGCGTAGACCGTGGACGGCCCGCGAAACGCGGCGTAAATCACTCCGCCGAGCGCTGGTCCGAGGATGCTGGCCGTCTGAAAGATGCTGGCGTGCCACGCCACGGCGCTCGGGAAAATCTCCTGTGGGACAAGCTGCGGCAGAATCGCGCGGCTCACGGGCCCGGCGAACGAGCGCACCACTCCGAGAAGCGTCAGCACGGCATAAATCGTGTAGACGCGCTCCGTGCCGCTGATTCCGATCGAAAGCAGCAGCGCCGAACAGATGGCATAGGCGGCGTAACACACAGTCAGAAGCTTGCGGCGGTCGAAACGGTCGGCGGCGTGACCGGAGACGAGAAACAGCACGACGCCCGGCAAAAACTGAACCAGCCCCGTGATGCCAAGTGCCAGGGGCTTCCGCGTGATTTCGTAAACCTGCCATCCCACGGCGACCGACTGCATCTCGAGCGCAACGACAATCAGAAATCGGGCCAGCTCGTAATTGCGAAACGAGGGGAACGTGAAAACGAGCCGACCAGGACTAGTGACACTTGCCGAAGCAGACATTAAATCGGCGCCTTAATTGGCCAAGGAGACGATCTACCTAAGCCAGACGATCGGCCACCCAGGCAAGCCTGACGCTCACATTTTCGCAGATCTTTGACGAAGAGCACTGGCCCGGTTGAGCAACCTGTATGCCCATCGATTGAGAGAAAGCCTTGAAATCCTCAAACCCGCTTCTCTTCGAACTGAAAGAGTGAACGAGCATCATGGCGTGGCGGCAGCAGTACCGTTGTGCCTCATAGATCGCTGAAGCCGTGCGATGCAACAACTGGTAACGCAGCGAACCTGCTTTCAATTCGTCCAGCCGAAGGGTCTTGCAAAGACCGTCGAGCCTTCGCTGTTTACCGCTGGAGTCCTTCCACTCGTCCACAAACGGTCCGAAGGACTCCTCGCCCTTCCCCTCCACGGCAAGAATACCGATTTGGTTGCCGAGGCGCGTCAGAATCATTAAGTCCGTCTGGCTATTTCGCCCGGCTGTGCCGAGCTCGACCTCTCGCTCGAAGAACCCATCAATCAGTTCCGCTGCCTCATAGTCTGCGACGCTGGCTAGGACGGCCTTAACCGCCGGGGGGAACCCGCCATTCGCTCTATACCAAGAGTCGGCGAGCGCCTTGGCGGAGTACCCCTGCTTCCAATGGGTCTCCTTTGCCAAGTGCCGTCTGACGTCTTCTGGCTCGAGCAGAGGAACGTGAAGGTGCCGAATCATCTAGTGGCATCCGAGATGACAAAAGTGCCCGGCTTCGACAATCCATAAGCCCGGCGCAGTTTCGCGCTCTAAAACTGGTTCCAGAGATACTGGTTGTAGACCTCGTGGTGGTACTGCACTTCGGGAGCTTTGACGAAAGTGCCGAGCGAGCGCGGGCACCGGTCCGCGGACGCCTGCTTGAGGTCGCCATAGCGGCCCTTGACGTCCTCGCCGAGAATCTTCGTCATCCAAGCGGCGTTGCGGAAATTCTCGAGCGCCGTGTAGATATTGTCCGGCAGATAACGCTCCGCCTGACGCAGATTCTTGATCTTCGACGTCTCGCCTTCAATGCCCGTGCGGAAAATGGAGTACATCACGAGATACGGATTCGAGTCCGGCGCCACCGAGCGAAACTCGACGCGCATGCTGCGTTCGTTGCCAATCGGAATGCGGATCATCGCACCACGGTCGACGGCCGAAGCCTTCAACTGATTCGGCGCCTCAAAGTGCGGGTCGAGACGGCGATACGCGTTCACGCTCGAGTTCATCGCCAGGCAAATGTCGTTCCCGTGCGTAAGAATGCGGTCGACGAACGCCCAGCCGAACTTGCTGAGCTTTTCTTCGCCCTTCGGGTCCCAGAACAGGTTTTTGCCCTTCTTGCTGATCGAAAGGTTGGTGTGCATGCCGCTGCCGTTCACGCCTACGACGGGCTTGGGCAGGAACGACGCGGTTAGGCCCATATTTGTGGCCACCTGCCGGCAGATTAGCTTGTAGAGCTGAATCTGGTCGGCTGCGCCAACCACTTCGCCATAACCGTAGTTGATTTCGAATTGCGACGGCGCAACTTCCGGATGGTCCTTCTCATTCTGGAAGCCCATCGAGCGCTGCACTTCGGCGGTCGTGTCAATGAACGCGCGCAGCGGATCGCCGGGCAGCGAATGGTAATAGCCGCCCGTGTTCACGTATTCGAACTTCGCCGTTTCGTGGAAGTGCCGCTCGGCGTCCGCGCCCTTGAAGAGAAATCCTTCGATTTCGTTCGCCGCGTTGAGCGTGTACTCCTCGTCCTTGTAGAGCTTGTTGGCATAGCCCTTCAGCAGGCCGCGAATATCCGCGCCGTAGGGCGTGCCGTCCTTGTCGATCACTTCACCGAAGACGAGAACTTTTCCCGGGCCGAAAACGTCGGAGGGCGCCCAGTAGAAGGAGCCCCAGTCCATCATCAGGCGCAGGTCGCTTTCGCGTTGCGCGGTGAAGCCGCGGATCGAGGAGCCGTCGAAGGTCAGGTTGTCGAAGCTCTTGACCAGGAATTTCTTGTCGTAGTCGAGCATGTGCAGGCGGCCTTCGAGGTCGCTGAACAGCACGGTGACGGCCTTGATGCGCTTTTCGTCGGTGAGGTACTTCAGGCGATCGTCCTGAATCTTGTGGGGGGCAAGGCGATCGGTGCGCTGTTTCTTTGCCTTGAGGTTCAGCTCTTCGAGTTCATCGTACGAAAGTGCCAAAAAATTACGAAGTTCGGTAGCCATGCATCTCCTCGAGTTGCGCGCGCGTCAACTCTGCTGCGAGATTTCGAGCTCCCGTTCGGGAAGTTCGAGGCGTAAGGGTATCGTGCGCAATTCGAGTTCGTCAAATCCAAAAAGGACGCGGCCGGATAAAGGACTTCGATGCAACCGATAAATGAAACCTGCAGTGACCGGCCGGTTCCGTGCGCGGTTCAAGCCGGACGCACGGAGCCCACGACGGCAGCGAAGTCCTTGTCGCCAAGGCCGGCAGCGATGGCGTTCTCGAAAACCCTCTCCGCGGAGGCGCCGGTGCCCAGGCTAAGGCCTCGGCGCGCCGCTTCAGCCCGCGCGTAGCGAATGTCCTTCGCCATCAGCCGCAAAAAGAAATTCGGCGCCAGATCTCCCGTCGTTACGCGAGCGGCGAGAGTCTTGATCAGCGGGCTGCCCGGAGCGCCGTTCGTGAGGACGCTGAGAGCCTTATCGCGATTGATGCCGCCGGCGTCGATCAGAGCCGTGGCTTCCGCAAGCGACGCGGCTTGAACGCCGCAGAGAAAATTGTTGACGAGCTTCAGCAGCGCCCCGCTGCCCGTCGCGCCCACGTGCACGATATCGCGGCTCATCACGGTGAGCACCGGACGCGCGATCGCCAGCGCT
Organism: Candidatus Limnocylindrales bacterium; assembly: GCA_035501415.1. Classification (GTDB taxonomy): domain Bacteria; phylum Acidobacteriota; class Terriglobia; order Acidiferrales; family UBA7541; genus Palsa-295. The sequence goes on along the minus strand of DATJWH010000026.1, from coordinate 235,185 downwards.
TCCGCCGAGCCGCCGACGAGGAACAGCAATTCTCCGCGTGCTGCGTGCGGCTTCGTGCCGGTGACGGGAGCGTCGAGCAGCTCGCAGCCAAGCGACCTGGCTGAGGCGGCGAGTTCGCAGACCCAGCCGACCGAAAGAGTGCTCGACGCAACGAGCACGGTTCCCGGCGCGGCTCCGGCTAGCGCGCCGTCTTCGCCCAGCCACACTTCGCGGGAGGCTGCGTCGTCCGCAAGCATGCTGACGACGACGTCCGCTCGCGCGGCGGCTTCGCGGGGAGTGGACGCCACGAAAGCACCCCGGCGCCCGAAGGGTTCAGCTTTCTCGCGGTGGCGATTGTAGACCGCTAGCGGAAAGCCGGTGGCGAGAACGCGGCCGGCCATTCCCGTTCCCATGATTCCAAGTCCCATGATTGCGACGCGTGGTTTCAACATGTGCGCTCACTTTGAAGGGATGATTCGATTGCGACATGCGCCGCGCAGCCGGAGGGAGGAAGCGAGGAGCCCGCTCCCCCATTGCGGGCCCCTGCGGTGATTCCGCGAACGCTTACTCGTCCGCGGCCCGTGACTTCGCTTCTTCGGGCCGCATCGTGAGCGCCAGCACGTGCCGTTTCCATCCGGTGGCAGCGAGGTGCTTGGGCACCCGCCTGTACAGTCCGGAATTCAAAACATCGCCGAGATGAACCACGGCTTCGTCGACGATTTGCTCCACTTCTTTTGCGGTAGGCAGAAGTCCGGCGGTCCGCCGGAGCAGTTCCGCGTGGAACTCCTCGGCGGTGCGGCGTTCAGCCAGAATCAAACAACTGAACGCCCACCAGAATTGCGCCTCCAGATGGTCTCGTTCTCCTTCCATGACTGCCTCCATTACGAGTCTCTGTTCTCAATGCTGTGCCTGTCAGCATCAGCACACTTCGAGACCGCGATGAAGGAGGCTATGTTCGACGGAGAGAATGAAGGGTGAGCAGGTCGCGCCGGCCCGGGCGGTGCGGGTCGAATGCAGAGCGCGCAGACAGAAAAGCCGCCGGTTGAGTGCCGGCGAAGACCACCGGCGCGGCTTTCTGGGCGTCGGGGGAGGAAGCGGGTTCCGAGGCGGCGGCGCTGACGGCAATCAAAATCGTAAAATCGTTCGAAACGTCGTCGGTGAGCCTGGATAGCTCCGGAATTTCAAGGCAAGCGAGGCAAAGAAAAAGAAGTCCCGCGAGAAGCCAGATGTAGGAGCCGTTATACCGTCGGATCATCAGGAAGAGCCCGCGCTGCGCGACACATCAGGGATACAAGAGCCATAGGCTCAAGTCAATAGAGATCGTCAAGTTTCGCGGGAGCGCGGCGCCGGATCTTCGAGTCATTTTTTGGTGTAAACGAACTTCATCTGCGCATCTCCCATCGGGCCGGAAAAAGCGCGCAGGGCAGTAAGAGTCGAACCATCGGCGGAGAGGGTGTATGTCGTCACGAGCGTCGCGGTGTCGCCCTGCGCGCTGACCTGCGTGTTGACGACAAGCGAGGCGCCGTCCCAATGAGCGGTGGTCTTCGCATCGTTGCCCATGACCGTCGAGTTGGAGACTGTCTTTCCGTCGGTGGTGAGATCCAAAGTGAGTTCGGAGCCGCCCATCGGCCCGCCGGTCTGCTTGATGTGGATCGTGACGGAAGAATCCTTGTCGTCGATGGTTTCGGTACGGCTGTCCGGCGGGGGCATGGGGCCGAAGTCGCTCTTCGCGGCGTCGAGGACCCAGGTGCCGCTCAGATTGGCATGCGCGGCGGAACCGGAATCGGCAGCGACGGCCAATCCCGCAGGAGCCGAGGGGACTGCGGCTGGAGCGGCGGTCGCAGCCGGTGCGGATGCGGGCGAAGCCGCCATGGGAGTAAGAGACGATGCCGACGGAGTCGAAGCTGTAGCAGCAGGAGAGGAGGCAGCAGGAGCGGCGGCTGGAGAATCGCTCGCGGAGGCAGTAGCGGAAGTTGCAGGCGCAGCGGAAGCGTCCTGCTTCTCGAAGACGAAGGTGCGAGTGGCGTCGCCCATGGCGCTGGTGTAGTTGGAGTCGACGGTGAGGACTTTGCCGTCGTCGGAGAGCGAGTAGCGGCTGGCGCCGGTGACGGGCTCGTTGCCGTAAGTCAACTTCTGGTTGACGATCAGCGCGCTGCCGTCCCAGGAGGCCGCGACGCTTTGCATCGTGACTTCCGTGCCGGGGTGCGCCCAGGCGGAATCGGCGGGAATGTCGATTTCGCTGCCGTCGAGAACAAGCATCATGTCGTATTGAATCTTGCCCTCGTCGTTCGCGACCGCGACGCTGACTTTCATGGTCTTGTCGGTCTGGTCGATGATTTCTGTCTCAGCGCTGGGGCCCGGGACGGGACCGAAATCGCTCTTATCAACGTTGAGCTTCCAGGTGCCGCTGAAATTCGGCTTGCTTTGCCCGAAAGCCGCCAATGTGAGAGCCGCGAACGCCAGTGCGGCAACAACTGCCTTTCGACGCATGTCCCCTCCTCCGATACTTCGCCCTGGAAGCATGTACGTTCGGAGGAGAGAGTTTATATCAGGTTGAGGCATCGGCGTCATCGGTAGTCCGGCAAGGTGATCTTGTCGGCGAGGTCGCGGCCGACGAAATAGTCGGCGATCCAGTTCACCGAGAGCAGGTTGAATACCTGGTTGCGCAGAAACATCGAAAGGCGCGACTTCGGCGCGAACGCGCCGGCGATGCCGATGGCAGCGTCCTGCTTCTTGAGAACGAAGGGGCCGAAGAGATTCTGGTAGCGCGCGAATGCGGCGGCGTAATCGCCGTTGGCGCGGTGAAGTTCACCGGCGAGAATGTAGGCGGCGACCATGGCGAGGCTGGTGCCTTGTCCAGCCAGCAGCGAGACGCAAGAGGCAGCGTCGCCGAGAAGAGTGACGCGACCGCGCGACCAGAGACCGTCGGCAGGCGACATGCGAATCTGGCTGACGCGATCCGAGTAGAAGAATTTGCAGCTATCCAGCGCGGCAAGAATTTGCGGGCATTCCCAGCCGCTGTTTCCGAATCGCCGGCGCAGGAGCGCCTTCGCGGACTCGGTGTCGCTGACGGAGTTCTTCTCCGGATCGGAGAACGTGAAAATGAACATGGTGCGATCGCCGCGCATCGCGAAGCGTCCCACCTGCTGCCCCACTTCCGTGTACATCACATAGTTCAATTCATCGCGGGGGCGGTAGCCGTCCACTTCGAAGGCGGCGACCCTGTAGCCGAGAAATTTTTCAAAGCGGTCTTCCGGGCCGAAGACGAGTTCGCGAACGCGGGAATGCAGACCGTCCGCGCCGACGACCAGATCGAAATCGCGAACCAAGCCGCTCTTGAATGCGACGCGAACAGATTTTTCATTTTGGTGAATCGTTTCGATGCTGTCGCCGAAGATAGCCTCGGCCTTGTCCGCGATGGCGGCGAAGATGGAGGCGGCGAGCTCGCCGCGCGGAAGGCTGATGAACCGGCCGGCCGTCATGCGGTCGAAGGCTTTGACTCCAAATCCCGCGATGCGCTTTCCGGCTGCGTTCACAACTTTCACTTCAGTGACTTTGTAGCCCTTGCGCTGCAATTCCGGCGAGAGGCCCATGCGATGGGCCACGTCGAAGCCGGCGCCCCAGAAATCGATAATGTAGCCGCCGGTGCGGAAGTGCGGCGCGACTTCCACGATGGTCGGCTCAAAACCATATTGCAGAAGCCAAAAGGCCAGAGCCGGTCCTGCAATTCCCGCGCCTGAAATTAGAATCCTCATGTCAATTAAACGACCGAATGCCGCACCTCACTTTCCTAGCATTTCGGCGATCTCTTTCGAGTTCGCCGCTTCTTTCGTGAATCCGAAGGTCCCTTTTTCCCGCATCTCGCGCGCCGCACGGAGAAAGCCGCCTATCGCCGCGCGGTAGAGCGCGCCGCCCACGCTGATGCGCCGCACGCCCATCGCGGAAAGGCCGGCGAGGCTAAATGGCATGCCCGCAATGCCCATCAGAACATTCACGGGGCGGTCGACTGATTTCAGGACTGTCGCAATTTCGTCTTTGGTGGTGAGGCCGGGAGCGTAGAGAACATCAGCGCCGGCTTCCTGATAGGCCTGGAGGCGAGCGATCGTGTCCTTCAGGTCAGGGCGGCCGTGGAGATAATTTTCGGCGCGCGCGGTGAGCGTGAATGGAAATGGCAGCGAGCGAGCCGTTTCGGCGGCGGCGCGAACGCGCTCGGTGGCGAGGCCAAGATCGTAGATTCGGCCGTTCCCGGAACCGCCCCAATCCTCGATGGAGCCCCCGGCTACACCCGCGTCGGCCGCCAGGCGAATCGTCTCGGCGGCAGTTTCGGGGGCGTCGCCGTAGCCGTTTTCGAGGTCGGCGCTGACAGGCAGATGGGTGGCGGAGGCGAGAGAAGCGACGTGCTTCATCATGTTCTCGCGGCTGACTTTACCGTCGACAGTGCCGGCCGAATACGCATAGCCCGAACTCGTGGTAGCCAGGGCTTCGAACCCGAGGTGCGCCAACATTCGAGCGGAGCCGATATCCCAAGGATTGGGGATGATGAACGCGCAATCGCGCTGGTGGAGCGCCCGAAAGGCTTTTCCCTTCTCTGCTTGCGTCAGCATGCGGTTGCGTCCTCCAACTGCCTCTTCTTCCACCGTAACAAAGGGCTTGGCAGCGAGGCAAGGATACAAGGAGGCATGGAAGCAAGGAGAGACTTCGCAGGGCCGAGAGGAAATCGGATTTTTTCGCGATTAGAAAAATGCAAGGCGCTGAAAAGGCGGGAGTTAGCGGAGTTTCTAATATTCGATTTCGCGATTAGAAATCTAGAGGATCGAGATTGGATGTCAGGGATTCGAACGCACGGGCTGGCCGTAGCCGCGGGGTGACGAAATGGCGATTTTTGGCGATTAGAAATTTTTATGTTGCTCATTTTGTTGGGCTTAGGTCCGTTTCTAATTCCCCATTTTGGCGATTAGAAATGGAGAGGTTATGGTCTCGGCCCGACCTTGTGTTGGGGATCGATAGCGTCACCAGTGGCGCCTCCTCCAGAAGGCATTTTCAGCAAACTGAAAAACGGAGAACGGTAGCACGTTTTGGGAGCGGCTGTAAATTCGTAGAAATACGGATTGACAAGGCGAAGGTATAGCGAAACTGTGGCAAGCCGTTGAATCTACAGGGGATGGGACGGCGAAGCAAGCTTCGCCGAATGGGGGCTGACTCTAACGTTGGATTTGTGAGAAAGCGGCAGCGAGCTGCCGCACTCCAAAGAAGGGCTGGCTGAAGCCCGCGCTTCCGGGACCAACGGCGGACTAGGGGAGTGAGGTGATAGCGAGAGAAGTTGCGAGCCGGAAGTGACGGGTGGAGGCGGCGAAGCGAGCTTCGCCGAGTGGTGGCTGCCTCGAGCGTTGGGTTTGTGAGAAAGCGGCAGCGAGCTGCCGCACTCCAAAGAAGGGCTCGCTAAGGCCCGCCCCTCCGGAACCAACGGCGGACTAGGAGAGTGAGGTGATACCGAGAGAAGTTGCGAGCCGGAAGTGACGGGTGGGGCGGCGAAGCGAGCTTCGCCGAATGGTGGCTGCCTCGGGCGTTGGATTTGTGAGAAAGCGGCAGCGAGCTGCCGCACTCCGAAGAAGGGCTGGCTGAAGCCCGCCCTTCCGGGACCAACGGCGGACCAGGGGAGTGAGGTGATAGCGAGAGAAGTTGCGAGCCGGAAGTGACGCGTGGGGCGGCGAAGCGAGCTTCGCCGAATGGTGGCTGCCTCGGGCGTTGGATTTGTGAGAAAGCGGCAGCGAGCTGCCGCACTCCAAAGAAGGGCTGGCTGAAGCCCCTTCCCAACCCCCTTCCGCGAGGGCCTGCGGCTGCATCATTCCGCACGGTTTTCCCGCGATGCGGAGGCTATTCCCGACAATCAGATGTAAACTATCGCCAATTACAAGAACGTTTCTAAATCAGATAGCGAGGCCGCATGGACACGGCAGGCCACGATTTCAAAGTCCTGGTTGCGGACGATTCGGCAGTGTACCGCAAACTAGTGGAGCAAACCCTCGATCCGTCTCAATATTCGATTCTCTTTGCGAAGACGGGGCAGAGCGCCCTCGAACTTTTCGAACTGCACCACCCCGCACTGGTGATTACAGACTGGGTGATGCCCGATTTCACAGGGATCGAACTTTGCCGGCAGATTCGTGCGACTCCCCGCGCGTCCTACACTTACATCATTATCGTCACGAGCGTCTCGGAGAAGGAGAATGTCGTGAAGGGCCTTGCGGCGGGCGCCGATGACTATCTTACGAAGCCGTTCCACCCGGACGAGCTGTCAGCCCGCGTAGCTGTTGGCAGGAGAATTGTGAACCTGCAACGGGAGATTGAAGCCAAGAACCAGCTCTTACAGGAACTCGCGCTCACGGACGCGTTAACAGGGTTGCCAAATCGGCGCGCGATCGACAATTGGGCGGAGCGGCAATTGAGCGGAGCGGCGAGACACGGCTTCTCGTTCTGGGTGGTGATGGCTGACCTCGACAACTTCAAGAGCGTGAACGACGCCTACGGGCACGATGGCGGAGATGCGGTGCTCAAGGAGTTTGGGGAAATCCTGAAGGCCAACTCCAGGCGGTCGGACATCTGCGGCCGCGTTGGCGGTGAGGAGTTCCTGATGATTCTCACCCACGCCGACGAGCGTAATGTGCGAATCGTTGTCGAGCGTGTTCGCAACCAGCTTCGAGAACGCAAGATTCTGAGCGGCCAGAAGACGATCGCGGCTACTGCAAGCTTCGGCGTTTCAGGTTTTCAGGGCAAGGTACCGCCGGAATTCGCAAAGCTGGTTAGCAAGGCCGACGAGGCACTCTACCTGGCCAAGCGCGCGGGCCGCAACCGAATCGAAGTTTGTGCGATGACTCCATCCTGAAGAATGCTTAACTGCTGGGCATACTCGACACGCGGACTTGCAGCGGTCGTATGCCTCCTGTGCTTCCCTAAGCCTAAGAAACGCGTCCGCAAGAGTAGCGAACCTGAACACGAATGCATGAGTGAAGGAGGAAAGGAAGATGAAACTGCCCATGGCTTTCTTCAGGGTGCTGGCGTGCTTGATAGTCGGTTCTATCGTTGTGAGTTCGACGCCTGCGGCTGACCAAGTGACGGTTCTCTATGACGCGTTCGGGCAATCGCGAAACCTGAAGCTCGACTGGGGATTCTCCTCATTGATTGAATACTCGGGAAAGAAAATCCTGTTCGACGCCGGCAACAACGCCGAAATCTTTGCGGCGAACGTCAAGGCGATCGGCGTCGACCTGAAGAGCCTGGACTTCGTGGTGATTTCGCATCGTCACGGGGATCACACCAGCGGGCTGAGCTATCTCCTGAAGGTGAATCCCAAAGTGAAAATATACGTTCCTGCTGAGACGTTTGGCGCGTTCGGCAGCACGCTTCCGGCAGGCTTCTACAAGAGCGTTGATTCTCTGCCGAAAGAAATGCGCTATTTCCATGGCGAAGAGCCGACGGCGTTTTCGTCGGGAAGTCCCTGGCCCGAAGCAAACTTCGTCCCCATCGACACGCGAACGGAGGTGGCGCCGGGGATTTTCCTAATCCCAACTGTCTCAAAGACACCTGGGACTCTGGAGCTTCGCGAACTTACTCTGGCCCTTGATACTCCGCGCGGCCTGGTGGTCGTGGTCGGATGCTCGCACGCCGGAATCGAACAAATTCTTACGGCGGCTTCGTCCGTGAATCCGCATATCCATATGGTTTTTGGGGGGCTGCATCTGGTGAAAGCGCCCGACGCGGAGATCGAGCGGCTTGCCAACGCATTGCATGACCAGTGGAAGGTGGATCTGATAGCTCCGAGCCACTGCACCGGGGAACCTGCTTTCGCGAAATTCAAGCAGGTCTTTGGCGAGGCGTATCTGTACGCGGGGCTTGGCGAAGTTCTGGAGATTCGGTAGAGGCCGTGCTCACTCCCAAAGCTTGAAGGTCGGTAACCCCGCCGCTCGCAGGCCTCTCGGCTGAAGAGTCTGCGTCGCAATCGGTGGGCCTGTGTCGTCCCTGAAGGGACCCAAAGAAAAGATTTGTTTGCCTTGGTTCCCGGGACTTCCGTCCCGGGGGCTACAGTTTGTTTCGTCCCTGCGGGACTCAGGATATTTTGCTGCCGGTGCGATGCCCGAGGCACCGGGCGCGGCGAGGTTGTGCTATGGTGTGAGGTTCGCTGAGGCGTGCGAGGAGCACAGGGACACGAAAGGCATAGCGGAATCTACTATCTCGCAAACGCGGGATGACCCTCAGCGGCTGAAGCCGCTCTGATTTGGCGCCGTTGCGGCACGGCTGAAGCCGTGCCCTGACGTGGAACGACGCGATGGCGGCATGAGCTGCAAGACCTGAGCTACATGTCAAACGGGGCGGCAGTTACGGCACGGCTGAAGCCGTGCCCTGACGCGGAACGACGCGACGGCGGCAAGGGAACGCGCCACTCGGGAGAGTGGCACTCCCAGGCGCGCTTCGCACGGGATTCTTACTGGGCGCCTGCGAGACGTGCCGCGTCCTTGTGGTTCGACGATATTGAAGAGCTGATTTTCGTCACTGGGGGCCGCAGAAGATGAAAAGCGCGTACAACGGCGTGGCGGTGCCGTCGAACGGCAAGGCGATTGAGTATTCCGGAGGCGCGTTTCGCGTTCCGGACCAGCCGATTATTCCATTCATTGAAGGCGACGGGACGGGGCGCGACATCTGGAAGGCATCGCGGCGCGTATTCGACGCGGCGGTGGATGCCGCGTACGGCGGGAAGCGCAAGGTGGCGTGGCTGGAAGTTTTTGCGGGCGAGAAATCGTTTAATCAGTTCAGAGAGTGGTTGCCGCAGGACACGGTGGATTGCATCCGGGACTTCCGCGTGGCGATCAAGGGGCCGCTGACGACGCCGGTGGGCGGCGGAATCCGGTCGCTGAACGTGACGCTGCGGCAGGTGCTCGACTTGTATGCGTGCGTGCGGCCGGTGCGATACTTCGAGGGCGTGCCTTCGCCGGTGCGGAGTCCGGAGCGGATGAACGTGGTGATCTTCCGCGAAAACACGGAGGACGTATACGCGGGCATCGAGTGGAAGTCGGGCTCGGCGGAAGCGAAGAAGCTGATCGACTTTCTGAATGGCGAAATGCTGAAGGACGGCAAGAAGCGCGTCCGCGAGGATTCGGGAGTGGGAATCAAGCCGATGTCGCCGACGGGCACGAAGCGGCTGGTGCGGCGCGCGATTCAGCACGCGATCGAGAACGGGCGGACGGTGGTGACGCTGGTCCACAAGGGAAACATACAGAAATTCACGGAAGGCGCGTTTCGCGACTGGGGATACGAGCTGGCGACGCAGGAGTTCCGGTCGCAGGTGGTGACGGAGCGCGAGAGCTGGATTCTGGACAACAAGGACAAGAATCCGAACCTGAGCGCGGAACAGAATGCCGCGATGATCGAGCCGGGGCTCGAACAGGCGACGGCAGATTTTCGCGCGAAGATTGGCGCGGAAGTGAAGCAGACGCTGGATGCGATCCAGGCGACGCACGGGAACGGTCAGTGGAAGAAGAAGATCCTGATCAACGACCGGATTGCGGATTCGGTGTTTCAGCAGATTCTGCTGCGCGCGGATGAGTATCAGGTGTTCGCGACGCCGAACTTGAACGGCGATTATCTGTCGGACGCGTGCGCGGCGCAGGTGGGCGGGTTGGGAATGGCGCCGGGCGCGAATATCGGCGACGGATTCGGCGTTTTCGAGGCGACGCACGGGACCGCGCCGAAGTATGCGGACAAGGACGTGATCAATCCGAGTTCGGTGATGTTGTCGGGCGCGATGATGTTCGAGTTCCTTGGATGGAAGCCGGTGGCGCAATTGATCGAGGGCAGCATCGCGCGGACGATCCAGCAGAAGAGGGTGACGTACGACCTGGAGCGGATGATGCCGGGCGCGACGAAGCTGAAGACGTCGGAGTTTGCGAGCGCGATTATCGAAAATATGGCGGGCGTGGGAGCGGCGCGGTAGGGACAATTCGAAATTGGAAATTTGAAATTGGAAGAGGGAGGCAACCGGAAGTGCGAGGCGGCGAAGCAAGCTTCGCCGAGTGGTGACTGCCTGTAGTTCAATGCGGCGGCAAAAGCGGTAGCAAGCTACCGCACTCCAAAATGGCCGAGATGAAATCATAGGGAGGAGAGATGCGGAAGAAGGTGACGGTGGTGGGCGGCGGGTTCGTGGGGTCGACGACGGCGCAGCGGATTCATGACGCGGGGCTGGCGGACGTGGTGCTGACGGATATTCTCGAAGGCGTGCCGGCGGGCAAGGGGCTGGACATGGCGGAGTCGGCGCCGATCCTGGGCACGGACGCGCACGCGATCGGAATTTCGACGGCGGCGGGCGATTACCGCGAGACGGCAAACAGCGACATCATCGTGATCACCGCCGGATTTCCGCGCAAGCCGGGAATGAGCCGCGACGACCTGCTGAAGGCGAATTACGACGTGGTGAAGGGCGTGGTCGATGCGGTGGTGAAACTTTCGCCGAGCGCGATCCTGATTATCGTGACGAATCCGCTGGATGCGATGGCGCAGGCCGCGTTCAAGGTGAGCGGCTTTTCGAAGAACCGCGTGATTGGGATGGCGGGCGTGCTGGACTCGGCGCGCATGAGCACGTTTGTGGCGATGGAGCTCGGCGTGTCCGTGGAAAACGTGCATTCGTTCGTGCTGGGCGGACACGGCGACGACATGGTGCCGCTGGCGCGGTATTCGACCGTGGCGGGAATTCCCCTCCCCGAGCTGATCGCGAAGGAGAAGCTGGAGGCGATCATCACGCGCACGCGCAAAGGCGGCGCGGAAATCGTGAATCTGCTGAAGACGGGCTCGGCGTACTACGCGCCGTCGGCGGCGGTGGTGGAGATGGTTGAAGCGATCCTGAAAGACAAGAAGAAGATTCTGCCGTGCGCGGCGTATCTCGAGGGCGAGTACGGGATCAGCGGGCTATTCGTCGGCGTGCCGGTGAAGCTGGGCGCGCGCGGGATCGAGCAGATTATCGAGATCAAGTTGACGGCCGAGGAGAAGGCGGCGCTGGATAAGTCGGCGGCATCGGTGCGCGAGCTGGTGGGCGTGCTGGGAGTGTAGGACGGCGCGGGACCTTAAGTAATCGCCCTCAGCGGCTGAAGCCGGCTTATTGGGCGCCTGTTACGGCACGGCTGAAGCCGTGCCCTGGCGTGAATCGGAGTTCTCACGAACTCTAAAGCCCTTCTCTCTTTTCGCGAGCTACAGCGGGGATGAATCCCCGACCGTCCCGAATCATCGCTTCATGGAATCTTTGCGGGTGCGCGTACTGTTTCGCGGCAGGCCGGTGACGCGCGCCGGGCGAGCATTCCTTCCTTTGTTACACTGGAGCCCGGAGTCATCCAGGGCATGAAACTGTTTCGCGGCAAACCGGAGAGGCCCGGAGGTACGAACGCGCGGGGCGCGGCGCCCGATGGGGATGGCGGCGCGCGGGCGACGCACCTGCTGACGCTCGACCTGGCGCGCGCGGAAAAGCTGGCGGGAATGCTGGCGCACAGCCGCGCGGCGAAATCGGTCGAAGTGGCGGACCTGTTGGCGGGGATGTACATCTACGAATGGGAGCGGCTCGCGCGATTCTGGGACCACCGCGAGCGCGTGGAACGGCTGCTGCAGCAAATGTGCAACATCAGCCCGCAGCGATGGCACCATTGGATCGAGTTCTACGACACGCAGCGGCGCAAGGACGCAAAAGAGGCGGCGTCGCCGCTTCCGAGCTTCGTGAAGCGGCAGGAGGAAGAGGCGCCGCTGGGGCAGTCGACCGAATTGCAGGAGCTATTTCGGGCGGCGGAGGAGCTTTCGCCGTTTCTCGATCGAATGGACGCGGACAACGTGCCGGTGCTGACGACGGAGTGCATGCTGCTGTGCATCGCGCGCAACGAGCGGTCAGAGCTGAGCAGGAAGGTGCGCGAGACGGGGCTCGACCTCGAGGCGCTGGAATTGGCGGCGCGAGATCCGAGACGAGCGCCGCCGCGGTGAAGCGGAGCGTAACCATTTCAAGCAATTCAAAGGCGGAAGAGAGGTCCCTCCGCTGCGTCCCGCGCCCGCGCTGCGCGCGGGGAGACCCAAATCGCGGGACTCCGGTCGGGATGACAAGCGTTGCGTAGAGCCGACGGCAGGATGCCGGCGCGAAGGCTACTTCAAATGATCATGCGGAAATTCGGCCAGAGCGTGGACAGAGGTGCGCGGGGCTTGCGGCAGACGTAGATGACTACGTTCTGCTCGACCGGCATGGCGTGCGGATTGTGCGCGACAGCCGCTAGCTGCGACTCGGCGAAGAATTCCTTGTAGCGGTCGGCGCGCTCGCCGATCAGAATCACGCACTCACCGGAATAATTTCGCGGTCCCCAATCGAAATAGCTGTTGTGGCCGCCGATGGCCGGCGGGAGGCCGAGGGCAGGGCCGTAATAGTCGATGGCGCCCGCTTCGCCATAGTTGCCGCCGAGAATTGCACACGAGGCTTGCTCGCCGGCGGGCAGCGCGTGGTAAACGCGCGCGACGGTTTCGGCAAGATTGCGCCAGCCGAACATGTCGGCGTAGAGCTGCGGGAGCGGCGCCGTGGCGTCGCGCTCGGTGCGGATGTTGAAGCCGGGAAAGGCCTGCATGTAGCGGAGGAAGGTGTCGACGGGGAGAAGCGGCACGCCGAAGGGGATGGTCGCGAGACCCGCAAGGACGAGTATCGTGACGAGCGCGGTGCGGAGGCGGCGAAGCAGAACAGAGGAGAAGCCCTCCCATGCGACAGCGCCGGCGGCGGCGAGGATCGTGTAGACGGGGAGGACGTAGTAGGCCTTGCCGTCGAAGACCATGAAGATGGCGAGGACGATGACGTAGCTCCAGCCGAGGAAGCGGAAGCGGCGGCGCTGCGCGTCGCGCGCGGCGAAGAGCCGCGCGAGGCCCGCGCCCCAAATGGGAAGCGAGACGGGACTCATCAGGAGAAGCTGCTCGCCGAGAAATCGCAGCGGGCCGACCTGGACATTCTTGTATTCCTGCGCGTTGCGGACGACGCCGATTTGCGGCCAGCCATGGCGCGACTCCCAGACGAGGTTGGGTGCGGCCAGGGCGAGCGCGATGAGGCCGCCGAACCAGAGCCATTTGCTGCGCAGGATTGCGGCGTTGCCGGTGAGCAGAAGGCCGGCGATAACGCCGAAGCCGAAGACGGCCATGGTGTGCTTGTTCTCGAGGCCGATGCCGGAGATGGCGCCGAAGGCGAGCCAGAGGCGCGGCGAAGCGCCCCTGGCGATGCGCACCGCGATGAGCGCGCAGGCAAGCCAGAAGAGCGGCTCGAAGGCGTTCATCGAGAAGAAACTGTCGAAGGCGAGATAGGCAGGCGCGAGGAGAATCGTGACGGCGGCGAGAATTTGCGCGAGGCGTCCGCCGCCGAGTTCGCGCGCGAGCACGCCCGTGAGAAAAACAACTGCGGCGCCCGCAAGCACCGGTAGGATGCGCAGCGCGATGATGGAATCGCCGAAGACGTGGCGCGCGAACCAGGCGACGAAGGCGATGAGCGGCGGCTGGTCGATATAGCCCCAGGCGAGGTGGCGGCCGCAGGCCATGTAGTAGAGCTCGTCGCGGAAGAATCCGTAGTGCGTGATTCCCGCGAATTGAATGACGAGCTTTGCGGCCGAGAGGGCGATGAGCGGCGCGAGAGCAAGCGGAGGCAGCGAGCCGGAGACGCGCGGAGGGTTCGGCGCAATTGAGGTTGCTAAACCAGAGTCGGCCATGAGAATGAGGCGCGCGAACGGGCGCGCCTCATGGAACCGGAGCTACGCCTTCGCAGGCGTGACGACCGCTGACTTGATTGTGTCGAGATTCGGGAAGTTCTTGTCGAGATACGCCTTCCCTTGCATGGTGATGGCGCCCTGGTCGGGCTTTTCGCCGTAGCCGCTGTGAAGCTTCTGCACGATGTCCATGCCCGCAGTCACCTGGCCGAATGGGGCGAAGCCCTGGCCGTCGAGAAAACCGTTGTTGCCGAAATTGATGAAGAGCTGCGTGGTGCGCGTGTGCGGGCCGGCGGTGGCGAAGGTGATATAGCCGGGCTTGTTGCTCTGCGTGACGGGATCGTCCTTGATGCGCGCGGCGCGCCAGGCGGAGTTGACCGCGGGATCGGCGCTGAGGCCAAACTGAATGATGAAATTCGGCACGACGCGGAAGAAGGCGGCGTCGGTAAAGTAGCCGTGCGTGACAAGATTATAGAAACGGTCGGAGCCGATCGGCGCCCACGCGCGCGTGACGCGCACCGTGAAATCGCCCTTCGATGTGATGAATTTTACGTCGTAAACGTCCGGCGACTTTTCGTTCAGGTTCGCCGGTTGGAGTAGAGCGGGATCGCCAGCCATGTCGTGTGTCCTTTTACCCTTTAAGTGCGAGACTGCAAATTATTATCCGCGAAAACGCGCGAAATCGTGCCCCAGCTTTCGCCCTCAGGGCTTTGGCTGCGGCGTCGCGGGCTTGTGCGCCGGAGCCGCGTGATGAACGGGCGCGGCGGGCGCGGGCGAAGTAATCGTCGCCGTCTTGATCACGTCGAGCTTCGGGTAGGTCTTTTCGAGATAGGCCTTGCCGCCGTTCGTGATGTTGGTCTGGTCGTTGGTAGTGTTGTCTCCGTAGCCGCTGTAGAAATTGCCGATGACGTCCATGCCGGAAGTGACCTGGCCAAAAGCGGCAAATCCCTGGCCGTCGAGCGAGGCGTTGTTACCGAGGTTGATGAACACCTGCGTGGTGCGGGTGTTCGGGCCGGCGGTGGCAAAGGTGATGGTACCGGCGGCATTGCTCTGCTTCACGGGATCGTCCTTGATGCGCGCGTTTTCCCAGACGCGGTTGACCGCGCCGCTGGGGCCAAGGCCGAATTGCACGACGAAGCCGGGGACGACGCGAAACAGCGCCGTATCATTATAGAAGTGGTGGCGGACGAGGTTGTAGAAGCGGTCCGCGCCGAGGGGCGCCCACGCGCGCGTGACCTTCACGACGAACGGGCCCTTCGTGGTGACGAAGGTGACTTCATAGACTTCGGGGGCGCGGGCTTTCAGCTCGGCCGGATGCATCAGCGCCGGGTCGACACCCGAATGCGTCGCGTGCGTCGCTGGGTGTGCGGGCTTTTGCGTCGAAGTCTGAGCCTGTGACGGCTGCGCTAGAATGCCGCACGACAGCGCTACAGACGCCAAAACTCCGAGCCAGAGACCGATTCTCTTCATGGCTTTTCTCCTTGTAGCATCTTTGCGACGGCTTCCGCCTGCTCCATCACGCGAAGCGTGTTGCCGCCGAGAATTTCCTGAATGTCACTTTCCGAATAGCCTCTTTTCAAAAGCGCGTCCGTGATTTGCGGCAGGTGCGTCACATCGTCCATGCCAAACGGCATGTTGGCGCCGTCGAAATCGGAGCCGAGACCAACGTGGTCCGCGCCGACCAGCTTCACGGCGTGATCGATGTGGTCGATGATTTCGGTCCACTCGACGCGCGGCAGCTTCCCGGCCGCCACGAACTCGCGCGTCACCTTCTCGTCCTCCACCGTGGCGCACGGCTCGCTATCGCCGCAGCGCTTCTTCACTTCGGCGTCGATTTCCTTGCCGATTTCCGGATGCGCGGCCTGCGCGTTGCGATAATTCTGGTCGAGGAACCCGACGTGATAATTGATCTGGATCACACCGCCCTTGGCAGCGAGCGCCTTGATCATGTCGTCGGTCATGTCCCGCGCCGCATTGCACAGCGCGCGGCAGGACGAATGCGACGCGATCAGCGGCGCCTGGCTGACGGCCAGCGCATCGTAGAAGGTCTTATCCGAGACGTGCGAGATATCGACCATCATCCCCAGGCGATTCATTTCGAGCACGACCTGCTTGCCGAACTCCGTGAGGCCGTTGTGCGCGGGCTTGTCCGTCGAGGAATCGCCCCAGTCCGTGTTGACCATGTGCGTCAGCGTCATGTAGCGAACGCCAAGCGCCGCATAAATTCGCAGGACGCCGAGATCGTCGGCGATCATGTGGCCGCCCTCGACGCCCATCAGCGCGGCGATTTTACCCTGCGCGTGAGCGCGACGGACATCGTCGGCCGTGACGGCAAGCATCAGGTCATTGGGATGAGCGGCGACAGTGCGGCGCACGGCGTCGATCTGATCGAGCGCGCGCTTCACGGCCTCCGGGCCCGTGATTGTGCCGGGGATGTAAATGGAAAAGAAGATGCCGCCGAGGCCACCTTCGCGCATACGCGGGATGTCGATGTCGCCGTCCGAGTGCCGGACGCCGAGATCGAACTTCGGATCCAGCAGGCGCTGCGTCGTATCGTCGTGCGTATCGATGACGATCGAACGAAAATGCAGTTCGCGCGCTTTCTGCGAGATCGCTTCCTGTGCGGATGAGGTCAGGGCCATCAATGGAAGGAGCAGTCCCAAGACGCAGCAAACCAGCGGCAACACCACACGGCTCATTCGTCCCCTCAAAACGAATTGAAGATTTTGCTACAGTTCGGGGGAAAAATCCAAAGGACATTCGCGCCTTGGTCCAGCACGGCGCGTGCACTCGAGAGCTCTCACAAGGTGGCCACGGCTTCCTCCAACCCGGCGCGCCCCTTGCCCTGCGTTCTAGGTTGCAGGCGGCTATCTAGTATTTTGCCGACGCTTTACTTTGTGCTAGAATGTAAAGCGATGACTGAAGTGACGATTTCGCGCAAGAATCAAATCGTGATTCCCCGTGAGGCCCGCGAGGCCCTGGGGGCCAAGCCTGGCGACAAGCTGATTGTCATCGTTCGCGGCGGCAGAATTCTCCTCCTGCAAAAACCAAAGTCTTATCGCGCTGCCATCCGTG
Organism: Candidatus Limnocylindrales bacterium; assembly: GCA_035501415.1. Taxonomy (GTDB): domain Bacteria; phylum Acidobacteriota; class Terriglobia; order Acidiferrales; family UBA7541; genus Palsa-295. The sequence continues at coordinate 218,386 of DATJWH010000026.1, read as the reverse complement.
GATTGGCAAAGGGGGTCTATCCGCCCAAGTATCTTGAACAGGAGCGCGAAGCTTGGGAGTAGATCTCGATGCGTTTCTCCGCAAGCACAGGAGAATTGCAATCGACACGAGCATCTTCATCTACCAGCTCGAGGCAAACGCACGATATCTTCCTCTCAGTGAACGCGTATTCTCGTGGCTGGAAGGAACCGGCCACAAGGCGGTTACATCCACGATTACAATGACGGAACTGCTCGTCCAACCTTACCGGACGCTGGATCAGAAGCGGGTTGACGAGATTGCCAGCCTGTTGTCAACGTACCCCGCCCTCGACTGGATCGCTCCAGACCTAGAGATTGCCGACTCGGCTGCGCGCATCCGAGCCGAGTTCGGACTGAAGATCCCGGACGCGATCCAACTGGCCACGGCTATGAGCGTCGCTGCTACAGGCATCGTGACGAACGATGAGGCATTCAAGCGCGTCAGGGAAGTCGACGCGCTAATGCTGGATGACGTTCTGTCGACTTAGTGTCCGCGGAACCAGGATTTGACGGAGTGGAGCAGGACCTGGCCGTTGACGGCGGCTAGCGATTCGGTGAGCGGGATTCCCTTCGGGCAAACCTTCACGCAGTTCTGCGCGTTGTCGCAATCCTCGATGCCGCCGGGGCCCATCAATGCTTCGAGCCTGGGGCCGGCGTGCATCGCGCCGGTGGGGTGCATGTTGAAAAGGCGCACCTGGCTGACGATCGCCGCGCCGACGAACTGCGTTTGGTCGTTCACCTTTGGGCAAATTTCGAGGCAATTTCCGCAGGTGATGCAACGCGAGAGAGGATAGCCCACTTCCTGGTCCTCCGGAGCCATCCGCGGCCCGGGGCCAAGATCGTATGTGCCGTCGATGGGAATCCAGCAGCGCGTCTTCTTCAGGTCGTTGAACATCTTCGAGCGGTCGACCTGCAGGTCGCGCACGAGCGGGAATTTCGCGAGCGGCTCGAGGCGAATGGGCTTCTCGAGCTGATCCACCAGAGCGGAGCACGCCTGCCGCGGCTTGCCGTTGATGACCATGGCGCACGCGCCGCAGACTTCTTCGAGGCAATTGGCTTCGTAGCTGACGGGCGTTGATTCGGTGCCGCCGCGCGTGACCGGCTTTTCCGCGATGTCGCGCAGGCACTGAATCACGTTCAGGTGCGGCCGGTAGCGCAGCTCGAACTCCTCCCAGCGGACGGATTCGTCCGGGCGCTGCTGGCGTTTAATGCGGACGATGAAAGTATTCTCAGCCATTCCTCACGCCTTTGCTGTGTACTTGCGTTCTCGCGGCGGAATCAGCGAAATATCCACCGGCTCGTACTCGAGCTTGATGTTGCCGTCGCGATAGCTCGCTTTCGTGGTCTTGAGCCAATTCTTATCGTCGCGGTTCGGGAATTCGGGCTTCCAGTGCGCGCCGCGGCTCTCGTTACGCGCCAGCGCGCCCATCGTGATGACCTTCGCCAGCACCAGCATGTTTCCCAGTTCGCGCACGAAATTCAGAGTCTGATTCGACCACTGCGTACGGTCGGAGAGGTTGATGTGCTTGAAGCGGTCGCTGAGCTTGTCGATCTCGCCGAGCGTCGCCTGCAAGGTGCCGTTCTGCCGCGTCACGGTGACGTTTGCCGTCATCAACTGCCCCAGCTCGCGCCAGATCGTGAGGGGATTCTCGGTGCCCTTGTGCTGGTTGAGCAGCGCGTCGTTCAAGTCCTGCTGGCGCACGCGCTCGCGCTCGAAGACGCTCGCCGGCACGCCGTCGCACCCCTGCTCCAGCCCGCGCGAATATTTTACCGCCGCGGGACCAGCGAGCCCACCGCCATAGATGCAGGAGACGAGCGAGTTCGCGCCGAGCCGATTCGCACCGTGATACTGATACTCGCACTCGCCCGCGGCGTAGATTCCCGGCACGTTCGTCGCCTGATTCACATTGTCGACCCAGAGGCCGCCCATGGTGTAGTGCATCGCGGGAAAAACTTTCATCGGCTCCTTGCGCGGGTCGACGCCGAGGAATTTCTCGTAAATCTCCAGAATCCCTTCGAGCTTGCGGTCGAGCACGTCAGCCGGGATATGCGAAACGTCCAGATAGACGGCCGGCTCGCCCGGCAGCCCCATCTTCATTTCGTAAACGATTTTGTGAATCGCGCGCGTGGCGACGTCGCGCGGCACCAAGTTTCCGTACTTCGGATACCATTCCTCGAGGAAATAGAACCGCTCGCTCTCGGGGATGTCCTTGCCCTTGCGCTTGTCGCCTGCGGTCTTCGGCACCCAGACGCGGCCACCCTCGCCGCGCGCCGATTCGCTCATCAGGCGGCACTTGTCCTCGCCGGGAATCGCCGTCGGATGCACCTGAATGAATTCGCCGTTCGCGTAGTAGACGCCCTGCTGGAAGAGCGCCGACTGCGCCGAGCCCGTGCAAACCACCGAATTCGTCGAGTAATAGAAGATCGCGCCGATTCCGCCGGTGCAGTAGATCACCGCGTCGGCGGGAAACGTCTTGATCTCCATCGTTTTCAGGTTCATCGCGCAGATGCCGCGCGAGACGCCGCCCTCGTCGATCACCGCGGAGAGAAAAGTCCAGCCTTCGAATTTCTTCACCTTGTCTTCGGATTCAAAGCGGCGAACCTGCTCGTCGAGCGCGTAGAGCAATTGCTGGCCGGTGGTCGCGCCGGCGAAGGCCGTGCGGTTGAACAGAGTCCCGCCAAAGCGGCGGAAATCGAGCAGGCCCTCCGCCGTGCGGTTGAACATCACGCCCATGCGGTCCAGCAGGTCGATGATGGCCGGCGCGGCCTCGCACATTCCCTTCACGAGCGGCTGGTTGGCCAGGAAATCGCCGCCGTAAATCGTGTCGTCAAAATGCTGCCAGGTGGAGTCGCCTTCGCCCTTTGTGTTCTTCGCCGCATTGATGCCGCCCTGCGCGCAGACGGAATGCGACCGCTTCACGGGAACAATGGAGAAGAGGTCCACCGGCACGCCCGATTCGGCGATGCGAATCGTCGCCATCAGGCCCGCGAGCCCGCCGCCCACCACGATAATTTTCGGTTGCCTGGCCATTTAGAGTTTCAGATCCTGGATTCGCAATTCAGATTCACTTCACGTAGCCGTTCAGCGGGAACCACGCATAGTGGAAGCCCACGGCAATCATGATTCCAACGAACGTGAGCGCCACCGTCACCGCCGCGCCAAACCACGCCGCCGCTCTCTGCGACCGCGCGCTCACCGCAATTCCCCACTTGCAGGCAAAATTCCAGAGCCCGTTGCCGAGGTGGAACGACGCCGCCGTCACGCCCACGATGTAGAACGTGAAATACCAGGGATGCGACATCGCCTCCGCCAAATTCTGGTAGGTCGTCCGCCCATGCGCGAGGAAACGCTCCATGTAGACGTGCCACCCGATGAAAACGAACGCGATGATTCCCGTCCAGCGCTGCAGCAGGTACATCCAGTTCGACATCCACGGATGGGCGAGCGTATTCGACTTCCCGCGCCACCAGATCCACAGGCCGTAAAAGCCGTGGAAGAGGATGGGCGCCCAAAGAACTGTGGCCTCGACGAGGATTCGCCAGGGAATGCTCTGCAGCTCCGCAGAAACGTCGTCATACTTCTGCGTGCTCACCAGCGCGTAACTGTTCGACCAGAAATGCTCCAGGAGGAACGCCCCAATGGGAATCACGCCGCTGAGGGAATGTAGTTTGTCGAGGAAGTAGCTCGTCTTCGATTCAGCCGCCGCGGCCGCCATGCAATCTCCGGGGAAAGTCTAACGGTGCAACAAATTCGGCGCGCATCAAACACGTGAGTATAAGCACGCCTCGTCATCTTTGCAAGGCAACGACCGGGCGTCTGTGACGTACGTCACGTCCGTCTTTCCGGTATTTCGGTCGCGCAATTGCGTTAATTCCCCGCCGGAATCGCGGCTCCAGAGAGGAATGCCTCGACCGCGGCGAGGAATTCGGCGGTGTGCTCCGCAGGTGGCGCGTGGCCGCATTTGTCGAATGCCACCATGTGGGCGCCCGCGATTCCCTGGGCGTAGCGGTTGCCTGCATCCAGCGAAACAAGCTGGTCCTGCTTTCCCCAAATGATGAGCGTCGGCGCGTGGATATCGCCCAAACGATCATCAACGCGCTCGGCTTCAATCCTGGGATTCGCGAGGAAGCTGTGGACCGTGTAGCCATCGTTGGTCGAAAGCTTGTCGGTGAAGATTTTGTGCAGGGTCGCGTCGTCGAGCCAGCTCGTATCGTAGAAGACCAGCTCCATCACGCGCCGCATCTCCGCGAGCGAACCGGGATTGAGGTTCGGGATCGGCGCATTTCGCTTCAGCCCGGCGGCGTCGACAAGCATCAGCTTATCGATGGGCACCATGTGGTCGTTCGACGAGACTTCCACCGCGTAAAGCGCCCCAATCCATCCTCCGAGCGATTCGCCGACCAGCGTGGGCTTGGTCACATGCATCTCGCGCAGAAACTGATCGAGGAAATCGACCCAGGTCTGCACGCTGTAGTCGAGCAGCGGCTTGTCGGACTGGCCGAAGCCGATCTGGTCGGGCACGAGCAGGCGGTATTTGCGCGAAAGCTCCGGAATTACGGGGAGCCAGTCTTCCTTGCGGCTTCCCAAGCCATGCAGCAGGACCACGACCGGGCCGGAGCCAACATCCCAGTAATGAATCGTGCGGCCGAAGACGGTGATGGTGCGCTCGTCCGGCGCGTTCTGCGCGAAGCATGGCGCGGCGGCCAGCACGAGCAGCACGACCAGGATTCCCCGTAGATGTCGTCTCATTAGATTCCTCCGCAATTTCCGTGACGCTTGCTTCGTCCCTTTGCGGCCCACACTATATGGCTAAAGTGCGATTCCCGAGCGTGAAAAAGCGACGGCCTCGGCTCGCTTGTCGCGATGCGCCGCTTCAGGCAGAATTGCCGTCGCCAAGTCGTGGGAACCTTGGGTTATGCCGATCTCTCCTGAGGAATTGTCGAGCCAACCTGTCCGCTACGCAGGGTTCTGGATCCGGCTCGCGGCCTCTCTGATTGACTCCGCCGTGCTGTTCATACCCTGGTGCCTGATTGTCCTGTTCGCCGTAGTAGCAATTCGGCTCTTGGCCGCTACGGAACACTTTGATTCTGGTGCGGCGCTCCTGGTGGCACTGCCAGCAACCGCAGTTGTCACCCGTCTTCTCTATTTCAGTCTGATGGAGAGCTCGGCTCGGCAGGCTACGTTCGGGAAGATGGCCTTTGGACTGCGTGTTACCGACCTTGAAGGACGTCGACTTAGCCAAAACAGGGCCACGGGGAGGACTCTCGCGAAGTTGCTGTCGGGGCTCACCTTCGGAATTGGCTACATCGTTTGCGGATTCACACGGAGAAAGCAGGCACTCCACGACATCGTTGCGCGTTGTCTGGTCGTGCGGCCACCGGTTACGCGCTAGTGCTTGGTGCCACGACACGAAGAGGCTCGCTCGCCAAAACAGGAAACTCGGTCGTCCGGCGAACGCGGTGCCGTAGAATTGCTATGATAGACTCCGCCGAGGGTCGAGGCAGCCGCATGCCGAGCGAACACGTAGGCGAAATCAGGAAGCTGGCGCACGAGATCGCGCGCAAGGCCGCTCCGTGCGAGACCGACGAGATGGCACGCGTCGCTGATTTGATCGGCAAGAATTTCGCGGTGCAGCCGCACGAGGTGGCGATTCTCGGGCTGGCCACTGACGAGCGCTTTCTGCACTTCATCGTTCCTGAGAGCTTGCGGACGGTGGGGCAGATTCCGCTCTCGAGCACGAATTCGCTGGCGGCGCGGTCGGTGCGGGAAAAACGCGGAGAAATCGTCAACCATTTCTCCGTGGTGCCCCACGCGTCGGTGTTCGAGGCGGTGCCGATTCCGCCGGAGCTGCTGCGCGGCGATCCCATCCAGAAGATCATGAGCGTGCCGATGATTCTCGAAAAGAAGGTCATCGGCGTCATCCAGGTTTCGCGCAAAGGCGGCACGGCCGCCGATGCAGGCCCTGACTTCACTCATACTCAGCTCCGCGAGTTGAAGACCATCGCGGACGCGCTTGCTCCATGCATCCCTCTTTGCGCCAAGGAATAAGACAGGCCATACAAAAAATGCGATTCCATGTTCGAAGCGTTTGGCTCCTCTGCATCCTTCTTTTCGCAGTACCCGCCGGCGCGAGGCACCACTCCTTCGCCGCGCCCGCGCAATCCGCGAATCACGTCACAATCACCCTTCTGAGCACCACGGACATCCACGGCCACATCGAGCCCTGGGACTACTATGCAAACAAGCCCGCCGACCTCGGCCTGGCCAAAATTGCGACGCTGATCAAGCGCGCCCGCGCGGAAGCGCCGCATGCGCTTCTGCTCGACTGCGGCGACACGACGCAGGGCACGCCACTCGCCTACTACTTCGCGGAGAAAGACACGTCGAAGCCGAATCCGACGATCGCGGCCTTCAACCTGCTGCATTACGACGCGATGGCCGTGGGTAATCACGAATTCAATTTCGGCGAAAAGGAAATGTGGAAGGCGAAGAGTGAATCCGATTTTCCGTGGCTCGCGGCCAACATCAAGCAAAGCTACACGAGCGGCGTCCCGCACATCGGCTCGTACATCATCAAGAATATTGAGGGCGTGCGCGTTGGCATCGTCGGCTTCGTCACGCCGGGAATTCCGCGCTGGGAGATTCCGGGGCATTACAAGGGTTACGAATTCGAGCCCATCGTGGCCGCCGCGCAACGCGTGATTCCTGAAGTGCGCAAGCGAGTCGATCTGCTTGTTGTGATCATGCATTCGGGGCTCGACCGCGATCCGCAAACCGGCGCCTCCGCCCCCGATCAGCTCGAAAACGAAAATGCGGCGTGGGAGCTCGCGAACGATGTTCCCGGCATCGACGTCATTTTCTACGGCCACACGCACCGCGAAATGCCGCAGCTGATGGTTCATGGAGTCCTGCTCTCGCAGGCGCGCAACTGGGGCCAATCGCTCGCGCGCGCCGATGTCGAAATGTCGCGCGACGCAAGCGGCCGCTGGTCGGTTGAATCGAAGCACTCGACCACAATTCCCGTCACCGCGGATGTGCCCGCCGATCCCGAAATCATGAAGCTCGCCGAGCCGTATCAGGAGGCGACGCAAAAATATCTCGACACGCCGATCGCCGATTCCGAGAAAGAAATGACGGGCGAGCTAGCACGCTATCAGGACGATCCGCTCGTCGACCTGATTCACAAAGTTCAGCTCGAAGCCGGACACGCCGACGTCTCCATGGCCACGATGTTTTTCCCCGGCGTAAAAATTCCCGCCGGTCCCGTCACGGTTCGCCAGGCTACCGCGCTGTACGTCTACGAAAACACGCTCTACGTGGTCGAAATGACCGGCGCCCAGCTCAAGGACGCTCTCGAGCACGCCGCAAGCTTCTTCCCGGCATGGCCTGTCCCCGAAGGCGAAACGATTCGCTTGCCGGGATACAACGCGGATTGTGCCGAGGGCGTTTCCTACGAGATCGACTTGACGCAGCCGGTCGGCCAGCGCATTCGCAATCTAGCGTTCCATGGCAAGCCGCTCGATCCCGCGCAAAAACTCCGCGTTGCCATCAACAACTACCGCTATACGGGCGGCGGCCGATACTCCGTCTATCAAGGGCTTCCCGTTGTCTACCGCTCTCCGGTCGAAATTCGCGAGCTGCTTATCGATTATCTGAGTCGCACGAAGAAGATTCCCGCCACAGCAGACGGCAACTGGAAGATTGTCCCGCTTGAGGCTCAGTTGGCGATCGAAAGAGCGGCCCTTGAGATGGCGCCCGACCACGGCAGGTAGAAGAAGACAAAAGGGCGCCCCAAGGTGGAGCTCCGCGGCCCTTCGAAGCGGAGCGCTTGAGCCCGAAATGTTAATGCAGCGTAACTTCGAACGAATAGTCGTTGACATCACTGCGCGTGCTTGCTACTTTTCGCAGCGCGCAAGATTTTTCCGACTGCTACTTAGTGGAGGCACCGCAACCCGGCACGATCCATGGCGTTCGTCGCGAAGAAAATTTTTCTCACTAAGGGCGTCGGAAAACATCGGGAGCGGCTTTCCAGTTTCGAGCTCGCGCTGCGCAATGCGGGTATTGCCGCCTGCAACATTGTCCGCGTCTCCTCGATTTTTCCTCCTTACTGCAAGCTTATTTCACGCAGTGAAGGGCTGAAGCATCTGAAACCCGGCCAAGTGGCCTTCACCGTCATTAGCGAAAATCAGACGCGCGAACCGCACCGCCTGATCGCGGCGGGCGTGGGCCTGGCTCTTCCCGGCGACAAATCGATGTACGGCTACCTCTCCGAGCACCACTCATTCGGCGAAACCGAAGAAGTTGCGGGCGAGTACGCCGAAGAGCTTGCCGCAGAGATGCTTGCCACCACTCTCAACGTGGAATTTGATCCGGATTTGTCGTGGGACGAAAAGAAAGAGGTCTATCGCATTTCCAACAAGATCGTCCGCACGATGAACATCACGCAGTCCGCCGTGGGAGATAAGCGCGGACTCTGGACCACAGTTCTCGCCGCTGCGATTCTTCTCGCTGACGACGACTGATCGACTGATTCTCTCAGCTTCACAACAGCGTCACTTCCCCGCCGCGCGCTTCCGATCCTTGAAATAGCCGATGCGCTCCAGCACCGCCCCTACCACGAGCGGCAGCGCCACAGTGGCATCGTCAAAAACCTCCGCGAAGCGCCCACCCTCTTCCGGCGGCACAAATTTGCCCCAGGATACCGCTTCCGTGTACGTGCTCCCCGAAAGGCCGCCCCAGTGCACCGGCTCCGGGCAGATGCGCACGCCGTAGTTGTACCGCTTGAGCGGAATTTTTTCGTAGCCGCGGCGCGCCAGCAATTCCGCGTACACGCCGAATTGCTGCGCCCAGTTTCGGGGAACGCCGCCGCCGATGGTGAAAAGCGCCATGCGCTTCGTCGCCAGCATCGTGCGCGCGTAATGCTCGAAGTCCTCGTAGGGGTCGAAGCGCAGCAGCGGACGCCCCTCTTCCCTTCGCACGCGCTGGTGCAGCGCGAAGTCGATGCCAAGTTCGGAATCGGTGAACGCCGGAACGAATACCGGCACATTCTTTTCGGTGGCGGACTTCAGAATCCCGCGTCCCTTCGTGTGCTTCGCCAGGTACTCGCCGATTCGCCGGTTGATCTTGTAGCTGCAGACGGTCTCCTTCGCGTCCCACGTCTCCAGAACCTCTTGCACCACTTCTTCCACCGCGTCCAGATTCAATTCCGGCTCGAGCGAATCGTACACGCGGTTGTAGCCGGCCAGGAACAGCTCGCGGTCGTCCATCTTATCGTCGTAGCGAAAATGCGAGCGGCCCGTAGCTTCCACCAGGCCGTGCGCCATCAGCGCGCCCGTCGAAACCACTCCCTTCACGATGCCGGAATCGATCAGATCGCAAAATATCAGGCCCATCTTGGCCACGGTCATCGCGCCGGAGAGCGTCATCACCACGAAGCAGTCTTTGTCGCGCGCCATCGCTTCCAGGACGTCGGCGGCATCGCCCACCTGCCGGCCTGTGAAGGCCGTTCGCCCCATGGCGCGGACGAGATCATCAACGGAACGGGCGCGGGAGAGATCGAGTGGATAGATCGGAGTGAGGCGGTCCGAAACCGGATCGTGCAGAATCCGGCCTGTCGCGCCCTTTTTCTTTGCCATTCAGCTTCCTCGCAGGTAATGTAAACGAACCCGGCGTAACCGGGCGCGCGTTGATGTCGCGCATTCGCGCCTCATTGATAGTACAAATGAGGCATCGGCGAAAGAACAATTTAGAAATTTTTCGGAGCGCGAATTCGAATATGACTCGATACACTCCTGTGCCGCCGCAGAACTTCGGGGGCCTTCCGGAAGAACATTCCGCGTACGAAACTTCTCGCGCGGTGATTTTTCCGGTCCCTCTCGAGCGAACGACGACCTACGAGCATGGGACGCGCAACGGCCCGGCCGCGATCATCGAAGCCAGCCGCAACATGGAGTTGTACGACGAGGAACTCGAGCTCGAGCCCTACAAGGAAATCGGCATCCACACGCTTCCGGCGATCGACACGATGGACGGCACGCTCGATGAAGTGATCACGGAGCTTTTTGCCGCACAACTGGCGCTGCTCGAGGACGAAAAGTTCCCGGTCGCGCTCGGCGGCGAGCATTCGCTGACGCCCCCTCTTGTTTCCGCCATCGCGAAAAAATTCAAGGACGTCAGCGTCCTTCAGATCGACGCTCATGCCGACCAGCGTGACGAGTACCAGGCGAATCCCGCGAGCCACGCCTGCGCGATGCGGCGCGTGGTGGAAGTCTGCCCCGCCGTGCAGGTTGGCATCCGTTCGCTGTGCGTCGAGGAAGCACAGGCCATTCCACACTTGCGGACAAAAATTTACTGGGCGAAGGATATTATCCGCGCGCCTTTGAAGAGCTGGATCGCCAAGGTTCTCGCCGATCTCAGCCCGCGCGTCTACCTCACGATCGATCTCGACGGCTTTGATCCTTCCGTCCTGCCTGCCACCGGCACGCCCGAGCCCGGAGGCCTCGATTGGTATCAGGTGACGTCTTTGATTCGCGCCGTCGCCGACCACAAGAAAATCGTCGGCATGGACGTCGTGGAATTGCTTCCTCAGCCGGGGGATCACGCATCCAATTTCCTGGCAGCCAAGCTGGTCTACAAATGCCTTGGCTACATTTTCTGCCAGAGCTGAGCCGCCGCGAATGACGAACGAAGAATCGCCATCCACGGGAGAACATCGATGATCGCAATCTTGGGAGCCGCGCCCGAGGGCCGCGGCGTTTTCGTCGGCATCCAGATGCAGGGATTGATCGCTTGGATCATCGTCGGATTGCTCGCTGGCTGGATTGCGGGCCATCTGACGCGCGGCCGCGGCTTCGGATGCCTAGTCGACGTCATTCTGGGTTTGATCGGAGCGGTGATCGGCGGCTGGATTTTTACGCGGCTCGGAATTGGCGGCATCGGATTCTGGTGGAGCCTCGCTGCGGCAACCGTGGGCGCCGTGGTCCTCGTGGCTATCGCCAGGCTCTTCGCGGGCAGCGACCACTAGTCCGATCCGCGCTCTTCTGAGCGAGTCGAAAGGCCGGAACAACAACTTGAGCCAACCTTCGCTGTGGGCCATTCCGCTGGGCGGGCTGGGCGAGTTCGGCATGAACATGCTCGCGCTCCGCTGCGGCGACGACATCATCGTCATCGACGCCGGACTCATGTTCCCCGAACAGGAACTGCTCGGCGTCGACATCGTCATCCCCGACATCACTTACCTGAAGCAGAACAAGCACATGGTGCGCGCCATCGTCCTCACGCATGGCCACGAGGACCACATCGGCGCGCTTCCTTACATCCTGCGCGACCTGAACGTGCCGATTTACGGGACGCAGTTCACGCTGGCGCTCGTTCGCAAGCGACTCGAAGAACACGCGCTGCTCGGCGACGCCGTCCTGCGCGAAGTACAGCCGGGGCAGATCATCCGCATCGAGCCATTCCAGATCGAATTCCTCCACGTCACGCACAGCACCATCGACTGCGTCGCGCTCGCCATTCGCACGCCCGTCGGCGTCATCATTCACACCGGCGACTTCAAGATCGATCCCACGCCCGTCGACGGCAAGCCGTTCGACCTGCACGCTTTCGCACGTTACGGCCAGGAAGGCGTCCTCGCGCTCTTTAGCGACAGCACCAACATCGAGCGCCCCGGATTCACGCCGTCCGAGCGCGCGGTCGTGGTGCGTCTCGAGGAGCTTTTCCGCGCTGCTCCCGCAAAAGTCGTCGTCTCCTGCTTTTCGAGCTCGATCCATCGCATCCAGCAGGTGATCGACATCGCGCACATCGTGGGCCGCAAGATCGGCATCGTCGGCCGCAGCATGGTCAACAACGTCGAGCTCGCGCACGAACTCAGCAAGCTGCGCATCCCCGATGGCAGCGTCGTCCGCCCGCAGGATATTCGCTCGTTCGATCCGCGCCGCCTCGTTGTGCTGGCCAGCGGCACGCAGGCGGAGCCGCTTTCCGCGCTTTCGCGCATCGCCGTTGATAATCACCGCCTGCTCAGCCTCTCTGAAAACGACACCGTGATTCTCTCCGCGCGCATCATCCCCGGAAACGAAAAAGCCATCTTCCGGATGATCGACCATCTCTTCCGCCGCCGCGTCCTGGTTTACTACGAAGGCGGACGCGCCGCCCCGATTCACGTCTCCGGCCACGCAAGCCAGGAAGAGATGAAAATCCTGCTGCAGCTTGTCCGCCCGAAATATTTCGTCCCGCTGCACGGCGAATACCGGCAGCTTTTCCGGCACGCCGCTCTCGCCGAACAAGTTGGTGCTGTCTCGGGCCAGATCTTCTTGCTCGAAAGTGGCCAGCCTCTCGAATTCACCGCCGACGGCGCTGCGCGGCGCCGCGAACCCGTCACAGCGGGCCGCGTGATGGTCGATTCCGGCTCGCTCGAGGAAATCGAGGATGTAGTCATTCGCGACCGCCGGCACCTCGCCGAAGATGGCGTCGTCGTCCCCATCATCGCCATCGACAAGCACACCGGCCGCATGGAGACGGCGCCGGAAATCGTCACGCGCGGCTTCCTCCCCAGCGAGGACGGCAACGAAATCCTGGCCAAGGCACGCGAAATCATCCTGCGCACGGTCGACCAATCGACACCCGAGGAAAAAACGGACTGGAGCGTCATCAAAGAAAAGATTCGCGTCGACCTGAAGCGCTTCCTCAACAAGCAGACCGCCAAGCGGCCGCTGATTCTTCCGGTGATTCTGGAAGTGTGATCCCAGGCATGCCGAGCCGTGAAAATCTCGCTGCGCACTTACCGGCCCGAGGATTTCGACGCGCTCTGCGAAATCGATCGCGTCTGCTATTCGCGCGAAACTGCCTACTCAGCCTACGAGATGCAGGCGTACCTCGCCATGGCCGGCGCCGAATGCCTTGTGGCGGAGGTGCGCGGATCGCGCAAATTCGTGCTCGCCGGCTTCTGCATCAGCGCGCGCCATGAAAGCCTGGGATACGTCATTACAATGGATGTGCTCGAGGAATTCCGGCGCCACGGCATTGGCACCGCGCTGCTTGGCGAGGCGGAAAAGCGCCTCTCGAAAAATGGCGTCGCCACGATCGGCCTCGAAACCGCCGTCGACAACGCCGCGGGCGTTGCCTTCTGGCAGCACCACGGCTATCGCACACATCGCGTGCGCAAAGGCTACTATCCGGGCGGAGTCGACGCGTACTCCATGACGAAAAAGATCGCGCCATCGAAAACTTCGAAGAGATAACTCCAACGTGAACGGAGACAATCGCGCATGCCTCTGTGGCAAGTGGTTCTGCTTGCGGTAGTGCAAGGATTGACCGAGCTCTTGCCCGTCTCGAGCTCGGCTCACGTGATCGTGACGGCGAAGCTGCTCCACCAGGATATGTCGACGCCCTCCAACGCCCTGCTGCTTGTTCTTCTGCACACCGGCACGATGTTCGCCGTTATCGCCTATTTCTGGAACCGTTGGGTCGACGAATTTTTCTCGTCGTTGGCGCGCTTCTGGCAGTTCGTCAAGCTCGTCTTCGTCGCGACACTGCTTTCAGGCATCGTCGGCTATCCGCTTTCAATCATCATCGGACGCGTGCTTGGCCATGGCGGCCAGCGCGCCGAAATCGAAGTCCTCTTCAATAAGCTCACGTGGATTGCTCCGGCGCTCGCCGCAGCCGGACTGCTGATTCTTTACGCCGGCTTGCACGAAGCGCGCCGCCAGGAGACCGCAGCGCAAACCCCGCCACAGCCCATTCGCTGGGTAGACGCAGTCGTTATGGGCATTCTCCAGGGCTTCGCGATTCCCTTCCGCGGCTTTTCGCGCTCCGGCTCGACCATCTCGGGCGGCCTCTTGACCGGAGGCAAGCGCGCCGCCATCGAATCCTTCAGCTTCGCGATGGCCGTCGCCGTCACGCCGCTCGCCATTGGACGCGAAGCCTGGCGTGTCTTCCGCACTGTTCACACCGCCGGAGTCGCCGCGCCTTGGAGCGGCGCGCTCACGCCCGGCCTCTTCGGCATGGTTTGCGCCTTTGCCGCGGGCCTGATCGCGCTGCGCTGGCTCTCGAACTGGCTCGAGCAAGGCCGCTGGCACTGGTTCGGCATCTATTGCCTCGCCGTGGCCATAGTTTTGGGATGGCTGGCCCACGTTGGATACTGACGGCCTCTTAAGTCCCCACTTTAATATTCGATAGCGAGTGCAGCAGTCCGAAAACATTGAGTAGCCACAGAACCACCACGATCACCACTACCGCGTTCAAAATCGACTTGATCGTTCCCTGCATCGGGATGAAGCGGTTGATCAGCCAAAGCAATACCCCCACTACGATCAGGACGAGAATCACTTGGATCAGCGGCATCAGCGACTAACCTCCTTTCCTGCCCTTCGCATACAGTTTGCTTTTCTGGAGATTCCCCTTCGGGCCACCGTCTGGACACCAGGTTATGGCCGCGGTCCGCGGGGGTCGATACAGCGAAGGCTTTAAGTTCCGAAGGAAGATTCGGAGTCCCTCAAGCCACGCCTAGGCGGAACCTACAGGAGAACCTTGGCCGACTTACCCCGTCGCCGTGCGTCATCCGCAACACGCGCGCCAAATCCCCTTGCGCGTCCCCGACGTCGCTTTGCTATAGTCTTCTGCGTACTCGCGTTCCTCCTCTGGGCTCCGCGCGTTAGCGCCCGCCCGTCCCAGACAGATGGTCGCGCCGTAGGCGTGTTGTTTCTCGCCTCGCCGCGCCAGCCTGATCGAGCCTTCCCTTCGCTCAGCGTTCGAGTTCCGCCCTGCGGATACTCGGAGTAGACTGTTTGGCAGCCCGTCGCGGGGCTGCTTGACCCGGCGTTTTCGCATCTGAATTCGAAAGCGCCCGGGCCGCCGCCGGTCGAGCTTGCTACTCGCATCGGCGGCATTGGCAAGGGGGATGATGTGCGCATTCTGTCGCCAACCGAAAACAAGCGCTTCAACGAGCTGGTCGGCTTCATCGGCCTCAGCATGGCGATTCTGCTCGCCCTGAGCCTGCTCTCTTATTCGCCACACGACGCCAGCTTCAACGTTTCCGCCCCCTCCTCCCCGATTCCCGTCCGCAATTGGATTGGCCCATTCGGCGCGCACCTCGCCGACCTCGTTTTCCAGGTTTTTGGCTTCGCCGCGTTCCTTCTTCCGGTGGCGATGTTCCTCGTCGCGATGCGCTGGTTCCGCAGCCAGGTGCTCGAAGCCGCCGTCACAAAGACGATCGGCTTCTTCATGCTCGTCGCTTCCGTTGCTGCTGAATTCGCGCTTCTGCGCGCTTCTGCGCCTTCGTTCATTCCCGAAGTTCGCGGAGCTTTGCCGCCCGGCGGCATGCTCGGCAGCCTGATGGGCAATGCGATGCGCGCCGCCTTTAATCCCATCGGCGCAAACCTTGTCGCCATCGCGACGCTTCTCACCGCGCTGCTTCTCACCACCAGCTTTTCGCTGCGCAATGGTCTCGCGTGGATGAAAAAGCCCATGGCCGCGGGAGGCGCCATCAGCAATGTGATGGCTCGTGTGAAGGCCTGGCGCGAAGCGCGCGAATCCGCGCGCCTCCGAAAGCGCGTCGAGGAAATCAAGATCGCCGGCCGCCCGCCCGTTCAGCAGCAGCGCGTCTCCACCAAGCTCGCGGACGAGGAGGAAGAGGAAGACGCCGAGCCCGAGGACAGGCGCAAGCTCGCGGATCGCGCGCCCGCCGTCATCAAGTTCCATGAGCCCGAGCCGCCGCCCGCACCCAGGAAATCGGGCAGCGAGCCCAAAATCTCTCGCAACAAGACTGCCTTCCGGCTCCCCTCGCCTTCGCTGCTTCGCAATGCCGAGCGCGGCGAAAAAATGGATGAGGCCGAGCTGAAGGAATACGCGCGCGCGATCGAGCAGAAGTGCGCCGAATTTGACGTCGGCGGCCACGTGACGCAAATCAATCCCGGCCCCGTCGTCACCACGTTCGAATTCAAGCCCGAGGCCGGAATCAAGTACAGCCGCATCACCGGCCTGGGCGACGATCTCTGCCTCGCCCTTCGCGCCGAATCCATCTTGATCGAGCGCATTCCGGGCAAATCCACCGTTGGCATCGAAGTCCCGAATCCGCATCGCGAAACGATCGCGCTCCGCGACGTCATCGAGTCCCCCGAATTCAGTCACTCCTCCTCGAAGCTGACGATGCCTCTCGGCAAGGACCTGATCGGCCGCATTCGCACCGCCGACCTCACGCAGATGCCGCACCTGCTCATCGCTGGTTCCACCGGCACCGGCAAGAGCGTCTTCATCAATTCGCTGCTCATGGGCATGCTCTACAAAGCCACGCCCGACGAAATGAAAGTAGTCCTCGTCGACCCCAAGCAGCTCGAGCTCGGCCTCTACTCCGACATTCCGCACCTTTTCACGCCCGTCGTCACGGATCCCAAGGTCGCCGCCAACGTCCTCCGCAACGCCACGCGCGAAATGGAGCGCCGCCTCAAGCTCCTCGCCGGCCGCGGCGTCCGCAACATCGAGCAGTACAATCGCACCTTCGACAAGGCGCAATCGCTCTCGCTCTTCGAAAACTCTGACGACGCCGAGCATCGCCCGCTGCCCTACCTCGTCATCATCATCGACGAGCTCGCCGACCTGATGATGGTCGATACCAACGGCGTCGAGGAATCCATCACGCGCCTCGCTCAGATGGCGCGCGCCGTCGGCATCCATCTTATCCTCGCAACGCAGCGCCCGTCCGTCGACGTCATCACGGGCCTCATCAAGGCCAATTTCCCGGCGCGCATTTCGTTCCGCGTCGCCAGCAAAGTCGATTCGCGCACCATTCTCGATTCCAACGGCTCCGAATCGCTGCTCGGCAGGGGCGACATGCTCTACCTGCCCGCCGGGTCTTCGCGCCTCCATCGCATTCACGGCCCGTACGTCCACGAATCCGAAGTCGTCGCCGTTTGCGACTTCTGGCGCGAGCAGGCCAAGGCTCTCTACAACATGGAGCTTCTGAAGCCTCCGCGTGATGAAAACGCCGCGGCTGGCGGCTCGGGCGCCGATGGCGAGGGCGGCGAAGAGGTTGATGACGAGCTTTATCAGGACGCCGTCCGCGTCGTTTGCGAGATGGGCCGCGCCTCCACTTCCACCTTGCAGCGGCGCCTCCGCGTCGGATACGGCCGCGCCGCGCGCCTGATCGATCTCATGGAGAAGGACGGCATCGTCGGCCCGCCCGACGGCTCCAAGCCTCGCGAAGTCCTGAAGAAGAAAGACTGGATGCGCGAGTTCGACGAATCCGTCCACTAGCTCGCTTCGGCAATGTCGCTTAGTCTCGGCTACAGGCGCGGCACGCTGCACCCGCTTGGACTCCAACGATGATCTCTAGCCATCCCTTCCGGATTGCTCCTTGCGCTCGAAACTCACGAGGAGTAAAGCGATGAACGAAGTGGTTTTCCTTTTGTGGCATGTCCGTGCATTGGCTGACGGGAACGACGAAGAGCTCCTTATCGGCGTCTATCGTACCGACGGTGACGCCAAGGCAGCCATCGACCGTACCCGCAATCGGCCTGGCTTCGTCGACGCACAGAACGGATTTCAGGTCTGCCCTTACGAGTTGAATAAGGACCACTGGACTGACGGCTACGTTGTAGTTTAAGGAGAAAATGCTTGCTTTGGTGGTATCCAGACCGGCGCCACGAGTCCTGCGTGGAATGCCGCGACCTTGCCCGCCAGCTCAATGAAGCCTATGCCGGTGAATGCGAGACCTCCAGTCCCGCGCCCAGCTCACCGAATCCCGAACAGGTTCAAGCTGCCTCAGAAGCCCTTCATCGCCTGATCGGCGGCACCGAGGAGGACGCCGAGCGCGCCGACGAACTCCTTGCGCCCTTCCGCAACCAGCTTCCTCCCGGCCTGCCTCAACTCTCGCCTCGAATCGTAGCGATCCTGCGCCTCTGCGTCGGCCACGTCGCCCGCACCGGCCATTTCCTCAAACGCACCGTCCGCTAGCCCGGCGTCAGGGCACGGCTTCAGCCGTGCCGCACCTCGTGACCACCTCTTGCGGCTTTAGCCGCTGAGGGAGCTCGCTTCGCGCAGCATCAGCGGCTTCCGCGCGGCCACCCTCGCCTTTTCCCTTTTCCAATTCAACGCTTTTCCGTAAGATTGTTTGCTACCAACCGTGCCGAGGTAGCTCACCGGTAGAGCGCGGCCCTGAAAAGGCCGGCGTAGGCAGTTCGATTCTGCCCCTCGGCACCATCCTGTTTCATCTGCTAGGTCCTGCCCGCGGGCGCATCCGGTGGTGGCACGTAGTTCGTATTCTGGAAGGCGGCGATCAGCCATTTTCCTTCGCGCTTCTGCAATGTCAGCGTCTGCAAGCCTTCCCGCGGCTCAGGCAGCCCCGGAGGCATGTGTGCTCCGGTCATCGTCCAGTGGGCATGCGCAATGGCGATCTCCGGCGTCAGGAATCGCACGTCCACCTGCGTGAACGTCAGGGTGCTCTCGCGGAAAATATTGGCGAACATCCGCGTCAAGTTGCTTTCGAGCTCGGCGCGGCCCTTCCACCACCACGCCATCACGTTCACCGTATCGGCATCCTCCGCGAACAGCGCAGCGTAAGCCTTCGCATTGTGCCGGTTCCATGCCTCCTGCTGCCCCGCGCCCACCACCTCGCGGATCGCCGATTCATCGGCTGCTCGGTCGTCACCACCGAGTGAGCCCGCCATGCATGCCGAAAAAAGCAGCGCAAGCATCAACATCTGCCGGATCATCCTTCACCCCCTCATGCCGTCTTGCCCTTCCTTGCCTCTCTGCTTCCCTGCCTCCTTGCCTCAATCTTTTCCCGCCGGCAGCGTCGGCTCGTAGAAATGCGCCACATGATGCGCAATCTTCCCCGGATTCGAATGCGCTGAATCCAGGTTTGTCAGGACGATCACCGTCAACCGGTCATCCACATACCGCGCGATGAATGTCGTAAAGCCCTGCCACGCCCCGCCGTGCTCATACAGCCGCCGCCCGCTCACCGTGGTCACATCCCATCCGAACCCATACGGATACCCTTTCCCGCTGCTGAGCTTCACCGGCGTATACATCTCCGCGAAACTCGATTTTTTCAGCAGCTTCTCCGTGTACAGCGCCGCGTCCCACTTCGCCATGTCCAGCACGTTTGTGTACAGCGCGCCGTCCGCCGTCGTGTTCAGCGATGGCGACACCCACTCCTGATTTTTCAGCTCGCCTTTCACCAGCCGGTAGCCCGCCGCGCGGTTTGGGATGATGTCCGCCTCGCTGATAATCCGCGTCGCGTCCATGCCCAGCGGCGCAAAAATTCGCTGATGCAGGAAGTCGCCGTAGAATTCCCCTGTCACCCTGTGAATCAGGATGCCCAGCAGGACGTACCCCGAATTGCTGTATTTCCATTTCTCGCCTGGCTGAAAATCCAGCGGCAACCGCGAGAAAATCCGGAAAAGCTGATCTTCGGTGTAATCCTTCCGCAGTTCGATAACCTTGTCCGTGTAATCCGGGATTCCCGACGTGTGCGTCAGCAGGTTCCGCACCGTTATCTTGTTCCACGCGGCCGGCGCACCCGGAAAATATTTCCGGATCGGATCGTCCAGCCCGACTTTCCCTTCCTCGACCAGCATCATTACGGCCGTCGCCGTAAACTGCTTCCCCACGGAGCCCGTCTGGAAAATCGTCTCCGGCTTCACCGGCACATCCAGTTCCACGTTCGCCAGACCGTATCCTTTCGCCTGAGCGATCTTTCCGTCGCGGACCACCGCTAACGCGATTCCCGGGATGTGCTGCTCGCGAAGCTGCCCCGCCGCATACTCATCCGTCTCCGCGCCCGGATCCGCCTGCGCTGCGCCTTGCGCGAGGGCTGCGCTGCTTGCCGTCGCTGGCGCGCCAGCCGCCGCAAGAATCCACATCGTCGCAAACCAAATCGCCGCCGCGCCCCCGAGAATCCTCAGCCTCCGCAACGCGCTCCCTCTTCTCGCCATCCGGCTTCCCCTCTCGTCCGCGCAACCCTCATACGCCTTCGCCCACGCCCGCACAAGCCCTCACGTCGCTTCCACACACTCCATCGCTATCCCGATGCAACGCGACCTCAAGCCGCCGGCGCAACCCACTCTCCGCGCGCTTTTCCCGGAATGGCCCCTGGCCCTCAGCTACGGCGTCAGCTATTTCTTCATCGCCATCATTTGGGTCAATCACCATTACCTTTTCCGCTTCGTTCGCCACACCACATCGCGGCTCATCTGGTGGAACTTCGCCCACCTGTTCATGATTTCGCTCGTGCCGGTCGCCACGGCCTGGATGGCCGCCAATAAACTCGCCGCCGCGCCCGTGTTCGTTTACGCCCTCGTCTTCGTTCTGATCGAGATCGCTTATATCGCCTTCGAACGGTCCGCCTTCGCGCAGGCCAAAGACGCCGACATTACGCCGCAGTTGCGCCGCGTCGCGAGAATTCGCTCCTATCTGGCGCTCGCGATGTTCAGCGCCGCTACAGCGATCTCCTTTTGGTCGCCGCTTGCCGGCTTCGCTCTGGTCTGCTGCGTCCTGCTCATTTACCTCAGCCCGCGCCTCCCTTAGCTCTTCCAGCGCTCGGCCGCGTGACATGGCCCCGCGAAGTGCGTCCTTTTGCGGCCTCCTACAAAGGCTTTGCGATAGACGCAATCCACGCGCGAATCCACAAAAATCGGAATTCCGTCTTCGCAATCGCTTCCATAATGATCTTGTGCGCCTCGAGCGGTTCGACGTCGAGAAAATAACCGTTCGCTCGCAGCATAGCGTCTGTCATCACGAATGCGATTCGCTTGTTCCCGTCCACAAATGCTTGGTTGTTTGCCAGCGATTCCATCAAGGCGGCAGCCTCTTCAATGAGTCCGCTGTAATACCCGCTTCGAGGACGCAAAACGGCCGATTCCAGCAATCCACGGTCGCGAATACCGTGAAGGCCACCGAATTCTTCAATCAGCAAGCGCTGGGCTTCGATCACTTCAGCCACAGTGGGATAAACGCGGAACGGCATCTACTCGCTGCTGCCCGTTTTCTCGGGCTGTTCCGCCAGGAGTTGCAGCAGTTTCCGGTTTTTCTCGATCGACTGCCGCACATGCGCCATGATCTCCGGGCGCACCGTGGTCTCTTTCGGCGCGACAAACTGAATGTAGTGCTCCGCGGCCCGTTCCAGCACGTAGGTTGTCGTATGGCCGTTGTCTTTCGCGAGCTTGGAGAGGTCTTCGTAAAGACCCACCCGCATATTCAATCCCACCTTCTTCCGCTTCTCCGTTGCCATTTGCCATCTCCCGCTTCTTCGCAATCATCGCATTCCGCACACACGGTGTCAAGACGTGTCTAGACATGCCTAGACCTTGGAACTTGCCCTCTTCTCGAAAATCTCATCTCAAAACGAAAGAAACTTTGCTCCCCGCGCCCGTAACTCCCGCGTTTTCAACGCCGAAATTCCACCCGCCTCGGCCTGCACAGCGCTCCGTAACTGACTGATTCCGCGACACTTGCATCCACCGCCTCGGCCGCTCAATTTGCATCGCATGGTATAATCGTGTCGTAAACATTCGAGGCTAGGTTTGACCCTCTGATGCCACCGATCGCCGGGCCCAGCCGGACCTGCCTTCCAGGTCCCAAGGCCCCGCGAACCCCACTTTCTAATCGCCAAAATGGGGAATTAGAACTCCTCGTAAGTTATAGAAAACAAAGGACCGGCACTCAGTCTAATCGCCAAAAAACCCGATTTCGTCGCCCGGCTTTTGCCTCCCCGCCACCCACGCCGCGACAAAGGGTTGCGCTCCCGCTGCGGCGGCGCGATGATTTGGCAGATTCTTCCCTGCCGAGGCTTGGCGGACTCATGAAGCGGCATGCATGGCTGCCTTCGATGCTCTCTCTGGCGTGCTTGGTCCTGCTCGCCGCGCCCGCCGGAGCACAGACTCAAGCCAAGATGGCGCCTCACCCTTCTGCCGCCAACCCTGGATGCACCGGCCAACCCTCGGTGCCGCCTCCGCCCTCCGAGGCCATCCAGAATGCTCTTCGCCTCTATCGCGCGCACAAATTTGACGCTGCTATCCAATCCTATAAGACGATAATTGCCACGAACACCGATCTCGGTGACGGGTATGCCGGGCTTGCCCGCGTCTACCTCAGGGAGAAGGACCTCGACGCGGCGTTCAATGCTGCCACTCTCGGCATCAAGGCGGACCCGACATCGCCCGACGCAAACGCTGCGATGGGCGAGGTCTATTTCCGCGCGGGCGAATTGCACAAAGCCGAAGAAGCCTTCCTCGCTCCCGTTCGCGCCTGCTGGCCAAACGCCCGCGCCTACTACGGACTCGCGCGCATCTACGAAGCAACGTCGAACTTCCGCCGAGCCCGCGCCGCGATCGACGAGGCACACTCGCTCGACCCCTCCGATCCAGAAATCGGCCGCGCTTGGATGGAAACTCTGCCGCGCGATGAACGCATCAAGTACCTGAAGGCCCACCTCGCCATCGAAACGAACGGCGACGGCGAGGAACGCAGCAGATTGCAGCGCTCGCTCGCGCTTCTCGAAAACGAAACTCCGGAGCAACACAATTCTTGCCGCCTCGTTTCGAACGTCATTCCCGCGGAATCAAACCTCGAC
The DNA here is from genome assembly GCA_035501415.1 of Candidatus Limnocylindrales bacterium. Lineage (GTDB taxonomy): Bacteria > Acidobacteriota > Terriglobia > Acidiferrales > UBA7541 > Palsa-295. The sequence goes on along the minus strand of DATJWH010000026.1, from coordinate 195,798 downwards.
GAGCTTCTCTCTGATCCCTATCACCGCCGCGGGTACGCGCTACGCGTCGAATTGAACGGCGCACCAGCCCGGCTCCTCGTTGACACCGGCTCGAGCGGAATCCTCATCGACCGTCGGATTGCCGAGAAAGCCCACGTCACGCCGGTCACCGCGCATGAGGTCCACGGAATCGGCGACTCCGGCGCGCAGAGCGGATACATCGGCTACGCCGATTCCCTTCAAGTCGGCGCTCTCGAGTTTCGAGGCTGTTACGTCGATGTGGTCGACAGCAAATCCGTGGCCGATAGCGACGGCTTGATTGGCGCCGACGTCTTCTCGGATTTCCTCGTGGAGCTGGATTTTCCTGACGCGAAATTCAAGCTGAGTCCGCTGCCGCCAGGCCCGCCGCCCTCGCCCCGCGAACCCACCGCACTCGATTCCAGCGCCGCGGGCGATACCAATCTCCGCGACCGTTACATCGCGCCGGAAATGGACTCTTACATCCGGGCGTACCGCTTCGGCCACGCGCTGCTCATTCCGACGCGCCTCAACAACCGTGTCACGAAACTCTTCCTCATCGACACCGGCGCCTTCGACGACACCATCTCGCCCCGGGCCGCGAAGGAAGTGACGAAGATCAGCCGCGACGGCCAGACGCGCGTCCATGGCATGAGCGGAGCGGTGAAAGACGTCTATCGCGCCGATCGCGTCACTCTGCAATTCGGCCATTTCGAGCAGAAACGCTGGGATCTCGTGACGTTCGACTTGACTCGCATGAGCGACGGCTTCGGAACCGAGATTTCAGGCACGCTCGGCTTCGCGATGCTCCAGCTTCTCGACATTCGCATCGATTATCGCGATGGACTGGTGGATTTCCGCTATGACGAGAACCGACTGCACTAGAACGCGCGGAGCTCGAAGGGCCCGCGGCGGGGCGAAAACGCGAGCATCAAGGCTCGATGATTTTATTCCGGAGGGCGTAGCGCACGAGTTCGCTGACGGTGTGGACCTGGAGCTTGCGCATGATGTTGGCCCGATGCGTCTCGGCCGTCTTGACGCTGATGCCGAGTTGCGCGGCGGCTTCCTTGCTGTTCTTGCCTTCGGAGATGAGCTGAACGATCTGGTGCTCGCGAGGCGTGAGCCTCTCGCGAATCTCGGACGAGCTTTCCGGGATCGTCATCCGCGGCTCGCCCATGCTGCTCAGCATCAGTTCGGTTGCATGCGGCGTGAAGAACGGCTTGTGATCAGCCAGCGCCTTCACCGCAACCACGAGGTCGCGGTCCGAGTCGGATTTGATCAGGTAGCCGCGGACTCCGGCGTCGACGACGTCTCGAATAAGCTGATCGTTGTAATGCATCGAGAGCATCAGGATCTCGGTTTTCTGCGAGGCTTTGCGGATCTGCTTCGCGGCCTCGAGGCCATTCAGGCCGGGCATCGAGATGTCGAGGATGGCGACGTCGGGCTTGTGCTTCTCGGCCATCTCGACGGCCTCGACGCCGGTGCGCGCCTCCGCGCATACCTGCCACGCCGGTTGCGCCTCGAGAACGGACCGAAGACCGCGACGCATCAGGTCGTGATCGTCCGCGACGAGAATCTGGAGTGAATTCACGCTGCCGCCTCCTTTATGCCAACAGAGTGCATTCCGAGAATTCTTGCCGTGCGAGTCGTCTCCGTGTTCAGGCTTTAGCTCCCGCAGATAACGTCGATCGCCCTCAACAAGTTCGAAATCGGCGCCGATTTCACCGCGACACCATGCACTCCGACCCTCGCGGCCTCTTCCCTGATCTGAGATGACTCGTGCATCGTAAAAATGAGAATCTTCGTCGAAGGCAGCAACCGCAGGATCTCCCGGGCCGCGTCGAGACCTCCGAGATGCGGCATGCTCACGTCGAGGATGACGAGATCCGGACGCAGGTCCATAACCTTCGTTATCGCTTCCCTGCCGTCGACCGCTTCTCCGCAGACCTCCAGGCCCACACTGACCAGAGCGGAACGCAGGCCGCGACGGACGGCTTCGTGGTCATCAACGACCAAAATGCGACGCCACTGCTTGCGCGTGCCGGTGCGCTGACTGCCGGCAAACTCTCCCGCTCGCCCCGTGGCGCCGGACGCAACCGCGCCCAACGGGAATTCGCTCAAGCCGAAACGCGCAGGACGCCGGCGTGTCGGCCGGGCGAAGCCGCCGCGGAATCTCCACACGCGATAAACTGAACCCGATGTAGAAATAAGTGCCAACCGCTCCCCCTATATTGGATTGCTACTAAAAGGACATCGGTAAAGTCCCGCAGACGGGCCCTAGGGGCAATACAGGAATCGCTGTAAATGGAGCTTCCGAAGACGGTAGTGACTTTAATGAGTCAGAGTAACGCTAGGTCAGTGGGCCAGGATCCAATCGGGTGAGCTCCGTGGGTCAGCCCGGGTTAGCGGGCTGACCCTTTGGAACTCAGAGGCTGTCCGGTGGGCATTGCGGGCCACCGGTGAGGTTGCGTAACGAGGCTAGGGGGAGTGACGACCTGTGGGAGTGCTTCTCGGGGAGACCGTAGAATCCTTTGGCTGCGTCGTGGCGCCAGCGAGCGGCTCTGCCGCTTCCAACCACGCCTTGGGGCATGCATCCACCGTGGGTGCCTCCGCAGTTCAGTTCAATGATGATTGCCTTGAACTGCGGGCATCATAAAGAGACCCGAGATGAGAGGAAATCGAGGCAATTACCTAGAATGCGGGGGATGATTCCGTAGAAAAAGCGCTTTGCAGGAGGCGCGCGGGGCCGCTGACGAACGGCGAGCCGCGCTCGAAGAAGCGGAGCTGGCGATGCGCTTCGCGGGAAAGGCCGATCCGGGTGGTGACTCCGATTTCGGCGAGCGGCTGAACGGCGTCGCCCAGCCAAAGAGGGCTCTGGGGCGAGCAAAGATCGAGCCCGTCGAAGGACTTGTCGATGCGAAGAGCCTGCGCCAGGCGGCCCGGGCCGCGCGTGAGGTCGCGGTACTCGCACGCGCCGCGAGCCCGCCGCATCAGCGTGAGACCCTCGAGCGGCTCTATACCCCGGATGAGAACGCCACCTCCGATGCCGGCGCACTCGGCGGAAACGTTGAGCATCCACGCGGAGCCATAGGCGAAATAGATGTACGCGTGGCCGCGTTCGAGGAAGAGCGATTGGTTCGCGCGCGTTTCGCCACGGTACGCGTGGCCGGCGGCGTCGCCAAGCGGGTAAGCTTCGGTTTCGACGATGCGGCCGCTGAGCCGCGAGCGGCCGAGATCGTGCACGATGGTTTTGCCGACGAGATAGCGGGCAAGCTCGATCGTGTCCACCGGAAGATCCGAGCGCCGGAGACGCCGGATAGAAAATGCGTGCGCAGGAGACGCCATGGAATTTCCAACTATACGACAGGTGCGGCGCAGGCCGGACGCGAAATTGCGAAGCGAACGGTTGAAATCGATGGCGCGCGCGAAAGGCTGGCGTATACTGCCGGGCGCAATGACGACGCGAAGGATTTCACGCACATTTGCGGGAATGATGTTGGCGGGGCTGACGGGGCTCGCATCCCTCGGGCTCGCAGCGAGTGGGCGGGGAGAGACGCCGGGACTCAAGATCTTCTCGCTGGCAGCGGCGAAGCCGAAACCGGCGGGAGATCCGTCGCCGGGTGTGGCCCTCGTGGGAGGAGGCGGAGACGTCGACGAAGCGACGCGATTTTTGTGCGACCATTCCCACGGCGGAGACGTCGTGGTGCTGCGCGCGAGCGGCAAGGACGACTACGATCCATACTTTCACGATCTGTGCCCGAATAATTCCGTGACCACGCTGCTGACAACGTCAGCGGAAGGCGCGAACTCCCCGGCTGCACTGAAGGCGGTGCGCGAGGCGCACGCGATCTTTCTCGCGGGCGGCGACCAATCGAACTACGTGAAGTTCTGGGCCGGAGACATGCAGAAGGAAATCAACGCAGCGATTGCGCGCGGCGTACCGATTGGCGGCATCAGCGCGGGCCTCGCGGTGCTTGGAGAATTCGCATTCTCGGCGCGACACGACACAGTCACGAGCCCCGAAGCGCTCGCCAATCCCTTCGACGAGAAGGTGACGCTCGACCGCGGCTTCCTTTCGATTCCTACGCTGCGAGGAATCATCACCGACAGCCATTTTTCGCCCCGGAAGCGAATCGGACGAACCGTGGCGTTCCTGGCTCGCATCGAACAGGACGGCTGGGCAAATCCCGCGCGGGCCATCGGAATCGACGAATCGACGGCGGTGCTCGTGGAGCCCAGCGGCAAGGCGACGATCGCGGGCAAAGGGTCCGCGTATTTTCTGGAATTGGCGCATCGCCCCGAGCAGTGCGAACCGGGGAAACCGCTGACGGTGCGACACGTCCAAGGGTACAAGGTGGGAGCGGGTGCGGGTTCGAGCTTCGACCTAAAATCCTGGGCTGGAACCGGTGGCGAAAAGTTCGAGCTCGATGTCGTCAACGGAGAGATGACGCAAAGCAATCAATGAACGCGAGTCGCGCCAGAAAGGAATCATGAAATGGCTGCCTGTCCACACGTGAAGGAAATCCGAAAAGTGACGCCGAGCGCGAAGGGCTGTGAAGACTGCCTGAAAATCGGCGATACATGGGTGCATTTGCGGCTGTGCCTGATCTGCGGGCACGTGGGGTGTTGCGACAGCTCGAAGAATAAACATGCCACGAAGCATTTCCACGCCACGAAGCACCCGATCATTCAGTCGTTCGAGCCCGGCGAGGACTGGCGCTGGTGCTACGTCGATGAGATCGAAGTCTGAGCATCGTGGCTGAGGAGAAGATGGCGGCCGGACAAGCACTGACGCGAGACCAGGCGTGGCCGGCGCTGCCGCTCGCCGAGTGGAGCGACACGCGCGACACGATTCACATGTGGACGCAGATTGCAGGGAAAATCCGCCTCGCGCTGAGCCCGCACGTAAACCACTGGTGGGAAGTGCCTCTCTACGTGACGCCGCGCGGGCTAACGACGTCGGCGATTCCCAGCCCGATGGGCCTCTTCGAGCTGCAGTTCGATTTCATCGAGCACAAGATGGACATCATCAGCGGCTGGAGCCGTCCGATGACAGTGCGGCTCTATACGCGCAGCGTTGCAGGATTCTATCGCGAGGTGATGCAATCGCTTCAGACCCTTGGCGTCGACGTGAAAATCTGCCCGATGCCGCAGGAAGTGGCGAATCCGATCCGCTTCGACCGCGATGTGACGCACGCGCGGTACGATCCGAATTACGCAAACCGCTGCTGGCGAATTCTGGGGAGCGTCGATACGGCGCTGAAGGAGTTCCGCTCGCAGTTCATCGGCAAGGTAAGCCCCGTGCATTTCTTTTGGGGCAGCTTCGATATTGCGTTCACCATGTTTTCGGGCCGGCGCGCGCCGGAGCGGCCAAACGCCGACAAGGTGACACGCGAAGCGTACTCGCACGAGGTGATCAGCGTCGGCTGGTGGCCCGGCGGTGGAGACGTGACGGAGCCGGCATTTTATGCCTATGCGGCGCCGGAGCCGCAGGGATTCCGCGAATCGCGCGCAAGGCCGGATTCGGCGCGGTACGACGCGAAGATAGGCGAGTTCCTGCTGCGTTATGAGGAGGTTCGCCGCGCGCCGGAGCCGAAGGCGATGATTCTGGATTTCGCGCAAAGCATCTACGACGCGGGCGCGACGCTCGGCAACTGGGACCGCGCTTCGCTCGAACGAAATCCGCGCGCATAGCTTCCTACTGCTCTCCGCAAACAACTCACCACTGAACACCTGGATACATGCTGGGAATCCGAAACGCTCGATACGAATAGTCGTTAGCGGAAAGGCGTTCGAATCGGGCCGCTCTCAGGGCTTGGCTGGCGACGTGGCTACCGGCGAGGCAGAAGGCAATGCCGGGCGATCGCGGCGAATCGGAATGGGTGCGCCGGCGAGCTGCAAGCGGCTCCGGCTGCGGCGCTCCAGAAAATGCTTCTTTGCGCGGCGCCCCCAGGAGCGCACGAACCAATAATTGAGGGCGCCCGCGGTGCCGGCGCTGACGATTGGCAAGACGCGAGCGGCCCACTTCTCGGCGACGTCCGCGCCGGCCCGCAGCGCCACCTGATCGACGATTCGCGGAACGACGCGCTCCACCGCCTGCTTCTCGAGAAACTCGCGGCCGTAGTCGAGCCCTGCGGCGCTCGCAGCGGCAAGCCAGAGGGAGGCCAGCTCGTGGCTGGTCGAATACTCGAATCCGTAGGTCAAGCTGAGCTTCTGAAGCATTCGAATGGTGATCGTAGCGAGAATGCCGAAATCCGGGAGAACGGTCAGGAGGCCGCCGAAGCCGAGCCCGAGGCCCTCAAGTGCCGCGGCCCGGGAAGACGACCGAATGATGTGGTCGGCGTGGGGATCGAGGTCGCCGTCGCTGACCACCTGCAATTCCTGCCACGATCGAACCGGCACCTGAAGATTCCGGCGCACCTGCCGAAGATACTTGTCGGGGTCGAGCTGAACCTGCTCGTACGCCCGTCGAAAGCCCGCGCGCGCCGAGGCTCGAATGAAACGGTAGATCCAATCGGAAGAACGAGGCCGCATTTGTCGTCTTTTGCGACGGCCCAGGATGGTCGCTTCGACTATTTTGCCCTAACCGGGGCGAAAAACGAAGGCCTTCATCACGTCGGTCATCCGACAGTCAAGGGGCTTCGGGGACGGTCCAAAGGCCCATATACGATGGTTAGGTACCCAGTGGTACCCCCGTTCTATAGGCAGCGGAGTGGCCCGCCGATATCATTGAAATGTAGCAGGAATACTGAGGGTTCGCGATGAGTGCTTCCGTGCTGGTGCCGGACAAGATGATCATGCCGCATTCCGGGAGAGGTCCGTCCGGCCCGGATGCTCGCCGCCGGAAGCGCTTGAAGCTTTCGCTGCCGCTGCATGTTCGCCCCTTCGACGCCCGGTTCATCGACATCGAGGATACCGGGGAAGTTGTTGATTTTACACAAGATGGCCTCTATTTCATCTCCTGCATGCCGCATTACCTGGTGGGCCTGCGGGTGATCGTGACGTTCCCTTTCGGCGACCGGATTTCAGCCCACCGGAAGTTCCTGGGCACTATTGTCAGGCTCGAAGAGCGGGCAGACGGCAACACTGGGGTTGCGGTCCGATTCCTGCTGTAACCTGACCACGGGAGAAGCTCGCGGTTTCGCTTTTGGGCAATGATGAAGGGATTGAGCTTGGCCCCTCTTCCAGGGGCCGCCAGAATATAGGTGCACAGCCGAGCCGCACGCTTTCTCAGGATTCGGCCACACCACCAAGGATCAACCAGCATGAATCGTGACGAGGGGAAGAAGACAGCCTATCAGGCCGGCGGAAGCGCAGCAGTCGGAACGAAAGATTCCGAGCGGCGAAATTCGGACCGGCACGTCGTAACGGCGTCGGCCGAGGTGGTCGAGCTGCATTCGGGCGCGCGATTTTCGACGCGCACCACCGACCTGGGGCCGGGCGGGTGCTTCATCGATACCACCAACCCATTCTCCGTGGGATCGCGCGTGTGGCTGGTGCTGCGCCAAGGCAAGAACGAATTCGAGACGCCCGGTGTCGTGGTCTACTCGCAGAACGGCCTGGGTATGGGCATCACGTTCGACGATATCGATACGGAACAGCGGACGGCTCTTGAGCGCTGGATTCGTGAGCTTACCGGCCACGTTCATTACGGCACGCTCCGGCCGCCCAAGAAGGCAGAAGTCAACCACTTTCCGGGCCATGCGAGCGCAGACCGCGCGGCGCTGATGCGCCTGATTCAGCTGATGATCACGAAAGGAATTTTGACGGAAGCGGAAGGCTCTTCCGTCTTCTTCGACCCGGTTCTTTAGCAGCGCATCGGTGAGCCCCGCCTCACGCCTGCAGAATTTCGACTGCATCGATCCTTGGGAGCAGGTTCGACGCGATGAAGAAGAAACGACTCGGTGACGTCCTTCGAGAGCGCGGACACGTCTCCCACGCAGACCTCAATAAGGCTATCGAGGAACAGCACGGCAAGCTGATTCACCTCGGCGAGCTGATGCTCGAGCGAGGCATCGTTTCGAAAGCGGACCTCACCGCAGCGCTCACCGAAGTCACCCGCGTGCCGTACACCGACTGCGAGCACGTTGAAGTCGATCCCGAAATTCTGAAGATTCTGCCGCACGCCATCGCCAAGCGGTGCTGCGTTCTGCCCATTCACGCGCAGGGCACGAAGCTGGTGGTCGCGATGGCGGAGCCGCAAAACCTGCAGATCATCGACGAGCTTCGCTTCTCGACGGGGATGGAAATCATTCCGCGCCTCGCCTTCCGCAGTGAAATCGACGCGGCCCTCGACCGGACCTACGGGCACAAAGAACCGACGGAAGCCGCAGTCGCTGAGGCGATCGCTCCGGCGAACGAGGACTCCGGCATCGAATTCATCTCTTCGAGTTCCCAGCAAAGAAATATCGAGGCCATGCAGGAAATGCAGGCGGAGCTGCTGCAGAGAAGCACGCCCGCGGTGCGCATGGTGGCTTCCACAATCACGGCCGCAATGGAGAAGCAGGCCAGCGACATTCACATCGAGCCACAGGCCACGGATACCGTCATCCGTCTTCGCGTCGACGGCATGCTTCGCGATTTCCAGCGGATCCCGCGCTCGCTGCAGAATTCGGTCGTGTCGCGCATCAAGATTCTGTCGGACATGGACATCGCCGAGCGGCGCGCGCCGCAGGACGGCCGCTTTCTGGTGCGAATCGCGGGACACAAGGTCGACCTGCGCGTCTCGACGCTGCCGACACAATATGGCGAAAAAGTCGTGATGCGGCTGCTGGAAGCCGCCGCACCGTCCCAGGGATTTTCGACGCTTGGCCTGCCGGAAGAAATCAGCGAAGGACTGACGCGCATTCTCGGCCAGCCGCAGGGCATGGTGCTGGTCACCGGACCGACGGGCGCGGGCAAGAGCACAACGCTCTACTCCTCGCTGAATTTCGTGCGCAAGCCCACCGTGAACATCATCACGGTGGAGGATCCGGTGGAGTACGCAGTGGCGGGTCTGAATCAGGTGCAGGTGAACTCGAAGGCGGGGCTTACCTTCGCGTCGTGCCTGCGGTCCATTCTGCGGCAGGACCCCAACGTCATCATGGTGGGCGAAATTCGCGACAAGGAAACGGCGGAAATTGCGATTAAGGCCGCGCAAACCGGGCACCTGGTTCTTTCGACGCTCCACACGAACGACAGCGTTTCGGCTGTCACGCGCCTGCTCGACCTCGGCATCCCCGGATTTCAGATAGCGACGTCAGTTACTGGAATCATCGCTCAGCGGCTGGTGCGCCGGCTGTGCAGCTGCCACGACTCCGTCCCGGCCGGCGCCGCTTACACCGCCCGCCTGATGCAGGCCGGCATGCAGTCTCCACCCTCGACCCAGCAGGTGCCGGTGGGCTGCGATGCCTGCGATCTGACGGGCTACAAAGGCCGCGTCGGAATCTACGAGATGCTGGAACTCGATGACTCCATTCGCGCCGCCATCCGCACCGGCGGTCGCAACGACGAAATTCGCACCCTCGCGCGAAACAACGGCATGAGGCTGATGCAGGAGTATGCGCTCGAGCGCGTGCGCGAGGGGTTGACCACGCTCGACGAAGTCCTCCGCGTGGTTCCTTTCGAGAAGATTCACTCGAAGCAATGCACTCTATGCCGGCACGAACTTTCGCCCGCATTCAACTTCTGCCCGTACTGCGGTGAGCGCGCGGCCTTCGGCGATTCCCCCAAGGCCGACGGACCCGCCATGGTGGGACAAGGAGCCCGACTCGAATGAGCCCGGCCAGCGACGATAAGAAGTGGACCACCGCGCGCCAGGTGCGCCGCATCTCGCCTCTACGGGATCTGTCCGTCACCTATGAAGGTCGCAGCGAGGATGTTGCCCTCCGGCCGCCGGATATCAGCACGCGCGGCATGTTCATCAACACCAACCAGAGCTTCCCCGAAGGCGCCGTCCTGATCGTTCAGTTCCGCCTCGGGCACTCCGGGGTGGAGATCAGCACCCGGGCGGAGGTCCGCTATTGCCTGCCGGGGGTGGGGGTGGGCGTCGAGTTTGTCGGCATCTCCGAAGAGGCCCGGGGGGCAATTGAGCGAGAACTCCAGGCCGAAACTCCCTCGAGCCGACCGCTAAGTGGTAATAGAACCTTATAGTTCTAGAACCTCGGCGACCGAGCAGCAATTTCCTAAGCTAGGAAAATTCTGCCCGTTTTGGATACAGTCGCCGGTCAAAGAGAGACCGTAAGTCCAATAGAATCAATAGCCCCTAAAGCTGGCCCCCCTATTGCAAACAGTCGAGACGGGGGATTCGCATGGGAGAACGCCGAAAAGCACGAAGATACGAGGTTTACCTTCCTCTGCAGGTCTGCTCGTCTCGCACGCGACCGTCCGAGTTCTACACGGCTCAGCTTCGCGACATCTCGCGTACGGGCATCTACTTTCATTCCACGGTTGAGCTTGAGCCGGGGTCTGGCGTCGAACTGACGTTCGCCCTTCCCGCCGAGCGCGAAAATGGCGCCTCTGTTCTCGTCCGCGCCAGCGCCAAGGCTCTGCGGGTTTCGGCCATCGAGGGCGAGGACAGTCCGCTTTACGGCGTGGCCGCGTCGATCGACCGCATCGATTTCGTGCGGCCAGTCGTCAGCAACGCCGCGTAGTCTCCGTCTGAGTTTCCGTTCTCTTCGTGCGCTGTGTGAGTGTGTCTTTCGCCGATAAACCCCTGTTCCCTTCTCGTTCTGCCCACTAGAATTGAATCCGGCCTGCGCGCCCGTCCATCATGCCGGAATCCACTTCGCGCCAACGCGCCATCAGCCTCGAACAACAAATTCTGCGGCGCCTTTGTGCGAGTGGCGTCGGCGCCCGCGATCAGGTCGCTTCGGACGCGCTCCGCGAGCTTGAGTCCTATCGCTGGCGCGATTCCGACCACCACGTCATAGCGGACGCGCTGTCCCGCCTGAGCGCGAAGTCGCATCCCTGGACGCGCGAGGAGCTAACCGCAGAAGCTACACGCCTCGGATTCCCCGACATTTCCTGGAGCGACTATTTCGAACCAGCTTCGGCCGACGAGCGAGGCGCGAACTGCCCCCTCGCAGAGCTTGTGCGCGAACTGCTCGCTCTCCGCCCTACGCCATGACGCCGCGCTCTCAACGCTGGCTCTCGCTCGCGGACGTCACCCTGCTCCCGGGATTCATCCTGCTCTTCATCTGGCGCCTGCAATTCACGGCGCGATGGACGTGGACGATCTTCGTGGCGTGGCTGATTGCAAGCTTCGTGCTCCATCGCGATTCGCCCAGGACCCTTGGATGGCGCGCTGACAATCTCTGGCCCGCAACGAGGCAGTCGCTTGTCATCTTCGGAGCGATGGCCGCCGCGCTCGTGATCACCGGGGTCGCGCTTGGCGCTCCGCCTCACGTGCCGCCAAATCTCGCTTCCTGGCGGCGTATCTGGACCTACTTCGCCTTCTGCCTGCTCCAGCAAGTGGCCATGAATTCGCTGGTCCACAACCGGATGCTTTCTCTGCTCCGCAACGAATGGGTCGCCGCCGGGTTGACGGGCGCAATCTTCGCCGCTTGCCACTGGCCGAATCCAGTGCTCGTCCCGCTCACGTTCATCGGCGGCGCGGCGATGGCGTGGATGTTTGGCCGCGTGCGCAACATCATTCCGCTCGCGATTGGGCAGGCGATTCTGGGATCAATGATCTGGTGGGCTTTTCCGGTCGCGTGGCATCATCACTTGCGCGTCGGGCCGGGCTACTACACAACGCCGGGGGACTAACCGCGCCCTGCCCGGGCGGAAGAATCACCCGCGCGTCGCAGATGCCGCAAACATTCGCGCCGCGCGAAGGCCCTCCACAGGGTCGCCTGTCGGAAGGAACTCCATCGCCGCGTAGCCCTGAAACTTCAGTGCGGCGAGCTTCTTGAAGATGTTCGCGTAATTAATCTCGCCGGTTCCCGGCTCATGCCGCCCGGGAACGTCCGCGATGTGCACCACGCCAACCAGATCGATGTTCTTCTCGAGCTTTTCGATCAAATTCCCTTCAGCGATTTGCTCGTGGTAGAAATCGTAGAGAAATTTCACGCGCGGGTGGCCGACTTCGCGGACGATATCGAAGCCCTCCGCAACGGACGTCAGAAAATACCGTGGATTTTCTTCGGGATCGATGTTCTCGAGAAGCAGCGTCACGCCCCGCTTTTCCGCCGCTTCGGCCGCGCGCTTCAGGCTTTCGACGCACGCCTGATGCTGCGCCTCGTGCGTCACGCCCGGCACGCGATTGCCGGACAGTACAATCAGCGCCGGGCACTCAAGCTTCTCGGTCGTCGCGAGCATCCCATCCACGTCGCGCAGAAACTCGTCGCGCTCTCCGGCGTTCGAGGCTCCGTGCCGCAAGCCGGCTGTCGCGTCGAACGTGAGCCGCAGTTCGCGTTTCCGCCGGTTTGCCTTCGCAAAATCCGCGTCGGACCAGCTGCGGAACTCATCGACGAGCTCGACGTGGTGGTAGCCCGCTTCAGCAATTTTGCCGAGACGCTCCTCGAACGGCAGGCCGCGAAAGACAGTCCACAGCATCACCGACAGCGGGAAGGGTGTTTCGCCCGCTGCGGCATCTCGCTTTTCCGCGCGCGCGCTCACCGTTGGCAAGCCCGCCGCCATTCCGAGCGTCGCGCCCACCACCCTTCGCGAAAATTCCCGCCGGTTCATTGCGCAATCACCTCCGTCGATGGCTCCGTATTACCACGACAGCGGCGCACCAGCACAGTTTTCTATTACCGGTTGGTTCGGTGAGCTTGCATGATCGGCCGCAGGATGGGATAGAACTGGACGAACACGTTGTCGTCCGCCGCGTGCTGAACGTGGCACGAGTAGCAGGTTTGCTTCGGATTCGCCATCGCTCTTGCCCTCAGGTCCGGCGTCTTTCCAAAATTGAAGTACGCCCAGCCTTCCGCGAAGTGGCTGTGGTCCTTGACGGCTACGGCCATTCCTTCGAGATCGCCCTCGAAGTAGCCTCCCTTCGCAGGCGAGACGTTTTCGTTGGGCGGGTAGATCGCGAGGACCAGCATGGTTTTCTCCGGAAACTTTCCGGTGCGCGCGTACTCGCGGTAGGACTCGGGACGAATGTAGACGTCGTGGAATTCTCCCGCGCCGCCACTCGCGATGCCCGGCTCATAGGTCAAGCCTGTCGAGCTTCCGACGAAAACCCAGGTCTCAAAATGTTCCGGCCGAATCAGCGCGCCATCCGAATCGTAGCGAGGCGCGGTGCTCTGCGACTCTCCTTGCGCGAGCGCGACCGCGCCACGCGGGCCCAGGCCGCCGACGGTCAACCACGCACCCAGTCCGATTCCGGCGGCTATCGCAACTAGAGCCAGTTTTCGCAAATCAGTCCCCTTCCCTATTCGCATCGCAACGCGATGTTCGGATCGATCGAAGCCGCGCGCCGCGCCGGGATGAAACATGCCAGCAGCGCCGCCACGATTAGCACGATCGCAACACCGATAAACGTGGCCGGATCCGTTGGCGTCACTTCGAAGAGCAGCGCTTTCAAGAGGCGCGTGATCGCGAGCGCCCCTACAAATCCAATTCCCACACCGAGCAGCGCAAGACTCAGGCCCTGCCCAACAAGCATTCGCACGATTCCCGAAGGCCGCGCGCCGAGCGCCAGCCGGATGCCGATCTCCCGCACCCGCTGGCTAACGTTCAGCGCCATAATTCCGCCGATTCCCGCGACTGCAATCAGGAGCGCGAGCCCTGCGAACAGTCCGAGCAGGCTCGCGGTGAGACGCGGCGCTGCCAGCGATTCGTGCCGGGCCTCTTCCAGAGTTCGGACGCCGGTGATCGCATTCTGCGAATCCACCTCGAGCACCACCCGTCGAATCCGCTCGCCCATATTCTTGGGATCGGCAGCGGTGCGCACGATCAGCGTTGAAGGATTAGGCGACTGATCCATCGGAGCATAGAACTCCGCCTTGGCGGGCTGGTCAAGCCCAAACTCCCGCACGTCGCCCACGACACCCACAATTCGGATCCAATTGTCTCCGTTGTCGAAGGAAACCCGCTTGCCGATGGGATCCTCGTGAGGCCACAGCTGGCGGCGCACCGCATCATTGATAACCGCCACCTTCAAAGCCTCCGCGTTGTCGGTCTCCTCAGTTGCCCGGCCCTCAAGCAGTGGAATCCCCAGCGACTGAAAATATTCGGGCGAAACCGATGTGAGGTTTGCCACGGGCGGTGCTTCTCCCGGTTGCAGCGCGCGGCCTTCGATCCTGAAATCGCCCGTGTTGGGGCCGTACGATATCAGCTCCGGCTCGAGCGGATAGTTCGACGAAATCGCGGCCGAAAGTACTCCGGGCTCCGTCTTCACGCGGTCCAGGATTTTTCGGCCGGCGTTCGCGAAATCCTCACTCTTCGCATATTTCGACCAGTTGAAATGCATGTTCATCACCAGCACACGCTGCGGCACGAATCCCGGATTCACCCGCAGCATGCGGTACAGACTTCGCAGCATCAGGCCCGCGCCAATCAGCAAGATGAAGGAGAAGGCGATCTGAGCGACGATTAGCACGCTGCGCACTCGCGTTCGCTGGCGTCCGGCTCCCGCACCGGCGCTGCCTTCCTTCAGTCCTGACGAAACGCTGCTCCGGGCGGAGACCGCGGCCAGAGTGCCGAAGAGGATGCTCACGCCCACCGCCGCGGCCAGCGTGAACAGCAGCACGCCGGTATCAATGTGGATTTCACGCGCGCGAGGTGTCAACCGTGCAGCGAAGCCCGCCAGAAGGCCGAGACTGTCGTATGCGAACAGCAAGCCCGCCGCGCCGCCAATCAAAGCTAGAACGAGGCTCTCCGTCAGAAGCTGCCGCAAAAGGCGGCTGCGACCGGCGCCCAAAGCCGTGCGGACTGCAAGTTCGCGCTCGCGGCGCACCATGCGGGAGAGCGTCAGGTTCGCAACGTTCGCGCACGCGATCAAGAGCACGAAGCCGGCAGCGGCCAGCAGGACGATCAACGTCGGCCGCGCCCCCTGCGTCAATTCCTGGCGCAACGACGAAGTCGCCACTCCGTATCCGGCCGCCGCTGGATAGGACTTCGGGTACTCGGCTTCTAGCCGCCCGGCAATTGTTGAAAGATCAGCCTCCGCGGCCGCAACCGATACGCCCGGCTTCAGCCGCCCGAACACCTCCATCATGCGGCGGTCGCGTCCCTCGATCATTCGCTTGGACGACCGGAACGGGCACGCGCTGGTCGGCATATATACGTCATTTTCGTTCGGATACTGCGGCACAGGCGGCAGGACGCCGATCACAGTGTGGACTTTGTCGTTCATCTCGAACGTCTTACCCACGATTCCGGGATCGCCATGAAAATTGTTCCGCCAGTATTCGTAACTGAGAAGAAGCACAGGCGGCGCACCAATCTGGTCGTCGGGTGGCAGAAACGCTCGCCCGAGAACGGGCTTGATTCCGAATGTGTCGAAATAGTTCCATGAGACGACGCCGGTGCGAACGCGCGCGGGATCGCCGTGGCCGAAGAGCGTGAACGACATGGCGTGGTATTCGACCAGGCTCGCGAGCGTGTGATTTTGCTCGCGGTAGTCATTGATCTCCGGCACAGAAAAGCTGATGTCGTTGAGTCCCATCTTCTCCGCCTGCTGGCGGATGAAGACGAGCTGCTGGCCTTGCTTGTAGGGCAGCGGGCTCAACAGCACGGCGTGGACCACGCTGAAAATGGCGGTGTTGGCGCCGATGCCCAGCGCCAACGTCAGGATCGCGATCAACGTAAATCCGCGATTTTGCCGCATCATCCGGAACGTATAGGCGCAGTCCTGCTTCAGAATCTCCCAATGCTCTCGAGGGGCGGTGCGAAACACACCGGCCACGGTCTCCGTCCACAATCGAAGCACTCCCCTGACGCCGCCACGAGCCTCCGCCTCGCGCTGTTGCTCGCGAAAGACACCGGCCATTTCCCCGCCATAATTGGTCTGGAAGTCGAACGGGAAGACACGAATGAGAGACCGGAAGAATCGTTCAGAGAATGACGCCTTCTCGCTGGGCATAATGTGCGCCTCCTGCTTCAGGCCGGATTCACGCGAGTCTCGGCTTGCGAAAGAGTTTTTTCGAGTAAGCCTGGTCGAGCGCGTCCTGCATGCGGCGCGCCTCGGCGACCGCCACTTCGCGGCCGAAGTCAGTGAGGCGGTAGTAGCGGCGGCGTTCGTCGTCGAGACCGAATTCCGGCCGCTGATCCGACTCTAAAATCATTCCCGAGCCTTCGAGACGCGCCAGATTGCCATAGAGGGTTCCGGCGCTGAGCTGCACCTTCCCTTCCGTACGCCGCGCAACTTCTTTCAGGATCGCGTAGCCATGCTTTTCGCCATCCGCCAACGCAAGCAGAATGTGAAACATCGCCGACGTGAGCGGCAGGAAGGATTCCGTTTCTCTGTGCTTGTTCATAGTCGCTGCCTGTCTCCTCTATCGCCTGAAGCCATACTATATCGTCTGACGGTATAGTCTGCATATTGTGTGCCATAAGCCGCGGCCTTGCAAGTTCAACTCCTGACTGGAATTAGACGAACGGGTACGCCAAGCGCGATGGCTCGAATTGTTCGCTTATGGGATTCGCGCTTCTCGCGAGTGAACACGCCTACTCGGCGGCAACGCGCTTTCCTCGCGCGATGCGCTTCAGCGCGAGGCCAATAGGAATGGTGGCGAAGGATGCGAGGGCCAGATAGCGGAAATCGTCGACGTAGGACCACAGCGCCGCCTGCTGGTTGAGAACTCCTTCGAGCAGCTTCAACGCGCGCGGCACGGCATCGGGCGCGCCGACGTGAAGGGTCAGGATTCTCTGTGCGGCGGCGAAGGCGTCGTGAAACACAGGGCTTCCGGGATCGAGCGAGTGCGATAGTTCCGTGCGGTGGAGCTGTGCGTGGCGCGCCACGATCGTATTGACGAGCGAAATCCCCACGCTTCCGCCCAGGTTCCGGAACAGGTTGTAGATGCCGCTCGCGTTTCCGAGCTGGACGTCCGGCAGCGTGCCCATCGCCACCGTGGCGAGCGGAACGAAAACGAATCCGAGGAAAAAGCCGCTCATTAAAATCGCCCAGAACATGGTTCCCGGCGAAATTTGGAGCGTGACGCGGCCCAGCCAGAGATTGCACACGCCTACGCCCGCGAATCCGATGCCGATCAGACGGCGGCTGTCGACCTTCGACATCAGGAAGCCGACCAGCGGCATCGCGAAGATTGCGCCCACTCCGCGTGGCGCCACCGCGAAACCGGCGGAGAGCGCGGTATATCCGAGGAGCGTCTGGAAGAAAAGCGGCAGAATCGTGACCATGCCGTAGACGACGCCGCCGAAGAGAGCGATCTGCAGGCAGCCAATCGCAAAATTGCGGTCGGCGAAGGCGCCGAGCGTTATGAGTGGCTTTCTCGCTTTGATCTCGCGCCATAAAAACGCCACGAAGCCCACGATGATGATGACGACCGCAACTCGAATCCAGGTCGCGCCGAGCCAGTCGTCTTCCTGCCCCTTGTCGAGGACGATTTGGAGCGTGCCGATCCAGAGAGCAAGCAAGCCCAGGCCGATTCCATCGAGTTTTCCCGGCTTCGCCGAGCGGATGTGCGGCGGGTCGTTGACGAAACGCGAAATCAGGAGCACGGCGAGGATGCCGATGGGAATGTTGATGAAGAAAGCCCAGCGCCACGTGTAGGTCTCGGTGATCCAGCCGCCAAGCGTGGGGCCGAGCACCGGCGCTACGACGACGCCGAAGCCAAAGGCCGCCATTCCCAGGCCGCGCTGCTCGGGCGGAAAACTTTCGAGAATGATGGCCTGCGAAACCGGTTGAAGCGCCCCGCCGCCGGCGCCCTGCAAGGCGCGCGCAAAGAGAATCATGGCGAGGCTGGTGGAGGCGCCAACCGCGAACGACGCGATCGTGAAAATGACGATGCAGACCAGAAGGAAACGCTTGCGGCCAAAGCGGAGCGAAAACCACCCGCTCGCGGGCAACACGATGGCGTTGGCTACGAGATAGCTGGTGAGCACCCACGTGGCCTGCTCGTTCGACGCCGAGAGGCTGCCGCCGATGTACGGCACTGCGACCGCGGCGATGGAAG
Source organism: Candidatus Limnocylindrales bacterium (assembly GCA_035501415.1). GTDB lineage: Bacteria > Acidobacteriota > Terriglobia > Acidiferrales > UBA7541 > Palsa-295. The sequence continues at coordinate 177,736 of DATJWH010000026.1, read as the reverse complement.
TGTCGAGCACTTCCATGAACGTGGCGAGCATTACTGCGACGACGATAAGCCAGGGGTTGACGGTGACTAACGGTGGAGCTTGATATTCGCTCGCCATGGAAATGGAACGCACCTGAACGTGAACCGGCAGCGAGTGGAAGATTGCCTCGCAGGCCAGGCTTTGAAACAAATGCGGCCGAGAGATCTACGTCGCGCTGGTTAGATGCGCGCGTCGGGCGCTCGGACTCCGCCCAGAGCGAAAGCCCGGCTACTGCTACCGCGCTTGGAAGGAGATGATGTCGCTCCCGCGGGTCGGTTCGTGGATTCGACGCGCAGATAAGTCTATATAGATAGATATGTGGGAAGGGAGATTTTAGAGCTCGTGTGTTCATGAGGGCGGCACTCGCTAGAGGTTGAGGTCGCTGTAGCGTTCGGCGACCTGCGCGTCGGATTTGCCGAACTGCTTGGCGGGAGTCGTGCCGCGCGGATCCGACCAGCGGCCGGGGATGGCAAGATTGCAGTTCGGGCAGCGGCCGTTTTTCAGGTGATTCTGCTGCACGTCGTGCCAGGAGCGGCGGATGAGGAGAGTCTTGCAGGATGGGCACGAGGTGTGCGCGCCGTCGCTGTAAATATTGCCTTCGTAAACGTAGTGCAGGCCGGTTTCGAGAGCGATGCCGCGCGCGGCATGGAGCGTCGCGGGCGGCGTGCGCGGCTTATCCTGCAATTTGAAATCGGGATGGAAGGCGGTGAAGTGGAGCGGAACGTCGGGGCCGAGATGCTCGAGAATCCACTCGGAGAGCTGGCGCGTTTCGGAAACGGCGTCGTTGAGAGTGGGGATGATGAGATTGGTGATCTCGAACCAGACGTTGGTTTCCCTTTTCAGCCATTCGAGAGTGTCGAGAACGGGCTGAAGGTGCGTGAGCGTGATTTTGCCGTAGAAATTCTCGGTGAAGGCTTTCAGGTCGATATTCGCGGCGTCGACGTTGTCGTAGATGTCATGGAAGGCGTCGTAGGTGATGTAGCCGTTCGAGACCATCACGGTGTTAATCCCGCGTTCGCGGGCGGCATGGCAGATGTCGATGACGTATTCACCCCAGATGGTCGGCTCGTTGTAGGTGAAGGCGATCGAAGGGCAGCCGTTGCGTACGGCGAGCGCGACGACGTCCTCTGGCGGAATGTGCGTGGAGTTCACCTGATCCGAGCGCGATTTCGAGATGTCCCAATTCTGGCAGAAGAAGCAGCCCATGTTGCAGCCAGCGGTCCCCAAGGAGAACACTCGCGTGCCGGGGAGGAAATGGTTGAGCGGCTTTTTCTCGATGGGATCGATTTGCAGCGCGGCGGGGTGTGCGTAGCCGAGGCTGTAGAGTTTGCCGCCTTCGTTGACGCGGATGAAACAGAAGCCGGCTTGGCCCGGGCCGATGTGGCAGTGGCGGGGGCAAAGGTAACAATGGGCCTTGCCACCGGGCTCGGGCTCCCACCAGCGAGCCTCGTAAAGATCGGGCGTCTTTTGGAGGATTTTCAGGTCCTGCATGAATCACCGGGAATATCCATTATACGCCGGAGCGAGATGGGAAGCGCGTGACCTGAGCCGGGAAAAAAAAGGCCCTGATTTGTATAGATTAGAAAAATGCAAGTGCCTGAAAACAAGAGAGTTGGAGCGATTTCTAATCTTCAGTGTATAGATTAGAAATGAGGAGAGGTCCCTCGACTCGCGTTGCCCGTTCGGGGCGAGGATCCTTTGTGGAATCCTCATTTTTTGGCGATTAGGAATTTCTTTGTCCTTTGTTTTCTGCAGGTTAAGCCTGTTTCTAATTCCCCGTTTGGCGATTAGAAATGAAGCGTGGCTGACGGCTTGAGACTGGTTCGCCGCGCATTGCTTTGTCGATTCGCTTTCCTGCCCGGTAATTGGTCCTGCGCCGCTCACTTCACAGTTCCCCCATCGTAGTTCATAGCATAAAGGCGGCTGCAGGAAGGAGTTGCGTGCGGCTTGCTCACAATACGAAGCAGCGCGAAGAAGACAAACAACATGCGAGGCGCAATCGCGAAGCGCACGAGGACGTCTTGCTCGGAAAACCGAGCAAGAAAAATTGAGCGGCACGGCGCATCGCGCGCGACGACGAATTTCGTGACCGATGACCGGCGCGATGGGTCCGGCGTTAGGGAGCGCTATGGCCAGCGCATTGGAGGACGCCGAGATAGGCGCGCCAAGGGCCGACGGCATCGCGGTATTGGTGGGCCATGATCCGCGAGATCTGATGGAGATGCGTCAGGTCGTGAACGGCCCAGGTGGAGAGCAACTGGCTCAAGGTGACGACTCCGAGAGCCGGGTGACGCCCGCGAAGCTCAAACTGTGCCGGTTGGATGTTGAGCTGGCGGAGTTCGGCGAGATTTTCCGCGCGGAGGCGGGCAAATTCGTCGAGGAGGTGAACGAGAGACTTCCCTTCCATCTCGCGAAGGTGGCCGAGACGATCGAAGCGTTCAAAAGTCTGACTTTCGCCCGCGCGAAGAATCATTTTGACGCGCGGCATCCAGTCGGCATGCTCACCGTGAATCAGGTGGCCGACGACTTCGGAGGGAGTCCACGTGTTCTCGCCTTCGTTGCAACGAGTCCAAGAATCCGGCAGATCGCGGAGAAGCGAATTCAAAGCGGCGGGGGTGCGAGAGAGAAGGGCGATTGTTTGCGGCAAAGTGTTTTCCATGGTGCCTCCGCGGCGGACTCGCTGTCCGATGTTGGACGTGCGTATTGTAGCTGCGCGGCGGTGTGGGACGTCAATCGGAGTCGGGCAGAGGCTCGAAATGGGGCTCGATGATGCCAAGGAGGGCGTAGGCCTCCTCGAGTTTGCGCACGACGTGGAGGTTCGGGCGCGTGTCCTCACCATGTAAGGCGAACATGCGGGCCAGGCCGAAGACTTTGGAGCTGGGAGCGATGATGACGCGAGTGCGCTCGGGCTCGGGGTCGATGGGGGGCGCCCAGGCGATACCGCGAATGGTTTCGGGGGAGACCTCAAAGGATGTGACGTCCGAGAAATCGAGGAGCGAGGCGCGAAAACTCATGGTCGCCATGAGGCGGGGGCCGGAGTCGCGATAGTAGTCGAGAAGGACTTCGTCGGTGACACGGCCCCGAAATCGGCACGCAAGTATCTGGTTCTGCGAATCGAACTCGAAACGGAAAGGCATGGGTTGGCGGCTGGCGGCCTGTTGGTCTGTATACTAAAGGGACTTTCCGTGGGTGTCAACAGGGGTCAAGCAGCGAGCTGCCAGAGCACGGACATGTGCCGCAAGCGGAGCGGGTTGTAGCGGAAAGCGGGACGCCGAAATGCGTCCCGCTTCAGTCAGCAACGGCCGTTATCGACGGATGTCGACAAACGGAAAGTCCGACGTTTTGCGAACGACGCCGTGAATCGGCTGCATGCCGAAATGCCCCGTCGCAGGAGCCCCGAGCACGAGGGTCACGTTCGAATACGCGACCTCTGTTCCCCCAGTGACGCAGACCTGTAACGAGGAAAGCACGGTCTGATTTTTCGAAAAGGGCGCCGGGCTTCCATTGCCGGTGATGTAGGCCGGACCGTTGACCACGAAACGGCCGGTGGTGGAAGGATTGCCGACCGGCTCCGCAGGGCATCCGGAGGTGTCGTAGCTGACCAAGCCTTTCATCGTGATGTGGTGAGTATGAGCGCCACGGGTCACGGGGTCGTCAGCGTTCGTGAGACCTTCGGATACCGTCAGATCGGACAGTTCCATGGTCATGGCCGCAGAAAACTGGGCCATGCCGGACCTGCGATCCAGGTCCAATGACCATGTACCATGCATCTCGTAGGGACCGGTCAAACTGCCGGTCGCGCCATGCGCGGGCGTGTAGTCGTTGATTAGCCCGCTGAAGTGGTTCGGCGTGGGAGCCTGGGCCAGGGCGACCGTAGTGCCTGCCGCCAGTATAAGAACCGCCGCAATCCGCGCTGTCCACAACGAGGTTCTGCTTCTCATTGGAAGCCTCCAAGGTTGAGAGTTGCGCCTTCGTCGCTAAGGGGATTCCGCTTCGGCCGTGCCGACCAAGGGTGCCCCGGGGCGTTTTTGGGGAGGCGCGCGAAGACCATCGGCCGCCAGGGGTGGTTAAGTCAAACGGCAATAGGCGGGATCGACAAATGCGGCCTTTCACCGTTCGGGGGAGAGGGATTACAATCGGGGCCTCCGCTTAGGACAAAAGGTCAATCCGGATGGGCGAACCACTCCCGGGCGCGCGGGCATCCCAGAAACCAGCCGAAGTGCGGCTGGATTCGTGGAAGGAAATCGCCGCGTACCTCGACCGCGACGTGACGACGGTGCAGCGGTGGGAGAAGCGCGAGGCAATGCCGGTCCACCGGCACGTCCACGACAAGCGGGGCTCGGTTTACGCTCTGCCTTCCGAGTTGGACGCCTGGGTCGAGAGCCGACGGCAGCATTTGGAAGAGGGCCAGAAGGCCGCCCGGCCCGAAGCGCCAATGGTGACGGTAGGCGACCACGCGCGGAGATGGTCGAACACGCGGCGACTGCTGGCGGCAGGTGTGGTGGCCGCGCTCGTTCTGGCAGCGAGCGGGTACCTTCTTTTCCGAAACCACAGCCCCAGAGTCGAACAGTCCAAAATCAAGTCGCTGGCGGTGCTACCCCTGAAGAACCTTTCGGGAGATTCCAACCAGGATTATCTGGCAGATGGGATGACCGAGGCATTGATCGGGCGGCTGGCGGGCATCCGCGACCTGCGCGTGGTTTCCCACACATCCGTGGCGCGCTTCAAGAATACGCAGCTTTCCGCGCCCGAAATCGCCAAGGCGCTGGGCGTGGACGCCCTGGTGGAAGGATCGGTGACGCGCGAGGGAGATAGAATCCGCGTAACGGCGCAACTCATTCGCGGTGCGACAGACGAGCATTTCTGGTCGGAAACGTACGACCGTGAGCTCGAGGATGTGCTCAGCCTGCAGAGCGAACTGGCGCAAGCCATCGCTGAGAGGGTTGAGGTGACGGTTACAGGCAGCGAGCGGGAGAGACTTGCGGCAGTGCGCCCGGTGGCGCCGGAGGTCTACGAGAGCTACCTGAGAGGCCAGTATGCATTTCAGGGCAACGACCGTGGCTCCATCGAGGAAGGCATCCGTGATTTCAATGATGCGATCCAAAAGGATCCGACGTTTGCGCCGGCATACGTAGCCCTCGGAAAGGCATACAGCGAACTCGGGACAATTTTCGTCGGAGGCGTTCCCTCTGAGACTCGCCCCAAAGTGATAAGCGCGGCGCAGAAGGCTCTGGAACTCGACCCCAGCATTGCGGAGGCGCACATCCTGCTGGGAACGACGCTCCAACAGGAATGGCAATGGGCCAAGGCGGAGGCCGAGTACAGGAAAGCGCTTGAATTGAGTCCGAACGACGCCCGCGCGCACGCGGCATTTGCTTACTGGCTGCTGTGCCAGGGCCGGACCAGCGAGGCTGTGGATTGGATCGAGCGCGCGCGAGAAATCGACCCGGTGGCGATGTCGGGCGCGGACGTTGGCTGGATGCTATTCCTCGCGCACCGCTATGACGAGGCCATTCACGAAATTCGAGGCACGTTGGCGGTGAACCCCAATGACGCGAGCGCGCTCTGGGCCCTTGGATTCGCGCTGATCGAGAACAATCAGCCAGGCGAGGCGATTCCGGTCCTGGAGAAGGCGGCTTCTCTAACCAATCGAAGCGCTGGTGTGCTGGCGGTACTGATCCGGGCGTATGCACATGCGGGCAAACACAATGAGGCGTTGCGGGTTCTGGCGGAGCTGAAGGCACGGAAAAAGTCGGGTTACGTTCCGGCGGGCGCGTTCATCAACGCATACTTAGGTCTGGGCGACACCGAAGACGCGTTTATTTCCCTGGAGCAAGGATACAGCGAGCGCTCCAACATTTTGCAGTTCCTCAAGGTACATCCCTGCTTCGACCCGATCCGCGGCGATCCGCGATTCGCGGATTTGATGAAGCGCGTCGGGCTGCAGTAGCAGCGCAATTCGGGACATTGCCCTTCCCTGCTCTCCTGCGAGGATGTGGTGCGTCTACTGAGGAATGGAGGCGGGGTGTGCGGTTTGGCGGAGACGTTTCCATTGAAAAAGGCGGGCGGCGAGCGTAAGACTGCTGCATAAGGCGCGATTCCACGGAGGTCCCCCATGGATTTCATGCAGGATGTGCGATACGGGCTCCGGATGCTGGCGAAATCGCCGGGCTTCACGGCGGTGGCGGTGCTGTCGCTGACGCTGGGAATCGGCGCGAACACGACGATCTTCACGCTGACGAAGGCGATCTTCCTGCAGTCGGTTCCGGTGAAGAACCCGTCGCGCGTGGTGAGCCTCTATTCGACCGCGCAGAGCCACGGTGGACCGCTGCAGGAGTTTCTGCCGACGCCGGTGCCGAACGCGCGAGATTACCGCGAGAAGAACGAGGTTTTTTCGGGGTCGGCAATCGCGGTGTTCACGGGGATGGACTTGACCATCTCCGGGAAGCAGGAGCAGCTCTTCGGCGAGGTGGTGAACTCAAACCTGTTCGACGTGCTGGGCGTCCAGCCGGTGATTGGCCGCGAATTCTCGCCGGAGGAAGACACGTCGCCGCGGCCCGTGGTGATCATCAGCTACGCGCTGTGGGGAAGGCAGTTTGGCAATGACCCGGACATCCTGGGCAAGGCGATTCAGCTCGATCAGCAGGAGTACAGCATCATCGGCGTGATGCCGGCGAGCTTTCACGACGTGGGCGTGCTGGGGAGCCCGGATTTCTGGGTGCCGATGTCGATGCACGATCAGGCCCTGAACGGCGCGGCGAAGGACTTCTTCAACCAGCGGGCGTTTCGCATGGCGAGCATGGTGGGAAGGCTGAAGCCCGGCGTGACGCTGGCGCAGGCGCAGGCGTCGATTCACACGCTGGGGCTGCAGCTCGAGAAAGAATATCCGAAGGACAACGGCGGACGAAATGAAGAGCTGGTGCCGCTCGACCAGACGGGGATTCCGCCTCAGGTGCGCAGCGTCTTCGTGAAGGCGGGGACGCTGATGATGGTGATTGTCGGGCTGGTGCTGCTGATCGCATGCGCGAACGTGGCAAATCTGCTGCTGGCGCGGGCGACGCAGCGGCAGCGAGAAATTGGAGTGCGGCTCGCGCTCGGCGCGTCGAGGGCGAGGCTGATTCGGCAACTGCTGACAGAGAGCCTGCTATTGGGCTTGACGGCGGGCGCGCTGGGAATTCTGGTGGCGTACTGGGGACGGAAGGTGCTGGTGTCACTGCTGCCGCCGGGGCTGGCGCAGCGGCTGGATTTGTCGCTAGACGCGCGCGTGTTTCTCTACACGTTCGGGCTGGCGCTGGTGGCGACAGTCCTGTTCGGACTGGTGCCGGCGCTCGAGGCGTCGAAGCCGGACCGCATTGCGGAACTGAAAGACCGCACCGGAGCTCCGACGGGAAGCACGCGGTGGTATGGATTGCGCGGAATCCTGGTGATGGTGCAGGTGGCGCTGTCGCTGATCGCGCTGGTGGGCGCGGGGCTTTTCATCCACAGCCTGAGCAACGCGCAGAAGATCAATCCGGGATTCGAAGTGCAGCACGCGATGGTGGCGTTCCTGAACATGGGCGCCGAACATTACAAGCAGCCGCAGGCGGAGCAGTTCTACAAGGATGTGATCGAACGCCTGAACCAACTGCCGATGGTGGAGGATGCGACGCTGACGGACACGGCTCCATTCGGCGGAAACATCGCGCGGACGACGTTTACGGACGGAGTGGACTCGACAGACCCGCGAAACGGGAAGCTGACGCCGATCGTGGCGGTCGAGCCGGGATTCTTCAAGACGGAAGGAATTGCGCTGCTGCGAGGGCGAGCCTTCACGGAGTCGGACGATGCACAGGGAGCGCTGGTGGCGGTGGTGAACAAAGCGCTGACGCAGCAGATGTGGCCGGGAGAGGACCCGCTCGGAAAGCATTTGCACTTCCTTGGCGAGACGTGGGACGTGACGGTGGTGGGCGAAGTGAACACGGTGAAGTATGCGACGCTGGGCGAGCCGCCGCAGGCGATCGTCTACTTCCCGCTGAAGCAGGATTATTCGGCGCAGGTGGTGCTGTTCGTGCACACGAAGGGTGAGCCGGCGAAAGCGCTGCCGAGTATTCGCAGCACCGTGAACGACCTGGCGCCGGGCGTGCCGCTGCAGGGAGTGAGGACGGTGTCCGAGGTGCTGGTGAATTCGCTGACGGCGCCGCGCGTGGGAGCGGAGCTGCTGGGCGGGTTTGGGCTGCTGGCGCTGGTGCTGGCGGCGATCGGGACGTACGGCGTGATGTCGTACTCGGTGAGCCAGCGGTCGCAGGAGATTGGGATTCGTATGGCGCTGGGCGCGCAGCCGATGGACGTGCTGCGATTGATTCTGGCGAGCGGACTGGCAATGGTGTTGGCCGGAGTGGTGGTGGGGCTGGCGCTGTCGTCGCTGCTGGCGCGGAGCATGGGCGCGCTGCTTTTCGGGATTGGTGCGTTCGATGCGCCGAGCTTCCTGATTACGGCGGCGCTGCTGATCGGCGTGGCGATGGCAGCGTGCTTTGTTCCGGCGCGGCGAGCGATGCGAGTGGATCCGCTGGTGGCGCTGCGATACGAATAGCGCGCAGTCCCCTGCCCTCTAGCGGCGATTGCCGGGGCCTGTCGACTTCGCGTGAGCTGATGCGGTAGCCTGGCGCCCATGGATATCGAAGCGGTTCGCGAATTTTGCCTTTCGCTCCCTCATACAACCGAACAGATACAGTGGGAGATCGACCTGGTGTTCAAGGTCGGCGGGAAAATGTTTGCGGTGATCGCGACGGAGCCGGGGCGGGTGTGGATGTCGATGAAATGCAGCGACGTGGAATTTGCGGAGCTGGTCGAGCGGCCGGGCGTGATTCCGGCGCCGTATCTGGCGCGGGCGAAGTGGGTGGCGCTGGAGTCGGCCGAGACGCTGCCGAGGCCAGAGCTTGAGCGGCTCCTGCGCGCGGCACACGACATAGTTTTCGCGAAGCTGCCGAAGGGCTTGCAGGCGCGCTTGAGCGGAACGAAGACAAGCCGACCGCAGAGACGCCGAGCGGCGCAGAGAAAACGCCGGAAGCCTGCACGCTAAGATTATTGCGCGCAGTCGGAGTGGAGGTTGTAGCGGCCGGCGCGCGTGAGGCGAACCTGAACGCGCGAGCCTCCTTCAGCCAAACGGCCGGTGGTGCGTCCTTGGTCGATGAGCGTCCAATTCTGATTCGGACACGTAGGCATCAAGACGAGCGCTTCCACTCCGGGCGGTATCTCGATGTTAGCGTCGAAACCCTTCGCTGATTTGTAATCGACGGCGACCAGTCCGGCGGGAGTGGGCATGGCGCCGCGCGCCCACTGGAGGCCCGCGAGGTCGGGGCGAATTGTCAGAGCGCGAAACCCGGCGGACGTCGGACGGATGCCGAGAATCTGTTCGATGAGCCAGGACGTTGGTCCGCTAGACCAGCCGTGCGCGAGGCTGACGTAGTAGCCCTTTCCGTCGTCAGCCTGAAGGTTCGCGTGAAAATCGTCCTTGGGCCACGACGGATCGTAACCTTCCCAGAAGCTGGTGGCGCCTTCGTCGATCATGCCTCCCCAATATTTGCGGATCCAATCAAGAGCTTCACGACGGTGACCGGTCTCGGCGATCGCGGAGATGGCGTAGTAGTTGTAATACGGCGAAATCATGAATTGCGGCGGATGCGAAAGGACATGCGCCCAGATAGCCGCGGACTGGGTGCCGTCGGCGATCCCGGAGTAAATGGCCATGGCGTTTTCCTGCCATCGCGAACCGAACGTGCCGGTCTTCGGGTCCAACAGGAATTTCTGCGAGGCCTGGCGAATCGACTGGGCGAGCGCGCCGTAACGCGAGGATCCCGCGGGGTCGCCCATTTCAGCGAGGAGCCACGCGCCGTCGGCAAACGCGCGGTAGAACTCCATGGAGGTGGTGGCCCGAGTTTCCGGCGTGTCTTTCTCAAATTGCGGAGACCAATCGACGAAGGGCCACGCCTTGCGCGGATTGGCAAAGAGGTTGCGCGAATCCAGCTCGCCCTGCAGGTAATCGAGCAGACGGATGAGCGGACGATGAAGCGAACGGAGATAGGTGCGATCGCCGATATGGCGGTAGAAGTCGGCCTCGCCCATCACCCAGAAGGCCGAGTAGCCGGGAATCGTGTTGACGTCGCGATTCAGCGGAATGCCGGCTTCGCGGATGAGCCGGTCCATCGTGTCTTCCATCAGGTACTTGTCGGCGAAGACCGTGTCGATGACGTGGCCGGAGACGTCGAGGTCGCCCATCCAGGGCATGCGGTCGCGCTTGGGGGCGTCCCAGATAGCGTCCTGCATGCAGAGATGCGCGGTGTAAGCACCGACAAGCCAGATGCGATTCAGAAGCGGATCGGAGGATTCGAATGAGCCCGTGTAATGGACGGGATAATAGATTTCATCGAGGCGAATTGCTTTGAAGCGAAGCGGCGCGGAGCCGGACCCGGCGGGAAATTTGAGGATCGCGTAGCGGAAGGCGCTCTTCGGGCCGTGTGCAGTGGCGTAGGGAGGCACGAGGATCTCGTTGACGCCGAGATAAGGCTCGTTGCGCGCCTCCTGCAGCGATTCACCGTATTGCGACGTGAAGCGAATCGGCTGCACCGAATCGGAAACGACTTCGAGGCGGCCGTTCACCTCGCGGCCGAAATCGAGGACGAGGCTGGGAGCGGCTCCCGCCGATCCGGTTGCGGGCGCGCGCACTTCGAAGTCCGCCGAGGCATTCGGCTGCGTGAGCGAATCGACATTCGCGAAATGGCCGGCGCCTTCCGCGACGTTGGTGACGGATCCAGGCAGCACGGCGAGATGCGCGAGAAATTGGGAAATGCCGTCGTAGCCGGGCCAGCGATACATCTCGGAGTCGGAATTCCATTCGAGATTGCTGGTGGTCATGATCCAGGGACGGTAACCGTCGACACGCGTATCGATGCTGCCCATGAGCTTGGGGGTCGGCCAGGCGGCATCGCGGAAGGAGGCCTCTTTCCAGTTGGGCGCTTCGACCACGCTGGCTTTCCAGCCGGGCCCGGAGACGACGAGCGCGTGCGCGAGAACCGCCGGCGCCGCAGGGATGATTTTGGCGGCCATTGGCGAACCGTCGCGAGCCTCGATGGCAAGGACGTTCTCGCCGACTTGCAATTCCTTCAGGACGGGCGCGATGACGACGAGAGGATAGGTTTTTGATTTCGGGTCGCGGTCGGCGGCGGCGACGGATTTGCCGTTGATGTAAGCATGAACGTGATCGGGGCCGGAGATGTAGAGCGTTGCGTCGCCAGGAAGCTGCTGGAGGTGAAAGACTGTGCGGAACAGCCGCGTCGTCTCGCGGTCCGTCTTCTCGGCCGTGCCGCGCGGCATCTCGAGCCAGATGAATTGCTCGGGGAGCGCGCGATGAACGCCGGGCTCCAGAGCGGGATGTTCGATGCCGGCTGTGAGGTCGAGCCGGTCGCGGGCGCTGGGAGTCTGGGGAAAGCTGCGCGGCGCGATGAACGCGAGAGCGATGAGGAGGAACATGAACCGTTGAACCAAGGGCCGCTCCTTTCCGAGCAGGCGCTCGAGGCGCTGCGGGGAGAAAAGGGTTGTCGCCAAGAAACGGAATTCTACGTCAGGTTGTGGAGTGTGGCGCGGGGTTTTTGGCTCCCATGCCGAAACTGCATGGTGGCGGGATGGCTAGGGGCCCCGCTGCGCTTTGCGGCGAACGGCGACCCATTCGAGAAAGCCCTCCATCCGCGCGCGTTCGCGCCACATCAGGGCGAAGAATTTGCGGGCGTCGAGGTTCGCGGCGTCCTTGCCGAAAAAGGTTTCAAGGCGCCATTGCAGATACGGCGACTTCCACGGGCGCAGCCGGTAGCCTTTCGCCGTGATCCAGTAGTAGCGCAGCGCATTGAGCATGGATGAAGTGGAAGCGTATCACGCGCGGGCGCGCGCTGAGAATCTGGCAGGCGTGTTTGGCTGGGGCGGCTGATTGCTCGCGGAAGAACAAAGGCGCCACGGCTGAATAGCCCATGGCGCCTTGGACAAGAGTTTTGCCGGAGATCGAGTTCAGGATGCTGGCTGGCGGGGCCGCCGCGCTATCAAATAATGCGAGTCCCAATCTACGTCGAGGATGAGCGCTTCAATGAACTCATCTTCGAGACGCCGGCCACCACAAGCGGATTGACCGCCTCCATCTTCTTGCCTCTCTTCAGATCTTTTTGCTCTTTCTTCGATTTCGTTCGACTTGCCATTTGCGGCTCCTCCCTTTCGGTTTCTCGCTTTGACGGCCGAACCAGATTTGCGATGTTCCCGGTTCCCTATGCTCTCGAAGCCAATGGCCAGTAATGGCTACAGAGCAGCGCAGATGGCTTTCGTTTCCGTGTAATGCTCCAGCACTTCGTGGCCCATCTCGCGGCCCCAGCCCGACTGCTTGTAACCGCCGAACGGCAGCGCCGCGTCGAAGATGTTGTAGCAATTGATCCAGACTGTGCCGGCTCGGAGCTTCGAAGCCAGCGTGTGCGCCTTCTTGATGTCGCGCGACCACACGCCCGCGGCCAGCCCGTAAACCGTGTCATTGGCCTTCGGGACGATCTCTTCGGGATCGCGGAACGGAATGGCCGTCACCACGGGTCCGAAGATTTCCTCCTGCACGACCTTCATTTTGTCGTGCGTGTTGACGAGCACGGTCGGCTTCACGAAGTAGCCTTTCTCGCCGTGACGGCTCCCGCCGGTCACCGCCTTCGCGCCCTCGGAGAGTCCGGACTCCAGATAGCCGCACACGCGATTGAGTTGCTCTTCGGAGACGAGCGGACCCATGTCGCTGACAGGCTCCAGGCCTGGGCCGACGCGAATCTTCTCAGCGGTCTTCGCCACGCCGTCCACGACTTTGTCGAACACCTTCTGCTCGACGTAAAGCCGCGAACCGGCGCAGCAGCACTGGCCGTGATTGAAGAAGATGGCGCTGGCGGCGCCGGGAATGGCGCTGTCGAGGTCGGCATCGTCGAAGATCACGTTCGGCGACTTGCCGCCCAGCTCCAGCGAGACTTTCTTCAAATTGCCGGCCGCCGCGTTGAGAATCAACTTGCCGACTTCGGTCGAACCGGTGAAGGCGACCTTATCGACATCCGGATGCGCAGCAAGCGCCGCGCCAGCCGTTTCGCCGTAGCCGGGGACAATGTTGACGACGCCATCCGGTATGCCTGCCTCTTGCAGCAATTCACCGAGGCGCAGCGCGGTAAGCGGTGTCTGCTCCGCGGGCTTCAGGACGACCGTGCAGCCGGCGGCGAGGGCCGGTCCAAGCTTCCACGCCGCCATCAGCAGCGGGAAGTTCCACGGAATGATTTGGCCGACGACGCCGACGGGCTCGCGCACCGTGTAGGCGAGATACTTCGCGCCGGGCGTGTACGGCACGGAAATCGGGATCGTGTTGCCTTCGATCTTCGTGGCCCAGCCTGCCATATAGCGGAACAGGTCGACCGCGAGCGGGACGTCCGCGGCGCGCGCGACCTTGAGCGGCTTGCCATTGTCGAGGGATTCGATCTGCGCAAAGTCTTCCGTGTGCTTCTCGAGGAGGTCGCCAAGCTTCCAGATGGCGCGGCCACGCTCGGAGGGAGTCATCTTCGACCACGGGCCGCTCTCGAATGCCGCGCGCGCGGCCTTCACGGCGCGATCGATGTCCTCGCGGTCTCCTTCGGCCACGTGCGAGAGAACTTCGCCGGTGGCGGGATTGTAGGTCGGAAAAGTCTTGCCGGAAGCGGAGTCGACCCACTTGCCGTTGATCAGAATCTTGTGTTTGCGGGAAACGAAACTCGAAACATTGGGCTCAAGAGTTGCGGACGCTGCTGTTGCCATAGTTCCTCCTCACAAGGGAAAGATGCCTGGCTCCTGCATGGGAGCCGCCGGCGAATTTTGCGGAAGACGGGAGCGATGCGGGAAATCGTGGCCCATCCTACCTCCGAAGCGTCGGGCGACGAGGACCGACTCCGGGCCGAGCTGACTGGACGAAGGTACGCCCGTAGAGTGAGGAATTCAAGCGGTCACCGTTCTGACCTACCGAGATCTCGGTCCTTCGTTGATGTTGAAAGTGACACTCACAGTGTGAAAGGCTGGGAGTTTTTCATGGTCGGCCTCTACTGTGGCACTTGCATAACCGCGTGCCAAGAGCAATTCCTTGATGGCTGTGGTTGCACGCGCCAACTTCGCTTGATCAAACAGGCTTCCCACGGTGAGATCGACGTTCTTGGCTCGCAAAGCAGACATGACATCGGATCTAGAAACCGATCTCGTCCCTTTAAATTCGATCCGTCGGATGATCGGCTTCTCGTTGAGGTAGAAAACGAGGATTTTTGCGTTTGGCTGGTCGACGCTGTCCTCGACGTCCAAACGGACGTCGCTGAAAGACCCCGACGAACGAAGAGCTTCCACATCGCGCTGGGCCTTTTCCGTGTTATATGCCTCTCCAGCCCGCGACTGAATGAGTGCCCTAATGGACGAAGTCTTCACTCTCAGATTGCCGATGAGGTCGATTCGTTCGATGAAGGCTGGCCCCGTGGCGCTTGCAGGCGATTGTGCTTCAAGGGTTGAGCCTGTGACGAAAAACAGGCACACCGTGAGACCCACTTTTAGCCAAGCAGCTAACGCCTCGTTTAGGGAGAAAGTGAAGATCGTATCCAAACTCCTTGGAGGCCTTCGAGTCAGCTCGAGCGTGTGATTCCCGCCGTTTGGTGGAAGTTGCTTTGTTGGCCGACGTGATTTGCCCTGCCTGGGATCCGGCTGGTAACATTCCCGCCGGCATTGAGCCGAAGGAGGTCCTGATGCGATTCGGCGGGCTGATCCTGGGATTGGTTCTGATTGCGGCGGCATCGCCATCGAGCGCGCTCGCGCAGAACGCGAAATACACGCTCAAGCCTACGCCCAGCACCGTCGAGTGGGGACACTACGACGCGTCGGCGGCTCCCGTCCTGAAAATTCAGTCGGGCGATACGGTGGAGATTCAAACGCTGCTGACGAATGAGCCGGACCGTCTCGAAGCAGCGGGCGTGCCGCCGGAGCAGGTGGAGCAATCGCTGAAGGACATCGTCGCGCAGGTGAAGGACAAAGGACCCGGCGGGCACATCCTTACGGGGCCGGTGTACATCGAAGGCGCGGAGCCGGGCGACGTGCTCGAAGTTCGCATCCAGAAGATTCAGCTTGCGATTCCCTACGCCTACAACGGCTTCGGCCCGCGCAGCGGTATCTTCCCCAACGAGTTCCCGTACCCGAAGATCAAAATTATTCCGCTCGACGCGAATCGCATGGTGGCGCATTTTGCGGACGGCATCGAAATTCCGCTGCATCCCTTCTTCGGAAGCATGGGAGATGCGCCGCCTTCGGGACGAGTCAGCAGCGGGCCGCCGTGGATTCACGCCGGAAACCTCGATAACAAGGAGCTTGTGGCGGGCACGACGCTGTACATCCCCGTACACGTGAAGGGCGCGCTCTTCGAAGTCGGCGACGGCCACGCGGGCCAGGGCGACGGCGAAGTTGATGTGACGGCGCTCGAAACGTCGCTCATCGGCACATTTCAATTCATCGTGCGGAAGGACCTGCACTTTCACTGGCCGCGCGCCGAGACGCCCACGACCTTCATTACCATGGGCCTCGATCCGGACCTGAACGAGGCGACGCAAATGGCGGTGCGCGAAATGATCGACTATCTGATGACCGAAAAGCGCCTGAACCGCGATGACGCGTACATGCTGTGCAGCGTCGCTGCCGATCTGCGGATCACGCAACTGGTCGACGGCACGAAAGGCGCGCACATGATGATCCCGAAGGATATTTTCGCGGCGGAGTGAAAGAAACTCATCTCGCAGATGCCGGACCGAGAGACAGGGCCTGGTTTCAGGGGCTGAAGCCCTGGTTCTTTTCATCGAGTTACGGCGGGACTGAAGTCCCGCCCTCCTGAACCGCATATCGATGGGGCTCCAAGTCAAGACGAGATGCGGCGAACCCAAATGCGTTGGGTGGCCGGCTTGCCGAGGTGAATGCGTGAAGGCGAGTGCCCGTTCACGGAGAGCGCGGTCGTCTCGTCATATTCGCGGCTATGCAAATGGAGACGCGCGCCGGGGCGCAGGTGCAAATTGCTGAGGAACTTCAGGAATTTCGGATCCTTCTCGTAGACTCGAAGTACTTCGTAGGATCCGCCGACGGCGGCGTCCGACAATTTCACGGCAGCGAAATTGCGGCGGAGCCGGCGCAATCCGCCGAAAAGCGGCACGCCGTGCGGGCAGCGGCTGTCGCGGCCGAAGCGCGCGAGCAACAAGCTCGCCACTTCCGCCGAGATGCCGTGCTCGAGGCGCTCCGCCTCTTCGTGCGCGCGCGACCATTCGAGGCCGATCACGTCCGTGAGAAGCTTTTCCGCGAGGCGATGCCGCAGGACCAACTGCTCGGCGACTTCCTTCCCTTTCGCGGAGAGCTCGATGCGGCCGTCGCGGCGCGTGTGCAGATAGCCGCTGCGCGTCATGCGCTTCAGTGCGGCCGTGACTGCTGGAGGAGTGACGCCGAGATCCTCCGCGAGGCGCGCGCTGATCGGTACCTGCTCCTCCTGGACGATTTCCCAGATGGCTTTAAGGTAGTCTTCCTGCGAAACGCTGGTTTTTTCGCGGCGCATCGTTTGCTCAGCCCGCCGAGCTTTCGGCTTCGTCATTGCCGCCGTCGCTCTCTCGCGAAGCGCGAAGACGCTCGGCCAAGTCCTTCACGCGCGACTCGATATCATCGAAGATGCGGCAGTGCTCTTCCACGCATTCGCCGAAGGGATCGGGAACGGGCCAGTCCTCGAAGACCTGACCGCGGAAAAGGTGGCGGCCCGGCATCCCGGACATGTTGATGATCAGATCGGGCGAGGTCAGCGCGTGGTTGTGAAGGCCCTTCGAAAATTGGCCGTCGGTCGAAATGCCTCGCTGCGTGAGGACGGAGCGCGCCGTTGGGTCGATGAAGCCCAGCGGATGCACGCCGGCGCTTTCGGCGGCAATGATGTCGGCGGCGGCGTGCCGGGCGATGGCTTCCGCCATCTGGCTGCGGACGCAGTTACCCACGCAGACGAATAGGACCTTCACGGTGGCAGGCATGACTCGAAAGAATCCCACACTTGACTACCAAATTAAAAGCGCCAGTCAAACGGGCTTTTCGGACTAGACCCGGAACACTCCACAGGCTGGACAAGAGTATCGCGACGACACGCTGAGCAACTGTTTTCCACAGAAGGGGCACACTGTGTCCATCGCAGGCTCGACTGCGGACACCCTTTCTTTGGGAGAGATATCCTTGGGCGTACGAAGCAGATGCACCACAACAAGGATCGCCCCAACCGGCGCGCCGATCCGCAAAGCCCAGGCGACAGCTGCAATTTCCGGATCGACCGGGATGGCCCAGTATGCTACAGAAAGGAGAAGCAGAACGAACAGACCGACCCATTTGAATGGACGACGGGTTTTCCTGTTGACGTGCGGTTGCTGTCCGCAGGAGCTGCATATCCAGCGATTCCTAAAGCCCAAGGGCACAATAGGGATCCACATGATGTGCAATACGTCGAAGGTCCGAATTTTCACGCATCGCCGCGGCTGGCTGCACGAAAGGCAGAAATCGTTACGAAAGGCTACGCGCTTCGGCTCGAATCGGTAAATTCCGTGAATGACGAGCATTCTAGGCGCCGTTCGATAGCTTCAGGAAATGCTCGTGAACGGTGGTGTCGCTCGTGAGTTCGGGATGGAACGTGGACGCGAGGATCCGGCCCTGCTGCACGAGCACGGGATGTCCCGCATCCGACGCGAGGACTTCGACACCATCGCCAACCGCTTCGATGATGGGCGCACGGATGAAAACCATCTCGAGCGGCGCGCTGCTGAGCTTCGTCGCGCCCTCGTGAACGTCGCTGGCGAGCTGGCGGCCGTAGCCATTGCGCAGAATCGTGACGTCGAGCAGGCCGAGCGACTGCTGCGGAGGGCCGTGAACCTCGCGCGCTAGCAGGATTGCGCCGGCACAGGTGCCGAAGAATGCGCCTCCGTCGCGCGCGAACTGCTTGAGCGCGTCGAAGAGGCCTTCTTCGGTCATCACTTTGAGATGCGTGGTGCTTTCGCCGCCGGGAAGAATCACGCCGTTGACGCCCGCGAGATCGGCAGGCGTTCGCACGAACTGATAGGCGACGCCCAGGCGGTCAAGCGTCTTGGCGTGCGCCTCGTAATCTCCCTGAATTGCGACGATTCCGATTTTCATGAAGCCGCCTGCCTGCGCAGTCCCCAAGTCCGTCCGGCCCTGCAGGCCGCCAATCCCTGGCGTTCGTATTCGAGGTCGCGTGCGACTTCGTCGGATAGCCTGGCGCCCGTAAACCGTTCGACGAGATGCAGTGCGAGATCGACGCCAGCTGTCACTCCGCCTGACGTGACGATGTCTTCGTCGTCGACGACGCGCGCGCTGACGATCTCCGCGCCATATTCGCGCAACTCGTCGATCGCGGCTTTGTGGGTGATGGCGCGCCTGCCTCGCAGCAAGCCAGTTGCAGCAATCAGCATGGCACCCGTGCAGACCGACGCAAGAATTGCACCGCCCTCGTGCGCCCCGGCGATGGCTTGTGGAGCCGTGCGGCGCTGCACTTCCGCCCAGGCGCCCTGCGGCGATCTCCGTATCCAACCGCCGCCCGGAACCACGAGTAGATCGGCACGCGAGGGCGAACCAAGAATTCCGTCGGTGTAAAACCGCAGTCCATGCGCGCCGATCAGTTCGCTAGTGTCATCGAGAGATACGAGCCGCGTTTCAAAATCCGCGCCCAGGGACTTCGCGTCGCGAAAGACTTCGAGCGGCGCAAGCGCATCCAGCTCGTCGACGCCGGGGAAAACGAGGATGTCGATCAACATTTTTGAACTCCGGTGTTGCTCTCAACGATTCTGGTTTGAGACGGCTACTCGACGTCCGCACGCCTGCGGTCCCAGCTCGCGAAAACGACTGGAGGCGGAACTCTGCTTACCAGCCGCGCGTCTGCAGCAGATCCTTCTCGTCGAGCTGACGCACGTCGAGGCCCTTCATCGCCTCGCCTAGCTCCTCGCTCGCTTCGAGGACCACCTTCGCGTCCTTGTAATGCGTGGTGGCCTTCACGATGGCGCGCGCGCGCTGCGCCGGATCATTCGACTTGAAGATTCCCGAGCCAACGAAAACTGCCTCCGCGCCAAGTTGCATCACGAGCGCCGCATCTGCGGGAGTGGCAATGCCGCCGGCGGAGAAGTTCGGCACGGGCAGCTTGCCGTTCTTCGCCACCCACGTGACCAAATCG
Source organism: Candidatus Limnocylindrales bacterium (assembly GCA_035501415.1). GTDB lineage: Bacteria > Acidobacteriota > Terriglobia > Acidiferrales > UBA7541 > Palsa-295. The sequence continues at coordinate 158,447 of DATJWH010000026.1, read as the reverse complement.
AGCGGCGCGCCCAGCTCTTTTGCTGCGTGCACCAGCTCTTCCTCGCCGAGAGTCGTGAGCTTCTTCATCTGGCCAACGATAGCGCGCATGTGGCGCACCGCCTCAACGATATTGCCCGAGCCCGCTTCGCCCTTCGTGCGAATCATGGCCGCGCCTTCCGCAATGCGCCGCAGCGCTTCGCCCAGGTTGCGCGCGCCGCACACGAACGGCACCTTGAAACCGTGCTTCCACACGTGGTGCTCTTCATCCGCCGGAGTGAGCACTTCGCTCTCGTCGATGTAATCCACTTCGAGCGCTTCGAGCACCTGCGCTTCTGCGAAATGCCCGATGCGCACCTTCGCCATCACGGGAATCGAGACGACGTCCATGATTTCGCGAATCACGCGCGGCGACGCCATGCGCGCCACGCCACCTTCCTTGCGAATATCCGCGGGTACGCGCTCAAGGGCCATCACGGAGCACGCGCCGGCGTCCTCCGCGATCTTGGCCTGCTCCGCGTTGGTGACGTCCATGATGACGCCGCCCTTCAGCATTTCCGCCAGGCCTACCTTCACCCGCCACAGATTGTTCGTGCCGTTCGTCGATTCCATACCGCCCCCTTACGCCGCCCGCTGGGCGCCGCTCGAAATTTTCAACCTCAAGCCGTTCGCGTCACGTCCACGAAACGCGCGCGTCCGCGCGCCAGCACGTCGCCCTTCGCGTTTCGAATCTCGCCGGTGCGATGGTAGTTGCGCCCTTGCGCATCCACTTCCCGCCCCTCGACGACAATTTCCTGCTCGACGGGCACGGGCCGCAGATATTCGATGTTCAGCTCCGCCGTCACGGCGCGGACGCCGCGAAAGCGGCTCACCTTCCCCATCGCCTCATCCAGAAGTGTAGCAATGATTCCGCCGTGCAAGAATCCTCCAGCGCCCGCATACTCGGGAGCCATTCGAAAGGTTCCGCGGATGCAGCGCGCCGCATCGTCCTGCTCGAAGGTAAGCTGCATGCCGCGCGCGTTCGCGCCGCCGCAGCCAAAGCACGCATTCGTCGGATTGGGTTCGAGCTTCATCGCCACGGCCTAGATCAGTGCCACGCGCGCGGGCACATCGCTGCGCGCTCCGCGTTGGCGCTTCCTCAATTCCATCTTCAGCAGTTCCCCGAGCGACTGGACTCCCTTGGTGATTTCCTTCTCGCTCAGCGCCGCGAAGCTCAGGCGCAGCGTGTTCGGCTGCGGCTGCTGAAAGTAGAAAAAACGCCCGGGAACGAAGAGCACGCCGCGCTCGCGCAGGTGAATCAGCAATTCCGCCGCGTCAACTCCTGTCGGCAGCGTCACCCACACGGACACGCCGCCCTCCGGCCTCGTCCATGAAGTTCCTTCGGGCATGTGCCGCTCAAGCCCCTTCTGGATAGTCTCGAGCTTGCGCCGGTAGACTTTGCTCATCTTCGCCGCGTATCGCGCCAGGTAACCGCGGCTCAGGAACTCCGCCATCGTCGCCTGGGCGAGTTGGTCCGTGTGCAGGTCGGTGGATTGCTTCAGCAGGCGCAGGCGCTCGATTACGCTTTCCGGCCCGATACACCAGCCGACTCGCAAGCCCGGAAACGCAATCTTCGAGAAGCTGTCGATTTGAATCACGCACCCGGTGCGGTCCAGCGATTTCAGCGACGGCACCGCTGTGCCCATCACGCGCAAGCGCCCGTAAATATGGTCCTCGATGACGGGCACCTGATAGTGCGCGGCAATTTCCAGCAGCCGCCGCCGTTGCGCCAAAGGCAGCGACGTGCCCGTGGGATTGTGAAAATCGGGCGTGACGAAGATCAGCTTCACGCGATTCTGCATCAACACCGTTTCGAGCGCATCGAGGTCGAGGCCCGCGTAGCCGATGCGCGATGAGTCCGCCGCGACGCCCACGGCCAGCGTGCGCACCCGCGCGTTCGCGAAAATGGCGATCGCGCCGGGATATGCGGGATTTTCGAGCGCCACCGCGTCGCCCGGCCGCAGAAAGGCTTTGCAGATCAGATCGATCGCCTGCTGGCAACCGTCGGTAATCAAGAGCTGCTCGTTGCGGACGTTGAGCCCTTCGTCGCGAAACATTTCCATCAGGCCGCGCTTCAGCGGCTCGTAGCCATCCGTCGAACCAATTTCGAGAATGCGGCGGCCCTCGCTGCGAATCACCGCGTTGCAGCAGCGGCGGAAATCTTCCACCGGAAACATTTCGCCGGAAGGGCTCGCCTTCGTGAAGGCGATCGTCCCAGGCGGCACGACCGGCATCAGGCGGCTCAAGCCTTCGTCGCCGCGCTCGTCCGCGAAGAGCGCCTCCCAACGCAGAGAGCCGTTGCTGTGGCCGTTCCCGTTTGACCGCGGCGCCGGCGTGAATTGCTTCGCCAGCACTTCGCAGATGAAGGTGCCGCGGCCCACGTGGCCCTGAATCAGCCCTTCGGATTCGAGTTCCGCATAGGCGTTCGCGACGGTTGTGCGATGCACGCCAAGTTGCGATGCCAGTTCGCGGCTCGCCGGGATGCGGTCGCCCGAACGCAGGTCGCCCGAGGCCACCAGCGCGCGAAGCTGGTCGCGTAACTGGACGTAGAGCGGGATATGGCTTTCCGGCTGCAAATGGACAGGCAGCATTGGCTCACTCCTGCGGGCCAATATACAGCCAGAATTATAGCCGTAAAGAGCCAATTTGTCTTGTCCCTGAAGTCGGCCCTTCCACAAGCGCATGTAATGAATCCGCCCTGCAAAAGGTAAGAGTGATAAGGGACTTAGTCCCTGCCGTCGTCTGGGTCAGGAGGCCGCTATGGATGCTCTATCGGTCGGACAGAATAAGGCTGAAGAAAATAGCTGGCGTTGGCTGAGGGCCGTCGTCTCCCTTCTAGTCGGATTCGCGTTCCTGGCGCTCTGGTTCTGGCTGTTGCCGTCCTGGCTTGGATTCCAGGCGGACTCCGTGCGCGCGACTGGCTGGCGGTGGCTCGCAGCCATTCCTTCCGCGCTCGGCTTTGCGGTCGCTCTGCGGTGCGTGTGGGACTTTGGCTGGACGGGGCGCGGCACGCCCGCCCCGATGATTCCTCCGCGTAGACTGGTCGTAGTCGGCTTCTATCGCTACGTCCGAAACCCCATGTACGTGGGGTTCATTACGGGGTGGATTAGTCTGTGGGTAATCTTTGGACGGATGAGTTTGGCGGCCTTGGCGGTCGCGTTAATCGCGGTTGTCGGCGTTGCATCCTTCGTGCGCCTGTACGAGGAGCCCACCCTCCGCGGGACGTTCGGCGCGCAATACAACGAGTATTGTCGAAACGTGCCTCGCTGGATACCGCGAATTCGTCCGTGGAACAAACCAGTCTCTTGACCTCAATCCGTGGGCGAGGTCGACTGCCGCAGCAGGAAGCGCTGAATCTTGCCTGTCGCGGTCTTGGGCAGCTCCGTCACAAAGTGAAATTCCTGCGGGCACTTGAATCCCACGAGGCGCTTGTGCAGCCATCCATTGAGTTCGCTGTCGAAGCCGCCCGCCGGCGCCGTCACACCTGTGCGCAGCACCACATAGGCCACCGGCCGGATCAGCCCCACGGCGTCGCACCGCCCCACCACCGCGCACTCCGTCACCGCTGGATGCGCGAGCAGTGCGTTCTCCACTTCCCCGGGCGAGACCCACATGCCCGACACTTTGATCATGTCGTCCGCGCGCCCGCAATAGTGATAGAAGCCGTCCGCATCGCGGGTGAATTTGTCGTTCGTAGAAAACCACTCGCCGTGGCGCACGATCGCGGTCAATTCCGGATGGTTCCAATACTCCGCGAACATGCTGCCGCCCTTCACCCACAGATTTCCGATCTCGCCCTGCGACACCTCGTTTTCGTGCTCGTCGAGGATGCGCGCTTCGTATCCCGGCACCGGAATACCGCACGTTCCGGGCCGCGCCGCGCCCGGACGGCACGCGATGTACATGTGCAGCATTTCCGTCGAGCCGATTCCGTCGACGATCTCGATGCCGAAGCGCTCGCGGAATCGCCGGAAGATTTCTGCCGGAAGCGCCTCTCCCGCCGAAACGGCCAGCCGCACTGACGAGAAGTCCATCGCTCGGCCGCTATCCGCCTCGCGCAGCAGCGCTGCATAGAAGGTCGGCACCGAAAAAAACACGGTCGGCCGGTGCTTCGCGACGAACTCCGCAATCTCATCCGCCCGCGGCCGCGCCGGATAGAGCAGCGTCCCCGCGCCGACCGAAAACGGGAAATACATTCCGTTGCCGAGTCCGTAGGCGAAGAAAAGCTTCGAAACCGAGAATGCCCGGTCGTCCGCGCGCAGCCCAAGCACACCCTGCGCGAATCCGCGCGACGTGAACAGCATGTCCTTGTGGCAATGGACCGTCGCGCGTGCCGGCCCTCCTGTCCCGGACGTGTAGAGAAAAAATGCCGGATCGGTGGCCGCCGTTGAATGCGACGTGAGCGTGGTCGAGTCCGCCGCGGGCGGCAGCCAATCTTCCCAGCGCAGGGTCACGCCCTGTATAGGCGCCTCGACACGGCGCGACGAGCCCACCACAATCGTGTATTCGAGGGCAGAGCTTCGCACCGCCGCCTTCAGCGCCGCGTACGGTTCAGCGTGAACGATGGCGAAGCGCGCGCCCGAATCCTTCAAATAGTGCTGATAGTCGCTTTCGCGCGCCATCGAATTTACCGGCACCGCGATCGCGCCAATCTTCGCCGCCCCGAAGAACGCAGCAATGAACTCGATCGAGTCCGGCAGGACGATCAGCACGCGGTCGCGCGCCGCGCATCCCAGCCCGCGCAGCCCTTGCGCCACGCGGTGGACCTCACTTTCAAGCTCCGCGTAAGTCGCCCGCCCCTCACTTCCGAGCACCGCCGGCCGCTGCGGATGCTCTCGCGCGGGGCGCGAGATGAATTCGTCGGCGATATTCGTGCGCGCAGGCACTTCCAGCATGGGTGGGATTCTACGCTTGTTCCGATTTCCGTCGAAGGGCTAGCTACCGCCGGATGGGCTGGCCGAAGGTGATCCAGAATCCGTTGCAGTCACGGATGATGAACTCGCGCGTCCCGTAAAACGTGTCGTGAAGGTCTTCGACGACGCGCACTCGGTCGCGAATCCGCCGCGCGACGCCTTCCCCATCTTCAGTGTAAATGTAAAGATCGATCTCGCGCCGTTCCGCGCTGCTCGGCCGCCCGATGCTCAGCATGACCCGGCCATCGCCGAGCGCAAGCAGCGCCCACACCGCTTCGCCGTCCTCGCGGCCGTCCTCTTTGCCGACGTCTACCACCCTGAACCCGATCGACGCGTACCAATCCACCGTCACCCGCACGTCGGGCACATGAATCATGGGAACAATTCGGCCTGGCATGGCCACCTCTCCAAGTTATGCAAGCGATGCGCGCCCCTGCCAACTGAGTCACATGATTCCGTTCACTGCTTGATCCTCTGGCAGCCTTGGAGCGGGCTTGGCACTCTTAACCGCTGCCAACGCGGATGAAGTAGCGAAAATCGCCGAACACGAAGCGAAATTCTCATGGGAAAACATCAACACCTGCGTTCCCGGCCTGTTTGTTAGCTTACCCCGGTTGTAAATGCGCTCCGCCGGATTCGTAGGCGACGGGATCCAAGTCCTGGACCTTACGGCATCCCAAGCCATCCGCGAATGCCCTTGCAAAACGGCAACCACCGAGTAATCAGTGACCTCTTCGGGTGTTTCCTGTCCATCCTCATTAACCCATTCCGTCCGCGCGCGATCGGCACGTAGCAGCAGCATGTCCATGTCAAGCAAATACTCCACTCGTCCCGCCAATATCCGGTCGGGACAAGGGTTGTTGCTTCTCAACCTGGCCAATGTCGCAGCTTGAATCGCGTCCTTATCAGCCCAGATCAGGGGGGCAAGGTCATGTGCTCCCGTGCAACCGCGCAGACTCAGCAGGCATAGAAGACGCAAGTTGAACGCGTGCGAGACGAGATTTGGCGGCGCATCGAACGCATAAGATACCGTAAGCCGCCCTTCGCTGCCTGCTACGCGGTATTGCGGACTTTCATCGTCCTCGCTGGGAACCCAAATGCTGTGCTCGGACGGCATCCATATTCCGTGAAAACTGCGGACGTAAACGCTCGCCGCCGCCATCCGCGGAAAGCCGGGATGCAGCTGAATTCCGTACGTTACCTCCGAAACTCTGCCGTCGATCAGGACTACGCTTGCTCGAAAATCGAGATATCGAAAACCGATCCAGTTCGCGACTGCCGAACGCCAGTTTGTGGCGAAATTGCCGTTATACACAGCACGAAGCCACTGGGACTCATTGGAAATTACCGCGTAGTAGTTCCTGTGCAGTGCGGCGCCTTCGCGTCCCTCGAATGGGTTGCGCTGAAGGTATGGAACAGTTCGCAGCAGTTCGGCTTCGGTCGTGTGGTCGATTTGAAGTTGTGCAAGGCCATCCAGAACCCTGTGAACTCTTCGGATCAGTACAAGCGAGGAGATGCGGGCAACGCTTGCGACAAGTAGCACCACCAGAATAATCGAGAGATAGGCGCGCTGCGCGATGCGGTGGGTAATGGCACGCCCCACCCACGTCGTTGCCGGAAACAACTCGCGAAGATTCATCGACCGACCGTGAGGGCCGGCTACTGTGTCGCCGATTTTTCGCCCAGCCGCCGCATGCGCTCCTGCAGCTTCTTCCGCAGAGGTCCCGGCGCATTGGGATTGAACGCCACCAAGTACCACAACGGCTGCGTGCGATCGCGGCTCAGCCGCGAAAGCGTAGAGGCGTCGCTGTTCGGGTGCCGCGCGATGTTCTCGCGAATCGCCGAATAGGGATGGTGCGACAGCCGACTCAGCGTCTTCGACGTCACCTTCGGATGCTCGCTGATCAGCCGCAGCAGGTAGTAGTCCTCTTTGGGCGCCTGGCGCGAAAGCTGGTCGAGCAAATCGGGTTTCACTTCGGCGCTCAGCACGGTGCCGACCTTCTCATCCCATCCGGGATTGATGTGGTTCAGCTCCTGCGTACGCGAGTGAATCAACTGCTCGATCACGCGCCGCTCCTGCTCCAGGCGTGCGGCCGGCAGCGCGCTGCGCTCCACGGAATCGAGCACGCGCAGCAGATGCTGGCGTTCGCCGAAAACGATTTGAGAGGTGCGCACGGTCTTCCCCTTCGCAGAATTCCTAACCAAGTCGGAACGTCTCATGTTTTCTCACTCCAGGAATCTGAAACCGAAAATGACGCCTATGGTTGGCCGGTTCACAAATGGTTTCCCGCTTGGTCCCTAAAATTCAGTGCCCAAGTTTTTCCCAGATTCACTGCGCGCGCCAGCCACACGACGGAGAGTAATACGCAGAGTCCGATGGCGAGCTGGCGCTGTGATCCCCCGGAACGGCTGAATTATCGTGCGCGAATCTCGCACAGTAAAGGCAAGTCCGAGCACGTTGTTTCATAGCGTGCAACATCTGGTCCTAGGACTATCAGCACGGGCCGCCGGAGCGTCAAGTCAGCTGGTCCAGCCGCCAAAGCCGCAACCCTGCGCGCGTCTCCCAGGATGCCGCCGAGCGGTGCCTTCCAGGTCTCGCTGGCCTCCGCGATCTGGCCTGGCGTCCACTGCTCCTCAGACCAGCTAACTCATACACGCCGCTCGGCTTAGGTATTACAGAACTATTACAAAGCTCTTCCGCTTTTGCTGCTAGTCTGGGCCCGTCGTCAAACGAAAATCGAAAGGGCCTCTAGGATGAACATCGAATCCCTGCAGCGGAGTGCCGCCAGCAATAACGAAGTCAACTGGGTCACGGCTATTTTTACGGCGATATTCCACGCGGGAGCGATTGCTGCGCTGTTCTTCTTCACCTGGAAGGCCTTCTTCGTGGCCGTTCTTCTCTGGTGGGTTTCCACCAGCCTCGGGATCGGCGTCTGCTACCACCGCCTGCTGACGCATCGCGGTTTCAAAGTTCCCAGGTGGCTTGAGTACACCCTCACGGTTTTTGCAACGCTCGCCCTCGAGGGCGGACCCATTTTCTGGGTCGCCACGCATCGCATTCACCATCGATTCTCCGACCAGGACGGCGACCCGCACACGCCTCGCGACGGCAAGTGGTGGGCCCACATCGGCTGGATTCTGATGGGCAAGTCGATGCACCACGACACCACCACGCTCGCTCACTACGTTCCCGACCTCGCGAAGGACAAGTTCCACGTCTGGATCACGAAGTATCATTACGTCCCGATCATCATCCTGGGCGTGGCTCTGCTCGCCATTGGCGGCCTTCCGTTCCTTCTGTGGGGAATTTTCATGCGCACCGTGGTCGGCCTGCACTTTACGTGGCTCGTCAATTCCGCCACCCATTCGTGGGGCACGCGCCGCTTCGCCACGCGCGACGATTCCACCAACAGCTGGTGGGTGGCCCTGGTGACATGGGGCGAAGGCTGGCACAACAATCACCATGCGCATCCTACGTCTTCCGCGCATGGGCTCCGCTGGTACGAAATCGACTTGAACTGGTACACCATTTGGACGCTGAAGAAGCTCGGCCTCGCCCGCCAGGTCTACCGCCACAACCTCACGGCCAAGCACGCCGTGAATCAGGCTCCTGCGGCCGAATCCGCGGGCCCGGCCATTGCCGTCGCTGCCGACTCCGAGCGCGATCTCGTCTCCGCCTAGCTGCCGACCCCTTACTCGTACCGCCCCGCCACCATCGGACCAACTCTCGTCGCCGCCCCAAGCTTCGGGCAACCTCTCCGCTAACCACCCCTTCCCTGCCGCGTCAAAAGAAGTACGAAGATTTTCGTTGACAATACGAAATCCTTCGTAGTAAGGTCCCGAACATGGCGAACACAGCGATTCACAAGCCCACGGCTTCCGAGTTCGAAATCCTCCGCATTCTCTGGTCTCGCGGTCCCTCCACGGTCCGCGAAGTCCACGAAGTCCTCAGCGAGAAAAAGCCGATCGGCTACACGAGCATTCTGAAATTGATGCAGATCATGACGGAGAAAGGCCTCGTCCGCCGCAATGAAAACCAGCGCGCCCACGTGTACGAGCCTTCTGAGGCCGCCGAGACCACCAAGCGCCAGATCGCGGGCGACGTCCTTCAGCGCATCTTCGAAGGCTCCGCGCGCGAACTGATGGTCCACGCTCTCGCGGGCCGACGCACCTCCAAGCAGGAAATCGAAGAGCTTCGCCACCTTCTCGACGAGCACGAAAGGAAACAGCGATGAGCCACCTCGCGAACTGGATCTCCCCGGACGTGATGCGCACCCTCGGCTGGTCTCTCGTTCATTTCCTGTGGCAAGGGATCGCGCTCGCTGCCCTGCTCGCGGCAAGCATGGCGATTTTCCGCAGCGCCGCGTCGCGCTACCTGCTCGGCGTCGCCACTATGATCCTGATGCTCGCCGCGCCCGCCATCACCTTTACGGTTCTTTGGCAGACGCGCAACGCGCCCACCCCCGCCAGCTTCGCTCCCCCATCGCAAGCCGCTCTGCCCTCGGTCATCGCCAATCGCGCGGCCGATCTCGCGAGCGCCGCATTTTCAACCGCGCCTACTGCTCCGCGCGTCGATGCGCTTTTCTGGTTCGTCGAGATTTGGTTTGCGGGCGTGATCATCCTCAGCCTGCGCACCGCCGGCGGCGTCCTGTTCATTGAACATTTGCGTCGCAAGGACGCGAAGCCCGTCGGCCAGCAGCTTCGTGAGGTCTGCGCCTCCGTGCAGCGCCGTCTGGGGCTTGACCGCGCCATTCGCTATTGCGAATCGCGTCTGCTCGACGCACCCGCCGTAATCGGCTGGATTCGCCCCGCGGTTCTGCTGCCCGTCGCCGCCATCACGGGCCTCTCCGATGAACAGCTCGAGGCCGTCATTGCTCACGAACTCGCGCACATCCGCCGCTACGACAATTTCGTCAATCTCTTCCAGATCATCGTCGAGACTTTGCTCTTCTACCATCCGGCAGTTTGGTGGGTCAGCAAGCGCATCCGCGCTGAGCGCGAAAACTGCTGCGACGATGCCGCCATCTCCATCTGTGGCGACGCCGCGCAGTATGCCCGCGCGCTCGCGCTGATGGCTGAGTCTCGCCAGGCTCCCGAGCTTGCCATGGCAGCCAATCGCGGACCTCTCGCGGCGCGCGTTGCGCGGCTGCTAGGTGCATCGAATGCCCGCAGCGGCGCCCGAACGGCAGGCATCGCGGCCAGCTGCGTTCTTCTCATCGGCGCGCTCGCCGCTGCCAACGCTTTCTTCGGCTTCGCGCACACGGCTCTCGCCTCCGCTGTTCCGGCGCATGCCTATAATTTCGACACTCCGGACACGTCCAGCGCCCAATCCACGTCGCCCTCGTCGAACTCTTCGTCGAATCCTTCGACCGCGCGCTCGAATTCGCCCTCCTCAAGCTCGTCGGTCTCGACCTCGGCCTCCACTTCCTCATCCTCGAGTTCACCGTCCGTGAGTGTCTCGCCCTCAACTTCCTCGGAATCCGTGCGCGCGACGGTTGCCGTGTCCGCATCGCAGTTCGTTTCCACGGCCGCCCATACCGCAACGGCTTACGCCGTTCGCGTCGTCACGGACGGCGTCGCCCAGTCGCAGGACGCCTCATCCGGCGAGGCGCAAACCGCCTCGACGAAAGGCTCCTATATTGACGGCATGAAAGCCGCCGGCTTCGACAATCTCACTGCCGACCAGCTCATCGCCCTGAAAATCCAGGGCGTCACGCCGGACTACGTGCAGCAGCTCCACGCGCTCGGCATCAAGCCCAGCGTTGACGAACTCATCAGCCTCAAGGTCCAGGGCGTCAGCCCCGAATACATTCGCGACATGCGCGCGGCCGGTGTCGACTTCGACGTGCACAAGCTCGTCGCCATGAAAGTTCAGGGGATCTCGCCGGATTACGTCCAGCAGCTCCATGCGCTCGGCATCGACGCGAAGACCGACGAACTGATCGCGCTGAGAGTGCAAGGCGTCACGCCCGGCTACATCAAGGGCATGCGCGCCGCTGGCGTGAACTTCGACGTGAACAAGCTCGTCGCCATGAGAGTTCAGGGGATCTCGCCCGACTACGTCCAGCAGCTCCATGCGCTGGGCATCGATCCCAAAACCGACGAGCTCATCGGTCTCAAAGTGCAGGGCGTCACTCCGGAATACGTCAAGGAAATGAAGGCTGCGGGCGTCGAGTTCAACGCGAACAAGCTGATCGGCATGAAGGTTCAGGGTCTCGACCCCGAGTACGTGAAGGCCATGCACGACCTCGGCATCAGCCCCGACGCCAATGACCTGATCGCTTTCCGCGTCCAGGGAGTCACGCCGGAGTACATCCGCGATATGCGCGCCACCGGCCTGAATCCCTCGACCAACCAAATCATCGGCATGCGCGTGCAGGACGTTACGCCGGAATACGTCAAGAGCCTGCAGGCAGCCGGATTCAAGAACATCACCGTTCACGAGGTCATCTCGGCCAGGATTCAGGGCGTCACGCCTGAATTTATCGAGGAAGCGCGCAAGCACGGCTTCCAGAATCTCGATCTTCAGAAGTTGATTGAGCTTAAGAACGCCGGCGTCTTTTAGACGCCTGGGCGCAAGGGTTCCCTGTCTCAGGGTTCGCTGCTCGAAATTTGTAACTGCGGTTCGAGGGAGGCACGTTCATGAAACTGCGCGAAGTCTTCGGACTCATCCTCATCGTTACCTGCGCGATCGTCGCACTGCGCACCAATCGCGCGTTCGCATCCGACACTCAAACTGGCAACTGGACCATCGCCCGCAGCGACGAAGCCGGCAAAGTCCAGTTCGGCCTGATCATCTCGCGCGAGCACTACCATTCGCAGAACGAAACCGACTGGCCCGCCTCGGCTTTCGCGGGCGTCGACTTCTCCAAGTCCGGCCGCCAGGATGTCCACTTCACCATCGCGCGCGACGCCGGCAAATTCGATTGCGAAGGCTTCCTCGACAACGGCGAAGGCGCCGGCATCTTCCACTTCTCTCCCGATCCGAACTACGCCCGCTCCATGGCCGCGCTGGGCTTCAACGACATCGATTCCGACCGCCAGTATTCGATGGCCGTCATGGACGTCAGCCTCGATTTCGCCCGCCAAATCAAGAACGAGCACATCGAGGGCCTCGACACCGATAAGCTCATCGCCTTCAAGATTCACGGCGTCACGCCCGAATTTATCCGCGCGATGCGCTCGGTTGGCGTGAACGTCTCCGACGCTGACATGCTCGTCGCCTTTCGCATTCACGGCGTATCGCCCGAATTCGTTTCCGGCATGCGCTCCGCGGGAGTCAACGTCACGGACAGTGAGAATCTGATCGCCTTCCGTATCCACGGCGTCTCGCCCGAATTCGTTTCCGGCCTACGCACCGCAGGCCTCAACAACACGGATCCCGACAATCTCGTCGCCTTCCGCATTCATGGCGTCAGCCCCGAAATGGTCGCCGAGCTTCGCAAGTCCGGCTACAATCCCGACGCAGACTCTCTCGTCGCCATGCGCATTCACGGCGCCTCGCCCGAATGGATCAGCCAGTTGCGCGGTGTGGGCTACGACCATGTCGCGCTCGATGACCTCATCGCCTTCCGCATCCACGGCGTTTCGCCGGAGTTCATTCAGAAGCTCCAGGGCCTCGGCTACAAGCATCCCGACCCCGACCAGCTGATCGCCATGCGCATTCACGGCGTTACGCCCGAATGGATCGAAGGCCTGAAGTCGCACGGCATGCAGAATCTCTCGGTCGACCAGCTCGTCGAACTCCGCATCCACGGCATCGATTAAACGCCCGCGTCCGGCTTCGGCGAGCGCACCCACACCCACTCCAGCGCTCGCCGTCTCCGGGCGCAGTCGGCCTAATTTCCTCCCGCCGCCTTTCATGAGATAAAGGACCCGTCGCCCGAGGCAGTCAATGCTGCGGAAATGGTTCCTGTGGTTAGCGTCCGTGTTCGCCTGCGCGGCCGCGATCGCTGCTGCGCAGTCGCTCACGCCCCAGCAGCACGAGAGCGCTCTCCACAACCCTCGCGATCCCCTTTGGAGTCAGCCTGCGCCCGATATCTACGACGTTCGCCTCGAAACCACGAAAGGCAACATCGTGCTCCAGGTCTCGCGTGCTCTCGCTCCGCGCGGAGCCGACCGCTTCTATCATCTCGTCGAAAGCGGCTTCTACGATGACTCGCGCTTCTATCGCGTCATCGCCGGACGCTTCGCGCAGTTCGGCATCGCAGGCGATCCCGCCATCGCAAAAATTTGGCAGAACGAGCGCTTTCCCGACGACCCCGTAAAGGCGAGCAACACGCGCGGCACGTTTGCATATGCCATGACCGGCCCTGACGCCCGCACCACCCAGATCTACATCAACACGGGTGATCAAGCGCGCCTCGACGCGATGGGCTTCGCGCCGTTTGGCAAAGTCATCCAAGGCATGGACGTTGTCGATCGTCTCTATGCTGGCTACGGCGAAACTTCTGGCGGCGGCATGCGCGCAGGCCATCAAGCCAAGCTTTTCGAAGAAGGCAACGCGTATCTCGACCGCGAATTTCCTCTTCTCGATAAACTCATCCGCGCCGAAATCGTCGCTCATTAGCCGCCGGTGCCGTAATGGCCTGCGGTAATCCTTCGGGCCGTGCGCGAAACTCTCGTAGCGGTTACACTCTGTGGGATTCGCGGAGCCGCCTTTGTCTGATCCTCGCACCGAATACGCCGCTCGTCTCGACCGCTACCAGCAGATTGTCGCGGCGAAGGAACGCCTCCACATCCGCTGCGGCAACATCAAGCTCGCCGCGATCGTCGCCTTCATCGCCGTCGCCCTGCTCGCTCTCGATGGACGCTTCTCGCCCTACTGGATTCTCGCGCCTCTCGCGCTTGTTGCCATCCTTGTCGTAGTTCACGAACGCATCCTCCGCGCGCGCGACCATGCTCGGACCGCCGTGGCTCTCTACCGTCGCGGCATCGCGCGCATCGACGACGCATGGCCCGGCACCGGCTCCTCCGGCGACCGCTTCCGCGATCCCAAGCACGTCTATTCGGATGACCTCGACCTCTTCGGCCGCGGCTGCCTCTTCGAGCTTCTCTCCACCGCGCGCCTTCCCATGGGCGAGGACCGTCTCGCGCTCTGGCTCCGCCAGCGCTCGCCCGTCCCCGACATCCTCGAACGCCAGCAGCTCATCGCCGAGCTGCGCCGCAATCTCGATTTGCGCGAGGACATCGCCGTCACCGGCGAAGACCTGCGCCCCCGCCTCGATCCCGCGCCTCTGATTGCGTGGGCAGAGGGCAACCCCACACTCAAGTCCGGCCTGCTGCGCATTCTCTTCGTCGCGCTCACCGCCGCCGCGTTTGCCGCTTTCGTTTGGATGTTCTATCGCGAATCCTTCGCGCCTTTCATCGCTGTCCTCACGATCGAACTTGCGCTCTACTCCATCTTCCGCCGCCGCGCCGACGAAGTTCTCGACTCCGTTCGCTCCAACGCCGAAGGCCTCATCCTCCTCTCGCAAATCCTCGCGCGCATCGAGCGCGAGCAATTTTCTTCCGCGCGCCTCCAGGCCCACACGTCAGAATTGGCCTCTGCTTCCGAACCCGCCTCGCGCGCGATTCGCGCCCTCGCCCGCATCATCTTCTGGAGCGACGCCCGCGAAGGCCTCATCGTTCGCATCCTCCAGCTCCCCGCGCTCTATTCGCTTCAAGTCGCTTTCGCCGCGGATTCCTGGCGCCACCGCTGGGGCCCCCGCATGAAAATCTGGCTCGATGCAGTCGGCGAAATCGAAGCCCTCCTTTCCCTCGCCACCTATTCCTTCGAGCATCCTTCCGATCCATTCCCAGAATTCGTCGAGCCCCCCGCCGATTCCCTTCCCGTCTTCGACGGCCAGGATCTCGGCCATCCGCTCATTCCCGCCGCGAAATGCGTCCCCAACAGCGTCCGTCTCGATCGCGAAACGCGCGTCATGCTCATCAGCGGCTCCAACATGTCCGGCAAAAGCACTCTGCTCCGCACTGTCGGCATCAACGCTGTCCTCGCCATGGCCGGCGCGCCGATCCGCGGAAAATCGCTGCGCCTCTCGCCCGTCGCTCTCGGGACGCGCATTCGCAGCAGCGATTCCCTGCAGGAGGGCCGCTCGAATTTCTACACGGAGATTCTCCACATTCGCCAGGTCTTCGAACTCGCCTCCGCCGGCGCGCCACTCCTCTTCCTCTTCGACGAGCTCCTCGAAGGCACCAACTCCAAGGACCGCCGCATCGGCGCCGAAGGCCTCCTCCGCGCCCTGCTCGATGGCGGCGCCATCGGCATCGTCACCACGCACGACCTCGCCCTCACGGCCGTCACCGTTTCTCTCGGCGCCGCGATTCGGAATTTTCATTTTCAGGATTTCGTCGAGAACGGCGCGATGACCTTCGACTACAGGCTTCGCGAAGGCGTCGTCGCCAAAAGCAACGCCATCGAGCTCATGCGCCTCATCGGCCTCAAGGTCTAGAGAAGGACTCGCGATGGGCGGCCGCGGCTGGATTTAAGCCGCATTGTAGGTTTGTCGGGTGCCGCATCCTCTGCGCCTTTGACTCTCGCAAAGCGTGCGCGCCTCCCCTGCTCCGCCGCTACTCAAACGTGATCAGCGCAATCTCCGGATTCGTCCCCACGCGCATTGGCGGTCCCCACGTTCCCGCTCCGCATGACGTGTACACCATCATCTTCCGAAAGCTGTGCAGCCCGTACGCGTACGCCCCAAAGATTCTCCGCACCATCCACGTAAACGGCGCCAGTTGCCCTCCGTGCGTGTGCCCCGAAAGCTGCAGCGAAATTCCCGCGCGCTCTGTCACCGGCAGCCGGTGCGGCGCGTGGCTCACCAGAATGCTCGCGCGCCCCGGATCGATCTCCATCCGCCGCAGCGCCTCCGCAAAAATCTCGGCGTCGATCGACGCCCGGTAATCCACTCCCGCCACCTGCATCCCATCGACCGTTACCTTCTCGTTGTTCAGCACGCGCACACCCGCGCTCGCGACCGCGTCGAAATACTTCTGCGGATTCGAGAACTCTTCGTGATTCCCCGCCGCGAAAAACACGCCCAGGGGCGCGCGGCACTCCTTCCACGGCGCCGCCAGCCGAGCATAGTCTCCGGCGACTCCGTCGTACATGTCGCCTGCGATGAACACAACATCCGCCCGCAGCTCCGACACCATCCGCGCAATCTTTCGCGCGAATCCGTACCCCCGTACGTGCCCCAGATGCAGATCGCTCACCACCGCCGCCGTCCGTCCTCGCCACGACTCCGGCAGGTTCTCGAGTTTCACACTGGCCTGCACCACGCGCGTCCGCGCCGCGTTCGCAATTCCGTACACGCCCGCCGCAATCGCCGCTCCAAACAGCGTCGCCACCAGGACGCGATCCGCCCCTCGCACACCCGCCAGGTGCAGCGCGCCTCCGGCAATCCAGCACGCGCAACTCGCAAAGAAAAGGAAGCTCAGGAACCCCAGCCATCCCGCCGCCACTGTGTAGAACGCCCGCACCGCCCAATTCGAATATCGGAATCCAATCATCGTTGCCGCCACAAAACTCACCGCCAGCGTCGCCACCGCAATCTTCACCCACACGCGCACGTCCGCACCCGGCGCGCCCCAGAAATGAATCCAGGTTTCGTAGATCGCCGCGTGCCCTGCTATCAGAATTGTCTGGATGATCGCGATGAAAACCGCGATTCGAGTTCGCAATCGCTTGAGCCCTCAGCGGAATGCAATTCCGCGCTCACTTCGAGCCTTCCAAGTCAGACTACCACACCCAAAAATTCCTCCTGCCAGTCTCCCCTCATCGGATGCCGGCCGCACGCTTCGGTTTCGCGCGCCCGCGGAATTTCCCGAAATCCCGCGCAACTAATTTCCCGCCTCCGGGTTGGATTAACGATGCCCCCTTGCCCTGCCTCTTCGCTCCTTTCGCCTCGCCAAGCCTCAAATTTGAGCAACCAACACTGTCCCGCGCGACTCAAAAGGAATAGGATAGATCTTGCGCGGCTGTCCAGCGCGCCAGGCCATCTTCGGTGGAGGGATACAGCAATGAGCCGTCCCACCTGCCTTAAGCTTTTCTTCTCTGCATTCGCCTTACTTGCACTCGCCCTTGCGCCTAGCCCTGCCCTCGCGCAGCGCGGCGGAGGTCACGGCGGTGGCGGAGGTTCTCACGGCGGTGGTGGCGGCGGCTTCCACGGTGGTGGTGGCGGATTTCATGGCGGAGGCAGCTTCGGCGGCGGCCACATGGGCGGCGGCTTCTCGCGTCCGAGCGGTGGTGGCTTCGGTGGAGGCCGCTCCATGTCCGGCGGCCGCGGCTATGGCGGAGGCGGCGGCTATCGCGGCTCCGCTGCTCCAGGTTATCGAGGTTCCGCTGGCGGCTACGGCCGCGGCAGCTATGGCCGCAGCCCTTACGGTGGCTCCGCGCGCGGCAATAGCGGCTTCGCAGGACGCTACGGTTCCAACGGCTTCGGCGGCCGCGCCGGCGCAGCTTCGCGCTCCTTCGGCAGGCCGGCTATCGCTGACGGCAACTGGCACTCCTTCGGCGGCTCTCGCGCAGCCGCTGGCTCGCGCGGCTCCTTCGCCGGAGCCGGCGCTAACGCCGGAGCTCGCGGCAGCGTCCGCGGCTCCAGCATGATGTCCACCGGTTGGCATTCCTTCGGCTCGTCCGCCAGCGCTCGCAGTTCCTTCGCTGGCAGCTCCGCATCGCGCGGCTTCGTGCCCTCCGGTCGCTCCAGCGGATTCGCTTCCTCGCGCTCCTTTGCTTCCGGTTCCGCGATCTCCCATTCTCGCGCGCTCTCGAATTTCGCCGCTCGCGGCAACGCCTTCGGCAATTCCTCTTTCGCGGGCTCCCGCTTCGGCAGCGCCACGCTCGGCCGCTCGCAGTTTGCCTCGAACCGCTTCGGCGCCGGCTCCGCTTTTGGCTCTTCGCGCTTCACTGCTGGCCGCTTCGGATTCAACGACGCCTTCCGCAGCAACTGGCGCTTCGGCGGCTTCGGCTATCGCGGCGGTTGGGGATACCGCGGGGGCTGGGGCTTCCGCGGCGGCTTCGGTTGCTGGGATTGCGGCTTTGGTTGGGGACTCGGCCTCGGTTGGGGCTGGGGCGGTTGGGGGCTTGGCCTCGGATGGGGCTGGAATCCCTGGTGGTACAACCCGTTCTGGTACGACTCGCTCTGGTATGACCCCGCGTGGTCATGGCCCGGCTACGGTTATTACGGCTACCCGTATGACGCGTATCCGCCTGCTCCGAACGTCTACTCTTATCCGCCGCCTTATGGCCCCGGCGACGATTCGTCCAGCAGCAACTATGACGACACCGCGCCACTTCCAGACACGCAGTCATACGCGCAACCCAGCTCACAGCTCGAAGCCCAGGGCACTCCCGATCCCAATCCGACCACCGGCAACGTCGCCGAATCCGCTCCCACCGTTCTTCTCTACATGAAGGACGGCACCACGCTTCCCGCCACCGACTATTGGCTCGCTGGCGGCCAGCTCCACTATCGCGTTAGCTACGGCGGTGAGAGCACCATCGATCTCAACCAGCTCGATCTCCAGCGCACCGTCAACGAGAACGCGAAGCGCGGCGTCCGCTTCACCCTGAAGCCTCGTCCGTCGCTCGAAACCCCTCCGCCCGCCCAATCGGCGGCATCCACAACCTCCGCCACTCCATAGCTTTCGCGCTCGCACATAGCGTTTGTCATCCCGAACTCAGTCCCGCGCTGTTTGCGGGAATGGCGGTGAGGGATCTGCTTCACATCTGTCGCACGACCGAGGTGGCGTCCCTGATTCATCCCTGCGCGGATTATTGCCTCTTGGCGCCGGCGAAATCCAAAAAGGTTGCCTCACTCTTTCGATTTTTTTCCTAAGAGTCTCTTTCCTTCGCTCTCACAATCCAGCATCCTCATACTGCAGCATCTCATCCTAAATAGTAGAGCGATGCAAACGATCACGAGGGAGCAAGATGAGTTTTCTCGGGCAAAGCATCAACCATGATTCATACCACCCGGTCTCTCTTACATCGGGTGAAGATTCGGAAGGAGACGGTTCTGATTCGCGCGAATCGACGACGCACGACGAGCACCATTCACATTCGCTCGACGAAATCCAGATTCGCGCCTATCGCGTTCATTACGAGCACGGCGGCATTTACGGCGGCTACACTCTCGACGAGTGGCTCGAAGCCGAACACAAGCTCGATCAGGAGACCGACTCCGGCTCGCAGCCGGACGACGGCGACAGCGGCAACCTCTAACTGCCGCGGCAGTCTCTAAATCGCCGCTCCGAATCGAATCGCACCGCGAAAAAGAGGGCCCAAAAACCTCCGCGCTGTAGTGCGCCCATTCCCGTCTCGAATCCCGCACCTTTCGCTGTTCCCACGCATCTTATTGATGAGCACTTCCCTGCACTTCCCATCGCGCGAAACGCGCAGTTCCGTTTCGGTCATCTGTTTTGCCGATGAAACGGATTACAACTTTGACGCGCGATTCGCCTCGCCGCAATGCGATGCTGGTACTTTCAGGAGCGGAAACAGCGGAAGGCGCCGGTGCATATTCACACTGATTTTTGTTTATCCTTACGCCAGAGGAAACGCGCACACATGAATGACAAGCCGTTGAAGCACTACCTGTTCGCGAGCGACTTCGATCAGACGCTCACGTTCAACGACTCGGGCTACGTCCTGAGCGAAATTCTCGGCATTCCCGCTGACGAGTTCAAGCGCCGCGTCACCGGCATGGCCAAGATCAATCTCGTCCAGCAGGGCGCCGAGCTTGCCTATTTGCTTCTCCACGATCCCGAATTCCGCACGCGCGTCCGCCGTCATCATCTCTTCGAAGTCGGCAAGAAGATTCGCCTCAAGGACAATATCGGCATGCTGTACGAAATCCTCGACCACGGCATCGACGGCTACCAGTTCGATTTCTCCATCGTTTCCGCTGCGCCCGTCGAAGTCATTCAGTCCGCGCTCGAAGGCATCGTTCCGCCCGAGCGCATCTACGGCACCCAGTTCCAATACAACAGCTCCGGCGAAATCGAAACCATCATCCGCGCCACCGCTGGTTACGGCAAAGTCGCCGTCATCGACGAGCTCCAGGCCAGCCTGCAAATCGGCCCCGACCACATCATCTATGCCGGCGACGGCAGCTCCGACATCAACGTCATGCTCCACGTCAACGCGCGCGACGGCTTCACCATCGCCGTCTCCGAGACCAAGCAGGTCGCTCACGTCGCCCAGCGCACCGTCCTAGGCAATAGCGCCATCGTCGTCCTCGCGCCCATTCTCGAAAATATCGCGGGATGGTCGCGCCCGCGCATCCGCGAATTCCTTGAATCCTACGGCTTCCTCATTCAGGAATGGGACACCGTTCGCACCGATTGGCTCACCGTCCGCCCAGCTGACGACGTCTCGCCCGATCCCCGCCCCGATTCGCCCCTGCGCGCCACTCAAGAAAAAGTCCTCTAAGCACCGCGTCCCGCACTGTACCGCCGGCTACGATCTCCCCCGTCCCTCGCCTCCGCCAATGTGGAGTGCGGCAGCTTGCTGCCGCTTTCGCAGCAACTGTGCGCCCGAGAAAATCTCCCTCCGCGGAGCTTGCTCCGTCGGCCTCCCCCTGCCGGACTCAAGTCTCATCCATTTTCGGCGTTCGGCGAACCTTCGCCGCTCTCGCCTCCCTCCGTGCCCTCAGCGTCTCCGCGCTGTACCGCCGGCTACGATTTCCCCCGTCCGTCGCCTCCGCCAATGTGGAGTGCGGCAGCTTGCTGCCGCTTTCACAGCAGCCGCGCGCCCGAGAAAATCTCTCTCCGCGGAGCTTGCTCCGTCGGCCTCCCCTGCCGGACTCCACTCTTTTCCATTTTCGGCGTTCGGCGAACCTTCGCCGCTCTCGCCTTCCTCTGTGCCCTCAGCGTCTCCGCGTCCTCTGTGTCATGTTTTTCCTCGCGCCTTTCTCTGAAACTTGAAATCCCCAATTGACCCTTCCGCCCGTGCACCTTACGCACCACGCGAGTAACGCCTTCCTTCCCTCTCCCCTCTTTGCCTCACAATAGAAGTACATACCGATTCCGTTCAATCCACTTTGGGAGGCTCATCATGCACTTGGGAAAAACCCATCTTCGCCCGGCCATCGCTGTCTTGGTAGTTGTGCTCTGGTCCGCCTGCGTTTGCAGCTCCTCATTCGCCCAAACCCAGAGGACACGCACTGCAACGCCCGCGGCTGGCGCTGCGCCTGCCGCTGCCCTATCGACTCCGAAGCCCGCCGCCCCGGCTGCTCCGGCAGTCGCCTATCTGCTTCTTGAATCTCCGCGGGGTCCTGTCAACGGCACTTCCACCGACCCCAGCCACATGAATTGGATCTCCATCACCGCCGTCGATACCCACACCGCAGACGCCGCGGTCGGGCAGAGCAGCATGGCAGCGCACGGTAGCGGTGCCAGTGGCCGTCCGTCCACCACTCCAACGATTCCCGCGCTGGATGCCAGCTCGAAAGATGCTGCAAAAATGTCGACGCCGGCCGGGTCTGGGGCCGGTTCGCACTCCGGCACGATCCAAATCACGAAGGAAATCGACAAGTCTTCGCCGCTTCTCGCGCAGGCCTGCTCTTCGGGTGCCCATTTTTCTTCCGCCCGCATCGATCTCACGAACGGAAAGCATTACCTGCTGACGGACGTCGTGGTTAGCTCCATCCATTCCAGCGGCGGCGGCGACAGGCCCACCGAATCCATTTCCTTTGTGTTCCAGAAGATTGAGATGAACTAACGGGCCAGCGGCGGTCTCTTCCGCCCGCGATCTCGTCATTGCGGTGTGACAATAAGGCTGTTCTCTAGGGCCGGGTCCTGCCATTGGACTCGGCCTTTCCTTATTGAACTCAGGTTTGACCCTAGCGCCGCGTCCTTCACCGCGGATTGCTTAGTCTTCGCGCGCGCAGGCCATTTCATCCTACTCGTGTCTCAGCGCCACCATCGGATCCACTCGCATTGCCCGCCGCGCCGGCCGAATTTGCCTTGTCTTCCTTTGAAATCTGAAAAATGAGTCCCCCATCTCAAAAAGTAGCTGCCTTGGAAGGTGAGGGATTCGCGCCTTTTGCGTCCCGGTCCGACCGGGAATCCCCACCGTAACCCGCTCAAAAGGAAAGGCCCACCGCGTCCTCTGCGTTCCGGTGCAACCGGGGAGCCCCTGAAGCCAGGTTTCGCCCTGCCCTCTGCGTCCCCGTGTCTCGCCTTTGAACTGCCTTTGCCTTCCTTTGAAATCTGAAATTTCAAATTTGAAATTGCCTTTCGCCTTGTCGGTGCTAATCCCTGCCTCGACAAGCCGGGTTAGCTGCGGTTTCGATCTCTGTCTCCCCCCACAACTTTTTTCAACTCTTTTCGTTTTCTACTCACAAATCGCGATTTCGTAACTCCAATCCTTCCCGTCGCTTGCAGACCTGAAACGCCCATGTCAAGTTGCCACGCATGATAAAATAGCGTCAGAAGGAAAATGAGAGACTAGAGGTACAAATCGGATGCTCCGGCGACCTTCTCCTCCCAAACGCCGGGCGCTCTCCATTCAATTTCTAATCTATACACCGAAGATTAGAAATCGCCGCAACCGCCGCCGAATCAGCAACTTACATTTTTCTAATCTATACAAATCCCCGGCCTTTTTTCTTATGTTTTGGTCCTCGATCTCCTTCGAATCCCCTTCCTCCTCCGGGCCCTCTGCGCCTCTGCGGTGGGCTCCGTGCTGTTCCTCGTCCCGAGCGAGCATCGCGAGCCGAGGGATCCCTCCGCCGCCAACACGCGAGCCCAGAGCGAAGCTCCAGCGAACCTTAATCTACGGTACGGGGATTAATTTCTCTCGTAAGTCGTTGAAAACAAAGGACCGGCACCATGCTTAATCTACGGTTGCCGGGGCGCTTCGACTCCAAATTCCTTTCTTCTTTCTCTCGGCCTTGTACAATGCTCCCGGATTTCTTCGGGAGGCTTTTCCAATGAAACTCATTCATAGCCTTGCACTTGTAGTTGCTGCCCTCATCCCCTTGCCCGCTGCCGCCCGGCCCCAGGACGCTCAAGCCCCGCCGCCCACCCGCCAGGTCGCCATCACCATCGACGATCTCCCCGCTGGCGCCGCTAACTCCATGACAGGACAGCAGATCCTCGACATGACCGCGAAGCTCATGGCTGACCTGCAACGCGAGAAGATCCCCGTCGTGGGCTTCGTCAACGAGAAAAAACTCTACAAATGGGGTGAAGTCGACCAGCGCATCCACGCGCTGCAGCTCTGGCTCGACGCCGGCTGCGAGCTTGGCAACCACACCTACAGTCATGCCTCGCTCAACAGAGTTGGCCTCCAGCAATGGGAAGACGAGGTCATCGAGGGCGAGCCGGTCCTGAAACTCCTCCTCGCGCCGAAAAAGATGCCCCTTCGCTACCTTCGCCACCCCTATCTCGACGTCGGCCTCGACCTCCAGACCCGCCGTGAATCGGAAGCCTTCCTCAGCTCGCGGGGTTATCGAGTCGCTCCGGTCACCCTCGACGCCTGGGACTGGATGTTCGCCTTCGTTTACGACGATGCCGTGAAGCGCGGCGATACGGCGCTGGAATCACAGCTCGCCTCCGCCTACATCTCCTATTCCAACGCCGTCTTCGATTACGACGAAAAGCTCTCTCGTCAAATCATGGGCTACGAGCCGAAGCAAGTTCTCCTGCTCCACGCCAACTGGCTGGAGGCTGACCACATCTCCGACCTTGCCGCGATGATGCGCAAGCGCGGCTACCAGTTCATTACCCTCGAGGACGCGCTCAGCGATCCCGCCTACGGCCTCCCCGACAGCTACGTCGGCCAGGAAGGCACCACATGGCTCGAACACTGGGCGATCACGCAGGGCAAACCGCCGCAGAACGCTCCCCAATTTCCGCAGTGGGTTCTCGACCGCGCCAAATCTCTGAGGCAGCCACAATAGGACGCGACCATGACTCTGACAAAACTTCTTCTTGCCGCTCTGATTCTGATCGTTCTTCCCTCTTCCGCTGCCGCGCAATCGCAATCCGACGCTGCCCAGTCTGCTCCGCTCCGGGTGGCGATTGCCGGCCTCGCTCACGGCCACGTCTTCGGCTTCTTTCAGCATTACCTCCATTCACCGGCCATCCAAATTGTCGGCATCGCCGAACCGGACCAGGACCTCGCCTCTCGCGTCGCGCAGGAATACAAGCTCGACAAATCGCTTTTCTATACGGACCTCGACAAGATGCTCGCAGCGGTTCACCCGCAGGCTGTCCTGATCTACTCGAATACCTACGACCATCGCAAAATCGTCGAAATCTGCGCGCGCCACAAAATCGACGCGATGATGGAAAAGCCGCTCGCCGTGAGCGCGGAGGACGCGCGCGCGATCGAGCGCGCGGCGCGGGACTCCGGCATTCAAGTCATGGTCAACTACGAAACCACCTGGTACGCCAGCAACCGCGCTGCGTACGACCTTCTCCATGACGGTGCCATCGGCCCGATGCGCAAATTCGTCGCACGCGACGGTCACCAGGGACCAAAGGAAATCGGCGTTGGACCCGATTTTCTCTCCTGGCTCACGGACCCGAAACTCGATGGTGGCGGCGCGCTCTTCGATTTCGGATGCTACGGCGCCGACCTGATGACCTGGCTCATGGACAACCAGCGCCCGCTGACCGTCACCGCCGTGACGCAGCAGATCAAGCCGGACATCTATCCGAAAGTGGATGACGAAGCGACGATCATCCTCACATATCCGAAAGCCCAAGCCATCATTCAAGCTTCGTGGAACTGGCCATTCGGCGTGAAGGATATTCAAGTCTTCGGCAAGATGGGCTACGTCAAGACGGTCCAGAATGACAAAATTCTCGTTCGCCGCGAGGGCCAGCATCAGGAAGAGGAAAGCACAGCGAAACCGATTCCCTCCCCTGATGACGACGAGATCGCCTACCTCCGCGCCGTCGTCCTCGGCCACCGCAAACCCGAAGGCCCCACGTCGCTCGAGACCAACGTCATCGTCACGGAAATTCTCGACGCCGCTCGCGAATCGGCGAAAACGGGCAAGACAATCTCACTCGCGAAAGAGAACTAGCCGGAGACGCGGAACATGGCCGACGCACAAGCGCTGAAATCGCAAATCGAGCGCGTCGCTCTCGAACTCATCGACGGCTGGGGCGCTCACGCCGATCCGGTCGCTTGCGTCTCCGGCCTCACCGCGCAGCTCGCTGCCCAGCGGCCACCGGGTTTCACTCGGTCCGTCTGCGAGCTTCTCGCTCACCTAAATTTTTGGATGGAATACGACCTCCAGCGCATGCGCGGCGTCCCGATGCCTTACTCCAAGCACGCCGCGGAGAGCTGGGCCACCTTCGAGAACATCAGCGAAGGCGACTGGAAACAGATGGTGAGCCGGTTCCGGGAATTGCTCGACGAGCTAAGAACGGTCTGCCGTTCGGATATGAATGCTTGGATGAAACAGGCGCCCGCTACACATCCGAGCCACGAGAGAAACGCATCCACCGTGGGCGCCATGATTTTTCAGGCGCTCACCCACAACAGCTATCACCTCGGACAAATCGTCGATGTGCGGCGTGCCTTGGGAGCGTGGCCGCCCGCGGAGGGCGGCGATACGACGTGGTGAAAATTGGAAGGAAAAAACGACAAACCTCGGACGCGCGCCTGCGCGCGTCCGAGGTATTGGCAGCGGGCGGATCGAAGATCCGCCCGCGCCGAAAATCGTTCTCCCGCGATGTGCGGGGCTTAGTTCGCTGCGCCGACGAGCGCCGGCTCAGCTTCCACCGTGGAGTGCTGCTTCCGCTCGATCTCGATGCGGCCCTTGAAGTAGGCGCCGTCCTCGACGCTGATTCGCGCCGTGGTGATGTCGCCCGTCACCGAACCGTCCTTCTTGATCTCGACGCGGTCGCTCGCATGCACGTTGCCAGTCACGTTGCCGTAGACCACCACGTCGCGCGCGAAAATCTCGGAGTGGAGCTGCCCGCTGCGTCCAACGGTGAGCCGCTGCCCGTTCAGAGCAACCGCGCCTTCCACCTTGCCGTCGATCTGCAGGTCTTCGTCGCCCGAAATCTTGCCCTTGATTTCAATGCTGGCGCCGAGGCACGAAAGATTGCGCGACACCGGGCTGCTGCTGGTGCTGCTGCGAACGCCTGCGGACGGCGCCGGCTGCTGGGCCGGCTGCCACTGAGAGGGCGCGGGCGTCTCGGACTGCGACTTATTCCACATGGTTCCTCCTCATTCGATCGAAAGGGATCTCGTTCCCCAATGACCTTCACTGTAGGCGCGGCTCGCGCCAGCGGCAACGCCGAACTGCCGGGCGCTTGTCCTCTTCGGAACCTGACCGAACGGACAGGCAAAACCACCCGCGATCCTCAACGCGTGTCTCCCGTCACATTCAAAGGTGACTGGGGCTACTGCTGTCTGCGCGCAGTCGTGACAAAACGTGCGCCGGGGGACGGATTGAACTTCCGGGCTTACGCCTTCTCGGATGGAAACGTAGGCGCGACGGTGGCATCGCCCTCCCGAAGAAATGAGAAGGAGAACAAATGTACGCACGTCACATCACCCTGGAACTGAAGCCGAATTTTCACAAGGAGTTCCCGGTCATTCTGGAGAAGGAAATTCTTCCGATCCTGCGCCGTCAGAAGGGATTCATGGAGCAGCTGCTTCTGGTGACGCCGCTGAAGAATGAGGCAGTGGCCATCAGCCTGTGGGAAGAGAAAGAAGACGCCGAGCGGTACCACCGCGATGTGTATCCGCACGTCGTGAAGATGTTCAACAAGTTCGTCGAGGGAACGCCGATCATCAAGAACTTCGAAGTGGAGTATGCGACGTACCGGAAATTCGAGACCGTCGCACTCTAGGGGAGCTGAACTGAAGCAGTCTTCGGGATTTGCTTTGTGTCAAAGAGAAGGGCGAACGACTGTTCGCCCCTCTCTTCTTTTCGGAACTTGACGGGTCCGGTGAAACAGGCCGGACATGCGGATCAATTGTTGTCGATCTGGGCGCGCTGGAGGCGGTCGGAGTAGTCGATGTAGACCGTCTTCCATTCGGAGTAGAAATCGAGCGCCGCATCGCCCGACTCGCGGTGGCCGTTGCCGGTATTCTTGATTCCGCCGAAGGGCAAATGCGTTTCCGCGCCGATGGTTGGCGCGTTGACGTAGACGATTCCGGTCTCGAGATCGCGCTGCGCGCGGAACGCATTGTTCACGTTGCGCGTGTAAATTGCCGCCGAGAGTCCGTACTTCACTCCGTTTGCGACCGAAAGTGCCTCGTCGAACGACTCGAACGGAATCACCGAAACCACGGGGCCGAAAATCTCTTCCTGGCAGATACGCATCTTCGGATCGCAATCGCTGAAGATGGTCGGCTCGTGGAACCAGCCCTTCGCGTAAGCGCCGTCTTCGAGGCGGTGGCCGCCGGTGGCGACCTTCGCGCCCTCGTCCTTGCCGATTTCGACGTAACTCATCACAGTCTTGAGCTGCTGCTCGTTGATGCAAGGGCCCATGTTCGTTGCAGCGTCGAGACCGTCTCCGACTTTCAACGCTTCCGCTCGAGCGACGAACTTCTTGATGAATTCCGAGTAGACCTTCTTGTGCACGGCAACCCGGCTGGCAGCGGTGCAGCGCTGCCCCGTGGTACCGAATCCGCCCCAGACGGCACCATCGACGGCGAGGTCCAGATTCGCGTCGTCCATCACCACGATGATGTTCTTGCCGCCCATCTCAAGATGGCACTTCTTGAACGTGGGCGCGCAAGACTGGCTGACGATGCGGCCGACGTCGGTGGACCCCGTGAAACTGACGAGGCGCACATCGGGCTCTTCGAGAATCGTCTTTCCGACGACAGTTCCCTTCCCGAAAACAACATTCAGCACGCCGCGAGGCAACCCGGCCTCCTCCATCACCGCGACGAGGTTGTGCGTCGAGAGCGGAGTGTCCTCGGCGGGCTTGATGACGACCGTATTGCCGCAAACCAGCGCAGGCATGATCTTCCACGACGGAATCGCCATCGGGAAATTCCAAGGAGTGATCAAGCCGGTGACACCGATGGGCGAGCGCACGGACATGGCGAATTTGTTCGGAAGCTCGGAGGGCGTGGTGTGGCCGAAGAGGCGGCGGCCTTCGCCCGCCATCAGGAAAGTCATGTCGATGGCTTCCTGAACGTCACCGCGCGTTTCGTCGAGAACCTTGCCCATTTCGCGAGTCATGTCGCGGGAGAAATCTTCCTTGCGCTCGATCAGAATCTGCGCGGCGCGAAACAGAATCTCGGCGCGCTTGGGCGCGGGAGTGAGGCGCCAGCCGTCATAGGCCGCGCGGGCGGCCTCCACAGCCTGCTTCGTATCGTTTTCGGAGGACGCAGGAAAGATGCCGACGAGTTCCGACGTGTTCGCGGGATTGCGATTTTCAATCGACTGATTGCTGGTAGCTTCGACCCACTCGCCGTCGATGAAGTTCTTGTAGGTTTTCAGGGCGTATGACGTGGCCATCTGTGATTCCTCCGTGGTCGCCCGAACGAGGCGCGGCTGCAGAAAAGTGAAGATTCAGAGTAACAAGCGCGCGAGCGCGGGTCAACGATGCCCGTCACAACGATCTGAGATAGAAAAACGCGCCGAGCGAAGAGTTGCGATTACTGCTGCGGCGGCTGTGGTTTCGAATTCGCGGTGGAACCCGATGAAGCAGGCGATGCGGTCGATGCGGACTGCGTGCCACTCGAAGCGGAGGCCGAATCCTTGGACGGCTGCTGCTTGGACGAAGGCGGTGTCGCAGGCGACGCCGGCGAAGACGCGGGCAGCAGCGGCCTCGGCGCGGAAACGCCGGCGATGTCCGAGCCAAGGCCCAGCTTCTGCAGGGTCAAGGCGTCGATTTTCCCGTTGGAATCGAGGCCGTGGTCAGCCTGGAATTTCTGCATCGCCGAGATGGTGCTCGAATCCCACTTGCCATTGGGATCGCCGTGATAGTAGCCGTTGCGGGCAAGGGCCGATTGAATTTCGGAAATGCGGTCCCGCGTCGGGGCCTTCTGGAACGGCTGGCGGCGCGAGTAATGGCGGCGGCGGTGCTTCTTTTTCGAGGTTTGAGCGGTTGAGTGCGCGGTCTTGGACGAACCGGACGCAGAACGGGCGGATGCGGATGCGGCCAAAGCGAAGGCGCATCCAAGCACAAAAGAGACAACAATCGACAATGACTTCGCGAGTTTTCCGGCGCTGACGCTCATAGGGTCCCCAGCAGAAGTTATTCCTTATTATCCCGCGGCTCGCGCCAAACTCAAGAAATACCGGAGCGAGGAGCGGCGAATCGAGCACGAGAACGAGCCGGCTGGTTGAACTCGAACCGCACCAGAGTTTTGGGCGGCTCGCAGAGAGCCGCCCGCAATACGAAAATGCGGCCTACTTCGCCGTGACAGACGGAACGGTGCCCGCGAGAAAAGTGGTGAGCACGCGATCGCTGTCGGAACGGCGCGCGACCTTGAACAGAACATCCTGACCGGGCTTGAGCTTGGCCATTTCGCGGCGATAGTCGACCATCGAATTCACAAGCACATGATTGATTTCGCTGATCACGTCTCCGCGCGCGAATTCCAAATCCTCGGCGAAGCTGGCCGGATCGACTTCGGTGACGATCACGCCGGCCGTCTTGGGCATGCCGAGCTTGCGCGCGAGATCGGGCGTGAGGTCTTCGGCGTGGAGACCGAACTGCGAAGGCTCCTCGCTGTCCTCAGGCGACTGATCGGTGTCTTCCGCGGTTTGGGGGAATATCTTCGAGCGATCGGCAACCGTGAGGCTCGCTTCCTTATCGACCTTGTCGCGAACGTAATGGATTTTGACGCTGTTGCCGATGGGCGTGTCGGCGATCGGATTGACGAGGTCGGCGCCATTGTGAACGGCCTGGCCATTGACCTGCGTGATCACGTCTCCGGGCCGAATGCCGACTTTCTCGGCTGGGCTGCCGGGAGCAACATCTTCGACCACGATTCCATAAGGCGCGCCAAGCTCCTTCATCAGGACTGGATTCGCGCTGTTTTGCTCCTGGAAGGTGACGCCGATGGAGCCACGAATGACCTTGCCACTGGTAACCAGCTGGTTGTAAACCGTGATGGCGGTGTTTGACGGTAGCGCGAAGCCAACGCCTTCGAAGCCGCGGCTGCCGGTGTAGATGGCAGTATTGATGCCGATCACTTCGCCCGCGAGATTGACAAGCGGACCGCCGGAGTTGCCGGGGTTGATGGCGGCATCCGTCTGAATGAAGCGCTGAAACTGCTTGCCGATGGTCGAGCGGTCCCTCGCGCTGACGATTCCTGCGGTGACGGTGGAATTCAAGCCAAACGGGCTGCCGAACGCAAGAACCCAATCGCCGACCTGGACGCCATCGGAATTGCCGAGCTTCGCAACGGGAAGCTCGCGGGTGGTATCGATCTTGATGACCGCGAGGTCGGTATCCTTATCGGTGCCGATCACGCGCGCGCTGTAGTGCTCGGGATCGCCGTCGAGCGCCACTTGAATTTTCGTGGCCTGGTCGATGACGTGATCGTTGGTGAGGATGAAGCCCTTCTTGTCGACGATGACGCCGGAACCGAGGCTACGCTCGGCGTCGGGGCCGTTGTCGGGCGAATCGAAGAAGCGATCCATGAAGTCGCGGAAGGGATCGTCGGAGTGCCGCTGGCCGCGATTGGTCTTCGGCTTCTCGAGGACCTGCGTAGTGGAAATGTTGACGACCGCGGGCTCCAGCCGCTTCGTGATGCCGGCGAAGCCGTTGGAAAGCGTGACAGGATCCGGAATGGCGAGAAGGGTCGCGCCGCTCGGGCCGGTCTGCTCACGCGTAGCTTGAACGCGTCCGGAAAGAAGCGTGCCGATTACAATTCCGACGGCGAGAGTAGCTCCGACGAGCAGGAAGGCAAATACCTTGCGCCGCCTCGCCCAACTCAAGATCTCTCGAAACTGTGTGCCCATCCCGGACTCCTTTGGATCAGCCCTTCGAAAAAGGCGCGATTCTTGAGTATAGCATCGACTTCCGCCAGCTCGCCAAGCTTGGACGGCAGGGGCTTGCCCATGTGAGCAAGCCTTCCCTCTTCGATGAGGCGAAAGGCGCTAAGGTCTCCTCGGGCGCGAGCACGCGTGGGGCGGCGGGCAGAGCTGACGGCCGAAACGGGTCGGGCAGCTCCGCCCGCGCCCTCTCAATGGCGGGAAGTCCCGTGTTCTTAATGCTTTGCGGACTCAAGCTCCTGCGCAGCAGAGTTGATCAAGGCGCTCTCATTATTAAGGACGCCTGAAAGCCGCTGGATCTCCGAATTGGCCTCGTCCCAGTGCTTCTGCTCGATGGCTTCGCGGACGCCGGGAAGGGTCTTGGCGCCGTAGCCGGAGTAGACACCGGGAGCATAAATCATGTGCTTGTACCAGCCGCGACGGAGGACGCCCTCCTCGGTGGTAAGCCGGTGCTCGCTCTCCATGAGCTTGTGATTCAAGTCCTGAAGAGTGGAATCCGGAACGCCGGCGGGCCAGGCCTTCTTGAGGGCGGCCTGATAGCGGTCGGCGGCCATGATGAGGGAGTCCGCAGCATTATCGAGCGGGGCGAAATCGAGATGTGGGGGCACTTCCTCGCGCGGCGGAGCGACCGTCGGGTGGCGCGGATCGCTGACGGCGCTATACAAGCCGTCATCGAGATCCTTGTCGCGCTCGATGGCTTCCTGACGCGCGTCGTCGGCAGCTTTCTTCACCTGCTTCAAGTACATGTGAATGGTGTCCGCGAGATCGGTGAATTCGAAAGGAAGCAGGTCGGCGTCGGCAAGGCGCATGACCGCCGTTCCGACGGTTTGCGAGAAAGCTCGGCCGTAGGAAAAGTCGGTGTCCGAAAAATGGGTGAACCAGTAGAAATCGTCGTAGATGGAGTGGTAGATACCGCCGCGATCCTCGCCGCCGAAGCCCAGATTTGCAGAGGCGATGCCGAGATGGTCGAGGAAAGCGGTGTAATCGCTGCCTGAACCTAGAGCTCCGATGCGGAAATCGGCGCGGCTGCGAATTTCTTTGCGGTCCTCGTCGCTGCGAGCGCGGGAAATCTCCGCGAAAAGCAGACGCTGGCGGACAGGAATGTCCTTCTCGGGGTCCTCGATGTCGCGAGCGACGCCATTGAAGAAATGCTCGAGGGTGTGCGAGCCTTCGACGCCAAGGTAACCGCGGCCCGTCACGTCACTGTTAATGTAAGCGACGGCGTGCTGCTTGAGTTCGGTGTCGTGAGCTTCGGCCCATTCGGTGGAACCGAGGAGGCCGGGCTCTTCGCCGTCCCACGCGCAATAGATAATGGTGCGCTTCGGCTTCCATCCCTGCTTGAGGAGTTCGCCCATCGCGCGGGCCTCTTCGAGCTCGGCGACTTGGCCGGAGAGGGGGTCTTCAGCGCCGTTCACCCAACCGTCGTGGTGGTTGCCGCGAATCACCCATTCGTCAGGATGCTCGGAGCCGGTGATTTTGGCAATCACGTCGTAGAGAGGCTTCGTGTCCCAATTCGACTCGACTTTCAGGTGGACCTTCGCAGCGGGGCCGACGTGATATGGAATCGGGAGCGAGCCGCGCCATTCCGACGGGGCCATCGGGCCGTCGAGAGCGGCGAGCAAAGGCTGCGCGTCGCCATAAGAAATCGGAAGAACCGGAATCTTCGTGAGCGCGGGATTATCCTTCACGGGGAGGCGCTTTGCGTCGGGCGTCGCGCCAACGCCAGGAGTGAGCGGATCGCCGGGCTGCGCCGAAGCAAAATCCATCACGCTGCCGCGCTGAACGCCTTCGGGCGGACGCATGGGGCCCTTGGGGAAAACGTCGCCTTCGTTGTAGCCGTCGTCGTGAGGATCGGAATAGATGAGGCAGCCAACGGCGCCGTGCTCGGCGGCGACCTTTGGCTTCACACCGCGCCACGAGCCGCCGTAGCGAACGATGACGATCGCGCCCTTCACGGAAACGCCGAGCCGCTCCAGCTCTTCGTAATCGGAAGGAACGCCGTAGTTCGCATAGACTAGCGGCCCGGTGACATCACCGTCGGCCGAGTAGGCATTGTAGGTGGGCAATTGCTCGCTCGTTTGATTCGACGTGGGATCGACGGCGACGGGAGGCTCCTGCAACTTCGCCACGAATTTCGTGGGCGCGACCATTTCGAGGACGCGTTCTTTCGGAGTCGGGAAGAGGACGTCAAACTGTTCGATATGAGCGTCCCAGCCAAACTGCTTATACTGCGCGAGAATCCATTCGGCATTCTGCTTGTCGTAGGTAGTGCCGACGTTGTGAGGATGCGCAGACAGGAGCTTCATGTCGTTGCGTTGATTTTCCGGACTGGGGATGGCCTTGAACTTGGACTCCCATTGCCGCTCCGAGGCGGAATGATCACGTGTAAAGCCCTGCAGGGATTCCTCGTCGGCGCCGCTCGGAATCAGAACGCAAAAAGAAAACAGAACCGCAAGAACAACCCACTTTCGCATCTCGCCCCTCCGCGAATTTAGAAGTAATGCGCTCCCTCGTATAAATCACCTGACATGAAGTTGCAAGGAGGAAATCCTCCCTCCAAGACGGTGCCGGCAGGCGCAATTGGTTGATTGGGCGACGCGGGTTGGCTACAATGCGCGGAATGTCCAGCGACGCATTCTCCGTAAGCGGGCGTGAAGGTTCGAGCAAGGATACGCGAGTCCTGACGGCGAGGGGCCCGATTTCGTTCTCGAGCGGACCCGCATTTCGCGAAGCGATCGATGCAACGACCGCGCAAAAACTGATCATCGACATGACGGAAGTTCCGTCGATTGATTCGGTGGCGGTCGGAATTCTGGTGCGTGCGTTCGTTTCGTGCAACAAGACGAATCGGAAGCTGGCGCTGGTGGGCCTGGCGAGCCGCGTGAGGAACGTTCTTCAGCTTACGGGCATCGATCCCCTCTTCGAGATTTACCCCACTGTCGGTGAGGCTGAGGCGGGCTTTGCCTCCGGCCGATAGCGTTTCATTCCCAGGCAAAATCTCCCGGCCACGTCAAAGCACGCGTGCCACCGGAAGCCCCTCGTTTGGCTGAGATTCCCTACACGTTTGCCCCGATTTACACCGTTTCCGCAAGCGCGAAGCATAGTGAATGAAGAGCGAGTTCCAGGCGCCGACGCCGCCGTAGAAGATTTCGTGGTTCCAAGGCGCGACCGACCGATCGGTTGCACAAGAAAATCTCCAGGCCGGTTGCGGTGCGAACGAGTGCGCAGGAGTGAGTCTCGCAGGAGAACCATCACGCCTGCCAGCGATGGTTCGGGGGGCTGGATTGCCCCACAGGTTTCCAAAACCCCGTCGAATCGAGGAGGGTTGCCGGCATGCAGCGTCCCAGGAACGTCACATGCCGGCGGCCCGCCCGCCTGCTTACAACGACCGCAGGAAGTTGAGCAGGTTCTGCTTCTGCTGAGGCGAGAGCGAATTGAACATGGAGATTACGGAGTTCGCCTCTGACCCGCTGCTCGAGTGCGCCTCAATCGCATTCATCAACCCGCCGTTGGCCGGAGTCGCGCGGCCATCGTGCAGGAAGAAGATGCGCTGACCGACGCCCCACAATGGAGCCGTGCGGAACTCATCCGGTCCGGCCGCGCCCTGAGAAATGTGGTCAGCCAGTCCCGAGCCCATATGATGAACCAGCAGGTCAGAGTACAGCGCTGCGGTCTGGTTGTTCAAAGCAGACGCGAAATTGGACGTGGACGTGGTGAGTGAGGGCGTGTGACACGTGTCGCAGTGGATCTGGCGGAAGATCGCCTGGCCGCTTTGAATGGACTGGACCGTGGGATCGCCCGGAATGCCCTGCGTCGAGGGCGCGGGGGGAGCAAGGAAGCGCATGAAGGTGGCGAACTGCACGGCATCGCTGGGAATCTGATAGCCCGAGTCGTCGAAGTTGGTTTCGTCTTCCGGCGTCGAGTTGAACATGCAGGAGGCAGGAGCGCGATCGCGCTCGTTCGTGAACATTTCATTGGTGACGCCAATTTCGACGTTGTAGGCTTCGCCGGCGAAGACCTCGAGCGACTTGTTTTGCGCCTTCCATCCGAAGCGAGTGATCGTTCCGTCGTTGCCGCTCGTGTTGGGATGCCCCGAAATGCCCAGGTTCCGCTTGAGCTGCGAATTGGCCTCCATGTTAGCCAGGATCGTAGCGTCGGAAATATTCTCGATCAGGCCGGCGCCGAATACGGGCGTCGGTATCCGGAAGATGATATTTCCGAGGCTCTGCGCCTGCTGGAAATTGGGCTGCGCCACCGTGCAAGTCTGCGGGCTGCCGGATATCCCCACGGCGCCGGTCGCATCGGAGCGTCCAGCGATGGTGAAGACATTGTGGACCCCGCCATCCGGCGTTTGCGTGAGCCTTCCGTTGGGGCCCACGACGAACGGAAACCGTACTTCCCGCACGGGACCGTCCGGAGTGATGAACCACGGAATCGTGTTCGTCGCTCCGGCGTCGTTCGCCGCCAGGATCTGCGGGTTCTCTCCGACGTTCGGAAATTGATTCGCGCTGGGACTCGTGCCACCCGCGGCAGGCTGAGCGTGACAGCCGACGCAGCTATTGAGGTTGTAGCCCGGACCAAGCCCCTTGCCCGGCTCGCCGGAAACGCTTCCGCCCACCGAATCGACTTCCATGAACCGGCTCAGCCCGTCCTGAAAATACTGCATCTGGGACGGACTTAGTCCGTTCAACGGAGTTCCCGCGTTCACGCTACCCGCGCGCACGCCGGGATCGCGTGCTCCTGCCGAGGCCGAGGTCCCGAAACTTCGATACCCCTGCCCCAGAAGCGCCGTTGTGAATGACAGCCCCATTAGAGCTGCGGTAAAGATTGGCAGCTTCAGGCTTTTCATGAGCGTCCTCCTTGGTGACCCGCGCCGGAACACACCCCAAGACGCGGGCCTTCGGTGGTTAATCGCTCCTGGGACGGTTAACCTGATGAACAGCATCGAGCCGGGAACGAAATCCCGGCGTTGTGATCAAGCCCGGCCCTGCTATGCGAACGTGAACACCGGCCTCGCATCTCCCTTCTACGGCGAGGGCGCAAACACACCCTCGCGCTGACGCAAGAACGCACTTGCGGGCTGGGCAAGCCGTCCGACCACAACGGTCGGAACCGGTCTGACTAACTGGGTTCGCTGAAATCGAAATTTCAGCAAGGCTGAGTTTCGCGAAACCTTACGCCAGGGCGAGAGCAGCGTCAATGGCGAAAGGCCAACTCTTCGCCGTGCAAGATTGGACACAGCTGCGAGTGGCTGGGACAGGAGGCGTTCAGGACCGTTAGGACAGCGAAGTGTAAGCGACGGTTCGCCTGCGCCGGAGACGAACGCGAACAGGCGCTGGGAGCTAACCGGTGCACGACTGCCAGCAGGTCGCCGTGTCTTGCTTGAATCCTCTTGACCGAAAGGCGTTCTACATGTAGAACTTCTATGTGTGGATGTTCGAGGGGTGGAGCGAATGAGCGAAGACCGGTCGGAGTTTCTGAAGGGCACGCTCGACATGCTGATTCTCAAGATTGTCGCGCTCGGGCCGATTCACGGGTACGCCATCTCGCAGCGCATCCGGCAGATCTCGAAAGAGTTCTTCACGGTACAGCAAGGATCGCTGTATCCCGCCCTGCATCGCCTGGAAGACCGCGGCTGGCTCCGGGCCGACTGGAAGGAGACGGGCACGGGACGCGAGGCAAAGTTCTATTCGCTGACGGCGAAGGGGCGAAAGCAGCTCGAATCCGAAATTCGGAACTGGGCGAAGCTGTCGGGTGCCGTGGCGTTGATTCTGCGGACGGCGGAATAGGGATCGCAAGGAGCGCATGAGATGAACTGGCTCTCCCGGCTGTTGCGCAAACCGCCTGAGGAACGACAGGTTGACTCCGAGTTGCAATTTCACGTCGAGCAGCAGGTGGCCGATTACGTAGCGAGCGGCATGGATCCGCACGAAGCGCGGCGACGCGCGCGAGCGGAGTTCGGGGACGTCGAGCACGTGAAGGAGGACTGCTACGAGGCTCGGCAAGCCTATTTTTTCGAGACGCTATGGCAGGACGTGCGCTACGGCCTGCGAATCCTGCGCAAGGATCTGGGATTCACGGCTATCGCGGTACTCACGTTGGGACTTGGAATCGGGGCCAACACGGCGATCTTCAGCCTGGTGAACGGCGTTCTCCTCCGCACGCTGCCTTTCCCGAATGCACAGCGGCTCGTCAGCATCACAGGCACATATCCGAAGGGCGCTTTCGCCGCGATGCGCGAACAGGTCCATACGATGGATGTCGCAGGCTACTACGAGGGGCACGAACTCAATCTGACGGGTGTCGGCGATCCGCTGCGCCTGAATGCGACCCTCGTTTCGGCAGAACTGTTCAGCGTTCTCGGCGCGACTCCGAAACTCGGACGGACGTTTTTTCCCGGCGAAGACATCACCGGCAAGAACCACTTCGTTATTTTGAGTTACCGGCTCTGGCAAGAGCGGTTTGGCGGCGATCCAAGTGTCGTCGGGCACTGGGTCGACATTGAAGGCGTGCACCGCGAAATCGTCGGAGTAATGTCTGCCGATTTTCGCTTCCCCTCCCTGGAAACGGATATCTGGGTACCTCTCGACTTGGATCCGCGCAACGCGACTCACTATTGGGCGGATGACTTCATGCCGGTCGTCGCCCGGTTGCACGCAGGCGTTACGCTCGAGCAGGCAACTGCGGAAATCCGGATTTTTCAGTCGCGCGTTCGAGGCATGTTTCCGTGGCGCATGCCGGACAACTGGAATCCCGCGGTCGCCGCCGTCCCCCTGGAAGATTCCATCGTGGGCGATTTTCGCTCGCGGTTGCTGATTTTGCTTGGAGCGGTGGCGCTGGTTCTGCTGATCGCGTGCGCTAACGTCGCCAATCTGACGCTCGCGCGCGCCGCGACTCGCGAGAAGGAAATCGCGCTGCGTTCGTCGCTGGGCGCAAGCCGCCCGCGAATCATTCGTCAGCTGATTACCGAGAGCACGGTGATGGCCGGCGTCGGCGGCGCGCTGGGACTCTTCCTGGCATCCGGTGGGCTGTCCTTTATTAAGGCGGCCCTTCCCGCCGACACGCCGCGGCTTGCCGAAGTGGGAATCGATTGGCGGGTGCTCATCTTTACGGCGGGGCTCGCAGTCTTGACGGGACTCGCATCGGGCGTTGTTCCCGCGCTGCAATCGTCGAAGACGGACGTCACGGAATCGCTGAAGGCAGGAGGCCGCGGAGCATCTCTCTCCGTGAATCGCCACTGGCGCAAGGCGCTCGTCATCGGCGAACTGGGGCTTGCGGTGCTGCTCGTGAGCGCGGCAGGGTTGCTGATCCGAAGCCTGTGGGCGCTGTCGCATGTGAATCCCGGCTTTCGCGCCGAGCATCTGGTCACGGCCCGCGTCACGCCAAACCAATCCTTTTGCGACGATCGCGGACGGTGCGAGCAGTTCTATCGAAGCCTGATCGATCAGCTGAAAGCTCTTCCCGGCGTGAGCGCCGCGGCCATCGTCAACACGCTGCCGCTCAACGGACGCGTGAGCAAGCGGGCCGTCGATTTCGAGAATTACGTGCCTCCACCGGGAAATCCCGGGCCGCTCGTCTGGCAGGATGTAGTCTCGGCCGACTATCTTCGCCTGATGGGCATTCCGATTCTTCGCGGCCGCAGCTTCACGGAAGCGGACAGCGCCGGGAATCCTCCTGTGGCGATCGTCAGTGAATCGACGGCGCGGAAATTCTGGCCCTCCGGCGATGCGGTGGGGCAGCACATGATGCCGACCGTCGTAAACGACCAATATACGATCGTCGGAGTGGTTCCGGACGTTCTGGCATATGACCTACACCACGACGAACCAAGTTGGATCGACGGCACTGTGTACGTCCCTTACGGACCGAAGGCCTCCGAACCGGACGGCCGCATGCCTGCGGAAATGAGTCTCGTCGTGCGGACCACGTTGGATCAGCGGCAGATCGAACGGCTGATCCGCGAGATCGTCACCAACCTGAATCCTGAGACGCCCGTCAGCGAGTTGAGGGCGATGCCAGAGGTTCTATCCGCGTCGACGTCGGCGCCGCGCGCAGTCACATATCTTTTCGTTTCGTTTGCCGGGCTTGCGCTGATTCTTGGCATCGTCGGAATTTACGGCGTCATTTCATTTTTTGTGGGCCAGCGAACGCGCGAAATCGGCATTCGCATGGCTCTGGGAGCACAACGCCTCGACGTCCTGAAGATGGTTGTGAACGAAGGCCTCTCTCTGACGTTGACCGGCGTCGCGATTGGGCTCGCGGCCGCATTCGGTCTTACGCGGCTCCTTCGAACATGGCTCTATGGAGTTAGCGCGACCGACCCTGTTTCGCTTCTGGCCGTCGCCCTTCTGTTCATTCTGGTCGCCCTCGTCGCCTGCTATGTTCCCGCTCGACGAGCCACCCGAGTCGACCCGGTGATTGCTCTTCATCAGGAGTGAATTCTCTCTCCCTTCAGGCGATCCTGCGACGCACTTCCTTAAGAGGTTAGTCCACAGTAAGTTACGCGAACCTGTGGAGGAATCGCCCCGGCGTGTGCCATATGGGCACATCTGAGCGTCTTTCGTTTTGGAATTCGGTCACCGCTCGGTACCCTGAGCCTAGCGTCACGGGGCGAGACTCATTGAAGAAGCTCAACATTCTAGTCGGCCTCATTACTGCGGATAACGATTTCCAGGTGGAACAGGCCAGGGCCGCCGAAGAAATTGCGGCCAAGCTCGGGATCGGCGTCCGAATCATTTACGCAGGTGGCGACGCGATCAACCAAAGTCAGCAGCTCCTCGGCGTCATCCAGTCATCGGGTGAGCACCCGGACGCGATCGTGTTCGAGCCGGTCGGCGGGACCGCCCTTCCTCATGTTGCCCGGGCGTCTGTTTCCGCGGGAATTGGCTGGGGGGTTTTGAACCGCGAAGCTGAATATATGAAGGATTTGCGCCGGGCCAGCAATGTACCGGCCTTTTGCGTGAGCACGAACCATCTCGAAGTCGGCCGGATCCAGGGGCAACATCTCGCCGCGCTGGTTCCCAAGGACGGGACGGCGCTCTTCATACAAGGACCAACGACGACGGCAGCAGCGCGTCACCGCACGCTGGGGCTGGAACAGACAAAGCCGGCGGGCGTCAAGCTGATCAGCTTCAAGGGCAGTTGGACCCGGGAAA
Organism: Candidatus Limnocylindrales bacterium; assembly: GCA_035501415.1. Classification (GTDB taxonomy): domain Bacteria; phylum Acidobacteriota; class Terriglobia; order Acidiferrales; family UBA7541; genus Palsa-295. The sequence goes on along the minus strand of DATJWH010000026.1, from coordinate 118,425 downwards.
GCGCTTACAAGGCACTCTGTTCGTGGATGAAGCTGCCCACGTCGAAGAGGACACCGGTCGACATGATCCTGGCTCAAAACGACGACATGGCCATCGGCGCACGCAAGGCGATTCAGGAACACGCCGACTTTGAAGTGAAAGACAAGTGGCTCAGCATGCCGTTCTCCGGCTGTGATGGACTCCCAAAGGTGGGACAGGAGATGGTGCGGAACGGGCTGCTTGCCGCGACAGTCGTCACGCGCCCCAATTCAAGCGCCGCTATCGAGCTGATGGTTCACGCTCTCAGAACGGCCACGCAGCCCTCCGAGCTGACACTCATTTCGCCCGTATCGCTTCCCTCTCTAGATCAGTTGAACTCGAGCAAGTTGGCACAGCACGAATTCTCCGCGCGCTAGTCTGTCCGCGCCGTCGCCCTCTGGCACATACACTTCGACCGCAATCATCAGGTTGTGCGGAAGATTCTGTGCGTGGTCGCCTGTCAGCGCTGCGCGGCCGCAGCATCTTTCTTGCGCTGTTCGTCGATGCGCTGCATGAACTGATCGAATTTTGGCTGCTGCTCCGGAGTCAGGATCGCGCGAATTCGCTCGCGCCCCTGCTGCCGAATTTTTTCATGCTGCGCGTCCAGCGGCTCGTAGAGAGCCCGCACCTGCACGCGCGTCTCATCGATGATGGGCCCAAGCTGCTTCTGCTGCTCCGGCGTGAGCTGCAGTTCGTGCGTCAGCGCGTTCATCACTTGTTCTCGCGAAGGAGGACCCTGGCGCGGCCCGTCCTGCTTGCCCCAAACGCGCTCGCCCCACAGATGATTGGCCACTCCGCCCACAAGCAGGCCCAATAGAAACACGACGAACACCAGTAGGGCCGCTTCGCGTCGCGTCCGTGCCGGGCTGTTATTTTCCATTCTCTTGCTCCGCCACCATGATCAGGACGTCGTCGCGACTCGTCGGCACGCGATCCCTGTCGCTCGTGAAGAGATCATGCACCTCGCGCTGGCGCACCGAAGCGACTGTCGGCCCGCTATTCTCGTGCCGGGTCACATCGTAGGTAACCATCAGCACCAGGATCAGCGCGGTGCTGGCGGCAAATCGCCATGCCAGCGAAACGAACGACTGCCAGAGCCCGCGCGGCTCCGGCATCGCGTCGCGCTGCGAACGAATCCGCGCCATCACGACGCGCGCGAACGCCGGTCCGGGACCCGGAGCTGCTTCCATGAGCCGCAACAGGCGTGTGCTCGCTTCGGCCTGCCGGACCGCCGCTGTACATCCGGCGCAGCTCTTCAGATGCTCTTCAATTTCTCTTTTCTCCGCTCCGGACAACTCACCGCAGACATAGTCCTCGAATTTCGCTTCGTACTGCGGACAAGCTTCGACCTGAAAGTCAGACTTCATCGCCAGCCCTTCCTTTCCCCGCCCCAGGGAAATTTACCGCGTGGCCGCTCGAACCAAGTCGTTTTCGATAGGTGTCCATGATCCGCGCGCGAGCGCGAAACAGGCGCACCTTTACCGTGTTAACGTTGAGATCCAATATTTCCGCCAATTCCTGCACCGAAAATCCTTCCACTTCCTTCAAGAGGAGCAGCTGCCGATCCTGCTCCGGCAGCTTGCTCAACATCCGCTCCAGCAAATCCCTTGCTTCCGCGCGCTCGCTCGCACCTTCCGGAGGCCTTTCCAGCGACGCAATCCCGTCCAGCCGCGAAACCTGCTCCTCCGACAAATCGGATTCGTAGACCAGCGGCCGGACCTTGCGTTTTCGCAAGTAGTCCCAGCACTCGTTCACCGTGATCTTGTATAGCCACGTTGAAAACGCCGCGCGCTGATCGAACCGCTTCAGCGATACGAACGCCTTCAGAAACACCTGCTGCGCCACATCCTCCAAATCCTCGTGCCGCCGCAAAATGCCGCCCACGAGCGCGAAGACGCGCTGCTGGTGCCGCCGGACCAGTTCTTCAAACGCGGAATCATTCCCGCCTTGAGCCTGCTGGACCAGCGCCCGATCCTCTTCTCCCTTGCTCCGCGGGCTCAGCGGAACAGAGAGGGCAGGAGCCTGGGCTGCCACACCTTTTGGGACGTCACTCATCGGGTTTCGGTTACACCTGGCGACTCATTTGGTTCGTTTAGTTTAGCCTTGCGACCATTCTTAGTCCATGCAACAATACCCGCCATGATAATCGGAGAACGCATTCGCCTGCTGCGTGAAACAAAAAGCCTTTCCCAGGGTGACATCGAGAAGCGCACCGGTCTTCTTCGCTGTTACATCTCGCGCGTTGAGAACGGCCACACCGTTCCCGCGATCGAGACCCTCGAGAAGCTGGCCCGAGCGATGGAAGTTCCGCTCTACCAGCTCTTCTACGATGGCGAAGAACCGCCGGTTTTGCCGAATCTTCCGAAGCGGAAGAGCGCGGACGATATCGCCTGGGGAACGTCGGGGAAAGAGGCGCGTATTCTGGGCCGCTTCCGCCGGTTGCTCAGCCGTATCGATGACGGCGACCGCCGGTTGCTTCTGTACATGGCTCAGAAGATGGCAAGCCGCTGACCCGCTTCCTTTTCGCCTCGAGGGGCAGGGCGAATTGGTTTGCGGCCGGCAGCTGCCTTCGCAAAAAACGCGCTTTTTAGGGGCGATTTCGCTTCACGGCGCTTCGTGAGTTTCGGGGGGCGAGACTTGCGAATCGTCGAACGGCCTATTCCCATTCGATTGTGCTTGGCGGCTTCGAGCTGATGTCGTAAACGACCCGGTTTACTCCCGAGACTTCGTTTACGATTCGCGAGGAGATTCGCTCCAGCACTTCGCGCGGCAAGCGAGACCAGTCTGCGGTCATCGCGTCAAGTGAATCCACCACGCGAACGGCGATAGTGTGCCCGTACGTTCGATCGTCTCCCATCACGCCGACGCTCTGCACCGGCAGCAACACCGCGAACGCCTGCCAAACTTTTTCATAAAGCCCCGCGCGCCGGATTTCATCCACCACGATCGCGTCCGCTCCTCGCAGCGGCTCGAGCCGCTCCGGCGTCACTTCTCCGAGTAACCGCACCGCCAGACCCGGCCCGGGAAACGGATGTTTCACAAGAATTTCCTCGGGCAGTCCGAGCTCCCGGCCGATGGCGCGCACCTCGTCTTTGAATAAATCTCGCAGCGGCTCAATCAGTCCGAACGGCATCTTCTCCGGCAGCCCGCCCACATTGTGGTGGGACTTGATCACCGCCGAAGGTCCCTTCACCGACACCGACTCGATCACGTCCGGGTATAAAGTCCCCTGCACCAGGAATTTGATCGGCAAGCCGCGCGACTCCTCCACCAGCTTCTTCGCCTCGTCCACGAAAACTGAAATGAACTCGGCGCCGATTCGCTTCCGCTTCTCTTCCGGATCGGTCACGCCCTTCAGTCGGCCGAGAAATCGCTCCGAGGCATCGACGCCGATCACGTTGAGCCCCAGCCGCTTCCGCAGCAGCTCGAGCGTTTCCTGAAATTCATTCCGCCGGAGCAGGCCGGTATCGACGAACACGTTCGTCAGCTTGTCGCCGATCGCCCGATGCACCAGAGCCGCCGCCACCGCCGAATCGACGCCGCCGCTCAATGCGCAGATCGCCCGCGCGCCCTCCGCCTGCTTTCGAATCGCTTCCACCGACGACGCGATAAATCCCGCGCGGTTCCAGTTCTGCGGAGCGCCGCAAATCTCGAAGACGAAATTCCGCAGAATCTCTGTCCCGCGGTCCGTGTGATTCACTTCGGGATGAAATTCCACACCGTAGAATTTCCGGTCCGCGTCCTCCACCGCTGCAATCGCGTTGGCGGTTCGCCCCGTCACCTGAAATCCCTGCGGCAGCCCCACAACGTGATCTCCGTGGCTCTCCCACACCTTCAGCCCGTTCGGCAGGCCCTTGAACAGCGGCGATGCCTGCTGCATTCCGAGTTCCGCCGGGCCATACTCGCGCCGCTCGGCACGCTCCACTTTTCCGCCGAGCGTGTGGGCCATCCACTGCATCCCGTAGCAAATGCCGAGAACCGGCACGCCCAGTTGCAGCGCTTTCGGATCGCACACCGGCGCGCCCGCGTCATAAACGGAGCTGGGCCCGCCCGACAGCACGATTCCCGCCGGCTCCAGCGCGCGTATCTCTTCGATTTTCGCCGTGCACGGCAGGATCGCTGAAAACACCTGCTGCTCGCGGATTCGCCGCGCGATCAGCTGCGTGTACTGCCCGCCAAAATCCAGCACCACGATTCCGTGCTTCGTGCTCACCGCCCCGAACTCCATTCGCTCCGCCGCGCCGCTCTGTGGTGTCATCGCCTGACCTCGGCCTCCTTCAACGCGTTCTCGCGCCAATGTGGTCTCCCGGACTTCTTGCTCACCTCAGCACGAAGTTCACCAGCTTCTTCGGCACCACCACCGTCTTCGCAATCACTTTTCCGTCGAGCATCATCCCCACCCGCGCGTCCTTCACCGCCATCTCCACCGTTTCCTCGTCGCTCATCGCGTCACCCACCAGGATCTTTCCGCGCATCCGCCCGTTGATCTGGATGATCACCTCGATCTGCTCTTCCTTCGTCAGGTCCTCGCGGTACGCCGGCCATTTCTGCCGCGAAAGCCCGCCCGGATTCCCCAGCATCTGCCAGAGCTCCTCACCCAGATGCGGTGCGATCGGCGCCAGCATCAGGACAAAAGCCGTCAGCGCCCTCTTGAGAATCATCGGCGAAACATCCGCGTCCAGCGGCTCCTGCTCCTGAAACACGTTTAGGAATTCCATTAGAGACGAAACAGACGTGTTGAAGTGCCATCGCGATTCGAAATCATGCGTCACGCGCTTCAACGTCTGATGCGCTTTGCGCACGATGATTTTCTCTTTTGCCGTGGCCCTCCCCATGTCCGTTGCCTGAGTCAGATCCACCGGAAGACCGCGCAGGCGCTCCGCGTGCTTCGCAATCAACCGGTAGCTCTTGTTCAGGAAACGCGCGGAACCTTCGATGGCCTCCTCGCTCCATTCCAGGTCTTTTTCGGGAGGCGCTGCAAAGAGCGTATACACGCGCCCCGTATCGGCCCCATACTTCTCCGCCATTTCCACGGCGCCAACAACGTTCCCGCTCGATTTCGACATCGCCACGCCGCCCTTCAGCACCATTCCTTGCGGGAAAAGGCGGGCGATCGGCTCGCTGTGACTCACCAGCCCAAGATCGCGCATCACCTTGCAGAAGAATCGCGAATACAGCAGGTGCAGAATCGCGTGCTCGATTCCGCCGATGTACTGGTCGATCGTGAACCAGTACTTCACAATCTCTTTGTCGAACGGCGCCTTCTCGTTGTGGGGATCGGTGTAGCGGTAGAAATACCAGGACGAATCGACGAACGTATCCATCGTGTCTGTCTCGCGCCTCGCTGGACCGCCGCATTTCGGGCACGTCGTGTTCACAAACTGAGGATCGCTCGCCAGCGGCGATTGTCCCTGTCCCGTTAGTTTCACTTCCTCCGGCAGCCGCACCGGCAGTTGGTCGTCCGGCACCGGCACGATTCCGTCCTTTTCGCAATAAACCACCGGAATTGGCGTGCCCCAGTATCTTTGTCGCGAGATTCCCCAGTCCTTCAGCCGGTACGTCGTCTCGCCCTTCCCGAATCCTCGCGTGGCCGCGTCAGCGGTCATCTTCGCCAGCGCTTCTTCGGATGTCAGCCCGCTGTACGGTCCCGAGTTCACCAACCGGCCGTACTCCGTGTAGGCTTCGCTGAAATGCTCCGCGCGCAGCGGAGCCTCCTGCAGCGGCTGAATCACGATCTTGATCGGCAGGTGATACTTCTGCGCGAATTCGCAATCGCGCTCGTCGTGCGCCGGAACCGCCATCACCGCGCCCGTCCCGTACTCCGCCAACACGAAATTCGCCACCCAGATCGGTACTTGCTCGCCTGAAAACGGGTTGATCGCAAATCGCCCGGTGAAAAATCCTTCCTTCTCAGCCGTCGCGATGTCCACCGCCTTCATGCTCTTCTGCCGCATCGCCTTCAATTGCGTTTCCATTGCCGCACGTCCCGGCACGCCATCGAGGAGCTTCTCCAGATCCGGATGCCCCGCCGAAAGAACGAGCGCCGACACGCCGTAAATCGTGTCGATTCGCGTCGTGAAGACCTCGAATGCCAGCCCTTCCTTTTGCGCGACCTCGAATCGCACGCGCGCGCCGCGCGACTTCCCAATCCAGTTCCTCTGCATCACCAGGACGCGCTCCGGCCAGCCGTCTCCCAGTTGCGCCATGTCGTCCAGCAACTGGTCCGCGTACTGCGTGATTCGCAGGAACCACTGCTCCAGCTCTTTCACTTCCACCTGTGTGGTTTCGTGGCGCCAGCAGAATCCGTTGATCACTTGCTCGTTCGCCAACACGGTCTGGCACAGCGGACACCAGTTCACCTTGCTCTTTTTCCGGAAGGCGATTCCATTCTCCAGCATTCTCAGGAAAAGCCACTGGTTCCAACGGTAGTATTCCGCTTCGCAGGTCGAAATTTCCCGCCGCCAGTCGTAGCTGAACCCGAACCTTCGCAGAACTCGCCGGAACTCCGCGATATTCGCGTTCGTCCATTCGCGTGGGTGAGTCTGATTCTTGATCGCCGCATTCTCCGCAGGCAGACCGAAGGCGTCCCATCCCATCGGGTGCAGCACGTTGAATCCGCACATCCGCTTGTAACGCGCGACCGCGTCCCCGATGGTGTAATTCCGCATGTGGCCCATGTGCAGCGTGCCCGAGGGATACGGAAGCATTTCCAGCAGATAATACTTCGGCCGCGACGCGTCGCAGTCCTTCGCGTCAAACGCACCTTGCTCCGCCCACACTTTTTGCCACTTCGCCTCGACCTGCTGCGGATCGTAGTCAGCCACTTCCTCGCTATCCTTTCTTCATCTTATGAATTCTGGATGCTTCGGCAGCCTTACCGCTGGTTATTCATTCGATTCCGCATACCCCCGTTTGATTCAGCGGCGCGCCCTCTTCGTCGAGCGCCTTTTGCCCTTCTTTCCTCCGTCCGCGCGCTTCCGTGGCTTCGTTCCGTCTTTTCCGCGGGCCACGACCGTTTTTCCCACCAGCTTCCATAGCGCCGCCACGTTCCTCCGGTCGTCCCCCGGTTTGTCGATCGGCGTCTCGGCAATGAACGCCTTCCCCGCCAACCGCGAATGATTCAGGATCCGCCGGAACGCATCGAGCCCGATCTTCCCTTTCCCGATATGCTCGTGGCGGTCGACGCGCGATCCCAGCGGCGTTTTCGAGTCGTTCGCATGAATCACGGCCACACGCCCCAGTCCAATGACCCGCTCCACCGCGTTCAGGGCCGAATCCAGGCCCGCCTCCGTTCGAATGTCCCATCCCGACGCAAAGAGGTGCGCCGTGTCGAGGCAAACTCCCATCGGCAGGTCCGCCGTCGCGTCAAGGATCGCTTTCAACTCCTCGAATCGCGACCCGACCGACGTCCCGTGCCCCGCGGTGTTCTCCAGCAGAATTCTCAGGTCGCCGAGTTTCAAGCCGCGCGCCGCTTGGCGCAGTCCCTGTGCGATTGCCGCGATCGCCGACTCCCGGCTCCCATCCTTGCCGCATCCCGGATGCGCCACCAGGTAATCCGCGCCCAGCGCCATCGCCCGCACCAGTTCCTGGTGAAAAGCCTGCACCGACCGCGTTCGCAGCACTGGGTTGGGCGACGCCAGATTGATCAGGTAGTTGTCGTGAATCACCAGCGGTCCGAGCCCGAGTTCGCGGCGCCGCTCGCGAAACCGCTTGGCATCCGCCTCGGAAATCCGGGCAATCCCGCGGTCCCACATCCGCGGGCTGGCCGAAAAAATCTGCAGCGTATTCGCGCCCAGTCCATGCGCCAGGTCCAGCGCGCCGGTAATGTCTCCCGCGATGGAAGTATGGATTCCGATTCGGATGCTTCCGTCTTTCCAGGAGGGTATTTCAGGCGGTGGAGGAGGTTCGGGGCGGTATTCGTCCGACGCGTCGTAAATCAGCGTGTTTCTCTGTTGTTCTTCCGCCATTCCCTCAGGTTGTCCAGTTTGTAGCCCACTATTTTATCGGAGTCCTCCCACTAGCGCAAACGGTGAACTTGCCCGCGAAAAAGGAACGACTGAACCACCTCTGGCGGTAAAATCACCGCGAAGCGGGCACCGGAGAGCCCCAGATGCAAGCTTCACAAACACGAGCGATTCGCCCATGGGCGCTCCTCGCCGCTGCCGCGATGGCGATTCTTTCGGCCGTTGCGCTCTATGCGATGGGAGAAAACTGTTATTATGACTACTACCTATATCCGCGCGAAAAGGGTCCCCTCTACATTTACCCGGAATGGCGATACACCTTCTTCGAGGCACTTTCGGTGGTCTGGGCAGCGGTAGGAATCTCTGCCGCGACGATGGTGATCCGTTCCGCCGTAAGGCACGAGCCAATCTCACGACGGGCACAATGGCTCAGCCTATCATTCGTAGTTCTGCTCGCCATCCTGCTGCTGGGCGCGGTCCTCGTCGGTCCTTGGCTGAGATCGTTGGGCTGGCAATAGCGCTTTTCCTTCGGCAGCGATTGTTCGTGGCGGGGACATCATGACCGCCAGAATCTCTGCCTGAGGCAGATTCACAGCTCGACGCGACCCGGATGCAATGCGGTAAGCCCCTCGAAGCGGCTGAAATCGGCAATATTCAAGGTGAGGATGTGCCGCACGCCGTGAGCGTACATCGCTGCCGCTAAGCGCGCGTCGTGAACTTGGACCCCAGAAACTCCGTGTTCCACTACCAACCGCCGCCACTCTCTGTAAACCGCCTCGTTGTCAGGAAGCAGGCTCATCCCGGATTCGATCGCAGCCACTTCTCGGTCCGCCTCGGCGATTGATAACCCGAGCCCGTTGCGATCCTTCGGCCGTGTCAACGCATTCCACAGTTCTGCGATGTTCTGGTGCGTGTAATACAGCTCTGTGCCCTGTCCGGCAAGGCGCGCGAGCGCCGCGTCAACCATCTTATGCTGAGGATCCGAGCGGCGTGTGATGCGAAGGAGAATGTTCGTATCGACGAGACACGAAGCAATCGCCATTTAATCGTGTTCCTGATAGATCCACTCGCGGGTAATCGTCTCTGGCAAAGGTGGAATTCTTTCGGAAAACTGCGCCAGCGAATCCAGCCACGCTCGTATTTCGGCAGCACTTCTGAGAGGACGACCTTCTGAGGGTTGCGCTGCGACCTGTTGCGCGAGTATCTCTTCGACATACGCCTCAGGTCTCTGTCCACGCGCCTTGGCCCGTGCCGCAATCTCGTCGGGTATCTTGACCTTAATTTCCATTTCGACAATTTAGCACGAATCGCAGACTAACTGCATTTTGATTGACCTTTCTGCTGACTCACAGGCTAACCCATTTTGATGCTATGATGGGTTTGCTCGCCTGCTGTCACGCATCCGGTGCCCAGGCGCGGTAGCCAAGTGGTAAGGCGAAGGTCTGCAAAACCTTTAACGGCAGTTCGATTCTGCCCCGCGCCTCCAATTCTCCTTCCAAGCGACACTCGCCGGCTTCCGGCTTAGCCGATTTCCTCACACTCTCAAGCTCCTTTGCTTCCGGTTTTCCATGAGCTAAACTTCTGGTTTCGCTTCATCTCAGGGGGCATTCATGCTGGTTGTCATGCAGGCTCACGCGACCGAAGAGCAGATTCGCGCCGTTTGCGAACGCATCGAGTCGCTCGGCCTGCGCGCTCATCCCATTCCCGGCACGGCCCGCACGGCGATCGGAATCACCGGCAATAACGGCGCCGTGGACATCGGCTCGCTCGAGGCCATGGCGGGCGTCGTCGAATGCATCCCCGTCAGCAAACCCTATAAACTCGTCAGCCGCGACGTCAAAGAGGAAAACACGGTCGTCCGAATCCCGACGCCCTTAGGCGATGTCAATTTCGGCGATGGCGCGGTGGCTGTCGTCGGCGGCCCTTGTGCCGTGGAGACGCGCGAGCAGGCCTTCGCCGTGGCGCGTGGAATCAAGTCTGCGGGCGCGCGCCTATTCCGAGGTGGCGCCTACAAGCCTCGTACTTCGCCCTACAGTTTTCAGGGGCTCGGCGAGCCCGGTCTCCAGATCCTGGCCGCCGTGCGCGACGAATTCGGCCTCGGCATCGTCACCGAAGCCATCGACAACGAATCGCTCGATTTAGTCGAGAAGTACGCGGACGTGATCCAAATCGGCGCGCGGAATATGCAGAATTTCTCGCTCCTGAAGCGCGCCGGACGCGCCCAGAAGCCCGTCTTGCTCAAGCGCGGCATGTCGGCGACGCTGGACGAATTCCTGATGGCTGCCGAGTACGTCATGTCCGAGGGGAACTACAACGTCATTCTTTGCGAGCGCGGGGTCCGAACCTTCTCCGACTTCACCCGCAACACGCTCGACCTCAGCATCATCCCCGCCGTGCAGAAGCGCAGCCATCTTCCGATTGTTGTCGATCCCTCTCACGGCACCGGCAAGCGCCATAAGGTCCTCCCGCTGTCGCGTGCGGCTGTCGCTGTTGGCGCCGATGGGCTATTGGTGGAAGTCCACCACGACCCCGACCGCGCGTTGTCGGACGGGATGCAGTCGATCCTGCCTGAGGAGTTCGCGCAACTGATCGCGGAGGCACGCGAAATCGCTGCAGTGGTCCATCGAACGATCAACTGAAAAAAGCCCTCCAAGAGTCGGATTAGAAATTCGTATCAGACTTTGTTTTCAACGATTTACGTGAAATTCTAATCTTCAATCGGAAGATTAGAAGCGCTGTTTGAGGAGAGAAATCAGCCGATCCTGACAGAATCTTCCTCATTCATCCGCTGGACCAATCGCTTCCAAACACAAAAGAATACCTTGACCTTCGACACATGTGGTCCTAATATGTCGAAGCTGCATATGTCGAAGGAAGAGGCGTCGAGCTCATGACCGCAAAATCGGACCTGCCACAGGGCACGCTGGACCTATTGATTCTGAAGATTGTCGCGCTTGGCCCGGTGCACGGCTATGCAATCGGGCAACGCTTGCAACAAGTGTCGCGCGACGTGGTGCAGGTGCAACAGGGATCGCTCTACCCCGCGTTGCATCGGCTCGAGAACCGCGGGCTTCTGGCCGCCGATTGGAGGGAGAGCGAGACGGGGCGCGAGGCCAAATTCTATCGTCTAACGACCAAAGGACGGGCACAGCTTGAAACCGAGGCGGCGAGCTGGGAACGGCTGACGCAGGCAGTCAGTCTGATCCTGCGCTTGTCGGAGGGAGGCGCGGAATGAACTGGTGGCAGCGGTTTTGGCGCCGGAACCGGATGGACGAGGAACTGGAGAAGGAGGTCCGCTTTCATCTTGACAAGCATGCGGCCGACCTGATGGCGCGCGGAGTGAAACCCGCCGAGGCGCGGCGGCAGGCAGCACTCGCAATCGGAGGCGCGGAGAAGCTAAAAGAGCAATGCCGCGATGCGCGAGGGACGCGATGGCTGGAAGACTTTATCCAAGATCTCCGCTTCGCGATTCGAACGCTGCGCGTGAACCCAGGATTCGCAGCAGTGGCGGTGCTGACGCTGGCCCTGGGAATCGGAGCCAACACAGCCATCTTCCAACTCCTCGACACGGTGCGCCTGCGCACGCTGCCGGTGCAAAATCCGCAGGAACTGCGGCAAGTGAATATCGATAAGGCGAATGGACGCTCCGGAGCGTTTGTGACTCGCTACCCTGCCCTGACGAACACGATCTGGGAGCAAATTCGAGCGAGACAGCAGGGATTTTCCGGAATCCTCGCGTGGGCACCCTGGCCCTTCAATATCGCGGACAGCGGTGAAGTGCAGCGGGTTGAAGGCATCTGGGTGAGCGGCGATTTCTTCAACGTTCTGGGCGTAGCACCGCTTCTCGGCCGCGTGTTCACGGAGGCGGACGACCGGCGCGGATGCTCCGCATCCGGAGCGGTAGTCAGTTATTCGTTCTGGCAGCGAGAGTACGGAGGCCAGCCGGACGTCGTGGGAAAGCAGCTCCACGTGAATCATCATCCGTTTGAAATCATCGGAGTGACGCCAGCGAGCTTTTACGGCGTGGAGGTCGGCCGAAACTTCGACGTGGCAATCCCGATTTGCTCCGAGCCCATCGTGCTGGGGCAGGACAGCGGGCTCGATCGACGCGATTACTGGTGGTTGACCGTGGTCGGAAGGCTGAAGCCGGGCTGGACCGACGAGCGAACCGCGGCGCAACTGCGCGCGATTTCGCCTGCGGTTTTCGATGCTTCGGTGCCAGCGCAGTTTGACGCCGACGACGCAAAGCACTTTCGCGAATACAAGCTGGGAGTCTTTCCGGGCGCGACGGGCAATTCCGAATTGCGCAGCAACTATCAGGATCCTCTCGCGCTTCTGCTGGGACTTTCCGGACTGGTGCTGCTGATAGCGTGCGGGAACCTGGCAAATTTGCTGCTGGCGCGAGCCAGCACGCGCGGGCAAGAAATGGCGGTGCGGCAGGCAATGGGCGCATCGCGGCTGCGACTCGTACGGCAACTGCTGACCGAAAGCCTGCTGATCTCAGCAATGGGCGCGGCAATCGGCGCATTGGTCGCGCGCTGGCTGGCGGCATTTCTGGTGTCGTTCCTGAGCACCCAGCGGGAGCCGCTTTTCGTCAACCTGGACATGGACTGGAAGATGCTGGGGTTCACTGCGGGGCTTGCAATTCTCACATGCGTGATTATCGGAGTAACGCCGGCGCTGCGGGCGACGCAAGTGGCGCCAGCAATGGCGCTGCGGTCTGCCGGTCGCGGGTTGACGGCAAGCCGAGAACGCTTCGGGCTGAGGAAAGCGCTGGTGGTCTCACAGGTGGCGCTTTCGCTGGTGCTGGTGACCGGCGCGGCGCTCTTTGCGCGAAGCCTGAGCAAAGTGATGACCGAGAATGCGGGCTTCGTGCAGGACAAGATCCTGGTCGCGGACGTCGACTTCACGCGCGCCGGCATTCCGCCTGCGCGGCAGCTTGCATCGCAGCTCGACATTCTCGATCGACTGCGGCACATTCCCGGAGTTGCCAGCGCTGCCGCCACATCGATCGTGCCTGTCTCCGGCTCGTCGTGGAACCAGTATGTGCTGTACAGCCCGCAATCAAAAGACACTCCGGGCATGACGAATCTCGACGAGGTAAGCGACGGATTTTTCGCAACGATGGGAATACCGCTGATCGAGGGCCGGGACTTCGCTCCGGGGGACGCGGCGGGAGGAGTGCGAGTGGCGATCGTCAACCAGAAATTCGCCGAGAAATATTTCGCGCACCAGAACTCCATTGGGAAGCGGTTTTCGTTGCAAAAGGAAGACCACGCCAAGCAAATTAGCATCGAGATCGTTGGCCTCGTAGGGAACTCGAAGTATGACGACATGCATTCCGAAATTCCTCCGGAGGCATACCTTCCGTTGACGCAGGAAGAGACACCTGGCAACGACGTCACGATGATGATTCGATCGGAGCGGCCGCTCGAAACCATCCGTCCGGCCATCAGCGAGGCGCTGACCGACCTGAACCCGGACCTACGCCTGAGCGTGTTTCGCACGAGCATTCGTGAATCCCTGCTGCGCGACCGGCTGATGGCGATGCTCTCGGGATTCTTCGGCCTTCTTGCAGCGCTGCTGGCGAGCGTCGGGCTATACGGCGTGATCTCCTACACGGTGACGGGCCGACGCAACGAGTTCGGGATTCGAATGGCGCTCGGCGCGCAGCCCTCGGACATCCTACGAATCGTGATGCGCGAAGCCGGGGTTCTGCTGGCTATCGGCATCCTCGTGGGAGCGGCGCTGGCCCTGGCAGGCGCACGCGAAGCGAAGTCGTTGATCTACGGGATGAGCGCCTACGATCCGCTGACCTTGCTGATGGCCGTCGTCACGCTGGGCGCGGTGGCGACAGCCGCGAGCTCCATTCCGGCGCTGCGGGCGTCGCACACCGATCCTGCTGCCGCGCTTCGCGAGGAATGATGAGCATCGGGTCCTGCGAATATGTCGACGGTTGCGACCGGGAGGGCGCCAGGTTCTGGGAGGGTTCGCCCGTCCAAGGTTGGCTGTGCGAAGAGCACTTTCGGCAAGTACTGAACGCCGCGGCGGAAGCCGAGGCTGCCGCCCGAGGGAAATTCGACAACGAGTGGACGACACACCTAGAGAGTTACCTTCGCGAAAACAGTCTGAAGATCTCGGAGCTCACTGAAGCTCAGCAGAGCCAGCTGGAGGAGAAGGGGCAGCGCTGGATTCGGCAAAAGATGCGGCAGATGGGCAAGAGCGAAAACGCGAGCGAACGGTGGATCGCGCAGCAATGGGAAAGATCGATGATGAGGCAAAAGGGACGGCCCCCCGAATAGATAGGAGCGCGCAATGACATGGTGGTGGCGATTGTGGCACAGGCAAAAGATGGAGCAGCAGCTCGAGAAGGAACTGCGATTTCATCTGGAGCGGCACGCGGCCGAACTGACGGGGCGCGGCATGGAGCTGGCGGAGGCACGACGCCAAGCGGCACTGGCAATCGGCGGTGCGGAGCAGGTGAAGGAGGAGTGCCGCGAGGCGAGAGGCACCCGCTGGGTCGACGACCTGCTGCAAGATACTCGCTACGCGCTGCGCATGTTGCGAAAGAATCCCGGATTCACGGCGGTTGCGCTGCTGACGATCGCCCTTGGAATCGGCGCAACAACGGTGATGTTTACTCTGGTGAATGGCGTTCTGTTGAAGCCGCTTCCCTACACCGAACCCGGCAGGCTAGTGATGGTCCAGGAGAAAACGGATTGGAGTACGCAGTACGGCAACCTCTGGGCGTTTGCCTACCCGAACTACCTCGATTGCAAGCGAGAGAGCCACACGCTCGACATGGCGGCGTGGCGCTACAACGGCGGCACGGTAAGTACGAAGGGCGGCGCGGAGTATGTCGACGGCTTTGAGATTTCAGCCGACCTGTTTTCCGTGCTTGGCGTCCCCATCTTCCGAGGCCGCACATTCCTTCCCGAGGAAGACCGGCTCGGCGGCGCGCCGGTGGCGATCATCAGCTATGGCTTGTGGCAACGGCTCTTCGCCGGCAGCTCCGCAGCCCTTGGCTCTCCGCTGTCGCTCGACGGAAAGTCGTACACAGTGGTTGGAGTGGCCCCTCCCGATTTTCGCCTGAACCAGGATCCGAGTGACGTGTTCACGGTGCTCGGTCAGGACTCCTCGCCCAGCCTGCAGAGGCGCGACCGGCACCCGGGAATCCAAGTGATCGCGCGATTGCGAGACCGCACGACCTTCTCGCAAGCGCAGTCAGAGCTGACGCTCATCGGACGGCAGCTTGCCTCGCAATATCCGGCCTCGAACAAGGGCCGAAGCTTTCCCGCCGAGCAGCTTCGTCCCGACGTGGGCGACGCCGGCACGACTCTATGGCTCTTGTTGGGCGCGGTGAGCCTGGTGCTGCTGATTGCATGCGTGAACGTAGCCAGCCTCCTGCTGGCGCGAGCCGTCTCGCGGGAGCGCGAACTTGCAATGCGCGCGGCGCTAGGCGCAAGCAAGGGGCGGCTGGTGCGGCAGTGCCTGACGGAGAGCGCGGTGCTGGGCATTTCAGGCGGAGCGCTGGGCGTCCTCTGCGCGAACGTGGGACTGCGGCCGTTCGTCCGCTTCTGGCCGGGCAGCCTGCCGCGCGCCGGCGAGGTGCACCTCGACTGGCGCGTGCTCGTGTTTGCCCTGGGCGTGTCGCTACTGAGCGGACTCCTGTTTGGACTCGCGCCCGCGCTGCGAGCGCCGTCACGTGAACTCGAAAAGACGCTTCGAGCAGGCACGCGAACCACAACGGGAAGCTCCAGGCGGCTGCACGGACTCTTCGTAATATCGGAGGTCGGACTTGCCGTCGTGCTGCTCGTCGCAGCAGGAATGCTCGGACGCACGGTGCTGCGGCTTTCAGCGCTGAAGCCGGGAGTGAACGTGCAGAACGTGCTTGTCACGCGAATGGCGCTTTCTCCCGCGGTTCTGGCCAATACAGCGCGAACTCGCGCGACCTGGCAAGAGGTGCTCGACAGCGCGAGGCGCGTGCCGGGAGTGGAATCGGCGGCGGTGGTGGACACGGTGCCGATGCGCGACGGGAACAATCAAGCGGCCTACTGGCCGACTTCGGCGTTCCCGCCGACAAACGAAATGCCGCTGGCGCTGGCCACGAGCGTTACGCCGGACCACCTGAGGGTAATGGGCATTCAGCTGGTGAAGGGGCGCTTCTTCACAGACGAAGACCGGATGGGCAGCGAGCACGTGGTGGTGATCGACGACGTTCTGGCGGAGTCCGCCTTTCATGGTGAAGATCCCGTTGGGAAGACGCTGTGGCTTTCCGGAAACAGCAGCCCGTTCTCTTCGGGATCGGATGCCCCAGACCCGGCGCACGTGATTGGCGTCGTGGGACACGTGCGGTACTGGGGACTCGCGCGGGATGACCAAGCGCAAGTGCGCGCGGAATTCTATTATCCCTTCGCGCAGGTTCCCGATCCGCTGGTGCGGCGATGGTCGGAGTTGATGTCGCTCGCGGTGCGGACCAGCGTGGCACCGCTAAGCGTGGTGCAGGTGCTTCGCCATGAAGTGCGTGGGGCGACGGCGGATCAAGTGCTGTACGAAGTGCGAACGATGGAGCAACTGGAAAGCGCGTCGCTGGCACAGCAGCGATTCCTGCTGCTCCTCTTCGGAATCTTCGCGGGACTGGCCTTGCTGCTCGCGTGCACGGGAATCTACGGAGTGCTGGCATACCTGACGGGCCAGCGCGTGCCGGAAATCGGCGTGAGAATGGCGCTGGGCGCAACGCGCGGCGAGGTGATGCGAATGGTGCTGCGGCAGAGTTTGCGGATGGTGGCGGGGGGAGTAGGCGCGGGCCTGATCGTCGCGCTGGCGGCGGGACGATTGCTGATGCACATGGTGGACGGGATGCAGCCGCTCGATTTCGCGACCTTCGCGATAGTGGTGCTTTTGCTTATCGCGTCGGCGCTCGTTGCGAGCTTCGTGCCAGCGCGGCGCGCGAGCCGAATCGATCCGATGAAGGCGCTGCGGCAGGAGTAGAGCGGACTTTTCGCCTCATCGCGCATGAGGCATACTCTGCCCGATGCGAATAGGAGCGCCAGCGCTTCACGCACGAGGCAGCGTTACCGCGGTCATCGCGGTCGCCGGGCTTCTGCTGCTTGCCGGGGCCGTAGCGAGCGGGCGACGAAGCGCGAATGGCTCTGAACCGATACGGCTAGATCCCGCAAATCCTCACTACTTTCTATTCCGAGGCAAGACGATCGCGCTGATCACCAGCGGCGAGCATTACGGGGCGGTGCTCAACGCGGACTTCGACTACCACCGCTACCTCGCCACCCTCGAAGCCGACGGATTCAATTACACACGCTTGTTTGGCGGAAGCTACGTGGAAGTGCCGGCGAAGTCGTTTGGTATTCTGCGGAATGATTTGGCTCCCGCGCCGGGGCGCTTCGTTGCGCCGTGGTCGCGCAGCGATACGCCGGGCTACGCAGGCGGCGGAAACAAGTTCGACTTGGCGCGATGGAACCCGGAATATTTTGCGCGGCTTCACGATTTTCTGGCGGAGGCGGAGCAGCGCGGAGTGGTCGTCGAGATTACGCTCTTTTCGTCGCAATACGGCGAAGCACAATGGGCGGTGAGCCCGTTCAACAGGTCGAACAACATAAACGGCACGGATACGATCGACTGGAGGAAGGTGAATACGCTCGAAAACGCGAACATCCTGGCGCGGCAGGAGGCGTACGCGCGAAAGCTGGTGCTAGAGGCGAAGGGGTTCTCGAATGTGATTTTCGAAATCGCGAATGAGCCGTGGTCGGACCGGCCCGTGCTGTCGGGCGTGGTGAATCCGTACCTGCAGGAGCCGGAGCGCGACCGGTATCCGAACTCGATCGACTTGCCGGATGAGGCCACGCTCGAGTGGGAGAAGCGCGTGGCGGAATGGATCACGTCGGAAGAGGCGACGCTGCCAAACCGGCACCTGATCGCGCAGAACTACTGCAACTTCAAGTATCCGGTGCGACGTCTGATCGATGGCGTGGGCGTGGTGAATTTTCATTACGCGTATCCTGCGGCGGTAGCGCTGAACTTCGGGCTGGGGAAGGCGATTTCGTACGACGAGACGGGATTTCTCGGGCGCAACGACGACGCGTACGTGCGACAGGCGTGGAATTTCATGCTGTCGGGCGGAAGCGTCTTCGACAATCTGGACTATTCGTTTTCGGTGGGGCACGAAGACGGCGACGACGCTGAGCCGAATGGGCCTGGCGGCGGAAGCGCGGAGCTACGGCGACGGCTGCGAGTGCTGGCAGATTTTCTCAAGGCGCTGCCGCTTCGCGAGATCACGCCACACGTGGCTACGGTGACGCACGCGGGCGGCGTAGTCGCACACGCCCTTTCGAATGGAAGAGGCGACTATGCGATCTACTTCGACGGCAGCGGACCTGGAGAAACGACGCTGAATCTTCCCGCGGGCGAATACACCGAGGCATGGACGGACATCGAGAGCGGCGGGACTGCGATGACGACTTTCCATCATGCCGGCGGGGAGAAGGAGCTGAGCCTGCCGGAATTCAAGACAGGCGTGGCGCTGCGGCTCACGCGAGCGAAGAGATAATCGGGAGGCGACGCGCAGCGCCACGCGGAGTCACAGGAGGCGCGCTGATCAGGGGCGGCTGGCGGGCGCCTTCGTGGCCGCGTTCGAGAGCTGAGTAAACTCGGCGTCGGTCAAGCGGATTCCGGCAGCAGCGACGTTTTCCTCGAGGTGCACGATCGACGAGGTGCCGGGAATCGGCAGCATCATCGGCGAACGGCGCAGCAGCCACGCGAGCGCGACTTGCTTTGGCGTCGCGCGGTGCGCGGCGGAAATTCTGTCGAGGATGTCATGCGCAACCCGTCCGGCGGCCAGCGGAAACCACGGAATGAAGGCGATCTTGTGCTCGGTGCAGTAGTCGAGGACGTTTTCCCATTCGCGGTCGATGAAGCTGTAGCGATTCTGCACGGACACGATAGGGACGATTTTGCGCGCGCGCTCGACGTGTTCGCGAGTGACGTTGGAGAGCGCGACCAGGCGGATTTTTCCTTCGGCGCGCAATTCGGCAAGCGCTTCGACGGAGGCGTCGAACGGAATCGTGGGATCGGGCGTGTGGAGCTGGTAGACGTCGATGCGGTCGAGGCGAAGGCGCTTAAGGCTGCCCTCGATGGCTTGGCGAAGATGCGCTGGGCTCGAGTCGTGCGTCCACTGATTGGGGCCGGGGCGATTCCAGCCGCCCTTGGTCGCGATGACGAGACCCTTGGGATACGGTGAGAGAGCTTCGGCGATGAGCTCTTCACTGACCGCGGGGCCGTAGGAGTCGGCGGTGTCGATGAAGTTGACGTCGAGCTCGACGGCGCGGCGAAGCACGGCGATGGCGCCGGCGTGATCTTTTGGCTGACCCCAGATGCCGGGTCCCGTGATGCGCATGGCGCCGAAGCCGAGGCGGTTGACAGTGAGTTCGTTGCCGAGTGTTACCGTGCCGCTGAGAGATGCCGAGAGATTTTTCTGTGCGGGAGCGCTCATTTTGTTCCTCAGGTCTGCATAATTAGCTACGTCCGTTGGATGAAGCAAAAGCGAATTCGGATGCGGCCCCAGCGCGAGTTGCCTAACCGCCGGCGATGGCGCCGATGATGAAGAAGGGTTCGCGTCCCGAGGCGACCGGCTCAGGAACCGGGGCGTCGGGTGGCTCATGCGAAAGATCGCCTTCGCAGGCAAAGAATCGCAGGAAGGGCCGGCGCTCCTGGGTCACATGGTCGCGAATCGTTCCGCGCAACATCGGATAGCGAGCCTCGAGCGCATCGAGAATGGAGCGCTGCGTCACCGGACCTTGCAAATCAAGCTCGACGTCCCCGCTGACACGCGCCAGCGTTCGCAGATGCGGCGGCAGAACGACGCGAATCATGCCAGCGTTTGCACCTCGACCGAAAGCACAGCCGGAAGATCGCGAACGATGGGCGCCCAGTTGTCGCCTGAATCCGAGGATGCATACACCTGGCCACCCGTCGTGCCGAAATAGATGCCGCAGGAATCGAGCGAGTCGACGGACATCGCATCGCGCAGCACGTTCACGTAGCAATTGCTTTGCGGCAGGCCCTTGGTCAGCGCCTCCCACTCGTCGCCGCCCGTGCGGCTGCGATAGACGCGCAGCTTGCCTTCGGGCGGAAAGTGCTCCCCATCGCTCTTGATCGGAACCACATACACCGTTTCGGGCTCGTGCGCATGGACGTCGATGACGAACCCGAAATCGGTCGGCAGATTCCCGCTAACCTCGCGCCACAAGTCACCCGCGTTGTCGCTCCGCATCACGTCCCAGTGCTTTTGCATGAAAAGCACTCCGGGGCGCGACTTGTGCATCGCGACATGGTGAACGCAGTGCCCCACTTCAGCCCTTGGATCGGGGATGTATTGCGAATAGAGGCCCGTGTTGATCGGGCGCCACGACTTGCCGCCGTCGTCCGTGCGAAACGCGCCGGCTGCCGAAATTGCAATGAACATGCGGTTTGGATTGCTCGGGTCGAGAATCACCGTGTGCAAGCACATTCCGCCGGCCCCCGGCTGCCATTTCGGGCCCGTGCCGTGGCCCCGCAAGCCCGATAGCTCATGCCACGACTTGCCGCCGTCGGTGGAGCGAAACAGTGCGGCATCCTCCACGCCCGCATACACGGTGTTGGCATCGGTGAGCGACGGCTCGAGGTGCCAGACGCGCTTGAATTCCCACGGATGCTGCGTGCCGTCATACCACTGATGCGTCGTAAGCGCCTTACCAGTCTCGCCCGACGCATCGTAGACGAACTTGTTGCTCTCGCCCTTCGGCATCCCGGCCGGAGCGGTGGATTGGTCGCTCCCCGGAGTCGTCCAGGTCTTGCCGCCGTCGTCGGAGCGCTGGATGATCTGCCCGAACCAGCCGCTGGTCTGCGAGGCGTAGATGCGGTTGGGATCCACCGGCGACCCCTTCATGTGATAAATCTCCCAGCCCGCGAAGTGCGGGCCGCTGACGTCCCACTTCTCCCGCTTGCCGTCCGACGTCAGGATGAATGCGCCCTTCCGGGTGCCAACGAGCACTCGAACGCCGCTCATGCCGTGCTCCTTTCAGGATTGTCTCTTGCTTCTGTTCTCACAAGCATACTTGCCCCACCGTCTCTTGCAAGCGCTAACTTCGCGGCGAAATCAGGCCGTGGACTCGCCGGTCCCGCAGAAAGACTCCAAGCCAGACGACCACCCCAAAATACACGCGAGCGCCGATTCCTCGAACGCAGGCTCCGCGAGGTTCAAACCACAGCGAAGTAGCCTCGGAACTGCCCGTCATGGATAGAAAGGCGGCGTTGCTGTATCTTCAGTCGTCGTGAAAATCCGCCTCAATTACCGTGTGCTGTTTGTCCTCGCAGCGCTGGCTGTGCTGGCCGTCCGGGAGGTTGCCCTCGAGCTGCGCCCCTCGTTCCTGCGTCCCGGACTTCATCTTTTCGCCTACGTCGGCAACACGGGCGACGGCACCCTCACCGCGATTGACCTGATCAAGCTAGCTCCGGTGGCGGCAATTCCGGTGGGCGCGAATCCGACCGGAATCCGGGCGCATCCGACGCGCAAGGAAATTTGGGGGCTCGGGTCGGCGCGTTCCGGGGCGGGCTTCGCCTGGGTTCTCGACACCGACTCAAATCAAATCGTGGCGCGGATTCCCGTCGGCGCTACGCCGTATGCCCTGGATTTCTCTCCGGACGGCACACGCGCCTACGTTGCAGCCGCGGCATCGAATTCCGTGGTGGCCATCGACTGCGCCTCGCGGCAAATCGTCGCCCGCGGACGCGCTGGTCACGGTCCGTGGATCGCGCGCGTCTCTCCCGATGGGAAGCTCGTGCTGGTTTCGAATCGCGATGACGGAACAATCTCGATTCTCGACGCCGCGACTCTGGCGCCGCTCGGCGTCGTAAAAACAGCGCCTCATCCCGAACAGATCGCCATCCTGCCGGATTCCTCGAAGGCGTTCGTTACCTCCGGCACAACCGACCAGATCTCTGTGATCGATTTACAGCGGAGAGTGCTGCTGGCCAATCTCGCGCTCGGGGGCAGGCCGGATGATCTCATCCTGAAAGCAGACGGGGGCGAACTGTATATTCCCTCGGCACAAGCTCACGGGCTGCTGATCGTCAACACGCAAACCAACGAGGTGGCCGATTTTCTGCTGCTTGGAATGGCGCCGACGAGCGGCGCTTTGGCTTCATCCACGGGCGCTCTGTATGTTTCGGATTCTGCCGGCGGCGACGTGGTCCCCATCGCCATCAATGCACGTCAGGTGGCGCGGCCCATTCCGGTGGGCCAGGGGCCTGATACGTGCGGGTTTACGCCGGGGGGCGACATGCTGCTGGTGGTCGATGGCGTGTCGAATGATCTCGCTGTGATTCGCACGCGAACTGCGCAGGCGCCGAGCGCCTTTTCGCCGCCGCAAAGCCCGATCACGCTGATACCGGTCGGAGACCGTCCTCGAGACCTGGCCATAAAAATCTTTTGACCCGGTGCCTTAATCCACCGTTAGCGTCAAAGCCACCGATCCTGCGGATGTCCCGCCCGTGGTCGCCGTCACCGTGATTTTGTAGGTTCCGCTCGGCGTTCCGGGATCGCTCGGAAGAATCGGCCCCGAACCGCTCCCGCCCCCGCCGCACGCGGAAAAAAAGCAACTCAACACACAGAATAGGGCGCCGGCCAGCACAAATCGGCACAGCAACGTCGCCCAACGGCTGCGACTCAGCGCCAGGAATACGAATGAGACCACGAAACCAAGCAAAGCCAGGGCGTCCCTTGCGACCTGGGATTCGTGCTGGAGTGCTGCGTGCAAAAACGGAGCGACTGAAGGACGGCCTGCGACGACCGTCCGCGCCGTCGTTGTGACCGTGACGCTCATCGGCGTCATCCCTCCGCCGCCGATGTTCGCGGCCGAGGGATTGATGGTGCAGTTCGCGGCCTGCGGAGCGCCGGTACACGCCAGGGTGACGTTGCCGGAGAAGCCGTTCGCCGCGGCGATCTCGAGGGAATACGTCGCCACTTGGCCCGCAGCCACAGTTACCGCCATGGAGCCGCCCGTCGCTGCGGCGAAACACACTTCGCCGGTTGCGGTTCCCGTAAGGCCGACGCTCTGCGGGCTTCCCGGGGCGTTGTCGGCCAGCGTCAGAGTAGCGCTTCGCGCCGAGGCGGCAACTCCGCAAGACGGCGTGAACGTGACTTGAATCGTGCAGGTCCCGCCGCCAGCGATGCCATTCGGCGCCGAACTCCCGGAGCAGTTGTCCGTCTCGCTGAAATCTGCGGCGTTCGTTCCGCTGGTCGAAATCCTCGTTATCACCAGCGCGCCCGTTCCTGAATTCGTCACGGTGACCGCCGTCGCCGCGCTTGCTGTTCCGGCCGCCTGATTGCCGAAGCTGACGCTCACCGGCGAAACCGAAACTCCGGCCTGCAGAGCCGTCCCGGTCAACGATACAGTTTGAGGGCTGTTAGGAGCATCGTCGGCAATGTGGATCGACGCCGTGCGAGTGCCCGCCGCCACAGGCTCGAACGTCACGTTCACCGTGCAATTCGCTCCGGCACCGAGACTTGGCGGACAGTTATTCAGCTCCGCGAAATCCCCTGAGTTGGAGCCCGCCACCGAAATCCCGTTGACAGCAAGCGCGCTTGTGCCCGAATTCGTAATCGTGATCTGCTGCGCCGCGCTCTTGGTGCCGATGCTCTGCCCGGCGAACGTCAAACTGCCCGGCGCAATTTGAATTGCGGATGACTGACCGGTTCCCGCGAGAGGCACGCTCTGGGGGCTGCCCGTCGCATTGTCAGTAAAGCTCAGCGCCGCGGATTTCGCGCCTGAAGACTGCGGCGCGAACTGCACGCCCACGGTGCAAGACGCGTTGATGGCGAGGCTTCCGCTCGATGCCGGACAGGGCGAACTCCCCGTAGTCAGGATCCCGAAGTCCGCGACGTTCGTGCCTGTAATTCGAATGCTTGTCAAATTCAGCGCGGCGCTGCCCGTATTCGTCAGCGTTACGACCTGCGTGGACCCAGTCGCGCCGTCCGAAACGGTTCCAAACGTGAGCGTCGACGGCTGAATCGACGCGAGCGGCGCAGGCGGCTGGCCTATTCCCGTGAGCGGGATCGTCAGCTGCTGCTCCGAAAGCCCCTGGACGTGATACTGAATGTCGAACTCAGCCTGGAGAGGTCCAGTCGTCGTCGGTGCAAACTCGACCGGAACGGCGCACGCGGCCTGCGCCGCAAGAGTTTGCTGTGCGTGGCATGCAGTGCCGCTTCCGGGAGGAAACGAGGTCCAGTTGGGGCCGCCTTCCGTAACGGTGTCAATTTCGAGCGGCGCGCTCGACGTGTTCGTCAGCGTGACAATCTGCGTGTCGCTCGTCGTTCCCTCCAATTGATTGCCGAAGTTGAGGCTCGCGGGAAGAGCCACGAGTCCAACCGTGGTGCCAACGACCTCGAGTACTTGCGGACTTCCCGGCGCATCGGAGGTCACCTCGACGAACGCGCCTTCGGGGCCAACCACACCTGGAATGAATGTGACTTCGAAGGAGCACATCGCGCCCGGATTGATTGTTGCGGGCGCGCACCCGCTCGCATTGCTCAACGAGAAGTCGGCGCTGTTCGGACCCGTGATCCCGATCGAAGAAATGTTCAGCGCGGCCTCGCCACTATTCTTGATCGCTGCAAACTGTGGAGGTGTACTCGCCGAGCCGAGCGACTGCTTGCCGAAATTCAACGGTATTCCCGGAGCGCTAAAGTAGAGGCTGGGCAATTGCCGCGAGGCGTTTTCCTGCACTTCGACGACGAATGCGTCCGCCGCGGCCGGCGTCGCCTGGCAGCTGGTACAAATTGTCTGGAAGCCATTTCCCGCATTTCCGGCGCTCGGAAAATCCGCCGAGCTCGTCTGCCCGACTACCCACACGCTGCCGGAAACGCTCGACGCGATGGCCGTCCCCTGCGCCCCCGCACGGACTCCTGGAGGCGAAGTGCCGCCGAGCGGCGTCGAATAAATTAACGAACCTGCGCCGGCGGAAGTTGTGTCGAGCTTGGCGATAAAAGCGTCGCCGTAGCCGTTGAATGGCTGGAGATTATCCAGCCAGGGAAAATCCCACGAGTTCGCCGTTCCTGCCACATACACGGCGTACGGCGCAACGACGGCCAGCCCCATGCCCGCGTCGGTCTGCGAGCCGCCAAGATAAGTGGAGTATGCGAACGACGTTGCGCCGGAGCCGCTCTGCGCGATCACAGTCAGAAACGCGTCGGACGTTTGCGCGTTCGCATTCGAAGGCAGCCTTGTCTGGTATGCGGCGGTCGCGCCGTTCGTCGGGAAATTCGTCGAGCTCGTTGTGCCGGTCACATACGCGTGGGGAGGCGTCAACGAATCGACCGCGATGGCGAACGCCTGATCCGTCCCACCGCCGCCAAGTAGTGTCGCGTAAAGCAGGTCCGCCACGCCGCCGCCCGAAGGCGAAAGTTTCATCACGAAGGCATCGGCGCCCCCGCCGAAGGCCGCTTGAAACGCGTTCTTCGCCGGAAAGGCGGCGGTCGAGTCCGGCGTGAAGGTTCCCGCGATATATGCATGGTTCGACGAATCCGCGGCAACCCCGCCAATCGCAACATTGCCGCTCAAGCCGAAGTACGTGCAGTACTTCAGCGCTGGAACGCTCGACGGCTGAAACACGGCCAAAAACCCGTCGGTGGCCGAGCTTTGGTACACGCCGTCATAAGCGCCTGCCGTGGCAGGCAGATTGGTCGAGCTCGTGTCCGACGCAATGAAGAGCGCCCCGGAGGGAGCGAACGCAATTCCGCCCATGCCTTGCGTCGACTCAGCGCCATTGCCGCCGAACAGCGTCGAGTAGAGCAGCTTGCTTCCCGTGGAATCGAGTTCAGATACGACCGTATCGTTCGAGCCGGTAGTTCGCGCGCTGCCATCCGTGACGGGATAGTCGGCGGAGGTCGTCGTCCCGGTCAGCGCCACTTGGCCGCTGCTGTTCACTGCGACCAACCCGCGGGCCTGGCTGGCGCTACCTCCCAGAAACGTCAGATACACAAGCGAATTCGCGCCACTCTTCGTTGGGTCGAGCTTCGCGATGAAAAATTCCGCGCCACTGGCTCCGCTGCCTGGCCCTAGCTGGGCCGTCGTCGTCTCGGGAAAGGTCGAGGCCGACGTGGTTGTCCCGCCGATATAAAGCATGCCCGACGAATCTGCCACGACACTTTGCGCGACGTCCGTCCCTTCGCCTCCAAGGAAACTTGAATACGCTACAGAAATCGACGGATCGATCACGAGTGTCGCGCGCGGATTTCGTCCCGCAACTTGAAACCCGACCGTGCCATCCCTTTCGATCACGTAGGCGCTGCTCAGCCTCCTTGGTTTTCGCTCTCGCCCCGCAGGCTCGGCGCCGCCTGCCTCTTCATAGACCGCAGGCCGCCTCATTCGAATTTCCGCCGTCCCGCTTCGCATCATTAGATCGCCGCCAGTATCGAGGCGAACGTCTCTCGCTCCCGACAGCGAGACGCGGAAATTGGAAAGATCTGTTCCGGGCCGGATTCGCACGTCGTATTCGAATCCGCTATTTCCGCCATAGGCCGAAATCCCAATTCCCTCGAAGCTTGTCTCCGCGTGCTCAAAATGCGGCACATGCATCCGCCATTGTTTGCGGTCGTTCCCAACCAGGTAGTTCGTCTCGCCCCGAAGCTTGCCAGTCCCCCGCCAAACCAACCCACTCGCTTCTCTTCCGCGCTCTTTGAATCGGAGATCAACAGATGCTTCGGTATTAGCACTTCCCCCGCCGGCCGCAATCTCAATGCCGTCTTGCGTGAGCGCCACCGTCGCTCCGTCGCCTCGACTGACAAACTGCACCTCTGACCCGGTGTCGGGCACCGCTGGCTCAAAGAAGAGCGGCATGGCAGGCATGGGCCTATGGAACCCGCTTCCAGATGCGGCCGCGTCCAGACGCGCAACATCAGCCACGCGAACTCTCGCAAATCTGAATTGGAAAATGAGAAGTAGAATCGCGCTCAGGACGAGCGCGCACATGCACACCCAGTACCGCCTTGGACTCATTTAGGCCCTCCTCCGAACGCGAGATCCGCTCCCGCAATCAGGTTGGGCGGCTCATACCGCGAGCCAACTGCAATTAGTTTTGGATTTCAGTTCCCTTCTCAGGGAACGCGCAAACTATCCGCCGCACGGCGGCAAATGTCAATACTCGCTACGCCCCCTTTTCCGGCTTCCATGCGAAATTCTCTTCTCCCAGCGCGATCGCCAGCACTCCCTCCGCAGGCAGGACATCCACTGGCAACCCTGCCTCCCACAACCCAATGCTCAAGAGGAGCTCCTGCCGGTCGCGCAAATCAAACAACTCCCGAGCGAGGCTCATTTCGATGATCCTCCCGTACCCTGCCTTGACCATCGTCTCCGGATGGAGCGGGCACACGCCACCCTGTTCCAGCACGCATCCCGCGAGCTTGTTCTGTTTCACCATCAGCGTGATTCGCGTCTCGCGCGAATCCCACATCGTTAGCCTCAATTGAAAGTCCTGCATCTCCGCGATTGCCTCCGCCACCGGATCGATTCGCAGGAAAAGATGCTTCGGCCCAAACCCGTAGAAGAAATCCCCGAACGCGAATACCCGCCCGTGCATCGCCGAACTCCTCCGGTCGGTCGAGTAAAATCCCGCGCCCAGCCATTCGAAGTAGCTGCTCTCGCGTCCGTCCACTTTCACATCGAGAAACGCCGCCGGCGTCTCGCGCCTTCCGTGCTCCGGCGGCCGCTTGATCGGGTGCGCCAGGACGTTCGGAGCTTCCTCGCCCAGCGCCGCATAAATTTCCGTCACATGCTTTCGAAACAGCGCGTCGAATTCCGCATCATTTGACGACGCGTGCTCCGGCCCATACCACCAGGTCCAATCGCTGCCCTCCGCCGCGAGTACCGATTCATAGGCCCGCTTGCAGTTCGCCTCCCATTCCGCTGACTTCGATCTCGGCAGCGCCCGCTCGTACACTTCGCGCGCATCCCTCAGCAAATCCCACGCCCGCACATCCTCGCCATGCCCGATCCACACATCAAAATTCGCGCCAATCCACGACGCCGGAAAAATCCCTTGCAGCTCGGGCCGCTCCGGCGTGGCAGTCATTGCCTCGCCCGCTGTCAGGGCTCGAATCTCCGAATCCTTTTCGATTCGCTCGTAGAAACGCCGCAGGAATTCCCGCCCGTTCCCCGGATAGTATTCCCACGCATTCTCGCCATCCAGGATCAGGCTCACGGTCGCGGTCCGCCCCTGCGGCTCGCGTTCGCCGATGGCGCGAATTCGCCGGTGCAGATCGTCCGCTGCCGCATTCGCGTCCATCCGGCTATAAACGAATCCCACCAGATCCGACAGGTAGTGATCTCTGAAGAATCCCGTGATTTCCCCGCCCGCCCGCTTCAATCTCCACGGCGAGTAAAGATCCGGCCCGTTCTCGGGATACCCTCCCGCGTCGCGCCAGAATCCCACGTTGCGAGTTCGCCCCAGCACGCCCTCGTCCGTCGCGAACCACTTGAATCCCAATTCCATCGCGATTTCCAGCGCCTGGTCCGACACCGACCCCTCCGACGGCCACAGCCCCGCCGGCGAATGCCCGAACACCCGCTCGTGAAACCCCCGCGACCGAATCAGCTGCTCCTTCGCATCCTGCGGGAACCGGAACGCCGGATGCGGCAGCGGCGTGTGCGGGTTCGCCACGCGCGCGATGTCCGTGTCGCAAAGCAGCGGCAGAATCGGATGGTAGAACGGCGTCGTCGAAATCTCGATTTGCCCGCGCTGTGCCGCCAGCCGGTATTCGGGCAGCACCGCGTTCAGCAATTCGTGCTGCTTCGCGCGCAGATGGACCTTGTCTTCCTCGCTGAAATTCGCTCCCTTTGCGGACAGCGCCGATACCACTGGATCCTTCGCAAGATATTCCTCATCCATCCACGCGAGCTGCGAGAGCGCCTGCAGGTCGCGCCAATCCTGCGCGCTGAAGTGCGCCACGCATGACTCGGCTCCGCCGGAATGCATTCGCGACCGCAACTCCCCGTATCGCGGCCACCGTTTCAGGAAATTGTCGTTCACCTGAAACGCTCGCTCCAGCGCCTCTCGCTTCTGTTCCGCCGTCAGCGTCTCCGCCGCGGCGAACGCAATCTCGAACCACGACTCCTTGAAATTTCCGCTTGCGTACTCCTCGATCTGCTGCGCCAGAAGCGGAACGAAATTGAATGTCGCGTGCACGCCCGGAAATTCCTCGATCACGCGCACCATTCCCCAGTAATCCTTCAGGGCGTGCAGCCGCGTCCACGGCAGCATGTAGACGCCCGTCCCGGGATCGCGGTACTGCGGCTGATGCATGTGCCAGAGGATGACCAGGTTCACGCGGCTCAACGTCCCTCGCCCTCCGCGCACTGAAACGGCACTTCGACCGAGCGCGCAATCTGCGCCGCCGAAACGGCCATGCTAAGATGGCCTTTCGCGATAATGCGCCTGCTCGACCGATACATCGGCAGCGAAGTGGCCTCCCACGCCGCTCTGGGGCTCGCTGTTTTCACTTTTGTTTTCTTCATCCCGCAGCTCGTGCGCTTGATGGACCTCGTCGTCCGCCATTCCGGCGGAATCGGTACCGTGGCTCTGCTGTTTCTTTGCCTCTTGCCGCCGGTGCTGGTCTTCGCGATACCGATGGCGGTTTTGGTCGGCGTTCTGATTGGACTTGGCCGTTTGTCGGCCGACAGCGAAATCGTCGCCCTTCACGCCTCGGGTATCAGCCTTCGCCGCCTGCTGCTCCCGATCGGCTTCGTCGCCGCGGGCTGCTCCGCAGTGACCCTGCTCATCACCCTTTGGCTGAGCCCGCTTTCGCTGCGCACCCTGCGCGGCCTTGAGGACAAG
The DNA here is from genome assembly GCA_035501415.1 of Candidatus Limnocylindrales bacterium. Lineage (GTDB taxonomy): Bacteria > Acidobacteriota > Terriglobia > Acidiferrales > UBA7541 > Palsa-295. The sequence continues at coordinate 88,561 of DATJWH010000026.1, read as the reverse complement.
ATTCTCTCCTCGCAGGCGCCCTATGCCGTTCAGCCGCGCGTCTTCGACGAACGATTTCCCCGCTTCGTATTATACGTGCAAGACGTGACCGCCGCCGCCACCCGCTGGAGCGACGTTTTCCTTGCGTCATCGGGTAGCTCGCAAACATCCACCATCACCACCGCGAAGAGCGCGCTCGTGCTCTCCGGCACTTCCAGGAATACAGTCGAGATCCATCTCGATGCGGGCAGCACGCACGAATACGATCCTCGCGATCCCGACCGCTACAACGTCACCACCTTCGGCGAGAGCGACATCCCGATTTCCGGCTCCCGTTCGACCTCCACATCTGCCAGCATCGCCGGCACCGACGCCGAACTCTACCTGCCGGCCCTTCTTCGCGCGCCGGGCTCCGACTGGCGCGACGCGCACATCGAAATCCAGCGCCGCCTGGCGTTTCCCGCCGCCTGTCTCGTCTTTGCTCTTCTCGGAGTTCCCATCGGCGTCCGGCCGCGCCGCGGCGGCCGCGCAGCGGGCATGATCCTCACACTCGTCCTGATCGGCGGCTATTATTTCGTCTTCGTCACCGGCGACCACATGGCCCAGCAAGGCTCGATTTCGCCTTGGGTCGGGATTTGGGCCGCCAACATCGTCGCCGCCGTCGTTGGCCTCGCCTTTCTTCGCCGCATCGAAAATATTCGCCGTCCCAATCGATTCGTCGTGTGGCTCGATTCCGTGTGGCGCCGCTTTCGAACCTCCCTGCGCCCTTCAGCCTCCGCACTCTCCGTTCCCACTTCGAACGGACCAATTTCGCAGACCATCGCCAACGGCTCCGCCGCCAACGGAATTTCTCCTGCCTCTCAGGCCGTTCGCGGTATTCGCACCGCCCTTGCCAAGCGGCCCTTCGGCTTTCCCATGCTCGTCGACGTCTACCTTCTACAGCGCTTCTTCTACTACTTCCTCGTCCTGCTCGCCGGATTCGTGCTCATCTTCGATGCCTTTACCCTCTTCGACCTTCTCGGCGATATCTCAAAAAACCACGTCGGCCCCGAAGTCGTCTTGAACTACTTCCGCTTCCTCGTCCCCTACATGGTCTATCTGCTGGCTCCGCTCGCCACTCTCGTCGCGACGCTCGTCACACTCGCCGTGCTGGCAAAAAACAACGAAGTCGTCGCCTTCAAAGCCAGCGGCATCAGCCTCTATCGCCTGATTCTCCCGCTCGCTCTGGCCGGATGCCTCGTTGCCGGCGGCATGTTCCTGATGGGCGAGACCTTCCTCCCTTACGCCAACCAGCGCCAGGATGCCCTCCGCGCACAGATCAAAGGCCGCCCCGCGCAAACCTATTTTCAGCCGACGCATCTCTGGATCTTCGGAGAGCACGACAAAATCTATAATTACGAGTTCTTCGATCCGCTGCGCCAGCTTTTCGGCGGCCTCAATGTCTTCGAGCTTGACCCGCAGACCTTCGCCATTCGCCGCCGCGTCTTCGCTTCGCGCGCTACCTGGGAGCCCACCGAGAACACCTGGGTGCTCACCGGCGGCTGGGTGCGCGATTTCGATGATGGCCACATCACCAAATTCACGCCCTTCCAGGCCACTTCGCTCGCCGAGCTTTCGGAGCCTCCCACCTACTTCAGCCGCGAGGTGCGCCAGTCCGATCAAATGGATTGGCGCGAACTGGGCGACTACATTAGCGGCCTGCGCCACGCGGGATTCGACACCGCGCGCCTCACCGTGCAGTGGCACGAGAAATTCGCGTTCCCACTCATCGCCGTCATCGTGGTTTGTCTCGGCGCGCCCTTCGCGCTTCTTGTGGGCACTCGCGGAGCCATTGGTGGACTCGCCCTGGCCGTCGCCATCGGAATCTTTTACCGCGCGATCGCCGCGCTCCTTGAATCGATGGGCTCCGTCGGCCTGCTCCCCGCGATCCTCGCCGGGTGGGCGCCCGACGCCATCTTCGGTTTCCTCGCCGTCTACTTCTTCCTCAAGATGCCCACGTGATTGAGCTCTGGCCCGCCAAACCCGCCAATTCGCCTTCCCCTCCCTTGACGCCCCTCGCGCCCGGCGATACGCTCCATCGCAAGATGCCCGAGCAACCCGATTCCAGCGCCAGTTGGGCGGATGTCGTTAAGGAGTTGCTCGATAGCTTCCTCCTGATCCGCGATATCTTCGGCTACGCTCTTCCCGGCGGACTCTTCCTCGCCATCGGCATCGCTTCGGGACGCCTCAAGCTCAGCCAGCTTGCCGCTCTCACTGCGCCCTTCCATCCGCCCACATGGGTCTGGGTCGGCGTCGCCATCAGCGCTTCTTATCTTGTCGGTCACATTCTCGCGGCTGTCGCCTATCTTCGCATCGACATCTGGAAGCTCTTCCATTGGCGCGACCCTGATTGGTATCCCAACCATCCGACCGAACTAAATCCGCGCGACCTCTATCTCCGCCACTACTACCCCGATCTCTTTCATGACCAATATCGCCGCGAAACGCTCTCTGTTCTTTCCTTCGCTTCCGTCGCGGCGCTCATCCTTGGCTGGCTCGTCTTCTGCGAGTTTCAAGTCGCGCTCAGCGACATCCTCATCTCCTCGGGTGTCCTGGTCTTTATCGACACCCTCAGCACCATGAGCCACTTGCGCCGCGTCCGCGAAGCCACCCACAAAGCTGGCGAACTTATCGAAGCGCAGGAAAAGGCCCTCGCCGACGCCCAAAGGCCTATTCAGCCCTCAAGCGAGGATTTGCGATACATGATTGACGCTATTTTGAAAGCTGCGGAGATTGCTGCGAAGAAGCCCCCGGAGACCCCCGGGAAATAATCCTGCGGTTTACAGTTGGAAGGCCTTCTGAATTTCCGACTCGGGCAGCACGCCCTCTCGCGCAATCGTCCAGTGGTCGCCCTCGACGCGCACAATCGTTGACCCCATCACCGCGCCCGTGTCTCCCGAATCCAGAATCAGCGGCAGCCGGTTCCCCAGCTGCTTGACGATTTCTTGCGCGTTCGTGCACGACGGAAATCCCGACAGGTTCGCGCTCGTTCCCGTCACAGGCCCGCCGGACGCTTCGATCACAGCCGTCGCGATCCGCGAATCCGCCCATCGCAACGCCACCCGCCCGCTGTTCCCCGTCACCTTCAACGGCAGCCGGTGTGTCGCATCCACCACAATCGTCAGCGCGCCCGGCCAAAACTTGTGTGCCAGCAGCAGGAAAGCGTCTGGTACGTCCCGCACCATCGTCACGGCCTGCTCGATCGAGTTCACCAAGATGGGCAGCGCCTTCGTTTCCGGCCGCCCCTTGATCTGGAACACCCGTTCCACTGCCGAAAGGTTGAAGGGATCGGCCGAAAGCCCGTAAAACGTGTCGGTGGGAATGCCGACCACACGACCGCGCTTGATGAAGGTCGCGGCGTAGTCGATCACGTGACGCTCGGGCGCGTCAGCAGACACTCTGAGGACTTCGACAGGCAAAGGTTCGCTCGCGGCGGGTTGCGCCGTGGTCATGCGGCAAAGTACCACAACCGTCGAAGTTATAGCAAGATGAAGGGGATACGGGCCGCTCGTAGGTCCCTAAGCCGTCGGAGTTTACGTCCGCCGATGCGAATGTTACGCTTTTCCACATGACTCCGCCCCCAGCCTCCGGCGCACCCTCCTCTTCCAGGACCACTGCGCCTCCCGGCGGCCACTCCCGCGAATCTTCGACCACCGACCCGATTCGCAGCCGCGACAACAAATGGCTGAAGATGTTTCGCGCCGCTCTTCGCGGAACCGGCCCGGATTCCGAGGAGCCCATCGGCGTTGAGGGCCCGAAGCTCGTCGAAGAGGCCGTTCGCGCCGGCCTCCAAACGGAAGCCCTCCTGGTCAGCGAGTCCGGTGAACCGCACCTCGAGCCAATTCTTCGCGCCGCAGGCGCCACCGACGCCGGCATCTCGCGCTCGCGCATCCTTCGCACCACCGACAAGCTTTTCGCCGGCGTCGCTGGCACCGAAACGCCGCAAGGCGTCGCCGCACTCTTTCGTCAGCCGCGTTGGACCTTCGACCACGTCCTCCGCGGAGCGCCTTCGCCCGACGGCTCGCTTCGCACCGAATCGCCTTTAGTCGTCGTCCTCGCCGCCATCCAGGACCCCGGCAACGTCGGCACCATTCTTCGCTCGGCGGAAGCCTTTGGCGCCTCCGGCGCCGTCGCCACGCGCGGCACCGCTGACCCGTGGTCGCCGAAATCCGTTCGCGCGTCCGCCGGCTCTGCATTGCGCCTGCCTGTTCTGAGAGGCATCGCGGCGCCCGTTCTTCTCGCGCAGTTGCGCATGGCGAAGATTCGCCTCTATTCCGCGAGCGCGCGGCACAGCTCCGAATCCAGCCCGTCCGGCGCAGCAGCCGCTGACTTTCGCGCCTCCTGCGCTATCTTCATCGGCAGCGAAGGCCACGGCCTGCCGCACGAAATCGAAGCGGCTGCCGACGCCCGCATTTCCATCCCGATGATGGACGCGGTCGAATCGCTGAACGCCGCCGTCGCAGCCTCCGTCGTTCTCTACGAAGCTGCGCGGCAGCGGCGCTCGGCAGAGGAATCCCGTGGGACTCTTTAGAGCCGTCGAACCAAGCGAAGAGCCCAAAGCGGGACGCCCGCTGGCCGATCGCATGCGTCCGCAAACTCTCGACGACTTCATCGGCCAGGAAGAGCTTCTCGCGCCCGGCAAGCCGCTTCGCACTCAGATCGAGCGCGACGAGCTCAGCTCCATGCTTCTCTGGGGCCCGCCCGGTTGCGGCAAGACGACTCTCGCGCGCATCATCGCCAAGCGCACTCGCTCCGAGTTCATTCCCTTCAGCGCCGTGCTGTCAGGCATCAAGGAAATCAAGGAAGTGATGGCCAAGGCCGAAGGCGCGCGCCACTACGGCATGCGCACGATCGTCTTCGTCGACGAAGTGCATCGCTTCAATCGCGCGCAGCAGGACGCCTTTCTCCCCCACGTCGAAGCCGGCAACATCCTCCTCATCGGCGCCACCACCGAAAATCCATCCTTCGAAGTGATCGCGCCGCTGCTCTCGCGCATGAAGGTTTACATCCTCCACGCGCTCACGCAGCAGCAGATCGTCGATCTTCTGCGCCGCGCGCTCGCCGATTCGAATCTGGGCCTCGGCCGCGAGCAAGTCGAGGCAAGCGAGGAAATCCTCAACCGCATCGCCGTCATGGCCAATGGCGACGCCCGCTCCGCGTACAACACCATCGAAGCTCTTGTCCTCGGCACCGAACCGGACGCCTCTGGCCGCCGCGTCCTCTCCCAGGAACGCCTCGAAGACGTCCTCCAGAAAAAGCTTCTGCCGTATGACAAGTCCGGCGAAGAGCACTTCAATCTCATCTCCGCTCTTCATAAATCGGTCCGCAATTCCGACGCGGACGCTTCGCTCTACTGGCTCGCGCGCATGCTCGAATCCGGCGAGGATCCGCTTTACATCGCTCGCCGCCTGGTGCGCATGGCCAGCGAGGATATCGGCCTCGCCGAGCCCGGGGCGCTTGCCATCACCATCGCCGCGAAGGAAGCCTTCGACTTCATCGGTCCGCCCGAAGGCTACCTCGCGCTCGCTCAGGCCGCTCTCTATCTGGCGCTCGCGCCCAAGTCGAATGCTCTCTACACCGCCTATGGCGAGGTCGGCGCCGATTTGCAGCAGACCATCGCGGAGCCCGTTCCCCTGCATCTAAGAAATGCGGTGACCGGCTTGATGAAGCACGTCGGCTATGGCAAGGGCTATCAGTACGCGCACGACGCCGAAGAGAAGCTCACGGACATGACCTGCTTGCCCGAGAGCCTCCTCGGCCGCACGTACTACAAGCCCACCGATCAGGGCTTCGAGGCGCGAATTCGCCAGCGCCTTGAGGAAATTCGTAAGATTCAGAAGAAGCCATGACTTCTTCGGCCCCCGTCATCAATCGCAAAGGAATTCTGTGCTCGTGAGATTGGGAAGTTCAATTCGGCGGCCGCGGCTTCTCTCTGCCCTGGTTTGTGCCGTGGCCATTGCAGCGGCCTTGCTCGCTTCGCCGCTTTGCCTCCGTGCTCAGGACCGCCCATCCGCGATGATCGACACCGATTCCAGCAACTTCGCGATTTCCGACGGCAACCGCATCGTCTATTCCGTGCCTCATCTGAAGCACGTGAAGAAAATCATGATCGAGCGCGACACGATCTGGACCGCCGATTTCTCGGGCCACGAGAAGGTGATCGTCGAGCCCGATAAATTCATGCCCGTGCCGCCGCCGCAGAGCTACATCGTCAACAGCCTGTCGTGGTCGCCGGACGGCCGCCACATCGCGGCAACGATGATGACGATCGGCGCGCCCGGCAGCGACTCCGATGACAACAGCAACAACAACGATGACGACGACAACGTTGGTCGCAAGCTCGCCCTTCCGCCGAACGGCAAGAAGGTCATCGCGCTCTTCGACGATGATGGCCGCGAAATTCGCGTGGCCGGCTCGAAGGACCGCTTCATCGAGAACGGCTCGAATCCCGCGTGGCTTTCCGACGGCCAGACCGTCGTCTATCTTCTCGGAGCGGGCCCGTACAAAATCGCTCGCATCCGTCCGTCCGATGGAAAATCAAGCACGCTCTTCGAAGGCCATTCGTTCGATTCGGTCGTCTGGGATGCCGCGCGCGACCAGGCCTTTGCAGTCGGGCAGAACCTGAGCCTCTCGGGCAGGACCGCTCTGGTTCAGCTCGACCTCGTCCACGAAACCGTTCGCGAAATCGGCCGCCTCCCTAATTTCGAGGGCCAGCTCACCGTTTCCGCCGACGGCAAGAAAATCGGCTTCTTCTCCGACCCCGATACCATCGAAGTCCGCGACGTCGCGAATCCGCTCACGCCTCCGATTCACGTCCGCACTGGCCCGGGCAAGTTCGCGTTCGGTCCTGAGAACCGGCGCATCCTGATCAAGCGCGGACTGCCGGACAAATCGGGCGACCTCGTTTGGGTGGGACTTTACGACGATAGCTGGAATCCCATCCTGCACGATTTGGAATTTCACAACTTTGCGATTGCGCGCGACGGAAGCGCCGTGATCGTCGTCGATCCCGGCAAAGGCAACCTCAAAATCTATCCGCTTCGCTGACGCGCCGCGGCCTCGCGCCGACGGCTCGAATTCTCACTGCAATTTCTAGTCCGCCGAGAGGCGGAAGCGCTTGATGTGCTCCTTCAGGATGCACGCATCCATGATGACGAAGAGTCCCGCGCGGCGAGCCTTCTCCGCGGCCTCCGCGTGGATCACGCCCTCCTGCATCCAGACGCCGCGAGCGCCGATGCGAATGGCGGAATCAACGATATCGGGAACAAATTCCGAACGGCGGAATACGTTTACAATGTCCACGCGATCGGAAATATCTTCCAGGCGCGCATAGCTTTTCTCTCCCAGCACTTCCGTTTCGTTGGGATTCACGGGAATCACCCGGTAGCCTGCTGACTGGAGATATTCCGAGACTCCGTGGCTGGGGCGAAAGTGCCGCCGCGAAAGACCGACGACCGCGATCGTGTGGCTCGTTCTGAGAATTTCTGTTACAGGATCGCCCGCCTTCGGCGAAGAATGGTTGTTGATCTCTGAATTTTCGGCTGAGTTTTCCATCTGCGTTGTTGCTTACCCTTTCGTCGGCGTTTCGGTTTTGCGCCCGGCGAACGAAACGTGCAGGTCCGCCAGCGCCCTGAGGAATTTGTCGTTTTCAGCCCGCGTTCCCACGGAGACTCGGATGGCATGCGGAAAGCCCATCCAACGCATCGGCCGGACAATCACCCCGCGCCTGGTCAGTTCTTCGCTGATTGGTTCGGTATCATACCCGAATTCCGCCAGAATGAAATTAGCCACTGACGGAACGCAGTGAACTCCCATCGCCTTCAGGCCCGCTGCAAGTTGCTTGAGCCCCGCGGCGTTCGATTCGATGGAGCGGCGCACGTGCTCGCGGTCTTCGAGCGCAGCGAGCGCGGCAGCCTGCGCGACGCTCGACGTGTTGAACGGCCCGCGGATCTTGTTCATTTCCTCCAGCAGCCCCGCGGGACCCAGGCCGTAGCCGATCCGAAGGCCCGCGAGCCCGTAGGCCTTCGAGAAGGTCCGCAGGACGACGAGATTGGCGCCGCGCCGAACGAGGTCGACGGAGCGCGAGTAATCCTTGCGGTCGATGTAATCGCAATAGGCTTCGTCCAGGACAACGAGAACATGGAATGGAACGCGCGAGAGAAAGGCGTCGAATTCCCCGGCGGTGAACATTGTCCCGGTAGGATTGTTCGGATTCGCGAGATAAACGATTTTTGTTTCCGCCGAAAGTTTCTCCGCGATTGCGTCGAGGTCGAAGCGGTAATCCCGCAGCGGAGTTTCGACGAGCCGCGCGCCTGCCGCGCGAATCGCGATGTAGTAGAGCGGAAACGATCCCTCTGACGTGACGCCTGCCGCGCCCGGCCGCAGCATGAGCCGCGCCGAAAGATCGATAAGCTCCGTTGATCCCGCGCCGAGAAGAATCTGCTCCATCGGGACGCTGTGCTTCGCAGCAAGCGCCTGACGCAGATAGAAGCCGCTGCCGTCCGGATAGCGATTCGTTCCTCCCAGCGCCTTCTTCGCTGCTTCCACCGCGAGCGGCGAAGGCCCGAGCGGATTTTCGTTGGATGCGAGCTTGATTGCTTCGATATTCAATTCCCGCTCCACCTCCTCGACCGGCTTTCCCGGAACGTATGGTGCGATGCCGCGAATCCATTCGGGGACATATTCGTGAATCCCCTTGGTCATCGAGACCGGCCTCGCGTCCCTCGCCCGCGGCCGCGCGGCGCGCGGCCCGCCGGACGCGGGCTTCGCGACTCGCTCTTGCTGTCTCCGTGAAGCGCTGCTCGGCGCAGCGCTGCCACTTCGCCCGGCGAAAGCTCGCGATACTTCCCGGGTGCGAGCGAACCGAGCTCGAGGTTTGCGAGGCCGACGCGCTTCAGCTTTTCCACCGGATTGCCGGACTGAAAGAGCCGGTTTCGCAGCGCGTCGCTGCTGGCCTGGGCGAGCGTGACTTCATACCACGGAGCGGTTTGTCCGCCGCGGCGCGCAATCCGCGCGCCTGTGGAGCGCCCGAGGTTCTCGATTTGTTCGAATGTGAGGAGCGACTTCAGCTTGATGTGATAGGTCTGCGGAAGACGATGCGATTTCAAGATCGCGTTCGCCAGGTCGCCATCGTTCGTAAGAAAGACGAGCCCGTAGGAGTGATACTCGAGCCGCCCGACGGGAAAGACGCGCTCCGAAACTCCCTGAAGGAGATCGCGCAGCGACCGGCGCCCTTCCGGGTCGCTCATCGTCGAGACCACTTCAGGCGGCTTATTGAGAATCAGGTAGGCGCGGTTTTCGTCGCGGCGGATCAGTTTACCGCCGACCTTGATGTGGTCGCGCGAAGCGTCGGCCTTCGTGCCGAGTTCCGTGACCGTCTTGCCGTTGACGGTGACGAGCCCGGAGGCGATCATCTCCTCCGCGCGCCGCCGCGACGCGATTCCCGCCCTCGCGATTATTTTCTGCAGCCGTTCTTCCATGTTCTTCCGGACACCCCAACCGAGACTAGCCCGTTCCAGCTTACCCGAGAATAGGAGTGAAAGCCCGAATCTGTTGCGATTAGCATTTTGGAAGTGTTTGATTCTGTGCGGGTTGCAGCTTTTTCTAATAATGGACTGTTGCGATTAGCGTGCGTTTGTGGGAGACGCAAACGGCAGCCGGCGAAACGTGGTTTTTGGGCGATTAGAAATTCTTTTCTCCTTTGTTTTCTATAGGTTAGGTTCATTTCTAATTCCCCATTTTGGCGATTAGAAACGGATAGTGACCGGTGGCTCGTGGCGAGCGGCCCGAGAGATGCCCCCGGGGCGATGAGCCCCGGCAACCGTAGATTAAGCATGGGGTCGGCCCTTTGTTTTCAATGACTTACGCGAGAAATTAATCCCGGAACCGTAGATTAAAGTTCGCCGGATTTTCGCTCCGGTCTTCCTAGATCGGCTGTCGAGAGCTTCCCGTCCCACGGTGTGCCACATTCGAGGCCTCCTTCCCCACCTGCGTCATTTCGCGAAATCTAAAAACGACGTATGTTAGCACAGAATTACTCAGAAGTCAACAGAAAAGAGCGACGTCACGCAACTGGTTGACTCTGAAGAGGTTCGAGAGGAAGAAGAACGAGGCGCCAATCGGGAGATTGGCGCTCCCAGGCATGCAAGCTCAGGCGGAGGCGCCTTGCCTATGTCGATCGCTTCAGGGGAGCCTGCGATCAGGCGGAGGTGCCTTTGGGGTCGGCGGTGTGGATAGAGCCGACTCGGGGCCTACGGGCAAGGGCGTGCTTTAGGCAGTACATTCCCAGCAGAGCCGGAACAATGAGCGCCACGTCGGACCATTCGAGTCCATCCGTCAAACACCGGCTCAGCCCACATAGGAATCCGACGGCGAACAGGACACCGCAAAATGCGGCGACGCGACTCGAGGAGGTCCCGGGGGGCACAGCCCTTTGGAAGGTCCGAAGGAACACATAGGAGGCTGCGGCAAGCATGCAGAGAACGGCCATTTCGATATTCCGAACGTGGATGGATGACGGGCCTGCTTGGTCCACCATCAAGGCCACGACAAGCATGAGAAACAAGACCCCCAGTACGTCCTTGGTAGCCTTGGTGAGGCGCGTTCGCAAGTCCTGCCTCCTCGACTTCTCAGGCGGAGGTGCCTTTGGCGTGGGGGTTGTCGGGAGACTCAGGGCCATCGGGGATGGCGTCTTCGGCGGACTCGGCGAAGGTTTCGGCGGCGGCTTCGGCAGCGGAGGAGGTGGATTCGGCTTCGGCGGATTGTTCGCCGGAGGCGTCGGCGGAGGCGGATTCGATGGATTGCTCGCGGGCGTCGGGGGCGGCGGATTCGGATGAAGGTGCCGAGCTGAAGCTCGGCGCTACGTTTAATTCTCCGGATGCAGCGTCAGTGGAGGATGACGAGCCAGCTTCGGCGGCGTCGGGCTCGGTGGGGGCGATGCCGGCGTCGGAGCCGAGGGCGGCCTGGGCGAGCTGCTCGAATTCCTTGAGGCTGGGAAGCTCTTCGAGATCTGAAAGGCCGAAGCGCATGAGGAATTGTTTCGAGGTGCGATAGAGGATGGGGCGGCCAATGACTTCCTTGCGCCCCGCGGTGGTGATGAGGCGCTTTTCGAGAAGAGTTTTGATGACGCCGCCGACGTTGACGCCGCGGATTTCGTTGATCTCGGGCACGGTGACGGGCTGCTTATAGGCGATGACGGCGAGAGTTTCGAGCGCGGGCATGGTGAGGCGAATGGGCGGCTGAAGGCTCTTGATGAAGCGGCGGACGACGTCGTGGTGCTGGGGCTTAGTGTAGAACTTCCAGCCGCCGGCAACTTTGCGGATTTCGATGCCGCGGTCGTCGGTCTGATAGGAGGCGACGAGGAGATCGAGGGCGGCGCGGACTTCGGATTTTTCGGCGCCGAGGGCTTTGCTGAGCTGGTCGAGAGTGGCGGGCTCGTCGGCGGCGTAAATGATGCATTCGAGAGCGGATTGCATTTCTTGCTGAGTCATTCAGTCACCCTAAAGGAGTGAAAATGGAAAAAGGAAAATAGAAAAGGGCGAACGGTGCCAAGTCAAAGTTCCCTTTTCCATTTTCACATGTCCATTTTCCATCAGAGGTATTGTTCCTCGATTTTGGCCATGGCGTCGGGGCCGGCGAAGACGGCGTCGAACATTTTGTGCTTGCGGAGGCGAATATCCTCGAACAGATCGGACTGGACGAGCAGTACGGCCTGCATGCGGACCATTTCGAGGACGGCGAGGAGAGCCACAATCATGGCGTTGCGCGTTTCGCAGGCCTCGAAAAATTCGATGAGCGAGACGGGATCTTCGCTCGAGATGAGGCGCAGGCGGAGGCGGTCCATCATCTGCGCGATGGTGACGCTCTCATGGCGCAGCGAGAACTTGGTGACTTCCTTGCGGCGCTCGAGGACCTGCGAGAAAACCTTGACGAGGTCGACGAGCGAGACGACGAGCTCGCCTTCGACTTCCTCGCCGGCGTAGAGAGTCTTGTCGGGATGGGACCAGACGTGGTCCTCGATCTGCTGCTTCTGGTAGAGGAGCTGCGCGGCGTTCTTGAATTTCTCGTGCTCCATAAGGCGATGGACGAGCTCTTCGCGAGGGTCTTCGATTTGGTCGGGGCCGGCGAGCGGGTCGGCGGGAAGAAGCATCTTGGACTTGATGTGGATGAGGGTGGCGGCCATGTAGATGAAGTCGGCGGAGACGTCGATATCGAGCTTTTCGAGCTGGTGGAGGTAATCGAGATATTGCTCGGTGACTTTGGCAATGGGAATGTTGTGGATGTCCATCTCCTGCTTGCGAATGAGGTCAAGCAGGAGGTCCAGCGGGCCTTCGTAAACCGGAAGGTTGATGCGATAGGGGGTGGCCATTCGGTGCGATTATTCTCCGTTCATTTGCTGCGCGAAAAGCGATTTCAAATTTGAAATTTCACATTTCAAATGAACACCCAAATCAAAGCCTCGACAAAGCCGTGCCGCGCTAGATGCCCTGCCTGCGGCAGGCAGGCGCGGCGCTACGTTCAAATCTGAATTTCGCCCGAGATCAAGGCCAATTTCAAATTTGAAATTTCATGTTTCAAAGGCCAACAGCAGATCCCTCGCCCCCGTTCGCAAAGGGCGCGACCGGCCTCGGGATGACAAATGAACCCGAAACCTCTCGACATTCAAGCTCCGACTCGACATTTCGATGCAACGTCCACGTCAGAAGCTCAAGTCCGTTCATTACGCGCTCGACTTAACGGGGGGCGCGGCTTTGCGCGCGGCATCCCATTTGAAGATGGCGTTGCGCACGCGCTTCATGGTGCGCTTCGCGGCCTTGCGCGCCTGAGCCGAACCGGCGTCGAGGATACCCCAAACTTTTTCCGGATGCGCCTCAAATTCGCGGCGGCGTGCCTGAACAGGCTCGATCCAGGTGACGAGGTTTTCGGCCATCAGCTTCTTGCAGTCGACGCAGCCGATTTCGGCGGTGCGGCAGTCGTGGTCGACTTTCGCGATCGTTTCGGGCAGCGAGAAGAGCTTGTGATAGGCGAAGACGGGGCAGACTTCCGGGCGGCCGGGATCGGTGCGGCGGACGCGCTGCGGGTCCGTCATCATGTTGCGGACTTTCGCGCGGATTTCGTCCGGCGGATCGGAGAGCCAGATGGCGTTGCCGTAGGACTTGGCCATGCGGCGGCCGTCGGTGCCGGGGAGGCGCGGAGTTTCGGTCGGGACGTAGGCGGGCTCGCGAAGAACCGAATTCATGCGGAAGAACTTCGCGTCCTTGCGAACCTCCCGGCGGAAGTTGTCCCAGCCGATTTCGGAGGAGCGCGCCCTGAAGACCCAGGGATTCCTGGCGAGCGTGTCTTCGCCGAGGTCCGGCAGGCCGGTGAGGGACGGCGGAAACGGCACGAGAAATTTAAGGCGCGTTAGAGCGTCGCGATACCCGGGCAAGTTTTCGCGAACCTCAAATCCAAAATGCGAATTGAATTTGCGGACCACTTCGCGGGTGAGCTCGACGTGGGGAGCCTGGTCCTCGCCGACGGGGACGAGGAGATCCTGGCGCGGCTCGCCATACATGACGATGTCAGCGGACTGGAGAAGCGGGTAGCCGAGGAAGCCGTAGGTGCCGAGGTCGCGGTCCTTGAGATTTTCGATCTGCTCTTTGTAGGTGGGGACGCGCTCGAGCCAGGAGAGCGGCGTGATCATCGAGAGCAGGACGTGCAGCTCGGCATGTTCGAGGATGTTGGATTGGACGAAGAGAGTGGATTTCGCGGGGTCGAGGCCGACGGCGAGCCAGTCGGTGGCGACTTGCAGCGTGTTTTCGGCGACGGAGGACGTGTCCTCGTAATGGGTGGTGAGCGCGTGCCAGTCGGCGACGAAGTAGAAGCAGTCGTACTCTTCCTGAAGCTTCAGCCAGTTTTGGAGGGCGCCGAAATAGTGGCCGAGATGGAGACGGCCGGTCGGACGCATACCGCTGAGAACGCGCTTTCGTTTTGGCACAGAAGAATAATGTCAAAGAAAGTGGAAAAGAGAAAAGGGAAAATGGGGGGCGCGCTAGGAGCGGAGGAGGTCGCGGGCGATGACGAGGCGCTGCATTTCGCTGGTGCCTTCGTAGATGGTGAGGACGCGGGCGTCGCGATAGTAGCGCTCGACGTCGGTTTCGCGGGAGTAGCCGACGCTGCCGTGAATTTGGACGGCGCGGTAGCAGACGCGGTTGGCCATTTCGCTGGCGTAGAGTTTGGCGCGGGCGGCGTGGGGGCCGACGCGGCTGCGGGCGGCGGACGATGCGACCTCAGGGGCTAAAGCCCCTGACGAAGGGGAAGCTTGAATGTCGGAGCTGAAGCTCCGACCCCCTAAAGAGCTCGTGGCCGCAGCGCCGGCCTTCTGGCGCAAGTCGTCGGCCTCGCGAGTGACTTCGATGTCGCGGAGAGACGCGGCGTAGTGGGTGAGGGCGCGGGCCGTCTCGATTTCGACGGCCATGTCGGCGAGCATCCACTGGATGGCTTGATTTTCGGCGATGGGATGGCCGAAGGTGCGGCGCTGCTTGGCGTAACGCGCGGAGGCTTCGAGGGCGCCCTGGGCGACGCCGATGGATTGGGCAGCGATGCCGACGCGGCCGCCGTCGAGCGCACCGAGAGCGACGCGGAGCCCCTGGCCTTCCGAGCCGAGAATGCTTTCGGCGGGCACGCGGCAATCCTCAAAAACAATTTCGGCAGAGCGCGAGAGGCGGAGGCCCATTTTGTCTTCGTGGCGTGCGACGCGAAAGCCGGGAAACGACGGCTCGACGAGGAAGGCGGTGATGCCGCGCGAGCCGGCGGCAGGATCGGTCTTGGCAAAGACGACGTAGACGCCGGCTTGGGCACCGTTGGTGACCCAGCTCTTTGTGCCGGTGATGATGTAGGAGTCGCCGGCGCGGACCGCGCGCGTCTGGATGCCGGCGGCGTCGGAACCGGCGGCAGGCTCCGTGAGACAGAAGGCGCCAAGGATTTCGCCGCGCGCGAGACGCGGAAGATATTTTTTCTTTTGCGCTTCGGTGCCGTGGCGCAGGATCGGCGCGGCGGCGACGGAGTTCGTGACGCTGAGCGTCACAGCGGTGGAGGCGCACACCCGCGCGACTTCCTCGATCATGAGCGCGTAGGTGATGGTGTCCGTGGCGGAGCCGCCATATTCTTCGGGGATCAGCATGCCGCAGCAGCCGAGTTCGCCGAGGCGGCGGATTTCGGCTTCGGGAAATTTGTCGGCACGCTCATAGTCGCGGAGCACCGGGCGCATTTCCGTTTCCATGAACTGGCGGATGGTGTCGCGGACGAGAAGCTGGTCGCTGGTGAAGGAAAAGTCCATCGGCGCGAGGTTAGGAAGCGGGCGCGATGTAGACGAGCTTCGCGTGGACTTTTTCGGTCTTGCCAGCCTTGATTTTCACTTTGCCGGTCTTCGAGGTGAAGCCCTTCGCGTTGAAGGTGATTTCGTATTCGGCGGGGAAAAGGTTGTCGATGCGGAAGGCGCCCTGGGGGCCGGTGGTGGCGGAAGTGGATTGCTGGTTGGCGAGGTTCTTGGCGGTGATCTCGGTGCCGGCGAGCGGAGTGCCGTGCTTGTCGGTGACCGTGCCGGTGAGCGTGCCGGTGGCGGCCGGGACTTTGACCTTCTGCGCGGACGCGATGGCGGCGGAAGAAATGAAAATGGCGAGCAAGGCGCAACAGCGAACGATGACGGAACGACGCATGATGTTCTCCCTGAGTGAAAAGTGATGCTAGCACAGGGCGGCGGCAATTTCAGAGGACATCGAAGTATGGCAAGATTTCGAATTTCGGTAGGCTTGAAGAGAGGTCCCTCCACTGCGTCCCGCGCCCGCGCTGCGCGCGGGGAAAAGAAGGGCGCGGGACTCCGGTCGGGATGACAATCTCGGCCGCGGTGCCCTAGGTTAGAGGCGGAAGAGTTCGCGAAGGCGCTTGGTTTGGGCGCGCGACACGGGAATCTCGGTGTTTCGCTTGTCGTTCATCTTCAGCATGTAGCTGGATTTGAACCACGGAACGACTTCCTTGATGTGGTTCAGGTTGACGAGGTAGGAGCGATGCACGCGCCAGAATGTCTCCATCTCGAGAGAGGCAGCGAGCTCTTCGAGCGTGCGGTAATTCGACACGCCTTCGGCCTCGCGCGCGAAGACGGTGACGGCGCCGTCCTGAACGGATGCGTAGATGATGTCTTCGGAATCGACGAGAAACATGCGGGCTTGCGCCTTGACGAGAACGCGGACGGGCTGGGAGGTCTTGCCGGTGGGGAGCGCGAGTTGGCCGACAAGATTTTCGAGGCGCTCGACGGCGGACACGTTGGCTTCGAGCATGCGCTTGGCGCGCTGGATGGCCTTCGCGATGCGGGATTTGTCGAAGGGCTTGAGGACGTAGTCGACCGCGTTCACGTCGAAGGCCTGGATGGCGTAGTTGTCGTAGGCCGTGGCGAAGACGATTTGCGGGACGCGAAGCTTGCGTTCGGCGAGCTTCTTGATGACGCCGAAGCCGTCGAGGCCGGGCATGTGGACGTCCAGGAAGACGAGGTCGGGGCTGTGCTCTTTGATCAGCGAGACGGCCTCCAGGCCGTTTTTGCCCTGCGCGACGACGTTGATCTCCGGGAAACCCTTGAGCAGGAAGGTGAGCTCGTCGCGGGCCGGACGCTCGTCATCGACGATGACTGTATTGATGGGCATTGGGATAGCAAAGTATAACGCAGATACGGCGGGCCGGAGGCGGAGCCGCGGGAGTGAGGTAGAATCGCGGGGCTATAACGGAGGCGGAGATTGGGAGCGAAGGACGCGGTGAAAGTGGTGAGTAGCGAAGTGGCATACGAAGGGCGCGTGTTCGCAGTCAGGCGCGACCACGTGATCGAACCGAGCGGCGTGGAGGCAACGCGGGAGATCGTGACGCATTCGGGCTCAGTGGTAGTGCTTCCGGTGTTTCCCGACGGGAAGATTCTGCTGATCCGGCAGTATCGCTACGCAGCGAAGCAGTATCTGTGGGAAGTGGTGGCCGGACGGAAGGATGAGGGCGAGGATTTTCTGACGGGAGCGAAGCGCGAACTCGAAGAGGAGACGGGCTACAGGGCGCGGAAAATGACGAAGATCCTGGACGTGTTCCCTACTCCGGGATTCGTGACGGAAAACATGGTGGTATACGTCGCGGAAGGATTGACGAAGGGCGAAGCGCGCCCGGAAGACGACGAGAAGATTACGGCGCGAATCTTCAAGCTGCGAGAAGCCGAGCAGTGGATTCGCACCGGGAAGATTCACGACGCGAAGTCGGTGGCGGCGATTCTGTACTATTCGAGATTCCTGGCGACGAAGAGGCGGAAGTAGGCGCCTACTTCAATCGATGGAGACCGCGCCAAAGACAGGCTTGCCGCCCAGAGAAGCGTAGAAGCTGAAGACGGCGAGAGCGGCGAGCAGCGAGAATACGAAAATGGTGGGCTGGGCATACCAAGCCGACCAGTGCGCGGTAACGGGGTAAGCCTCCAGGACATTATTCAAGGTCAAGCCCACGAGCAGAGACAGGAATCCGAATCGAATCAGGACAGCGATGGCGATGCCGAAAAAGATCACCGTTGCGGTGACGTTGAGCCACGGATGCTCGCTGAAGACGCTCGGAATCGCGATGAGAATCGTGGCGGCTGCTCCGGCAAGCCACTCCCTGCGCAGCAGGAGTCTAAAGAGAAACAGGAGAAAGAAGAACGCGAGCGCGCCAAGGACGAAGAGGATGACGTTGAGCATCAAGTCAGCCGCGACGATGCGGATTCCGTTGAACTCCATGACGTCGAGTGCGCGCTGCGGCTCGAGCGGCGGCTTGCCCATCCAACCGGGGGCGAGAACGGCAATACGGTTGGCGGCGTTCCAGAGCACGCCGAGGAGAATGCCAATCAGAAAATCGCGACCCACGAGCGGGTCGCGGAACCGGCCCGAGAGCAAGCGGCTCCAAGAGATCAGCGCGTTGGGCCAACGCCGGCGAACATGCGGCTCGAGGGCGATATAGACCAGCCAGACGAGAGCCCCGAAGATCAGTCCCCAGCCAACACAAATCCAGAAAACATTCAGCTCGCCGGCTCCCGGAACGTGGTGCGCAAAGAGCATCGCCGAGGCAGACATCACGAGCAACACGCCGAGCGCGAGCCGAAAGGCACCGGAGCGGTCGGCTCGATTCGCCTTCAAGTTCCGCGCGGCGAGAATGGCGCCGAATGTGAGGATGGCGATCAGGCAGACAACCAGGACGGCAATCTGAGCCATATCGCTGCTCGAGGACTTTCCCTCCTGCAGCCGGCTGGGCTTGTCCCAGGGCGAGATGGTGTCGAAATAGACTGGGACGCCGCGAAAGGCGCCCGTCTCGATGCGCAAAGGAATATCGGGGTGATCGGGCCAGTGCCCTTCCCAGGCAGCGCGCGTGTCGGCCTCGACAAGCTCGGTCCACTGTGGGGGCACGGAGCGGAATGCGTTCATATCCATTCCTGCCGCCGCAAAGACCGGCGCCCAGTTCACGGGCGGCGCCGGATCTGTGGAGGAGATGAATTGAGGCGGGACGCACTCCAGGCCAATCAAGCGCCCGAATGTGTCCAGATAGAGCTGGCAGGCGCCGGAAATCCGGTTCGGCGGATCGTCGGGCTCAGCGAGCGGAGCGAACTGGAAGGTTTGGACATTCATGTAGCGCGGGCTTTCGCGATACCAGAAGACCAGAACCGGCGGGCTGCCGCTGGCGAGATTTCTCCAGCGAGTGACGGACTGATCGTGATGCCGGACATAGGCCGGATATGACGACCAGTTGCCGAAGCCGTAGCTGGTATCGACGGGCGGCGCAGGGTAGCCGATCTGGCGGGTCATGTCCCGGGCCTTCTGCGCGAGTACCTCTGTGGAGAGGGGCAGCGGAACGATGCCGATGACAGTCGCCTTGTCGGAGAGGAAGGCGCCCGCCGCGAGGCCGCCGAGGATTAGGAGGAGGCAGGTCCAAGCAATCCATGGCCGAATGCCTTCGGTTTCGCCAGCGGCAGCAACCATTTCCGGCGAGGGAGTCTCGCCAGCAGCGAGGGCTGCGGCGAGGGGATCGCCTCCAGGAAGTGCAGCCGCTACCTGCAGGGCGGTGGCGGGGCGCTTGGCGGGATCTTTTTCGAGGCAGCGCAGGATCACGCGCTCGACCAACGGGTCGATGTCGCGCACGATCGAGGAAATGCTGGTGGGGCTGCTGTGCTCGCGGAGGCGAATCAAATCCGGAAGGCTGGCGGCTTCAAAGGCTTTCTTTCCGGTGAAGATTTCGTAGAGGACAAGGCCCAGCGAATAGATGTCGCTGCGCGCACTGACGCCGGTGCCCGCGAGCTGCTCGGGCGCCATGTAGGCGGGCGTCCCGGCGCGCAATTCTTCGCCGACGAGGTTTTCGCCGAGAGCGGCGAGGCCGAAATCGGTGACGCGGACGCGCCCGCGGCCGTCGAGCATGATATTGCCCGGCTTGAGATCACGATGCAGCACACCATGGTCATGCGCGGCGGCGAGGCCAGCGCAGAGCTGGCGCGCGATGTCCAGGCCCTTGCTTTGGGGGAGCTGGCCGATGCGACGAAGGAGCGAAGCGAGGTCTTCGCCGTCCACGTACTCCATGGTGAGGAAGAGGCGCCCGTCCGTTTCGCCAATGTCGAAGACGCGGCAGACGTTGGGGTGAGCAATTTCGCGCGCGAGGCGTACTTCCTGATGGAAACGCTCGCGGGCGCTTTCGTCCTGCAGCATCGCGTCGGGGAGGAACTTCAGAGCGACGGTTTGCGTGAGGCGCAAGTCCTCGGCGCGGTAGACTTCGCCCATGCCGCCCTTGCCGAGCAGCGCAACGATGCGGTAACGGTCAGCGAGAGTCGTTCCGGCGACATATTGACCCTGGGAACCGGCGCGGGACGACGAAGTCTGGCTGAGCGGCTTGCGGCTAGCGCTGGAATCTGCAGGCGCCGACGCAGGCGTGGTTGCACGCGGCGTCACGTTGACGACGGTCGGCTGGTCGGATGAAGCCACCGCAGCTCCGCAGGCGGGACAAAGTTGCGCGCCTGCAGGGAGCGTCGCGTTGCAGAAGGGACAGTGCATGGCGGCGGGCTAGTGTATCACCAGCACGCAAGCGACGCGGATCGTTCGACGCTTCGCCGAAGGGGATCAGACGGAAGCCGCCGCGGGGGAAGTATTCCGGAAGAGGCAAACGGCGGACCAGGGGCGCGAGCCCTGCTCGGCGTTCGATTCCGGAAGCCAGGAGAATAGCCGCATGATCGGAGGAAGACGCTTGAGTCGCGCGGCCGTCTTGAGCATCGAGCGAACTTCGACGGGGGTCCAGCCGAATGGGACGAAAAAGCCGGGGCCTTCCTTGGGTCCGAACTTGAATTCGGCGTTGCCCTCGCGGATTTGCGCGCCCATCTGCTTGCGCAGCATCTGAAGGAGGCCCGGCGAGGCGACGTCGAGAATCCAACTCTGGAAGGACGGCTGCGCGGCGAGATCGCGCGCCAGCGAGGCGACTTCGTCGGGCGAGAAGTAGACGAGCAGACCCTCCGTGATCACGACGACCTTGCGAGCGCTGCCGCCAAGGCGCGCGAAGAGTTCGCGCCGGGCGTTCACGTCGGAGAGATCCAATCGAATGCGCTCGAGCGCGCAGACAGGCTTCTCATCGCGAAGGATTTCTTCCTTGTAGGCAAGGATGTCGGGCAGGTCGACTTCGATCCAGCGCAGCGACGGCGGCAGCGACATGCGATAGGGGCGGGTATCGAGGCCGGCGGCCAGGTTGACGACGAGGTCTGCGCCGTCGTGAACCTCTTGCATGACGAGCGAGTCGTAGGAAACGGTGCGCGCGATCCAAGCCCACGTGCCCTTCTCGCTGAAGGGCATGGATTTGGCAATCTGGTCGCCACGCTCGCCGGCGAGGCGCCGCGCGAAAGGATCGCGGAACAAGGCGTTCGGACGATCGGTTTCGCGCGCGCGGTAGATCGCGGCGAGCAGCGCTGTATCCGAAATGTTGCGAACGAGAGGCTCGGCAGAGCTCATTGCGTCAGGATTTTACATCGCCGATGTGCGCCGCGACGTACCACGTGTTGCCGAAGGCATCGGTGAAGGAGGCATTGCGGTCGCCGTAGGGCTGGTTGACCGGCTCGTGAAGCGACTTTGCGCCCGCGGCCAGCGCCTGGCGATAGGTAGCGTCCGGGTCGGACACGTAGAGGTAGAGCATCGACGGCATCGGCTCGTAGGCTCCATGCGATTCGCCCATTTCGACCACCGAATCGCCGACACGGATTTCGGCGTGATGCACAACCCCGTCGGGCGAGGCGTACTTCCCTATTTCCTGCGCGCCGAAGGCCTTCTTCATGAATGCAATCAGTGGTTCGGCGCGACGCGGGTGCAGGTAGACGTTCACGTTGTTCAAGCCCTTCGGGATGTAGCTTTCGCCCTTGTGCGTGGCGATGTACCAGAAGTTTCCAGCAGGGTCCTTCACGCTGGCGCCGCGCTCGCCGTATTCGTGGTCCTGAGGCGCGCCCAGGGAGGTGGCCCCGGCGGCAAGCGCTTGTGCGTAGACAGCGTCGGTATCCTTCACGTACACGTGCAGGCCGGTGGTCTTCAGCGGCGAATCAAACGGCCGCCCCGGAATGCCGCCGCCAATCATGACCATGCTGTCGCCGATGCGAACCTCGCCGTGGATTCCGCCGGCCGGTCCCACGGCGCGCATCGTCTCTTCGGCACCGAAGGCGGCCTTGGCAAAATCAAGCAATGCCGCGCCATCGGCTGCGACAAGATAGGGCTGCACGGTGTGGAATCCCTCGGGCCGATAGGTGGGCTTCGCAGCCGAGGCGGCTTGCTGCGTCCACGCTTTCATGCGCCGCTCCATCTCTTCGGCGGAGACATCTTCCTTGTGCGTCGACAAAATCCACCGGTACCCGAACGGATCCTTCACCTGCCCGCTGCGATCGCCGTAGAACTGGTCCGCCACCGGCCGCACGACTGTCGCCCCCGCTTCCACGGCCCGCTGGAACGCGGCATCCACGTCCGGCACGTACATGTGAAGCTTGATCGGCGAGCCGCCGACGGTCTGCGGGCTGAACTCGCCGTAATCCGGGAACTCATCCGCCAGCATGAAGAGCGCGTTGCCGATGCGAATTTCGGCGTGCCCAATCTTCGTTCCAGGGCCGACGAGCCGCATCACTTCGACCGCGCCAAACGCTTTCTTGTAAAACTCGATGGCTGCCGCCGCATCGTTCACCGTCAGGTAGGGCGTTGCCGAAACTGTCGTTTCCTGCGCCGCCACGGGTTTGCTGCTCATGGAAGTTCTCCTTGTCAAATCGGCTTTCAATCGTTCCTTGAAACTCTCGCGAGGCAAGCCGCGCAAATCGGCGGCGACGCGCGCGAGCGAGGCCAGCTCGGCGTCCGTATCCGGCAGCACCGCGTGGCGGCTCGAAATCACCGCGTCCACGAACCGGTCGAGTTGTTCGCCGTAGTTCTGCTCAGCCATAAGCCTCACCCGACTTCTTCCCTAGTGACGTCTCGAGCTGCGCCCGCAAGCTCTGGATTCCACGGAACTGAAGCTGCTTCACCGCGCCCTCGGAGCGATTCAGCTCGGCGGCTATTTCGCGGATGCTCTTTTCTTCCGCGAAACGCATTTCGATCACGCGGCGCTGGTCCGGTGGCAGAGTCTGCACGAAGCTGAAGAGCATCGCACGCCGCTCGACCTCCTCGATATTCACCGGATCGACGGGATACGGCTCCGGATCATCGTCGGCGGGCTGCTGTTCGCGCGAGGTGCGGCGCCAGCGGTCCGCAATGGCGTTGGCCGCGATGCGCAGGAGCCAAGCCGCGAAAGGCACGCCGCGCCATTCGAAGGTGCCGATATTCGCGAGGGCCTGATGAAACACGTCGGCCGTGACGTCCTGTGCTTCGTCGCGATTGCCAATGCGGCGGCAGACGTAGGCGTAGACGCGCTCGAAATTGCAGTCGTAGAGATCGGCGAAGCGGGCCGGATCCCGCTGGGCGGCTTCGACCATCAGCCGCTCGTCCGCTTCTTTTTTCAGAGGCGTCAACAGGCTCTCCGGAGTACGCGACCTCAATAAGATAAACCGGGGAGGGCGGAAAAGGTTACGGAGAGATTTTGGGGGCTAGCGGGTGAGCGAAATGTCCGGCACTTCTGCGGAGCTGCGAGAGTCTTCGGTGGAAGGGGCTTTGGCCGGCGCGAGCCAGCGGACGAAAATGGCTGCGGCGACTCCGCCCACAATCTCGAGGACGATGAAGGGCAGCGCGTCGCGAGGGCGGATCCCAGCGAAGGTGTCAGTCAGGGTCCGAGCAAGCGTGACGGCGGGATTCGCGAACGAAGTTGACGATGTGAACCAATAGGCGGCCGTGATGTAGGCGCCGACCGCGAGGGCGGTGCCGCGAGACCAGGAGCGCGAAGAGCCCCAGATCACGAAAACCAAGCCGAAGGTGGCGATGAATTCGCCCAGCCACTGTGCGGGGCCCGTTCGCGCATGATGCGACCAAAAGAAGGCCGGCAAGGCGAACATCAGGTTCGGCGCAGCCGTGCCGGCGAGCGCGCCAAGGATCTGCGCAGAAGTGTAAGGGAGGACTTCGCTCCAGGGCGTCGAGCCGAGCAAGGCTTCGGCGAGGGTGACCACGGGATTGAAATGCGCGCCGGAGATCGGCGCAAACGCAAGAATCAGCGCAACAAGGGCGCAGCCAGTCGCGATGGCGTTTGCCAGCAGAGCCAACGCGAAGCTTCCATTCGCGAGGCGCTCCGCCATGATTCCGGAGCCGACGACCGCGGCCAGAAGGAAGGCTGTTCCGACAAATTCGGCTGCGACCCTGCGTGTGAGCGTCGCGCTCACTGCACGCGCCCGATGTTGTCGATCTCGCGTTGAATGGCGAGGCGCTCAAGACTCGAAAGCGGCAGACAGAGAAAGAGGCCGATTCGGCGATCCAGCGTCAGGAAGGCATCGCGAAAGGCCCGTTGGATCTGCTCGGGCGAGCCCTCCACTGCCGCCGGGTCCGGAACACCCCAGTGCGCGGTCATTGGCTGACCGGGCCAGAGAGGACACGTCTCGCGGGCGGCGTTGTCGCAGACGGTGAAGACGAAGTCCATTTTCGGTGCACCGAGCTTTGCGAATTCATCCCAACTCTTGGCGCGCAGCCCGGCGGTGGGCAACCCCGAATCTCCAATCTGCTGCAATGCCTGCGGATGCACGGCGTTCTTAGGGTGGCTGCCGGCGCTGTAGGCGAGAAAATTTGGACGGCCCTTATGACTGAGGATCGCCTCCGCCATGATGGAGCGAGCCGAATTTCCAGTGCAGAGAAACAGCACGTTGTAGCGGCGTGGCATGTTCAGTCCCCTTTTTGCGTTTCGCCTGCGCAGCAAGAGGGCGCGCAGCACGATTGTTGGCTGGTGGTCTTCACCGCAAGAGGCTTCCGCGCACGGATGAAGGCGCCGGCGAACTTGCCGTCCACCTGAGGCGCGATCGTGCTGGCGTCGATGTTGCTGGGGGCAAGAAAACCCTTGGCGTCTTCGAGGCTGTAGATTCGCGTGGGCTCGATTTCGATCTGGCCGAAGCCGGCTGCGGCGAGCTTCGCGCGATAATCGGATTCATCGAGCGCCCCGGCGACGCAGCCGATCCACAATTCGACGCTGCGGCGAATTTCCTCCGGCACGGGACCGCGAACAACAACATCCGAGACGGCAAACCGGCCACCGGGACGCAGCACGCGGAACGCTTCGCGGAGGACGCGGTCTTTATCCGCGGAGAGATTGATGACGCAGTTCGAAATCACGACGTCGACGGAGTTATCGGGGAGGGGGATGTTCTCGATTTCGCCCTTCAGGAATTCGACGTTCTCAAGGCCGGCCTTGCGCTGATTCTCGCGCGCGAGGGCAAGCATCTGGTCGGTCATATCGAGGCCGTAGGCTTTGCCGCCCGGCCCGACGCGCCGTGCCGAGAGGAGGACATCGATTCCACCGCCGGAACCGAGGTCGAGGACGTGCTCGCCGGGCTTGAGCTCGGCGAGAGCGGTGGGATTGCCGCACCCGAGCGAGGCCGCTTTGGCGGCGTCGGGCAACCCATCGGTTTCGCCGGCGCTGTAGAGATTCGAGGTAATCGGGTCACAGCACGCGGATTCGCTCGTGCCGCAGCCGCACCCGGCCGATCCACCGGCGGCCACGCGCTGCGCCGCCTCACCATACTTCTGCTTCACCGCTTCCCTGATATCCCGCTCCGTCATAAACGATCTCCTTTCATCGACCATCGACGATATTCGATGCCACGAGGCAAAATAAGACCCTTCCCACGCTCGCTCAAACGTCCATGATGAATCGCGCCGCCTGCGGAAATTCAGCCAAGCAGTTCCGGTTCACCCAGTAATACATGAAAGTGCCGCGGCGCTCCGCATGCACAAAGCACGTGTCGCGCAGCACCTTCAGGTGATGCGAGATCGTGGGCTGCCCGACAGGAAAGTGTTTCACGATGTCGCAGACGCAGACCGGATCGCGGTTCGCCGCCAGCAAATTGAGAATGCGAATACGCGTCGGATCGGACAGCGCCTTGAACCAGCCGGCGTATTCGCGGGCACGGGCCCTGGGGAGCTTCGGCGCCACCGCGGCAGGGCGGCAGTCACAGCCGTTGGTCGATGTCTTTGGTTGGCGCGGCATTGGCTTCTCTGCTCTCGAGCGCATGGTGCCACATTCATCGACGATTGTCAATGAACAGAGCCGCGCTGCTGACAGCCCACTATTCCCTTGCCGGAGGAACCGGTTCCGGCGATTCAGGCACAGCGGGGGCGGGCCCTTTCAGTTCCGCGAGAAGAATACCCGCGAGAATCAGGGCCGCGCCGGTCAGCAGCCGGCCTCCGAGATGCTCCGCGCCGAGAAGCCATGACGTGACCGTAGCGAATACGGGTTCGAGGCTGATGAAAATCGCGGTGTGAGTCGGCGAGGTGTACCGCTGGGCCCACACCTGGAAGGAGAACCCGATGACGGTCGAGCCGATGGAGGTGACGAGCACGGCGAAGATCAAATTGCCGGTCCACGCCCAGTGCGGCCGCTCCCAGCCAGCAGCTCCTGCGACCGGGATAAGAATCGTCGCCAGGAGTGCCGTAGTGGCCACCTGCACGAAGCTCAGAGCGCCGACGGAATGATGCTCAACGTGGCGCGATACAAAGATGATGTGCAGCGCAAACATCACCGCGCCGCAAAAGACGATGGGGTCGCCGCGGTTCAAGCCCTGAAGGCCTTCCGGAGGAATGGTCAGCAGATACAAGCCCGCGAAGGCAGCGAGTGCACCAGCCCAAATCCAGAACGTGACGCGGCGCTTGCCGAAGATGGCGAGGATGATGGGGACGACGACGACGCTCGAGCCCGTGATGAACGCGGCCTTCGACGGCGTGGTGAATTTCAGGCCGGCGGTCTGAAACATGTACCCGCCGAACATAAAGAAGCCGATTTGCGCACCCGCCCACACTGAGCGCCAGTTGAGTTCGCGGAGAGAGCGCCAGAAGATGATGCCCATCACGACCGCGGACAATCCGAAGCGGACGGCGATGTAGACGATGACGGAAACGTCGGTAAGCGCGTCCTTCACGGCCACGAAGGTGGCGCCCCAGATGATGGCGCAGAGCAACAAAGCCAGGTCGGCGCGAAGACGTTTGCTCATGGGCAGAAGAGTGTAAGGGCGGGCGCGGGAGACTGGCAAGCGGCGCCGAACGGAGGAGCCAAAGTAAGTCCGCGATGATTTCGTACGGTTGCTATTGCTATTGCTGAAGACCGGCGAGGGCCAGAACGGCGAGGTAAAGGCGCTTCAGGCCCAGCGCGCGGCCGGTTGCGTCATACCATTCGGAGAGCGTATGGGAGCCACCGCCCCTGCCGCCTCCGCCCAGAGCCACAGCGGGAATTCCCATCGATAACGGGATGTTGGCGTCCGTTGAGCTGCGTTCGATGCGCGAGCGATTCCCGAGATAGCGGTCAACGTTGCGAATCGTATCGAGAAGCGCGGAACCGTCGGGAAGCTTTCCCGCGGGGCGCGAGCCGAGCGACCGGAAGTTGATTTGAAGCGCGTCGTTCAAGGCTGCGTTCGCCGAAATTTCCTGGCGCATGCCCGATTGCATGGCGTCGCGGAGAGCCGATTCGAGGCGCGCGAGCTCGGATTCTTCCTCGGAGCGCAAGTCGACCTTCACCGCCGCCTGCGCCGGAATCGAATTGACGCTGGTGCCGCCTTCGATGATGCCAAAGTTGAAGGAGCTGCGGGGATGGTCCGGCAAATGAATCGAAGAGAATTGCACGATGCCGCGCGAGAGCGCCGTGATGGGATTGGGCGCGCCGAAATCGGACCAACTGTGGCCGCCGGGACCGGTAATGCTGATCTCAAAGCGACGGGAAGCGATGCCCTGCGTGGTGATGTGCTCAATCGACGGGCCGTCAACGGCAATGACTGCGGCGAGACGCGAGCCATAGCTTTCGATCAGGGCACGGATGCCGCGCAGGTTCCCTTCTCCTTCTTCGCCGACGTCGCCGACAATCGCAATTGTCTTCGCGACGCGCACGCGCGACTCCGCAAGCGCACGAGCGAGCCCGGCAATCGCTGCAAGGCCGGCGCCATTGTCGGAGATGCCGGGCGCTTCGAGTTGATCGCCGTCGCGCTTGACGTTCACGTCCGTGCCCGGCGAAAAAACCGTGTCGAGGTGGGCCGCGACCAGCACCACGCTATTGCGGTCGGCACCGGGCCATTCGCCGATGACGTTGCCCGTCTTATCGATGCGAGTCACAAGCCCGGCCACTTCGAAAATGTGCTTGAGATATTCGGCCCGGGAATGCTCCGCGAATTCGGGCGCCGGAATTTCGGTGAGGCGGACCTGCTCCGATGTGACCCACTCGGTATTGCGATCGATCCAATCGAGGCCCCGCGCACAGGCAGCATTCTGGGCCATCTTTTCGACCGGATTGTCCGTGGCCCGCGCGGAGAGAGTCGCCATCATCACCAAGATACAGCAGATGTGAAGGAGTTTCACGAAGTTCGTATGGCGGAAGCAGAGAAGCGGCAGGCGGCGCACCGGGGGATTGTAAGCGTTTGAGGCTTCCGTTGTCTCGGAGGTTGTGGACCGAAAGCGGGAAGCCAGAAGCCGTCCGAATCGTGTAGAATCCGGCGAAGGGACGGAGTTTGGGCGTAGCAGAGCAGCGAACCCCAGGAGGACCGAGAATGCCAGACGCACCTACACCCGAAGCACCGGCACCGCCCGCAACGCCAGCAGCAAGTGCACCTGCGGCGGCAGCGCCAGCGGCGGCAGCTCCGGCGGCGACGGAAACGCCGAAGGTGAAGCCCAAGAAGACGACGCAGCGTGCATGCGACGAGAAAGATGCGAAAGGCAAGTTGTGCTGCGGCCACCTGAAGCGCTGGTACGACTATCCGAAGGAAATTGCGGCGCTCGTCGGGCCGAAGGCCGAGATTTACCGTTGCGAGTTCTGCAAGACGCTCTACACGCCCGATTTGTCGCGGCCGCCGCACAGCTACACGCTGCGATACTAGGGACGAATTGCCGCCGGGCGGCCGTGGTATTGAAAAAGGTCAATTATGCGGGCGAGAAGCCCGCTCCTGCCGATGAACAAAGATCTGATTCACGACTGGAATCTGGACACAGGGCCGGAAATTCCGCCCGGACGCCGGGTGACGCTGGACGACGAGACGCTGCGAGACGGGCTGCAAAATCCCTCCGTGCGCGATCCTTCGATCGCGGAAAAAATCGAAATTCTGCACCTGATGGAATCACTGGGAATCGAGATGGTGAACATCGGGCTTCCCGGCGCGGGTCCACGCGCATACGCGGACACGGAGTTCCTGGCGCGAGAGATAGTGAACTCGCGGATGAAGATCCGCCCGAACTGCGCGGCGCGAACGCACAAGAACGATATCCAGCCAATCATCGACATTTCGCAGCGCGTGGGTATCGCGATCGAAGCCGCGACGTTTCTTGGCTCGAGTCCAATCCGGCGGCTGGTAGAGGACTGGACGGTGGAACATCTGGTACGCACGACCGAGGAGGCCGTGCGGTTCGCGGCGTCAGCGGGATTGCCGGTGATGTATGTGACCGAAGACACGGTGAGGACCGATCCGGCCACGGTGACGGCGCTCTATTCAACGGCAATTCGCGCGGGAGCGCGCGCGATCGTCCTCTGCGACACGGTGGGCCACGCAACGCCGCGCGGCGCCTACAACCTGGTGAAGTTTGCGGTCGAGGAAGTGGTAAGACCCTCGGGCGAGAAGATTCGCGTCGACTGGCACGGGCACAACGACCGAGGGCTAGCGGTGGCGAATTCGCTGGCGGCCGCGGCGGCGGGAGCAGACCAGATCCATGCGGCAGCGCTGGCGCTTGGCGAGCGCGTGGGCAACACGCCGATGGAGTTGATGCTCGTGAACCTGCGCCTGCTGGGGATTATCGACAGAGATTTGTCGAGGTTGCGGAAATATTCCGAAACGGTCTCCGCGGCGACGCGCACGCCGATTCCGCCGAATTATCCTGTGGTGGGCCGCGACGCGTTTCGGACGGCGACGGGCGTCCACGCGGCGGCGATTGCGAAGGCGTTCAAGAAGAATGATCCGCAACTCGCGAATGCGATTTACAGCGGAGTGCCATCGCACTTGTTCGGGATGGAGCAGGTGATCGAGATCGGGCCGCTGAGCGGAAAATCGAACGTGATCTTCTGGCTGGAAAAGCGCGGGCTGCCCGTGACGGATGAACTGGTCGAGCGAATCTACGGTGCTGCGAAGAAATCCGAGTGCGTGCTGAACGAGAAGGAAATTATGGCCCTGGTGGATTCCGTTGCGGGCTGTTGATTCTTTCAGGTCGAAGCGCTGATCCCGCTAGCGCGAATCCGAGCGCTGGCGTGACGCGAATGACGCCAGCGAATCGGTAGGATCGGGATACTCAAGAGAAACGAGATAAAGCCCTTCGGGAGGCACCGTGGGACCAGCGCGCTGGCGGTCGCGCGATTCCAGAATCGACGGAATATCCGCCGGCGCCAGCCTTCCCTTCCCCACTTCCAGAAGCGTGCCGACAATCTTTCGAACCATGTAACGCAGAAACGATTTGCCGCGCACGACGTAAGCGATTTCGTCGCGGTCCGCCTCGCGAACAATCTCGGAAGAATAAATCACGCGGACCATGTTGCGGTCGCGGTCGTCCTCTTCCGAGCCCGAGGACGCAGCGAAGGCCGTGAAATCGTGTTCGCCTTCGAGGAGGCGGGCCGCGGCCGCCATCGCGGCGTCCTCGAGATTCCACGGGAAATGCAGCGCGCGTCGATAGTCGAAGGGGGGCAGAACGCGGCCGCGGAAAATGCGGTAGCGGTAGGTCTTGCCTTGTGCCAGCCAGCGGGAGTGAAAATCCATGCCCACTTGTTCGGCGCCGACGACGCGAATCGCGGGCGGCAACAGTGCATTAAGGGCGCGCTGGAATTCGAGCGGCGCAAGCTGCGAATGCGTTTTCAGGTGCGCCACCTGACCCAGGGCGTGCACACCCGTGTCTGTGCGGCTCGCGCCGTGAACGATGATCTTTTCCTGCGCGATTTTGCTTGCGGCGTCGTTCAGGGCGCCCTGAATCGTGGCCACACCCGGCTGAAACTGCCAACCGTGAAAGGCGCTGCCCTCGTAGGCTATGGTGAGCTTCAGGTTTTGCATGCGCGGCAGCGATTATCGCATGCGAGAAGCAAGGAATCGACGCCGAGGGGCTTTACGCGCGCCTATGGCTTGGGATGCTCGCTGAAAAATCTCCACATCAGATCGGTAGCCGGAACGGAATTGCCGCTTAATGCCGTACCCGGCCAGTTGTGATGACCGCCCTGAATGGCGTAGAGCGCGACGCCGGTGCCGCCCGCGCAGCCTGTGTAAACGTCAGTGTGAAGTTCCTTCGATTCCGTGTGCTTCGGGGTCTGGGAACAACCGTCTTCCTTCACCCAGAACGCCACGGTGTCGAGCACGGGCGTGTCACTGCGCTTCGAACCCATTTGAAATGGAGTCGAGCCGCCATTGAACGGCACCAGATGATCGGCAGTGCCGTGGAACACAATGATTGAGACAGGCTCCGACGGCTGGCACGGAATGTCTTGCGAGCCTTCGACGGGCGCGGCGGCGGCGATTTTGTCCGACAGCTCGCACGCGAGGCGATAGGACATCATGCCGCCGTTCGAAATTCCGGTGACGAAGACGCGCTTCTGGTCGATGGGATAATCTTTCTCGATCTTGTCGATCAGAGCGCGCAGAAAAGCGACATCGTCCACACGCTGCTCCATTGCATAGCCGCAGCAGGCTCCGGAGTTCCACGTCGGCAGGTGTGCGGGATTCAGGCGGCCTGTGCCGCGTGGATAGACGGCGATGAAATTCTCTTTGTCGGCCGTTTCGCTCATGCCGGAAAGGCGCTCGACGCCTTCAGGACTTTCCGTGGCGCCATGAAGGACGAGCACCATGGGCAAAGGGGTCTGACCGTCATAGCCGGGCGGAAGATGAACCAGATACGTGCGCGAACGGCCGCCGATTTCCATGCTGCCGGCCTTGTCGCCGTTCGGAGGCGCCGCAAGCGCGAATTTGCGGAATATGGCGGCGCCGACCAGGCTCGCAAAGAAGAAACTCGCTACCAGAGCCACCTGGACGGCAATGCGTCGATTGGTCATCCGTTTAGCCTCGGCGCGCACGAGACGCACAAGCGCTCAATTACAAAACACGGAAATCGGGAAAAAGTTTCGACAGGCGGTGATTGAATGCTCCGAGCGGAAACAGGACGCCCCACCCGGAATCACATGTGGGCGCGGGAAAAGCGCGAGCCGGGACGCGTAGCCACGCCTCCGGCGCGGCAAAGCGGGCATTCATCGGGCTCGAAGCTCGGCACATCCATTTCGAGCAGGGCGCGCGACGCGACGTTGAGTTCAAGACGGCCGCCGCTGCGGTCAATGATCGCGCCCGCGGCGACGGCGAGCCCGCTCTCCTGCTCGACGACGCCGATGGTCTCGCGCGTCGAGCCGCCGGTGGTCCAAACATCCTCGATGACGAGCACCCGTTCGCTGGGGCCCAGCTCGAAACCGCGCCGCAGCGCCATCTGGCCGGAGCGGTCGCGCTCGACAAAGAGGGCGCGGACTCCCAACGCGCGTGCGACTTCGTGCCCGATGATGACGCCACCCAGCGCGGGCGAAACGACGCAACCAACCGTGTAGTCGGAGAATTTTTCAGCGAGGGCGCGGCCGAGCTGCTCGGCGTGTTTCGGATGCGAAAGGACGAGCGCGCACTGGATGTACGTGGCACTGTGACGGCCACTCGAAAGCTCGAAATGACCCTGGCGAATGGCGCCGACGCCCTCGAGCAGCTTCAGGATTTCTTCACGCTTCATGTCGCCGCGCCCCAAATTGCAATTCAGGAGCCCGCAAAACGGGCTGGTGGCGTAGGGTAAGTTGGGACGCGAAAAGTGTCAATGGAAAGTCCGTGCGCCAGCGGCTCGGGGAAGAGTCAGATGCAATATGGCTATTGCTGGAGGAGAGTGATCTCGCCGACTCCGCCGTGGACGGTCAGGTCGATCGAGCTGGGCGACTTGCCATAGGCGGAATTGACGTAGGTGTCGCCGCCCTCGTGCGTGAGGCCGCGCGTGTTGATCGAGCCGATGCCGCCCGAAGCATGGACGCGCACGCCGATATCCTTTGGAAGCCGGATGATTGCCGAGCCGACGCCACCCTGAATGTTTGCCTCGAGATTGGTCGTGCGCGGTCCCGTCAGATCGAGATTCATCTGCCCCGCGCCTATGTTTACGTCAAGGTGCGTGAGGTTCAAGCCGTTGAAATCCAGGTTGCTCTCCCCGGCGCCCATGTTCAACTTGAGATCGAGAGGCTCATCGCCGCCGAAATGAAGGTTCCACGTATTGTGGGTCGTGCCGAAGTGGATATGCCTTCCCTCCTGCCGGATCGAGAGCGAGCCGCGGTCATCGGCAACCGAATAGTCGACCGTTGGCTTGCCCTCCTCGTCCCAGTAATCGAAATCGGCGTCCAGCAAACGCGAGTCACCGCCGTCCAGAGTGAGCCGGCCGGCTGGCATGTTGATGTCGGCCATGACGCTTTTTGCGCCGAGAAGCGCGATAGAGTGCGTGTCGTGAAGGTCGTCGCTATGCCGATGGCCGTGCCAAACGGCGAGGCCGAAAATGGCAAATAACACCAGCAGCGCAATGGCGACACCCGAAATAGGGTCTGGGCCGCCCGGTCCGACACGATCACGGAAGATCAGGCTGTCGAGGATTTTCCCGAGGCCGATGACGATCAGGATCAATGGCCAATAGCGAATCAGAAGTCCCCAAGCGTCGAAGTCCGGTCGAATGTTGGCGAGCAAAAAGAGCACGCCAATCGCGATGAGAATCAGTGCGCCGGTGATCGAGCCGGAATGGCGCGGCCGTCCTGTGTCGTTCATCGTGTCTCCCTACTCGTCACTACGGAGGGCGCACGAAGAATGTTTCGCGCGCGCAACAGAGTTTAGCACCGGAAAGGGCAAACACGGGCGGCATCGGCGGCAGTGCCGAATCGGAAACAGGCGAAGTCGCGGGAACTTTTCGCCTCCTTGCGCGGAATTCTAGACAGGAAGATCGCAAACGACCAACAGAGGAGATAACAACGTGCGCCTGAAATCGAAAATGCTCTTAGCGGCCCTGGGGTTGACACTCGGTGTCGCGCCGGCTTTCGCCCAAGCTCCGCAGCAAGATCCCCCTTTCGACCAATCGCAGGGACCCGCCCGAATGGGTCCTGACGGCCCCAAAGGCGATTGGGGCAGAGGCTGGGGACAGCGTGACAGTGGCGAATGGGGACACATGCGCGGACGCGGCATGGGTCAGCGAGAGTTTGGCCTCGCGCGCCTGCTCAACAACCCTGAAATTCGCCAGCAGATTGGCGTCAGCGACGAGCAGGCCGCGAAAATTCGCCAGCAGGAATTTGATTTCCGCAAGGCGGAGATTCGCGACCGGGCCAACCTCCAAGTCCAGCGGCTGGATTTGCGGGAACTGCTCTCCGCGGACAAGCCGGATCATGCGGCCATCGACAGCAAGCTCCAGGAAATGAGCAATGCTCGACTGACGATGGAAAAAGCGGCTGTCAACTACCGCCTATCGATGCGCGACGCTTTGACGCCCGAGCAGCGCCAGAAGCTCCATGACTGGATGCAACAGCATCGCCAAGGCGAATCCGGGCACGCACGAGGCATGCGCCGGGGTGGACCCGGCGCTCGTGGCATGCGCGGCGGGGCGCCCGGGCCGAAGAGTGGAGCACCTCCGGCACCCAACTCGCAGAATCCCACCCCGGAGGAACAGCCGGAGTAATCCTCCGGCGCATGCATCACGAGGGCACGCCAACCCGGCGTGCCCTCGCCCAAATTGACAGGACCGCCTACGTCAGATATTCTCGATTGACTCGAAACTACTCCAGAAGGAGCACGCATGCCTCAGGGCACGCCCGTAAAGCACAAGAAGAAGACGAAATCGGTACTGAAGAATATCCGCCAGACGGAGCGCCGCACGGCGATCAACCGAATGAATCGCACGCGGGTCCGAACCGCGATCCGTAGGATGCGCGCGGCTCTGACCGCCGCGGATGCGGCGACCGCCGAAAAGCTGGCGTCGGCCACGTTTTCGGAATTGGACAAGGCAATCCGCAAAGGTACCCTGCACGAGAACACCGCAAACCGGTACAAGTCCCGCCTGCGGCTGGCTTTGAATGGCCTGAAAGCGAAGAAAGCCTAACTTATCGTCAAGGTCGGGAAGAGGCGGCCATTGGGGCGGGCGAGGTCAACTGCGCCACAAGGAATTCCATTGCCGCGCGGGGATCGGGATTCGAGGACTTGAGGGCGCTGTCGGCATCCGCCAAGGCGGCCAATCCCATGAGCAGTTGCCCCTTGGGGATGCGCCGGACGGTTCGGAGAACATCCTCGGCCGCACGCGGCGTGATTCGCAATTTTCCCGCGAACTGGTAAGCGTCGGTTCCCGCAGGCATTTCGCGCACCTCGATCAATTGGCGGTACATCCATGCAAGTGCGCCAATCAGCCCAATGGGCTGTTCGCCTTCGCGCAGCAGGTTGTCGAGGAACTTCAGGGCTGCGTCGCGTTTCCCTCCCGCGATCATCTCGGCAAACTGCCACGCGGTATTTTTCCTCGCGGCGACGACGAGCTCTTCGACGTCGCTCACAGCGACGCGCCCGCGTCCTAACACGAACGACGCAAGTTTCTCCAGCTCGATCCTCATCCGTCCTGGCTCGCCGTTCAGCGATTCCGCCAGAAGCGCCGCCGCATCGCGGTCGATCTCCACGCCTAGTTCGCGCGCCATCTGTGATGCAAGCGCGGCTGCCGATTCCGCGCCGATCGTGAGCTCGACCACGACGGCTTCCTCGGCGAGCAGCTTCGCGAATTTCTGACGGCCATCGAGCGATTCCGCCTCGATCACGAGCACCGTGAAGGGCGCCGGCGACGCGAAGTAGCCGCTCAGCGCCTCGATAATCCGGTCGCGCGATTCGTCGCCGAGCCTTTCGATCGAATCGGCATCCTCGACGAAAATCACCTGCCGGGGCGCAAGCATCGGCAGCATCTGCGCGCGCTGCAGGATTTCGTCCCAGCCGGATTCTCGCGCGGAGATTCGCGCCACAGCCCAATCGCGCGCCCCATCGGGCACGGCCGCCTCAACGATCTTCGTGCGGCACAAATCGCGCAGATACGGGTCGCTGCCTCGCAGGACGATCGCCGGCACAGCCTTACCGCGCGCCAGGTTCCCCGCAATTTTCTCGATGCTTTCCAATGTTACGCCGCCGCTTTTCCGTGTGAAGACGCCACTGCTTCAGAAATTCTCAAGCACATTTGACACGAGCTTCGAGGCAAAATCGCGCGACATGCGGTCCAGCGCCGGGCTCTGCTCCTCGAAGAAACTTTGCACGTCCGTTGAAATCTGATATTCCTGCCGGAAAATCATGTCGTCCATGTGGTACACCGGCTTCTCCGTCTTGCTGTCGACCAGCTGCACCTTGGCGTGCACCGTCACGAGCATCGTCGTCACTTCGCCCGTCGTCGCGTTGAAGAGCACCGGCGTGGTCTCGATCGAAACGATTTCGCCGTGCAAAACCGCATCCGCAGAACTTCGTTCCTGCACGATCCTGTACTTCGTGCGCTCGAGGAACTCGCGAATCACGGCCTGCGTGAACCGCTCCTCGATTCGATAACTCGTCGTGTCGTTCTTGAACCCCGGGACCGAGATAGTTTCCCATCCCGGTGGAAGCGCGGACGCGCGGCCCGCCACCCGATAGCCGCAGCCCGCAAGGGCCACGAGCGCCGGCAACGAGACCATCAATAGGACGGCACAGGCGGCAAAGCCACGGCCAAGTCCCGCAGGCTCAGTTGGCCGGTTGAGCAAGCAACTCCTCGCCGATACGCACCGCATTCGTGGTGGCCAATCGCAGATTGTCTGCCACGCCCCAGATCCAAACGCCTGACGCAACGCTCGGGTCGGGCTCGATGCGCGCAAGCTGGATTTCGCTTTCACCCGCAACACTCACATTCGTCGGCGCGGAATCGCCCGTCTTCCCGACTCTCACTCCCAGATTCGCGAACGAGGCTTCCAGTTGCTCGGGCGGTTCGGGCGACGCAAATTCCGCATACGCCGCGAAAGCATACCCGTAAAACACCGGCGCCTGCACCAGTTGAATCGCCGGAACGGGCGCCCGGCCCGAGAGATAATATGCCACGTCGCGGGCAATCTCGCTCCGCATGTCGGCCAGCCGCGGCTTCGCGTTTTCTCCGTAGGCCGAAAGAAGATTGAATGCCACCTGCGCGCCGAACACAGGCTCGTCGATCGGGCGGAAGGACAGAAGATTCGCTGTCTGGCTCTCGAGCTCCTCGATGCCGGGCTGGTCGCGTTCGGACACTGGAGGAAACAGCAGAACCGCCAGTCGCTGCGGCAGAAATTTTCCGAGTGCCGCGGCCAGCGTGCACGAAACGATCACCGGCGCCGGCGGTGAGTAGTAGGGAACAAGATCACGCGCGCCGTTGGGTCCCGCTCCCGGCCGCGGCGGAATCGAGGGCGAAAGCGACGGAATCCACGTAGTGGTCTTACCGGTCGCTGCGACTGCCCCGGTCATGTCGATTACAGTTGCGCCGGCGCGTTGCGCCGTCTCCCAATTCTGCTCGGAATCGGCAGTGCTGCCAGCGAAAAACGCGAAACGCACGCTCTCGAAACTGTCCTCTTCCAGGGCGTGGATGAAGGTGGGCTCGCCTCCTGCTTCCGTCAACGTGCCCGCCATCACGCTGGTATCCAGCAGGACCACGTCCGTAGACGGAAAATTGCGCTCCTCCAGAACCAGCTTCAATTCCTTGCCGCGAAGAGAGGATGCACCGACGATGGCGACGCGAGAAGGACGCCCGTAGCTGGAAGGCATAACTTAGGCTACGCGAGAGGCGGCGGTTCGGTGGCGCACGTACCGCACGAGCTGAAGCACGATGCCATGAATCACGTAGCCGCCGGCAATCAGCAGCAGCGTCGGCTTCGAAAACCGGACGATCGCGCCAAGTAGGATGCACATCAGGACAA
Organism: Candidatus Limnocylindrales bacterium; assembly: GCA_035501415.1. Classification (GTDB taxonomy): domain Bacteria; phylum Acidobacteriota; class Terriglobia; order Acidiferrales; family UBA7541; genus Palsa-295. The sequence goes on along the minus strand of DATJWH010000026.1, from coordinate 50,995 downwards.
CCGCCAGCGACGGTTGCCGGCGCGTCCACTGAATGTCTTTGAAGCTGTAGTAGCGGATGGTGCTCGACATCAGTATTCCCAGAACCACCAGCAGGCCGAGCCACAGCAGCGACACCTTCACATCCAGAATCGGCTCATTGAACGCATGGACGACTGCCGCGACGAGACCCGCCGCGGCCGGCGTCGGCAAGCCGACGAAGTATCGGTTGCCCCCGGGCGCCATTCCCTGGATGTTGAAGCGCGCAAGCCGCCAGGCGCAGCAGCCGAGAAAGATGAATCCCACGAGCCATCCGAGTTGCACCAGGTGAAGAGGCTCAGGAGCGGACGCCGCAGCCAGCGCGCGGACTCCCCAGGCATACGCCAGCATAGCAGGCGCAATTCCGAAACTTACTACATCAGCCAGTGAGTCGAATTCCCTGCCGAACGCGCTCTCGGTGCCCATGAACCGGGCTATGCGCCCGTCGAAGGAATCGAAAACGTAAGCGAAACCGATCGCGCAGGCGGCGTGATCGAAATCCGTGATGCCACCTTCAAGAATCGCGAGGATTGCGTAATACCCGCAGAGAATGTTGGCGACCGTAAAGACGCTCGGCAACACATAGATCCCGCGGCGGAGGCGATGATTGCGGAAGGACCGCTTGGGCCTGTAATCCTCTTCTTGTCCAATCGGATCTATTTCGTTGAATTCCATTTCGCTAAGATGCTCTCTCCGCCCTTTACTTTTTGGCCGCGCTGCGTCACCACTTGCGCTTCCGGCTGCAGCCAAACGTCCACGCGCGAACCAAATCGAATCATGCCCACGCGCTCGCCGAGCCCAACTTGTTCGCCTTCGTTCTTCCAGCATAGCACGCGCCGCGCAATCGCTCCGGCGATTTGTTTGAAGACTAACCTGCCCCCGGGAGTCTGCATGTAGATGACATTCTGTTCGTTTTCCGCCGACGCGGCCTTGCGCATCGCCGCGTAAAAGCGTCCCGGCTTGTAGACCACCCGCTCGATGCGCCCCGCCACCGGCGCCCGCTGTATGTGCACGTCCCAGATCGCAAGGAAGATGCTGATGCGCTTCCCCGGATTCCCCTCAAACGGTTCGTCGACAATCTCCACGACATGGCCGTCGGCCGGCGACAGCACCACGCCGGGCTCCGTGGGAATCGTGCGCTCCGGATCGCGGAAGAAGTAAAAGACGAAAAGCCCGAGAAAGATCAAAATTCCCGCCGGCCACTTCCACCCGGGAATCAGGCACACCAGTCCGGCAATAATCGGCGGCAGTCCAAACTTGTACCCTTCTTTGACCATTCGATTTTGGCTTGGGACTGAACTTTCCGCGACGCCGCGTTATCACCGATGCGCACTTCAGTCGCGATTCACGGCGAGATACACGGCCATTGTACGACAGGAATCAGGTGAACTTAGGACCTTAGTGGTGCAGCACTTGATGGTGGTGGCGCGCCACTATCATCTCCATCTGGTCCTTCAGGCGCAGTTTGAGCTTCTTGAGATTTGTCTCTTCGATGAGGTCTTCGGAACTTAAGTAGGATTGCTTCAGGATTTGCTCTAGCTGGGTTTCACAGCGGGAGTGCTCTTCTGCGAGGCGTCGAAACTCTGCGTCATGGTCCAATAGGGATCGCCGAACCTCATGGGTCGAAAGCTGCATTCGTTCCCTCCTGATTGGAGCTGCGTTCACATGATTGTAACAATTATCACAACGCGCGCCGTGTGGCAAATAGAACCGCTGGACACCGGAGGCCGTTTCGGGTGAGCAGTAACGCAGCGAGGTCGCAGCGGTGGACCGGAATGACAGGACGTTGGGGCGCAAGGCGCGACTCTGCGCGGCATTGCGCCCCGCGAGGCATTTCGACGCTAACTGTCTCGCTCTCAGTACCTGTCGAAGTCGTCGTCAATCTTACCCAGTTTATGTCCTTCCGAATGAATCAGCGCCACCACTGGCCCCGTCGGCAGAGTAAGTGAGGTCACGATCGTGTGGATCGCCCTGCCGTGATTGCTGAGGACGAATTTCGTCACGATCGTGGTGCCGGGGCTATTGATTGTGAACGTCCCCGTACAATCAGAATAGACGGTGTAAGTTCCCACCTCCATCGTGTGGAATCCGGTAACCGGATCGGTGGGAGGAGGCGGGGGCGTCGGCAAATTGTTGTGGCCTGATACCACAAAATCCACCTGAGAAAGGCCGCCCTTTCCGTCAAAATGCGTCATCGCAACCCCGCCGCGCTGCACCTCCTCAAGGACGCCTTCAGGGTCGGTCACCCAGATCGTTCCAGACACAGTAAAGGCATAGTCTCCCTTCAGCGTGCGGTTCGAGCATCCGTCGTTGTCGGTGCTCTGGGCCTTGGCTTGTCCGGCGACTGCCAAGAGAGCCAGACCGGCGACGAGCATTACCCTCCAAAGTAGCCTTCTCATATTGAATCTCCATTCGCGTGAGTTTTGAAGCGCTAAGCGACCGCATCTTGGGCAACGGGAAAACGGGGCACAAGGGAGAGCGCATGGAGAAAGCCTGAAGTTTTTGTGTATCCCTAAGCCGCTGATATTCTTGGCTATGCCCCTCCAACGACCCGCGAGTACAATGGCGCCGCTTGAGTTGAGCGGCCCAGAATGCCCGGTGAACACTTTCGATTCGGCGAATTCGAGCTTGATGGAGGTGCGTACGAACTGCGCAGAGCGGGCCGCAGCATACACCTGGAGCGCATTCCCTTCGAACTCCTGTGCCTGCTCGTGGAACGCCGCGGGCAGGTGGTAACACGCGGAGAAATCGTCGAGAGCATTTGGGGGAAGGATGTTTATCTCGACGCCGAAAGCGCGGTCAGCACCGCCATCCGCAAAATTCGCCGAGCGCTAGACGACAATCCGGAAGCGCCCCGGTTCGTGGCGACCGTGCCGGCCAAAGGCTACCGTTTCGTCGCCGACGTCCACCGACCGGAGCCAATCCCCCAAAATGAGACGCCGAAAACGGGCGCAACCGCTGTCGCGTCCCCGGCGCCCGCAGCCCCACACGAAGCCTCAAAAAGAATCCGGATCCTTCTCATTTCCGCAGCAGTGTTGGTGGCCGCAATCGGCATTGTTGCGTTCTTGCGCTTTCGTAGCGCACCAGCCTTGACCGAAAAGGACACGATTGTTCTGGCGGATTTCGCCAATTCCACCGGCGACCCCGTTTTCGACGACACCCTGAAGCAAGCCCTTTCAGTGCAGCTTTCTCAATCACCGTTCCTAAGTATCCTGTCCGACAGAGGAATCAGCGGGACTTTGCAGATGATGGGTCACCCCGCAGACGAGCGCGTCGACGAAAAGACGGCTCTGGAGGTCTGCCAACGAACGCAGAGTGCCGCGGTGCTGAATGGGTCGATTGCGATCCTTGGCCGCCAGTACGTGATTGGCCTCAACGCCATCGACTGCAGGAAAGGAGATTTTCTCGCCCAGGAACAAGTGCGTGCGGACAGCAAAGAAGAAGTGCTGAAGGCGCTGGACCACGCGGCCACGCAATTGCGCGCGAAATTGGGCGAATCGCTCAGCTCACTTCAGCAGTTTGACACTCCCATCGCACAAGCAACCACTCCCTCGCTCGGAGCGCTGCAAGCCTACAGTCTGGGACGAAAGACGCTGCGCGCGAATGGCGATTTTGCGGGCTCCATACCATTCTTTCAGCGGGCTGTCAGGCTCGATCCGAATTTTGCGATGGCTTATGCGGAGCTCGCCTCAAGTTATGCCGATCTACAGGAAAGTGGCCTCGCAATCAACAACATCCAGAAGGCCTACGAGCTGCGCGAACGCACTACTGATCGCGAGAAGTACTACATCGAGATCGAATTCTACGACGACGTCACCGGCGACCTGAACAAGTCCATCGAGGCCTGCAAACTCTGGGAGCAGACATACCCGCGGGATTTGGAACCGCATTTTACCCTCGGAAACATCTACGATCTCCTTGGGCGCTACGATGAAGGGCTTGCGGAAGCGCGCGAGTCTGTGCGTCTGGATCCCGGCGAGGCCTTGTCGGGTGCCTACCTCGTTTTCTCCTTTGCGGCTGTGAATCAGCTCGAACAAGCCCGAATCACCGCCGAGGAGATTCAGTCGAAGAAACTCGATTCTCCCTCCCTCCACATCACTCTCTACCCCCTCGCTTTTGCGCGAAACGATTCGCTGGGGATGGCCCGAGAAGTGGCATGGGCGGCCGGGAAGGTCGGCGTGGAGGATGTCCTGATCGCCGACGAGGCGAGTACCGCCGCATATTACGGGCAGCTGCACAGGGCCCGGGACCTTTCCCGGAGCGCAATCAAGTCAGCCGACCAAACCGGTGAGAGAGAAACGGTCGCAGGATACAGGGCCGATGCGGCCCTTCGCGAAGCCCTCTTTGGAAACCCGGAGCGGAGCGAGGAATGGTCTTCGGTAGCCCTCTCCGGCTCCGAGGACCCAATCGTACAGTTCGTCGCTGTGCTGGCGACGGCCGTGGATGGTGACGCCACGCGCGCGCAAACCTTGGCCGCTGGCCTGCAGGAGCGCTTTCCGCAGAATACGATCATGAGATTCAACTTCCTGCCTACGATCCAAGCACAGCTGGCGCTCCGCCGAGGAAATCCCTCCCGGGCGATCGAAAGTCTTCAGGCTGCCGCACCGTATGAACTCGGACAGGCTGGAGCTGGTGGTTTCGGGGTCGCTCTGTATCCCGTCTATGTCCGCGGCGAAGCGTATCTGCAGGCGGGCCGCAGCCACGACGCCGCGGTGGAGTTTCAGAAAATTCTCGACCATCGTTCGATCGTAACTTACGAAGCGATCGGTTCGCTTGCGCATCTGGGCTTGGCCCGAGCCTACGCGATGCAAGGTGACACCGCCAAGGCCAAAGCCGCGTATCAGGATTTCCTCACACTCTGGAAAGACGCCGACCCTGACATCCCCATCCTGAAGCAAGCCAAAGCAGAGTACGCAAAGCTGAAGTAAGCGCGGCGGACTATCGGTGGTGTTTCGGCGGCGCGTGATGCGGATGGTGTGTCCCCGCGCGCTTGCGCTCCGCGGGATCCCAATCCTCGGGGGGAAAGGCGATTCGCCAGAAAAGCGGCGAGGGCTCATTGAATTCGAGCCCGACTTCGGTCTTGCCCTTGTCCTTCTTTCCCATAAACGTCACCGTGCAGGGCAGCTCTTCCGCTGTCTTTGGGTTGACGATCGAGACGTGGTGGGTTCGGCCGATATTTGCCTCCAGCCTCACCATGCATCCGTTGGCGTTCACCGATACGGTGCTTGTCTTTTCCTCGAAGGTCTCCGCGCCGGCCTTGCCCCTCACGATCACGGGCATCGTAATCGGAATACGGTGGGTCCGCCTGCGGTCTGCCGAACCCTCGCTACCGCCACGCACCGGCGTCTTGACGTCTGCCATCAGCCTCTCCCATCGCAAATGCGGCAGCGCGCGGACTCGCGCCTGTGCGCAGGGCCCGCGATGATTCCCGCTCGAACCGGGTTCGAGCAACGCCCTTCGTTCGGATGCCTCTTCCGCGGGCGCTAGGTTCCCGCGAGGTAAGGCAGTCTGGATGCACCAGTCTACCACTCCCTCATAAAAATCAAGCGGCGGGACGAAAAGTACCAGATACTCTTTCTCTACACGTTTGCCGCGAGTCGGTCTACTCCGCCCCCTTTTCGTCTATCGTAAGTAGAGGCAGGTATGACCCAGCCGCCAGATTCGCGCCCGAAAGAGATGCCTCCCGCCGCTACGCCTCGCGGCCAGGAGCGCCAGGATACTCTTTTGCTTAGCGAGGTGCCTGATCCTGCTGCCCTGCTCAACGACACCGTCTTTCAGCCCGCGCCGGGCCTCAACCTTGGCACTGCCAACCTCGCCGCTCTTAGCGAGCGCTACGACATCCTTGCCGAAGCGGGTCACGGCAACATGGGCAATGTCTACAAGGCCCGCGACCGGGAGACCGGCGAAGTGGTCGCGCTGAAACTCCTCAAACCCGAAATCGCTTCCGACCAGGCGATGATGGAGCGCTTCAAGAACGAGCTGCTCTTCGCGCGCAAGATCACCCACAAGAACGTCTGCCGCGTCCACGAATTCAACCGCATCGGCGGCATCGCCTACACTTCGATGGAATTTGTCGAAGGCGAAAGCCTTCGCTCCGTGCTCAACCGTTTCGGCGGCCTGCCCCTGCGGAAGGCGATCAACGTCGCGCTGCAAATTTGCTCGGGGCTGAAAGAAGCGCACGCGCAGGGCATCGTCCATCGGGACCTGAAACCCGAAAACGTGATGATCGACGCGAACGGCAACGTGAAAATCATGGATTTCGGCATAGCCCGCTCGATGGAAGCGGCAACGCGCCTCACCGGTTCAATGATCGGCACGCCCGCCTACATGGCGCCCGAACAGGTTTCCGGGAAGCAGGTCGACTATCGAACGGACATCTACTCCCTGGGCCTCATCCTCTACGAAATGTTCACGGGCACGCAGGCATTTCAGGCCGATACGCCGGTCGCCGTCGCGCTCAAACAGATTCGCGAAACTCCTCCGCCGCCGCACGAGGTTGAGCCTAACGTTCCCGTCGCCATCGAGCGCGCCATCCTGAAGTGTCTCGAAAAGGAGCAGTCGCGGCGGTACCAGTCGGTCGCCGAGCTCGAAAAAGTCCTCGGCGCACCCAGCGCCACGGGCACTTCGGCGGGTCTCGCACCATTCGCGACTCCCGCGCCCGTTTCGGCTGTCACACCGGCGCCCCGTGCCGTTCTATCGGCACCGCCGCCAAAGTCGTCGCGCGTTTCGCCCATCGTTTGGCTTCTTGTGGGGGCCGCTGCCGTCTTCGGCGGACTTTCCGCCGCGCACTGGGCCAAAGTAGCAAAGAGCGCGGAGCAGATTCCTGCGCCGGCGGCGATCGCCGCGCCAAAGCCGCCCGATTTCGCGCTGACGCTGCCAGCCGCAACGGATTCGTCCGCCCCGACATCGGCACCGGCCGCGGCAGAGTCCAGCGCCGCCAAACAACCAGAGAAGAAGGCTCCCTCGAAGCCCGCTGCCGCGAAGCCACAGCCTTCGACACACTCCACCGTGTTCCCTCCTGTCGAGCTTCCGGGCAAGAAGAAATCAGCGCGGCAACAGGAACTTGAGGGAACGACGCCAGCACCGCCGGCCGTTCAGGAGCGCGCGGACAAAGCCTTCAGCGAAGGCATCCCCAAGGATGCGCAGGCCAACACTTATCTCTGGGTGGGCCGCTATCAGCGCCAGGACAAGGCCAACGAAGTCGTCACGAAGATTCGAGGCTTCGGCCTGCCGGTTCGCGCGATTCAGCGCACCGGTCTTACCGGCCAATTCTGGGTAGTTGTCACCGGTCCTTATACGGCCAAGCGCGTTTCAGACGTCACGCAGTGGCTCGAGGCCCAGGGTTATCGCAACGTCCACGAATTCGAGCTTCCGGGCACGCGGAACCCGACCGAAAAGCCGCGGTGGTGGTAACGGAGAAACCCCTGGAAACGGATCGCCAAATAGATGTCGGCGCGCGCACCGACACGGGACGTGTGCGCGAGAACAACGAGGATAGCTTCCGCCTCGCGCCTGATCTCAATCTCTTCGTTCTCTCCGACGGCATGGGTGGCCAAGCCTCGGGTGAGGTTGCCAGTCGATTGGCTACCGAGAGCATCGTCGACCATTACCGCTCTGCCGAGGCCGACGCTTCCCTCCCGTTGAACGGCCCGCGCCTCGAGGGGCTCTCCGACACCTCAAATCGGCTAGCCAGCGCGATTCGCTTCGCCAACGACGCCATTCGCAACGCGGCGGCTCAGAAACTCGAGTGGAAAGGCATGGGCGCCACAGTTGTTGCCGTCCATTTCGATGGTGACCGCATGAGCCTCGCTCACGTCGGCGACAGCCGCATCTATCGCCTGCGCTCCGGCGAGCTCGAGCAGCTCACGCGCGACCATTCTTTCGTCGCCGAACAGGTTCGGCGCGGCGTAATGACACAAGAGGAAGCCGATCAGAGCAAGCTGCAGAACGTTTTGCTCCGCGCGCTCGGTGCCGACCCCGAAGTAATCGTTGATGTCGAGGAAGAACTCACGCTCGAGAGCGACACGATTCTTCTCTGCTCCGACGGCCTGACTCGCGAGCTTTCCGACGCGCAAATCGCAACGGTGCTGGCCAAATCCGATGACGCGCAGGAAGCCGCCGAGCGCCTCGTCGATTACGCCAATCAGGCGGGTGGCGGCGACAACATTACGGTCATCGTCGTGCGGCGCGCCGCCAAACCGGTGGGCGCGTTCGCGCGTATCGGCCGCTGGTTCCGGGGCTCATCCGAAGATTCTTGACGGAGGCGTTGCAATGTCAAAGCTCGTCCTGAAGTTCGAAAATGCGGTTTTGCGGGAAGTCGCCGTCGGCGAAAAGGAAGTCAGCATCGGCCGATCGCCCGACAACGGCATCGTCATCGACAATCCCGCCGTCTCGCACTACCACGCGCGAGTCTTCAACGAAGAAGGCCGCTTGATGCTCGAGGATTTCGGCAGCCTGAACGGCACTTTCGTCAACGGCCAGCGCATCAAGATGGTCACGCTGAAGCCGGGCGATTCCGTCATGATCGGCAAGCACACGATCGTCGTGACCGATTCCGCGGATATTCGGGCCTTCACGCTCGATCACGCCGCCGCGAAGCCTGCCGCGCCGAAAATCAACGAGACCGTTATGCTCGACACGAAGGACCGGCGCGAATTCCTCCAGAAGGTTGCTGCTGTGGGCGAAAGCGCGCAGGTGGCTCCCGCGCGCCTCAAGGTTGGCACTCTCGTCGTGAAGAGCGGCAGGACCGATCAGCGCGAATACATGCTCAGCGACAAGCTCACCGTCATTGGCAAATCCGCGATGGCCACCGTGAAGCTCAAAGGCTGGTTCGCGCCGAAGGCCGCCGCGCAGATCAATCGCCGCGAGGACAACTGCTACTACATTGGCGCCGCCGACAAAGTGCCCAGCGTCAACGGCCAGCCCATCGGCCATCCGGTGAAGCTCAATTCCGGCGACGTCATTTCCGTCGCGGGAATCGAACTCGAATTCGTCTACCGCGACTGACGACGGCTTCCGAGACACTCCATATTGGGACAAGTCTCGCCACGACTCCCACGCGTCACTTCACCTGCGTCAGCGGCACGATCACGCTTCCCACTTCTGACGTCGCCGGGTCCTGCACCACAACTCGCAGCACCGTCGTTTCCGGCCGCGGCCGCACAAACTCCCGAAACACAATGCCTGTTTGCAGGTAGCTCTGATACTGTTGCTCGGTCAGCTTGAGCCGCAAATGCGTGGAGCCCTGGTGCACAACGTTTCCCGCCGCATCCTGCTCGATCATGTACAGGTCTGCCGTCCCGACCCGCGCGCCCGCGTCTTGCACCACCTGCAGGTTCTTCAACCCGATCACGCCCTGCACTTCCAGCGAATTCGCCATCGGCTTCTCGACGCGCGAAATCCTCACCTCAAGCGGAATGACCGACGAATCGAGCGGGCTCCGAATCGCGGTCAGAAAATTGTTGCGCTTGTCGTTCTCTGTCGCAGGCTCATCTTTCGCCGCGAAGTATCCCTTCGGATACCGCACCGTCAGCCCCGGCCGTTTTACCTGCACCTTCAACTCGTGAAATTTCCCATCGAGCGATCGCGAATCGACGTAAAACCCCAGCGTGTATGTCACGGTCGACTCCTCCACCACTTTCCGGATCGCGGCCGTCAAATCATTCGCGTTTACGAACGCGTGCCCGCCGGTGTCATTCGCCATCTCTTCCATCGCGTCGATTCCGGTCGGCTGATCCGCCTGGGCAGGCGGTCTGCCCGCCTCCCCCCGCGCATATGCGTCCTCATCCATGACGCCGGATATGTCTCCCGACGGCGCTCGTGGCAACAGTCCGCGCGCGTCCACGGGATAGGCCACGATGTTTGCGTGAGCCAGCGCGCGCGCGATGGCTTGTCCCGAAACCGGCACTGCTGCTGTCAGCCAGAGCAGATTCTTTCGGCCTGGAATGTCCGCTGCGTGATTCGCAATGGCCGTCAGCGCGGCCATCGTTGTCTCCGCCCGGGCCTCGTTCTTCATCGCAGCGAGCTCTTGAACGTCGGCGTCGATGTGCTCATCGAAACCCGGGCCCTCGTTTCCCTGGGGCGTATGAATAGCTCCCGGCTCCGCCGTATCGCGTTGCGTTCTCGACGTCGTGTCGTATCGCCCCACCACCGCCAGAAGCTGCTCCCGGTCGCACGTGAAATCGCACAGCACGTGAATCTTGTCCGTCAGGCCGTAGATTGCGATGCGATCCCCCGTGTCGAGCTTCTTCAGGAACTCCACCAATCGCTGCTTCGCGTTTGCCAGAGCATGATCCTCCAGCCAGTACGGCGTGTCCTCGTAGGGCACTGGCGTCGACCCGGACATTGTGTTCAGGTTGTCCAGCAGGATCATCGTCACGCCATGCGGCGCTCCTCCGCGATACTTCGGCAGGTCGGAAAACGTGTTTAGCGGCAGCGTCTCGTGCGCCTCTCCCGGCGCGTTTGCCGCGTCCACGGAAAAGAGCCCAATCGTCTGCGGCTTGCCTCGGTCGCTGATGGCGAAGTCATCCTTCGTCAAGTCAGCCACCGGCTGACCGGTTTTATCTTCGACGATGACGCTGATGTGAACCAGGTAGGTTGAAGAACGAACGGCAGGCGTTTTCGTTTCCTGTTGGGCCCACGCCGCCAAAATCGGCAGCGCAAGCAGCGCGGCCACGATTCGCCCCCGCCCCATGGCCGCCCATTCTACTCCGTCTGCGACGGGGTCGCAGCACTCAGTTCAAATCGCAGCTCACCCCATAAACCCCAGCGCCGCCGGTTGGAAGTTCGCAATGTTCGGGAAAACGGCAGGCAGATCCGAAGCGGCCACGCCAAACCACTGAGCGAGCGTCGCGCCGTATTGATCCACGGATGTGGACGGAATCCACCGGCCATTGTTGCCAGTGTCGTCCGGGCCTCCGAGAGCGAATTCCGGAAATTGCCCATAAATATCGCCGCCCTGCACCGCCCCGCCCATGATGAGGTGATGGCTTCCCCAGGCGTGGTCGGTGCCGCCATTGCTGCCGGGCTGGTAGGTTCGGCTGAAGTCAGAAAGCGTAAACGTAGTCACCTGCGATGCGACGCCGAGCTCCGCCGTGGCGTTGTAGAAGGCCGCCATCGCTGGGCCAAGCTGCCCGAACAGGGCCGTCTGCGTATCGAGCTGGTCGCTGTGGGTGTCGAAGCCGCCCAGCGAACAAAAGAATATCTGCCGCTGAAGTCCGAGCGACGACCGTGCTTGGATGATCTGGGCCACCTGCTTCAACTGGCTGCCGATTCCGTTGGACGGGAACTGCGTCTGAAGCGGCGCCAGCCCCTGGAGCGCTGCCGCAAGCACTTGGCTTTGTGCCAGCGTCTGCGTCATCACGGCGCTGGCTGATTGCACCAGGGAAATTCCGGTATCGAAAGTGAGCAGTTGTTGCAACGCAACCAGCCGCGCGTCCTGCTGCGCGGAACCGTGGTACCCGGAGAGGCCCGGACTCGAACCCGGAGAAAGCGCGTAGGGCTGCGTCTGATTGCCGGTGCAAAGGATGGCGCCTCCAGCGACGCTCGTCACCGGCGGGTACTGCGCGGCGGCGTTCAGGGTTTGTAGCTTGTCGGCGGTGCGGCCCGCCCAACCCGTGGTGCCCGGGCCGCTGACATCCAGCGTCTGCCATTGGCCCTGCTGATCGGAATGCGAATACAGATTGATGGGAACCAGCTGCCCTCCCTGCTTGTATTGCGACTGGTTGATGGGCTGCGCGAGTGTCCCGACGTTCGCAAGCACCGCCAGCTGCCCGCCGGAAAACAGCGGTTGCAGAGCCGACAATTGCGGATGGAAGCCGTAAGGAGCCTTGCTCGTCTTCGCCACAATCGGCGAAAGCGTGTTTTGCGCCAGCGCCAGGTTTGCCCGTATGTTCGCATAGTTCTGATAGCCCTGCGTGTCCATGGGCACGATCAGGTTGTTCGCGTCATTTCCGCCAAAAAGAAAAATGCAGACGAGAGCGCGATAGTCCGTGGCCGGCCCCGCCGCATAGGCATGGATCAGGTTGAGGCGGCCGAACGACGCCGTTACGCCGAACGCCGCGGCGGAACAGCAGCTCATTCTGAGTAGATCTCTTCGCGTCAGCTTCATGTACCGCCTCCGGTGGACTCGCGTTGTGGGGCGTCAGCCGCTCCCGCGCGTCAGTGCTGAACCTCATATTGCGACGACGTCCCGACCAGATAGATCGCCGTCTCCGCCTGTTGCAGCGATTGGCTGCTTCCGGCCGGAACCGCCTGCATCGCCGCAACAATGCTGTTCTGCATGTCCGACGACATCGTGCCATGCAGCAGCAGCGTCGAAAGGCCGCCGAGCAGTTGCGTTGGATTCGAGGCCTGGCTCGCGTACGACGAGAAGCTCACCGTCGTGTTCGTAATCTTCCCGAAAACGAATGTGTTGACGAAGTTCGCCCGCGTCAACGATGACGACGTGGTCAGAATCTGAAATTCCGGGCCGAAAAGGTTCGTACCTGGTATCTGAAAATCCGGCGAGAAGAAATTGAATACGCTTGCCGCATTGAGAGGCGATTCGCCCATCTGCCCCGCAAAACTCGACAGATTCGAACCGTCCGTCGTCGCGCCGAACGCGCGATAAAGTCCCGCGATGTAGAGGATCGGCTCCTGCAGGTGCCCGTCCACGGGATTCGCGCTGGCGGGATCGTCGCCGCGCCGCGCTTCCGGATCGAGAAGGATCGCCGTCAGCACCGCCTTCATGTCGCCGCGAACCCCCGAGCCGTTGTCGTCGAAAGCTGCGGCAACTCGTTGCACGTAAGCCGGGGAAGGATTGCTCGTCACAAGGTGCTGAATCAGCAGACGCGAGACGAACGGGCCCACGTTCGGATGATTGAAAATATTGTCCAGCGCACCCTGCAGGTCCCCGGACGCCGTTTGCCCCGCCGGCAGCATTCCTCCGCTGGCTGCGCCCGGATATTGCAGAAGTTGCTTCGCAGTCATGTCATGGTTCGCGTCGTCCGCTACCATCGAACCGATCCAGTACGCCGGGTTGTGCTTCTGCGCAGTTTGCCCAGGCTGCGTCGGATACGTCCATCCCGTGTACGCCTTCGCGAAGGCCTGTACCATGTCCTGCGAATAGGTTGCGATCGCCTCGCCGTTCGCATCCGTCTGCTGCGAGCCGTCCGGGTTGAGTTGCGCCGTCCCAATCGTGAAGAGCTGCATCAGTTCGCGGGCGTAATTCTCGTTGGCATGGTCGCCTGAGGACTTGGGCTTGTCATTGTTCACCATGTCGAGAAAATGGCCCATCGCCGGCGACAGAGTCACGTCGTTCATGATCTGCCGGTAATTCGTGAACGCATCGTTCTGCAGCAGCTTCAGATATTCGGTAAATGCGGTGGGATCCGTTATCTTGTTCCCGGAGATCACAAATATCTGGCTCAGCGCAAATGCAACCCGCTGCCGCAGCTGATCCTGCGCTGTGATCGCGTGGACGAAGAACCGGTTCTGCACCAGCGATAGATCCATCTCGCTGGCGTCCGGTGTGGCGTAGGGCGTGGCGGACAAGGAAAATTGCTGCGTGAGGAATCCCTGCAACCCGGTTTCTTGCACTTGCGTAATCAGCGGAGGCGTCGGCCCGAACGTCGTCTGCTCGAGGAACCGGTCCGCCACTTCGGGCGTGATCAGCACCGGGCCAACCACTTGCGCCGTAAGCGCAGAGGACGATGCAGATCCGGGATCAGGATTGGTCACAACGATTTGAACCGGCCCGATCATCTGCGTAGTCGTCGTGCCGGCGGCTTTGAGTTGTGTCGCCGAAACGAAGGTCGTCGTCAGGGCCGTGCCGGACAGCGACACCACCGCTCCGTTGACGAAGTCAGACCCGCTTAGCGTGATTGTGAACGGCCCCACATTCAGCTGCGACGGTGAAACGGACGCCACCTCCGGCACCGGGTTGAGAAGCGTCGCCGTTGTCGACCCGCTCGCGTGCGTACTTTCGACCGAAGCGGAGATGGTCACCGTATTGGGATTCGGAATTGTTGCAGGCGCGGTGTAATTCCCCGTCGTCGTGATGGTGCCGACCGTGCTATTCCCACCGGGTGTCCCGTTCACCATCCACGTGATCGTCGGACCGGCTGAAGAACCCGGCACCGAAGCCGTGAATTGCTCTTGCGCGCCTGCTCGAACCGACGGAGTCGCCGGCGTGACGCTCAGCGCATCGCCCGTCGGCAGCAGCCCGCCGGATGGAAGGCCTGAGCAACCGAACATGAGGCCGGCACTCACAACGGCCATCGCCGCTACGATAGGTCGCGGCCACCCTTTGCGACACCGGATCATGTAAAGCTCTCCACGTTGCGGGAATCACATGCGCCCGGGCAGGATGGGGGCGCAGAGTGGTCGTCGCGAATCTACGCACTCATGCGGGACCACTACTGTAGGTGGGAAGCTATCAACAGGCTCGGGAGCCGCCTAGCTGTCCAGCGGGACAGTTTAGGGTGGGCTGACTCGCTTTCCTACGAAAGTAGCGACGGCCCAGGCGAAGAGAAAAACATCCCGGTCAGCCGATCGACGCGAGTTCGTACAGATACCGAACGTGCGAGAAAGCCGCGCCGTCCATTCCCTGAATCTTCGGATTCGTCGATTCGATTACGTAATACTCGTCGGGCGCATGCGCGCCGTTTCCGTGACCCAGCCCGAAGTGTCCTGCGGGAAGATGCAGCGGCTCGCCCGTGAAAACATATCCCGGCCAAGAGCCCGCCAGCCGCGGCAGCATCACGGGATCGATTCCGTACTGCTTGTAGACCCCAACCTCCGCACGAATCAACGCCGAATCGCCCGCCGTAGTTGTTGGGTCGTATCCGCCGCTCATGTTCACTTCGATGTCGCCGAAGCCCTTGTCCGCGAGGTGCGCCTTAAATTTCGCAAGTGTTTCCGCCGCGGTCATGTTCGGCACAAGCCGCATATCGATCTTCGCCACCGCCTTGCCGGGCAGAATCGTCTTCCCGCCCGGGCCCGTGTATCCGCCGACCAGCCCTTCAATGTTGATCGTCGGCTGCGACGCCATCAGCTCAAGCGCCTCCTGCCAGCCTACGTCGTGAACCCAGCGCTCGACGCCAAGCTGTTTCTTGGCCGTCGCTTCGTCCATGCGCCGCGCCGCAATCGCGATCATCTTCTTCTGCTCGTCCGTCAGCGGCAGCGCCTTCGCTGAAAAGCCTTCGACCATCGGCGTATTGCCGTCCGGCGAAACAAGCGTCGTCAGAGCCTCCACCAGATGCCACGCCGGGCTGTCGAGCCGCGCCTTGTTGCTTGAATGCACGTCGCGCCGCGGACCGCGCGCCCAGCGCTCGCCGCTCGAAATCATTTCCAGCTCGACCACGCCCTTCGCGCCGAGCGTGATCGTCACCGTGCCGTCCAAATCCTGCGACGGAAACGGCATGAACACGCCGCTGCACTTCCGCAGTTGCGCGGCTACGTCTGGCTGGTGCACCACCTGCGGGAAATGCGGCGACCCAATCTCCTCCTCGCCCTCCGCCACGAACACCAGATTCACCGGTAGCTTCTTCCCCGCGCCTCGAAACGCGTGCAGCGCAGCGAGAAATGTCGCCTCCG
The DNA here is from genome assembly GCA_035501415.1 of Candidatus Limnocylindrales bacterium. Classification (GTDB taxonomy): domain Bacteria; phylum Acidobacteriota; class Terriglobia; order Acidiferrales; family UBA7541; genus Palsa-295. Next base: position 35,403 of record DATJWH010000026.1, on the reverse strand, counting down.
GCCCTTTCTGGTTCACCGCGCCGCGGCCAATCACCACTTTACCCAGCCCCGGCCGGTCGACAAGCCGCGCCTCGAATGGCGGCGAACTCCATTCCGAAGGATCGGCCTGCTTCACGTCGTACATGAAGTAGATTCCCAGCGTCCGTGCCGCCCCTGCGTCCAGCGTCGCAAAAATTCCCGGCTGGCCGTCGGTCGGCATCTTCGTGACGTTGTCGAAGCCCGCGTCCCGCAGCATGTTCATCGTCAGTTCGCAGCCTTCGTTCATGCCGCGATTTTCTGCTGCGATCGAAGGCTGCCGAATCCACGTCTGCAGCCGCTGGACGGCCTCTTCGTGACACTTTTCAATCTCGGCCCGAATCGCATCGAGATCGGCAGCATCGACGCCGCCCGCGTCCGCGCCGGCCCGCGCCCAGCCCGGCATCGCCAGCGCCGCGGCACCTGCTGCCGCTCCCGCGACCGCCGTCTGCAGAAATTCGCGCCGGTCCGTTATGCGCGACGCCTCTTCCTTCATGGATGGATTCCGCTCGCTCTCCGAAGCCTTTTCCATGTCCGTTCCCTCGTCACGAAGCTCCAAACCCCTGGCCAGCGCGACAGCCCATACCTGATTCTCGGCCGCCGCAATCGCGGATCAGAACCTCCCGCTGCGCCGCTTCCCTCTCGCCGAAGCCCGGGAGTATACTTCCGCAAGCAATTGACGGACTGCTGACCTGCCAACCTGACTGGCAACGTCAGCGGAAGTGGGTGTGCCGTGAAATCGCTTTTTTTCGTCTTCTTCGGTCTTTTCCTGATTTCAATCCCCTGCGCGGCCCAGGATCCCGCCGTGCGCGCGCAGGCCGTCGAGATGCTGGAGCGCGCCAACGGCCTCAGCATCTCCCCTAAGTTGCCGAACCTCGAACGCACGGACGAATTTCTCGTCCTCGATACAAGCTCCCCAATTCGGGAGGGTAGCTTCACTCGTTCCGTCATTCAGGGGACTGGCCGCCGCGAGGAGGCCATCTTCGGTGACTATCACGCCATCGACATTTTCACCGACGCGGGTCTGCGCACCGTCCGAACTTCGGAGCTGCAGCCGCCCGAAATCGTGATGCTGATGCGCGTGACGCCCGTGTGGCTCGTGGCTTTTGCCGATGACGATGTCATCTACGCGATCGTCGATAAGGTGGGCGACGCCGACCAGAAACTGCGTTGCATCGAATTCGCTACAATCCGCGGCGAGCGCCGCCAGGAAAATGAGATTTGCGTGGATGCCGCCACCGGCACTCTTGCGCGGCAGAAAATCGGCGACCGCACCGTGGAATATGGAAACTTCTTCCCGTTTGCCGGCGCCCTGATGCCCGGAAAGATCCACCTCTCGGTCAACGGCATCCCGAAACTCGAAATCAGCCAAACGATGGTCGAATTAAAGGACGCGACCGCAAATGTTCTCTCGGCTCCGCCAAATGCGCACCTGAGAACCTGGTGCACCACCTACAAGCGCGCCATCGGCCAATCCATGCCGCAGCCAAAGGAAGGCCCTGGAGGCGATACCACGGACGTCGCGATTCGCGGGATCATCGGCAGGGATGGCCGAGTGCATCAGGCTGTGATTCAGAGCTCGGCGCGCGCCGATTTGGGCGACGAGGCGCTTGCCCTCGTTCAGCAATGGACGTTTTCTCCAGCGCTTTGCGACGGGCAGCCCAATACGCAGGAAGCCACCTTCATCGTCCACTTCCGCGGTCGTTAGCGAAGAATCCGGAGAATCGAACTAGGCGATCAGACGCCGCCGCGACACGAAACCCAGCCCAAGCAGTCCCGCCGGCAAAAGCAGGAGCGAAGAGGGTTCCGGGCTCGTCACGGAAGGCGCCAAAACCGTCACAGAAAATGCCGCCGTCACGCAGGTCGGGAGCTCTTCGTAGCATACGAAGTATGAGCCGTTCACACTTGTGTCAGGCAGCGACGCAAGGTCCGTTGGCAAAGTCACCGAGAAAAGATCCAGACGCGGTGTCGTTTCACCGCCGGCCAGGTCCGGCGCGTCCGCAATCAGCGTAACAACTGCGTTCTCGTCGCACGAATCAAAGCACGGTGCAGTGAGCCCGAAAGAGGTGATTGTCAGCGGATTGTCCGTGAAGTTAGCGATCGTTCCCTGAAAATCCAGAACATCGCCAGGCAAGCCGGCCTGCGACGGATCCGTCAGCGTGACACCCGCCATCATGATGTTTGCGCTCGCCGGCCGGGCCGCCAGCAGAATCGCCGCAACCACACCCGCTGCCGCGAGCCAGCGTGGGCTCAAAATTGTCCTGTGACCCGACTTCGACATCGTGGCCCCCTTAAGCTCTCCGCGCCTGCGGACGCCTTCGTCCAGTGCTATCGCAATTCCCATTCCGAAACAGCCGCTGAAAACAAAGGGCTTACGGCCCCTCAGTTCGCTCCGTGGGAAGACCATTGCCCAAATCGGCCTCTGGTTTCCCGACAGGCAAATTGAGCGCGGTCCCCAACCGACTCCCCAGCGCGCCGCCGCCAGTCCTTTTCCGCCCCCTTTAAACCCGTCAGCCTAATGACCAGCCAAGTGATGTTCAGCACCATGAAACGTGACGCCCGTCATCGCACGTACTGCGCTAATGGGTGACCGTATGGACGAGGTGACCGGGACGCGTGGCTGAGCCTCACTCCCGAGCGCTCTCCCGGAAGGAGGGGACAATGCCAGCGCACATTATCCTTATCAGCGGGGATCCCAAGCACTCCGAAAAACTGACGACAATTCTCTCGGACTGCGGCCTCCGCTCGGTTCCATGTGCCACTCTTGATGCTGCCGCGAACCTCTTCTCCACCCAGCATCCCGACGTGGCCATCTGCGACGACACAGTCCCCGATGGTGATTTCCGCAAGTTGATAGCTGGAATGAAGCGCAGGGGGCATAGTGCCCCTGTGATCGTCGTTTCGCGATTCGATGATTGGGGCTCCTATCTCGAGGCCATGGTGGCGGGGGCCTTCGACTATGTCGCCTATCCGCCTTACCCGCATGAACTGGAACGGGCCGTCGGCAGCGCCCTCGCGGAATCGCGTTCCCAGCGAAAGGCGGCGTTGCAAGCGGCGGCTTAGGCTCCACGGAGAAAAGCCATGCGCAGAGCCCACATCGAAGTTCTGCTGCTGGGCGAGAACGAGAGCACGACATCCACCCTGTTCCACTTCATGGAGGGCTGTGGCTGCCATTGCTCCTTCGCTACTCCAGCTGCCACGCGCGAGTCTCTGGACGTCCGCGCCTTTGATCTGATCCTCAGCGCGGCTCCTTTGAACCAGCAGGATCCCCTCGTGCAGATGCTCGACGGCACCGAGTGCCGCGTCTTCTACCGATTTCCGGTTGAAGAAAGCTGCTGGTGGGTCCCGCTCGGCGGCAAGATGCGAAAGCGCCTGGGAGGTCCCGCCCTCAGGTGCGGTGAATTTGGCCAAGCGCTGAAGGAAACTGTAAAGGAGCTTGGAACGGAAAATCGCGCGGCTGACGAGTCATTCCACGGAGGTAAAACCATGATGCCAGCACGGTTGAAGACGATCCTCGACACACAGCACGTTCCGTACTCGGCAATTTCTCACGCGCCCGCCTTTGGCGCGCAGTATGCGGCGTCCGTGATGCACATTCACGGAAGGGATGTCGCGAAGACCGTTGTTCTTCGCGCCGGCAAACAAGTGTTGCTTGCCGTGCTCCCGGCCTGCCGCCGCGTAAATCTCGAGAAACTGGGGCACATCGTCCACTCGCCCGTCGAATTGGTGGAGGAAGAAGAATGCAAGCGGTTGTTTCCTGATTGCGAACCGGGCGTTTTTCCGGCATTCGGCGAACTCTACGGTCTGCCCGTGTACATGGATGAGTCGTTGGCCGAAGATCCCGGCATCACCTTCAGCGCAGGGACGCGCTCCGAGGGAATCCGCCTCGCCTATGTCGACTTCCTGCGGCTCGCCAAGCCCTGGGTCTGCTCGTTCGCCGAACCGGTCGGCCAGGAAAACGAAGCGCGGGAGGGCCTGCGGCAGTAGTTGAATGCACACGCTCCGACCCGCGCGGGAGGTGTCCCATGATGAATGATACCGATCCGGCCAAACTGGGATTCTTGAGCTGGAAGATCATTCGCCACATCGAAGCTCATTCGGACGAACTGGCGAACGGTGTATGGGCGAGAGTGACGAACTCGCTTCGATTGCGCGAATTCCGCGAAAAGGTGCCCTCTGAAGAGCTTCGCCAGCGCGCCTACGAGATTTATCACAACCTCGGCGCGTGGCTCGAAACCAAATCGGAGGCAGACGTCGAGGATAGGTACATCGCTATTGGGGAACGTCGCGCTGCTCAGGGTGTTCCCCTCAGCCAGCTCATCCTCGTGATCGTTGCGACGAAAGAGCACCTCTGGAACCACATTACCGGAGAGGTGCTCACCGATCACGCCCTTGAGCTTTTCCAGGTCCTCGAGCTTTCCCGGGCAATTGAGATGTTCTTCGATCGCGCGGTCTACTTCGCCGCTGTCGGCTTTGAGCGCTTTCGCAGCGCGCAATCCATCGAGCCGTCGACTCGCGCCGCTGCTGGCTAGACGCAACACGAAGACCATCTGTTGGGCGTCTGGGTAATGCGCGCCCCCTTCAGGGTGAGTCGTTGCGAGGCCAACGCCCTCTGCCTTGCAATTCGACATCGCCTAAATCGCTGATAGATATGGACTTACATAGAATCTCCCTCCGTCGGCTTCCCTACAGAATATCCCCGATAGACTTGCCCATCCCAATCCCATACGTTATGCAATTAGGTCATGAGAATCCTCCTCGCTGACGACCACGAAGCTGTACGGCGCGGAATTCGCGAATTGCTGGAGACCCAGGAGGGCTGGAAGGTCTGCGGCGAAGCGGAGAACGGCCAGGAGGCTATCGACAAGGCCAAAGCGCTGAAGCCCGACGTCGTCATCCTCGACATCTCGATGCCTGTGCTTAGCGGGTTCGGCGCCGCCAAAGTGATTCGCGCCCGCCTGCCCGAGATTCCTATCCTCGTTTACTCGATGTATCGCTCCGAAGCCTTCGTCGACGAAGCGCGTCGCATCGGGCTGAACGGCTACGTCAGCAAGTCCCAGGACGGCCCCACGCTCCTCATGGCCGTCGACGCCATCCAGCGCAACCGCCCCTTCTTCATGGCCTGATCCCGGTTCTTTCTATTCCACAGCTCGAACGCTACTGATATAGCTCCGCACTCGCAAGGACGTTACCGCTCGCATCTACCCCTCCGATCAAGAGCACGCTGCCGTTCGGAAGGAGGGTTGCAGTGTGTTCGGTCCGCGGAGTGGTCATGTTCGGACCGGCTGTGAAGATGGCGGCCACAACGTCAAACAACTCGGTGGTGCCGAGCGGAGTAGAAGTGGTCAGGGCGGAGCCGCCCTGCAGGGTGGAAGAGACGCTCGAGCCGCCGGTGATGAGCACAGTCCCATCGTTGAGTAACGTCGCTGTGTGAAATGCGCGCGAAGTGGAAAGATCGGACGTGGCTGTGAAGGTGGCGCTCGAGTTCTCGAACAGGCTGGTGTTGCGCACGGAGACCGGCCCATTCACGCAGCAGCGCGTGCTGCCGCCACTGAGGGTCACTGTGACCTCGCCCCCGGCTAAGAGAACGCTGTCATTGCTGAAGAGGGTTGCCGTGAGCAAACGAGCGGCGGTTGCTCCCGTCGAAGTAGGCACGAACGTATTGGTCGCAGGGTCGAACAGTTCACCGAGGGCGTAACTACCCGGGTCATTGCCTCCCGCGACGAGCACCTTGCCGCTTGAAAGAAGTGTTGCCGTGTGATTGACGCGGCTCGCGGCCATCTGACTGGCAACGGGAGTGAACACTCCGCTAGCCGGATCGAACAATTCTGCTGTCGCGTTTCCGCCGCCCGCCACCAGAACTCTGCCGTCTTTCAGCAATGTTGCCGTGTGACCGGAACGCGCGGTTGACGTCGTGCCGGTGATAGCGAATGTTCCGCTCCCAGGATCGAAAATCTCGGCTTGGGTGTCGCCGCCGCCCACAATCAGCACTTTCCCGTTTGAGAGCAGAGTGGCCGTGTGAGAAAAGCGCGGAAACGCCATGCTTCCGGTCGCGGCGAACGTGCCGGAGGCCGGATCAAAGAGCTCAGCAGTGGCAAGAGGCTGCCCCGTGGCATCCAGCCCGCCAACGACCAGAACCTTGCTATTGGCGAGCAGCGTAGCCGAGTGCGCGTGGCGAGGCACTGCCATGCTGCCGGTTGGCGCAAACCCTGAGGCTGCCGAAACTGCAACCGAGTGGACGCCACGTGAGATCGAACGCGCAATCGCGTCATCGGCGCTGATGATCTGGTCGCCGGCCGTCATCAGCGTCGCCTGAAAGGTCCCCGTTCCCTGAATCAGCCGGGCGTCTGCCGGGAGAGTGGCTTGCGAATCGCTGCTCGAGAAGTGCACGGTACCGGAGTAGCTGGCCACTACCTGATTGACGGCGTCAAGCGCCGTGAGGGTGAAGGTAAAAGGAGTTCCAGCGATAGCGGAGCTTGGTCCGCTGAACTGAAGGTGGGTAACAACGCCCGGTGCGGGTGTCGGATTGCCCCCGCCATCAGCGCGGCAGGCGGTCAGAACAGCGATGGAGATAAGCGATACCACCAAGGCGCAAGCGACTCTCATAGTGCCTCCGCGTGGAAGTCGAAATGCCGATTCGAACGCGGATTTTCACTTGTGCGCTCGGCGCAGGTCCCGATCAAAATCTGATGTTTCTCTGATAGAATTCGCTAAACACCAACAGGCACCGCCGTGAACGGCTCAAAGGAACATCGCTACGAGTTCGGTGAGTTTTCGCTCGAGGTCTCGGAGCGGAGGCTATTGCGCGGCGGCCAGGAAGTTCCGCTCGCTCCTAAGGTATTCGATACCCTGGTCTTACTCGTGGAGAATGCCGGGCACCTGGTCGAGAAGGAAGTATTCTTTCAAACGTTGTGGCCCGGAGTGTTTGTAGGTGAAGACACCCTCACCAGGAATATCTCTCTCCTCCGAAAGGCTTTGAACGGTTCGAAAAACTCCCAGGCCGCGATCATTACTGTGCCGACGCGGGGTTATCGGTTTGAAGCCACCGTGCTGGGGGCCGCAGAAAGCCCGCTCAAAGGGAGGACGTGGCAGAGGGTGGCGGCTATCGTCGCCCTGGTTGTGCTGGTGGGCGCGATTGCGTGGGCCGCGCGGCGCCGGCTAACGTCTTCCAGAGCCCGGAGCGTGCCGACATATCGGCAACTCACCTTCAATTCTTTTGAGAATCGAGTCAAGAGCGGAGCCATCTCTCCCGATGGCAAGTTTCTGGCTTACAGCGACGCCCACGGGATGTACATCAAGCTGCTGGCGACAGGCGAGGCTCGGCAGATTCCCGAACCGGACGGATTGAGCGAGCAGGATGTTGAATGGGAGATCGCGGAGAGTCCGTGGCTTCCGGACAGCACTCGCTTTCTGGTCAACGCTCTGCCGCTGGACATCGATTCCGACGCCTCGGCTCCGCGAGACGCGAGCGTGTGGATTGTTTCCGCCGCAGGCGGTTCACCGCGCAAGCTGCGCGACAATGCGGTGGCCTATTCGGTGTCTCCGGATGGGTCGTTGGTTTCCTTCGGCACTGGGCGCGGTCAAGAGGGGGAGCGGGAAATTTGGGTCATGGAGCCCAGTGGGACCCAACCCAGAAAGATTGACGCAGCTGCCGAAGGAGGCTTCGTCTCCGGGCTTTCCTGGACGCCAGACGGCAAGCGCCTGATCTACGCGAAAGGCGACGACTCCGGTTCGGCGGTCTTGAATCGCGATCTACAAGCCGCGGAGGCCATCCCGCTATTTCTCGTCCCGAAAACGAAGCGGGTCGAGAACCTCACGTACTTAAGCGACGGTCGCCTGCTCTACTCGTTGCGAGATAGCGCGGACCTGCCCGAGACGTGCACCTCTTGGACAATTCAACTCGATTCGCACGGCGGGCGCGTCGCCGGCCAGCCGAGACAGTTGGCAGGTTTCGAGGCGTCCTGCTTCAGTCATGCCAGCGTCACGGCTGACGGCAAGAGAATCGCATTTTTGCGATCAGCCGCGCACATTACTTCGTACCTCGCCGAACTGAACTCCCACGCGGCGATTACCGTGCCGCCAAAGCATTTTCCGCTCAGCGAGAGTTCGGACGGGATATGCGATTGGACGATCGACAGCCGCAACGTAATCGTCGTGTCGAACCGTGGCGGTACCTATGGAATTTACAGGCAGGCGCTGTCTGAGGCTGCGCTGCAGCCGCTCGTGACGGACGGATACGGCCGAGATCCTCACGTCACGCCGGATGGAAAGTGGGTGCTCTATTTAGGTTTGGGACAGGCTTCACTGCCGCTGAACATCAGGCCGCAACCCGTCGCGCGAGTTCCCATCAGCGGCGGCGCCCCGCAGGTGCTATTCACCGCTAAGCCGTGGAGCATGATCAATTGCGCCAGACCTCCGTCTAAATTGTGCTCAATTGTCGAGTGGACAGACGATCGCAAAGGAGTGATGGTGAGTGAGATTGATCCGATTAGGGGCCGAGGCGGCGAATTGGCGCGCTTCGTTGCCGATCCAAATGACGACGACTGGTGGGTTGAGCTTTCGCCGGATGGCAATCGGATGGCCGTGACGCTAACGAAGTCGGGGCCGATTCGAATTGTGTCGCTCCATGGACGGAAAATTCAGGAACTCCGCTTAAGAACCACCAGAAGCATCCAAGCCTTTAACTGGGCAGCAGACGGGAAAGGCCTCTTTGTCGTCGACGGAAGGCGAAACGGAAGGGCGATTCTTTACGTGGGCCTGGACGGAACGGAAAAAATGGTCTGGGAGCAGGCCGGAGGATCCGCGGAGACATTGGCAGTTCCGTCGCCCGACGGCCGGTACCTGGCGATGCAAGAATGGACCACCAGCGGTAATCTCTGGGTGATGGAGAATTTTTGAGTTTCGATGGGATCTCGTTTGACGGGATACGGAGAGGCTCGCAGCGTGACGGAACGGCTTTATTACAACGACTCCTTCTTGCGCGAATTTGACGCCAACGTCCTCTCCTGCGAACGCGAGGGCGAAGGCGAAAACGCGCGCTGGCGCATCATCCTAGACCGCACCGCCTTCTACCCCACCTCCGGCGGACAGCCGCACGACCTCGGTCGCCTCGGCTCCGCCTCCGTCGTCGAAGTCGTCGACGCCCCCGATGGCAAGGGCGTCGTCCACTACACCTCCGCCGCCGTCCAGCCCGGCACCATTCACGGCGAAATCGATTGGCCCCGCCGGATGGACCACATGCAGCAGCACACCGGCCAGCATCTCCTCTCCGCGGCTCTCGTCGAGCTCCTCCAGTTCCCCACCGTTTCTTTCCATCTCGGCCGCGAAACATCCACCATCGATCTCGACGCGCCCTCCATCGTCCCGCGCCACCTCGCCGAAGCCGAGCGCCGCGTCAATGAAATCATTTTCGAAGATCGCATCGTCGCCGTCCGTTTCGGCACCGCCGAGGAACTCGCCGAAGCCGGCATTCGCAAAAAAGTTGAGCGCGAGGGCATCCTGCGCGCCGTCGAAGTCGATGGATTCGATCGCCAGCCTTGCGGCGGCACCCATCTCGCCCGCACCGGCCAGGCCGGTCTGCTTCTCCTCCGCAAACTCGAGCATCGCCGCGATTTCTGGCGCCTCGAATTCGTCTGCGGATTCCGCGCCCTCGCCGCCGCCCGCGCCGATTTCTCGACGCTGACGCAAGCCGCCTCGCTACTCAGCTGCGGATTGCCCGACGTGCCGAGCGGCCTCGAGAAAATAATCGAAGAAAGGCGCGCGCAGCACGGCGCCGCAAAACGCCTCGAAGAAAAGCTCGCCGAGTTCGAATCCCGCGCCCTGCTCGCGCAGAATCTGCCCGCCGCGTCCGGTGCGCGCATCGTCTCCGCCGTTCTCGACGATGCCACGCCCGCCTATCTCGCTCTTCTCGCCGCCAAAATCACCGCGGAAGGAAAAACAATCGCCTTGCTCGCCGGCCGCGCCACCGGCCACATCGTCTTCGCGCAGCCCAAGGGCGGCTCCGCCGACCTCGGCGCCGCTCTCCGCGAAACCATGAAGGAATTTACCGGCAAGGGCGGCGGCTCACGCGACTTCGCCCAGGGCAGCGTCGCGCCAGCCGCCAATCTCGACACCCTCCTCGCCGCCGCGAAGCTCCGCCTCACCGCCTAGCAAGTCCGCGAAAAGAATCCGCAACGCCGCCTGACAGAACCTGCTGATTTTCGCTTCGCCTCTGCTAGAATAAAATTCCTGCAAGGTTGTCGCTGTGGCTGTTGCACCTATGTCGCGAGGCCGTCGTGGATAGCCTTGCGGCACGAAGAAATGGGCGTGTAGCTCAGTTGGGAGAGCGCCTCGTTCGCAACGAGGAGGTCGGGGGTTCGAGCCCCCCCACGTCCACCATCCCGCTCACCGGGCATTCAGAGGAACGCCGTGAATGGCATTTCTCCGTGGCGTGACGTCACTCCTCCGCTAGCGTGCCTCCGGAACAGACTCAAACGGAATATTCGCGCGGGCCGAGAGCTTCCGAAACTCCGCCGTCGAGCGAATCGAATCGAATGCAGGCTCGACGCCGAGGTAGATCATCCACGCGCTGCGCTGGCTCGCCGCTTCTTCCAAAGCCTTCAGCGCCTCCTGTTTCCTCCCGGCAAGGGAACACAAGCGCGCCCGCTCGTACGCGCTCAGGAAGCCGGAGTCGATGTAGGTTTTCAGGGCAACATCGTACCGAGCCCTCTCCTCGGCGTGGTCAACGCGTTCCGCCAAGTCCGCGTGCCCGAAGAACCGGAACACTTGGCTGAGTTCCTCGACGGCGTGCTCACGATCACCCAGCATGGCATACGTAATCCAAAGCTTCTGGTGTGCCACGACAAATTGCGGATCGAGCCGCAGAACGTCCTGATACCCCGCCACCGCTGTGGGGAAATCGCGCTGGTAGTAACTGATCCAGGCCAGATTCGTCCGCGTGATTAAGGAGAGTGGGTCGAGCTGCTCGGCCTTTTCGAGGTGTTCGAGGGCGGATTTGAAATCGCCCCTGCAGGCCAGGAACAGGCCGTACAAGTGATGCGTGTTCGAATCGTTTGGATTGAGGGCCAGAGCGCGCTGGAACTCGGCGGCGGAGCCGTTCCAATCCCAATCGTACTTCCAAAGAACGAAAGCGAGCGCCGCATGGCCGGCGCTGGCCGAGTCGTCGAGCTCGATGGCCTTGCGCGCCGCTGCCTCGGCCCGGGGCGCTGCCTCGGCGGCGCGCATGCCATCATAATCAGCCAGAAGCCCATAGGCATACGCCGTACCCGCATAGGCCGGTGCGAGGCCCGGGTCGAGAGTTGTGGCCCGATCGAAATACTGGACGCTCTTCCGAAGATCGTCGTTGGTTCGATGGTTCAGGAAGAAGAGGCCGTGAAGGTACTCTTGATAGGCCGCGATGTTTTGCGGCCGCGGGGTCTGACGATGGTCGAAGCCTGACCCGATTGTCCACTGAATGCTGGTTGCAACGGACCGCGCCACATCGTCCTGCAGTTCCACGATATCGCCGGTACGGCTCTCGAAGCTCCGCGCCCACAAATATTGCCCTTCCGACGCATGGATCAGTTGCGCGTTCACCCGAATCGTTTTTCCGGACTTGATCACCGAACCTTCGACAATGGCATCCACGTTGAGGTCGCGGCGAATCTGCTCCGGTGTCTTGTGCAGGCCCTTGTACCGCATCGCGGACGAGCGCGAGGTCACACGGACCGCGCCCAGCTGCGCGAGATCCGTAATCACCACGTCGGTCAGTCCGTCGGCTAGATAGTCCTGCTCGCGGTCGCCCGTCAGGTTTTCGAACGGGAGAACGGCGATCGAGCGTATGTTCCCCGCTGCCGAAGCCCGCCTCAGCTGCTCGGGCAGGTAAGCCCACAGAAGCACGATGCACACGAACACCAGGATCGCGAGCGACGTTACCCAAACGCGCGACCAGCGCGGCCACGCCCGGGTCGGTCGGGAAGGCGCCTCCTTCGCGCTCGCCGCCGCGCTGATCTTGGCAAGGAGCGCATCGCCGTCGTCCATCCTCTTTTGTGCCGCAGGTAGCACGACGAGCTTGCCACCTGTGCTTTCCACTGGCACGCTCGCACCGTGATCGCGGCGCACGGGTGCGATGAAACGATACCCGCGTCGCGGAATCGTCTCGATGTATAGCGGCTTTCCCGGATCGTCGCCCAGCGTCTCGCGGAGCTTCTTCACGCTGGCGTTGAGGCTGTCGTCGAAGTCGCCGAGTGTCTGCCCCGGCCAAATCCTCTCGCGCAGCTCCTGGCGCGTAACGACGCGATTGTCATTCTCCAGCAGCAGAGTAAGCAGGCGCAGAGGCTGCTCTGGCACTCGCACTCGTGTTTCATGTTTCCGGAGTTCACCGGTGCTGAGATCCAGTTTGAAGGGACCGAATGTGTACACGGGAGCAGACACGAATGCCTTCCGCGGCGCAAATTCGATAGGGACGAATCTCTGGCTGGATAGTACCACGAACCGGCCCCAAGCATGCCTTCCAATCTTCGACGTTGGCCCTGCAAACCGTTGCACACTTTGGGACATTCCGAGGAGCGAATCCGTAGCCCATTCGCCCTTAAGCCTCAAATCGGAGAAAAATCGGATCGAAATCGGAGGGCATACGAAGTCCTTTCGACGGGCCAATCCGGCCGGTCGGAAGTCCGGCCCATACCCTCTAACTGACTGACCCCATTGGAGTTGGCACCTCTAGTGCATACAACTCAGTTGCACCCGAGGTCCATTGAACCGGGCTAGCGGGGAAAGAGCACAAAGAGATTCTTAGTGACTTGCGCGATTCGCCTGCCGGCCTCCCTGCTCATGGGGCGCGCCGCGAAGGCTGACACAAGTTAGTCCAAAGGAGAGAATGATGAACCGGGTCAGACTTTTCACTATCATGCTGGGATGTTGCTTGGTTGCTCTGCTCGCGATGCCTTCCATCGCGTCGGCTGATAACTACACGACAACGACGCCGCTGCAGTGGCATTCGGGAGGGACTTTGACTGGAAGTTTCCAGCTGGACGCTAGCGGCAATCCGATCAACTGGGACTTCGCGAGTTCATCGGCCGTTAGTAATCTCCAGGATTACACTCCTTCTGATGAAGGCTCGCTGCCGCCAGTAGTAACCGCGGGCGCCACGAACACCGTATACACATTTTCCGATCAGTTCGCTACAGGCCTGAATTTGGGCGGCAGCCCCTTGTTCAATGGCGGTATACTGTCGATTATCGTCGATTGCCAGGGTGTTGCAAATTGCCTGGCCGACGGCACTGCCGGTGAATATTTCACAATTGTAGGCGCCACGGAAAGCTTCACGACATGGTCCTGCGCTGTGAATGGCTCACAATGTTCGCCGTCCATCTCGGCACCTATCACCTTGGATGTTCTCGACTTCCCCGCGTACATCAACGTATCGGGCGACCCCACTTTGGGGCTGGATGGCACGCCCGTCGGTACAGCCTGGACTCCGAACGGGAACAACGGCGGTGGCGGCACGACTGCGCCAGAACCGGCAACACTGGCTCTCGCGCTGAGCGGTATCGTCGCGTTCGCGGCGAAGCGGCGCCGAGTCTCGGCGGAGGTCTGAACTCCTCGCCTTGAAAAGCGGTACCGGGTCTCATTGCCCGCCCGCTGTTCCAGGCATCCATCGGGCGGCGTCGCTCCACGAAGCGGCGCCGCCCGCATTCTTCCTGGCACTCAGTGGGTGATCTCGAGTTCGGGATCGGGCGCGATCGCCGGCTCTTTGGCCACCGTCGGATTCGTCTCGATTTTCGCGTTCGCTGAGGGAAGGCCTGACTCAGCCTCAAACGAACCTACTCTCGCGTGACCTGGCGCGTCCTTTTCGTCTCGTCCCGCCATTTTTTGTAATGCTCCGGCGTTGCGTCCCCGAGGTACCTGTTGGTGCCCTTCTCGAACACCGGAGGATTGCCTCCCTCCGGAAGCGGACTGCCCGCGCGCACGCGATACCCGAGATAGAAGCCTGCGGCGGTCTCAACAGCGTCTTGCGCGGCGGTAAGTGTCTTGCGACACGGAATCTTGGTCTCCACCACTGCACCCCGCTCCTTGCTCCTCAGCGCCTGCTCGTACTGCTCTCGCGTCACTGACTCGTCGCCAATGAAATTGCAGCACCGCCCGGCACAAGTTCGCAGGTCATCCGCCATCGCTTTTTCCTCGCCAAAGGTCTATTCGTGCTTGGCCGCATCATCATGACGCGCCCGTGCACGCGACGATCTGATTCAGCGGAAGAATTCCGCCATCGTCAGCGGCCCACGGCCTCTGAAGCGTCAATTTGCGGTTTCGAGTTCCGGATCGGGCGCGATCGCGGGCTCTTTCGCCGCCGTCGGATTCGTCTCAATTTTCACGTTCGCTGACGGAATGCCCGATTCATTCTCCAGCAGGTCGGCAAGTTGCAGCCGCAAATTCCCCGCGTTCGTCGAATATCCCAATCCCGTATCGATATCGATCACGTTCGACCGGATCAGCTTCTCGATCTCGTCGTCGAAGCACTGCATCCCTTCCGTCGAGCCATCGCGCATCGCGTCCAGCAGCGACTTGCCTTCGCTCTCGCCTTTGTGGACATACTCGCGTGTCCGCAGCGTCGATTTCAGAATCTCGAACGCCGCCACTCGCCCCGCCCCGTCGCGTCGCGGTATCAGCCGTTGCGACACAATGTACCGGAACGATTTCGCCAGCCGCGCTCGCACCGCCTGCTGATCGCCCAGCGGAAACACGCCCACGATTCGCTCGATCGTCTTCGACGCGTCGATCGTGTGCAGCGTCGAGAACACCAGGTGCCCCGTCTCCGCCGCCTCGAGCGCAGTCTCGATCGTCTGCTTGTCCCGCATCTCCCCCACCAGGATCACCTTCGGTGCCTGCCGCAACGCCGCTCGCAATGCCAGCGGAAAACTCGGCGTATCGGTGTGCAATTCCCTCTGGTGAATCGTCGCCCGCTTGTGCGGATGCAAAAATTCGATGGGGTCCTCAATCGTGATGATGTGGCACGCGAACTCTTCGTTGATCTTGTTCACGAATGCCGCCAGCGTCGACGACTTCCCGCTTCCCGTCGGCCCCGTCACCAGCACGATTCCCGGCCTCAGTTCCGCCGCCTCGCCCAGTTGCACGGGCAGGCTCAGCGTCTTGAAGTCCGGCACGTTGCTCGCAATCACGCGCATCACCACCGCGCAGCTTCCACGCTGCGTGAAAATATTCACGCGGAATCGCGACACCTTCGGCAGGCTGTACGAAATGTCGCACGACCCTTCTTCCTTCAGCTTCGTCAGCGCGTGCGCGTTCCGCCCGATCAGGTCCGCCGCGATGCGCGCGGTGTCCTCCGGCGTCAGCACGCCCACATTTTGAATCTTCAGTTGGACCAGCCGCCCGTTCATCTCCACTTGCGGCGCGCGGCCCGGCGAAAAAATCAGGTCGCTGGGATGTTTGCCTGCCTGCAGCATCGTCGCGATGATTTGCGGCGTCGCGACGCTCAGCTTCGCGTCCGTCGCCGGCGGTGTTTGCGTCAATGTAGTTCCCATTCCTGGTCTCCTTGCGGCTGCCCGACCGCGTCGGCCCGCCGCGCTTTGTTTATGTCTGTCGCGAACTCGATGCCATCTGCGTTTCGCCCAGCGTCGTCGTTGTCGGCACCGTGGGCAATTCGAATAGGAACGTCGCCCCACCCTCCGGCCGGTTCCAGCACGAAATCCTGCCGCCGTGCTCCTGCACGATTCCGTAGCAAATGCTCAGCCCGAGTCCCGTCCCCTTCCCCACCGGCTTCGTCGTGAAGAACGGATCGAACACCTGCTGCGGCGACTTCATCCCCGGCCCATCATCCGAAAACTCCACCAGCACCTTCTGCAGATCGTGGTCCGTGCGGATCGTCAACTTCCCGCCGCCCACTTCCTCCAGCGCGTCCACCGCGTTGCTCATCAGGTTGAAGCACACCTGCAGCAGTTGGTTCGCGTCTCCATGAACCGCCGGCAAATCCGCATCGGGCAGCGTCTCGATTTCGATTTTCTTGTTTCGCAGGTCCAGGTTGCTCAGGTGCAGCGCCGTCTGAATCACCTGATTCAGGTCGAGCATTCCCTTTTCCGGCGGCACTTTCCGCGCGAAGCTCAGCAGACTCGTCACCAGCGTCTTGATTCGCCGCGCCAGCGTCCGAATTTTGTCCGCCACTTCGCGCTGCCGCGGACTCATGCTCAAATCGTCCATCAGCAGGTCCGAATATCCCAGTATCCCCGTCAGCGGATTGTTGATCTCGTGCGCCGCTCCCGCCGCCAGTGCGCCGATCGACACCAGCTTCTCGTTCTGCACCATCTGCGCCTGAAAATGTTTCAGGTTGTCGAACGCCTCCCGCGACGACTGCAGCAGCCTCAGCCGGTCGTGGTCCACCAGCCGCTGCCGCATGAACAGCAGCACCGCCACCACGATCAGCATGATCTGGCTCACGCCCACTCGAAACGTCCGCACCGCCGGCGGATTGTGGCTGAACCACAGGCTCGAAATCGCCATGAACGGAACCGAGAACACTGCAAACGTCGCCAGCCGCGCCGCCCACGGCGATTCCCCCAGCCCCAGCCCCTGCAAATCCTCCTGCGGCGGCTTCAGTTGGTACGCCACGATTCCCGCCATCCCGAACCACACGAACGACCCCACCAGCGGCAAATCCGACGGGCTCCCCGTGTAATAGCTCTGCACGTCGATCGCTCGGTTCGTGATGTACGACCCCGCCGCGTACATCAGCGACGCGCTGAACAAGTGCGCGTAAATCTCCCGCCATCTCCCTCGCGCCTTCATCAGCAGCACCGCAAACCCCACCACCAGCAGCAGATTCTCGCCCGCCGCCAGATAGTCGTAGCTCTGCCCGTACACCTGCAGGTTCGGCGCGATGTATTGCCACGGAATCACCAGGAAGATGTACAGGTAGATCCACCACAGCAGCATCAGCGAGAAATCGATGTAGCTCAGCCGCACATTCAAATCGTCCCGCCGGTCGTGCGGCTTCAGCCCCAGCGCCGCGATCATCGGCAGCGGATGCAGGAACACAATCACGTCCCCGATGAACGGATTCGGCACCTCCTGCCTCAGGATCACCTCGAAGTACGTCCAGATCACCTGCGAGACGAACCACGCGAAGCATCCCGCCGCCAGCAGTATCCAGAACGCGCGCGCGCGCCGGCTCGGCGATCCCACATTGATCAGCAGCGCCACCGACCCAAACAGCGCCGCCACGCACATCCCGATATCGCCAAACGCCGTCAGCCCCGCCCCGTGCGGCACCGACAGCGAAACAATGGCGTATGTGCCAAAAAGGAATGTCCACGCACCGAGAATTGCCCACGAAGTTGCGGGCAGTCTTCCGAGGGAGTTCAGGCGTGCCCCTAGTAGGGTGTCTGGCCGGTCCATGGCGCTTGCGGAGGCAGCGGTGCCTATCGCTTATTTAGGTTACGATTACTCGCGCCGGACGGCGCAAGAGACTCAAAAACCGGTGCTTTGCTGGGCAATAGCGGGTCAGAATCGGTGCTGCGGAGACGGTTGCAGCGCGAAGCCCGCGCCCTTGCGGCGGGCGGCCGGAGCCAGGAAGCGGCCTACCTCACCTTCATTCGCGCGTCGATCAGGTCTTCTTCCTGCTTCACGCGCGCCATCTGCTCGGCCATGGCGACGATCAGCTTCAGTTGCCGGTCGTTCATCTGGGAAAGCACCTTGTGGAACTCCTCGAATATCTTCTTGTGCTTGCCCTTCGAGCCCCAGTCGCGGCCGTCCGGCGCTTCGTGCGGCAGCGACAGCTTCTTTGGCGGCGTGTCGCCCTCGTAGAAGAACTTGTACAGCGGAATTTCCAGCGCCCGCGCGTACTTCTCCAGTGTTTCCACCGACGGCACGGTGATCCCGTGCTCCACCCGTGATGTGTAGCAACGCAGAAGCCCGGTCCGGCGCTCGATGTCGCCCTGGCTCAGATCCTTCTCCAATCGGAGCTGGCGAATCTTCTCTCCAATTTGCATGGTTGCCATGATTCACCCCGTAGTGAAGAACCAACCCGGTATCCTATCACCCCCTTTCACCATTTTGCCAGCGCCGCTGAGTACAGTGGCGAGTGACGAGTGGCGCAGTTCCCTGTTGCTCGCCTTGTGTCTCTCGCCACCTCACGCCGGGACCGCGCCGCGCCCGCCGGCCGAGCGCTTCGCTCGAATCCATTTCGCCAAACGATACGACCCGATAACCGCCAGCACCACGCAGCAGAACAGCGCAGCGTTGACCGAACCCATTGTCATGGTCATCCGAATCCACCAACCGGTGGTGCGGAGGAAGGGGCCGCAAATGATGGGACAGAGCGGGCAAACGATGTACCCCCGCAGCAACTGCAGGTCTGACGGCGAATAGAATACGGCCGCGCCCGCGAACCCCGCCACGGCACACGCCATCAGAACCTTCTTCACGTGCCACCCCATGCATTACCCGCCAAGCATAGCGCAGTTCTCGCCAACCGCTCACCTCGCTGCCATCGCGCCTTTCGCCCGAGGGCGAAAGAAAAAAAGGCCCGGGTTTTGTATAGATTAGAAAAGTTTAAGTTGGTGATTCGATAAGGCTTGCGGCGATTTCTAATCTTCAGTGTATAGATTAGAAATGAGCGACTGGCCTCAGGGGTTAAAACCCCTAGGAGGGCGGCCGGGTGTATGTCGGAGCTTAAGCTCCGACCCCCTAAAAAAGCGCGGTGCCGAAATCGCGATTTTTCGCGATTAGAAAAATCTAATGTGTTGAAAAGGCGGGAGTTGGGGCAGTTTCTAATCTTTCGTTTCGCGATTAGAAAGGTTCGAAGCGAGAGGCTAGATGTCCGAAAGGACGGAGGCTGGGCCGGAGACCCGATGGTCGAGGATGTGAGGAGGCTGGGAGGCGCGGAGGGACGATCGCCGGTAAACGCCACGGCCCGGATCTTGTTGCGATTAGAGATTTGTTTGTCCTTTGTTTTCATCGAGTTGGCTCGATTTCCAATTCTGGAGTGTTGCGATTAGGCTTTCGATTACCCCCGTCGCGCCCCATGGGCGGGCTCCCTCTAAGCGTCAGGCGTTATGGCCTAAGTAAAAACGAGCTATGTTAGCACATCTATAAACAGAAGTCAATAGGAAAGAATTTGCCACTCCGGCGGCGCGCGGAAACAAAGGAGTTAGCGGAGCGCTGGAGAGATCGCAGCGAAGACCCACGGTTCGAAAACCGTGAACCATGGGGCACCCAGCGGGGTGATTCGTTGGAAGAGGCGAATTCTGCGGAGGAAGCTTGCGGATTCGGTATAGCCGGGGGCAACCCCCGGGGCGCCCGGCGAAGTGCCGCCGGGCCTGGACAAAAGCGCGCGAAGCAAGGGCAGCGAAGGGTCGGCCACCCGCCTGTCGCCTCGCATCTTGCTCGCTGGCACGAGTTTTTTTAGATTTATCTCGCTCATGGTTGTCCCGGCTTCTTCGCTCGACTGCTCTCGAGTGACCATGCGTCCAGAAGTGCAGTTCAACGGAACGAGCGGCCGATAAGCTAACACTTCGTTCCCGAAACGTCTGAAGCAGGGCGGCATTCCGTTGCTGGTGAGCCCCTAACCTACTGCGATTGTCCATTGATTTTCTTCATTCGGGCATCGCTTACGGGTGGCCTCTGATTTGATATTTTGGAATCCGTGCGTTTTGTCCTGACGACTGCATCAAGGCATGTCGCAGGCAAACAAGCGCAATCGTATTTACGGGGCGTTGGACCGGTTGATGATTTGGACAAGAGGGGCAGGGTCGAGCGCGTTTCGGCGTGTGCTATCGAAGCGCATACTCGATATCTTCACAGTGCCAATATGCGCGACTCTGGAAGATATGAGCCCTTCCCACGAATCCGTACTGGGTATTTCCAAGTTCGCAGGGAGCTCGAAAACCTCGTAACTATCCGAGTATTCATCCTTCTCGTCGTCGAAACCACTATCCAACAGAAGGAGGTGTCCGGCGCACTCTACAACAATCAACCGCGGGAAGTCGTAAAATTCACGATACTTAAATCGAACCAATTCGCTCATTGCACCCTCTAAGAGATTCGGTCTTTCTTGGGTACTGGGTTTGGTTTGGGCTCGGAGAACGTTGATGGCTTACTGGTTCCCGCCTTGCGCCGCGTCTTCGACTGTAGCACCGTGAGCGCCAGAAAAAGTTTCGCCCGCTGGTGGCATCGCATCGACTTAGCTCGGTTTCTAATCCTGGACTGTTGCGATTAGCCGTAAGATTCCCCCAGCCGCGCTCCACGGCCGCCTCCCCTGGGCGTCAGACGTTACGCCACAAGTAAAAACAGCGTATGTTAGCACATCTATAAACAGAAGTCAATAGGAAAGAATTTACCACTCTGGTGAGATGACGGAAACAAAGGAGTTAGAGGGAAAAAGTATCGGCGAACCCGGGGACACGGGTCGCTCCGGACCGGCGTCCTGCGCGACGGCCTGCGGCAGCAAGGTACGATGTTAGCGCGGGCCCGTTTACCCCGCACTGCGCTGCGCTTGTGCGGGGCTACGTTCTGTCGCGCCTCCGGCGCTTGGGGCCGTCGGTCTAAAGGAAGAGGGACGCGGCAGCAGCAACAAGCGTTGTGGCTACCACCAACCCTTCGACGAGCGTGCAATATCTGCCCGGAAGCTCTCTCCGTCCTGAGGTGAATAGTAGGCCGTAGTGCGCAAGGGAGGCAAATGGGTAGCCCGCGAAAAGGACGATCCCTGCCGCTAGAGCCTTCCCCGCTGCGTGAGGTGTAAGGGTGCCTCGCATTGGCAGCAGGAAAACCCCGAACACGATCACCAGCAAGGAGAGCAAGTTGAGATAGTCCGCCGGCGGGAACCAGGTATAGCCGCCATGCGGGTTCTCCCGCCTTGACTCTCGCAGCTTCATCTCGCGGTCCATCCGCCAGGAGAAGCCCGCCATCTCAAACCCGATCAGAATTGCTGCGGCCGCCCATATGTCCTTGAGTTCCACGGTGCCCTCCGAAGCGCGAATACTACGTCCAAACGGAAGGGCTGAGCCGGAAAAAGTGTGGAGCAGTGGAGGGCGCCACCGGCAAGCGGAGGAGCGGGCCGGTCGGCAGCCCGCTCCGCGGGACGCGCACAAGCCGCGTAGCTAAGAAAAAACGCCGATGGGGACATCGGCGCTCCCAGGTTTTTGCCGGGAATCCGGTATAATCCCCGGCAATTTCATCCCGCAGGGATCGTCGACGAGGATGAAGCTCGCGCAAAAGTGGCCGAGGGAGATTGGAATGAGCTTGCAAAGGCGACGGTTACTTCAGATCTTGTCCTATGGCGTGGGGTCCAGCTTCATTCTGCCGCGGAATGGATTCGCCATGGCGGCACAGAACCCCGCACGGCCGGCGAATCCTGCTCCGCCTGCGAAGGCAGCCGCTGAAGACGAAACGGGAGGAACGAAAATGGAAAAAGTAGCCGGAATCGGAGGGCTGTTCTTCCGGGCGCACGATCCCGAGGCGTTGGGACGCTGGTACCTGGAGCATCTGGGGATCAACCTCACACCAAAGGAGGAAGGCGCGTCCGTTTGGGAGCAAGAGGCGGGACCGACCGTCTTCAGTCCCTTCCCCGAAACGACTAAGTATTTCGGGGACCCCAGCAAAGTGTGGATGGTGAATTTTCGAGTGCATGACCTGGAGAAACTGGCGGCGCAGCTACAGGCGGCGGGAATCGAGGTGAAGGTCGACCCGCAATCTTATCCCGGCGTCGGCCGCTTCGCGCGTCTGCATGACCCCGAGGGAAACCCCATCGAATTGTGGCAACCGGCGTAAGGGAAATCCAATAGCGAAGAGGACTTGCTGAGGTTGGCGCGTGAAAGAAATAGTTCTCGAGGGCGCGGGCTGGAAGAAACCTGACGATGTGTACGATGCTTTCTTCCGAGCGGTCGGAGCTCCGAGATGGCACGGGCGCAATTTCAATGCGCTCCGCGACAGCATTGGCGTGGGACGAATCAACACGGTGGAGGTTCCCTATGTCATCAGGTTGAAGAGCTACTCCTTAGTCGGGCCCGAGGCAAAGGGCGTCACCGACGAGTTCGTCGAACTCATTAAGGGGCTCCGCAACTCTGGATGCCCTGTCGACATCAGCGTCGAGGACTGAACGACCGAACGGGCGGGTGGCGCAGCCTTGGTGGTTTGGTGAATCTGTCTTCTCAACATCAGGGCTGGGAATGATACTACACGGCGGGTAGGGCCGGCGGAGACGCGCACCCTTTGCAAACTGCGCAAAGGATGCGGCACCCGGAAATTCAAAGGCAAACCTCCAAGGCAACTGCGATACCGCGCCCGCACATTCAAAGGCGAAACTCGCAACGCAACAGCAACAGCACGCACCCTTTGCAAACTGCGCAAAGGATGCGGCACCCGGAAATTCAAAGGCAAAACCTCCAAAGCGACTGCAACACCGCATCCGGAACTTCAAAGGCACAGTCTCAACGCAACGGCAACAGCACGCACCCTTCGCAAACTGCGCGAAGGATGCGGCACCCGAAAATTCAAAGGCAGAGCCTGGGCCGCGCGTCTTGGGGGTTCGACGCGGCTAAGAGCAAACGCGGGCCACCGGCAAGTCACCGTGTGAGAAGACCCACCGCGATGAAGAGTCCGAAGGACGCCGTCAAGGCTGCCACCAGCATGGCCCTTTTGGGGTCGGAGGGAAAAAGCTTTCGGTGCTCCTCCCAAATCTTGTTGCCACTCAGGCTCCATATTCGGCCGTAGTTAGTTCCCAGCGTCTCGTTAACTTCCTTCACAATCAAGTCCCCGATTACGATCGTGGCGAAAAACGAGCCCACGGCCATCGCCAGCAACAACAATTGAGGTATTCGCATGATCTTTCCATTCTTCGGCCCTCTACCCCGTGAATCCTTCACGGCGCGATCGTGTCGCTCGTGGCATAGAGGGACGAACCCCGATGCGACATTCAGAGACGCGGCGGCTCCGAAGAAACCACCGAGCCCAAAACCGAGGCGGGTGGTCTGGCCTTCCTGCTCTGCTCGCTGCTGCAGCTTGTCGCACCAACTCGTCGGATGATAGCACCTCGCCAAACGGAGGGGGCACGTGCTCTGGAATTGGCCCTTTGCCTTTGAATTTTCGGGTGCCGCGTCCTTTGCGGGTTTTGCAAAGGGTGCGAGGCTTTTGACTTTGTGATCCGGCGGAGGCATCGCAATGTGAAGGCGGAGGCCGCAACGTCAATTCGGTTCGAGGTCAGGGACGCATGCGTTTGCTTCGCGATACTGATAGAAGCTGTAGCTGCTCCACGGCCACAATTTCGGATCGGTTACGAGCCCGCGCTTCACGGGGTTCGCGTGCATGTAGTGAAGCTTTTCGATCCTCTTCTTTCGGGTGCAGACGTTGAAGTCGTAGAACCTTGCCTGCCAGAAACTTCGGGGCCCGTCCCGAACCGCTCTTGACACGCGTTGCTTCAGGACCTGCATGACGGTGGACGGCGTTCCAATCTTCGGTTCGGAAATCAGCAGATGAATGTGCTCCGGCATCACGACGTAGCCGACGAGCAGGAACTGATAGCGATGTCTTACTTCGTTAAGAATTTTCAACAAGAGATCGCGTCTTCGGATTGGACGTAAGAGGGGAAGGCGCCCGTAACAACTGCACGTGATGAAGTGGAGGTGTTGTTGGCCGTAACGTCGTTCGAGGGGGTTTTTCATCGGAGAAGAATCAACGTCAAAAGATTCGCACCCTTTGCAAACTGCGCAAAGGACGCGGCACCCGGAAATTCAAAGGCGAAACCTAAACCAACTACGACACCGCGCCCGCAAATTCAAAGGCGAAACTCGCAACGCAACGGCAACAGCACGCACCCTTTGCAAACCGCGCAAAGAATGCGGCACCCAGAAATTCAAAAGCAAAAGCTCCCAAAGCAAATGAGAAGGCCTAGCCGGAGTGGTTCGGCGACCGGTTCGGGGAGGTGGTATCATCCGTTCATTTGATACGTCAAGATGCAACAAGGGAGCGTGCGGGAAGCACGGCACGCGCTGACAGATGAAACGGGCCCTGTTTGCTTACGGCGTTTTCCTGAGCATCGGTTTGATGATGCTTGCTTGCCATCAAAGACCAAAGACAGCGGATGAAAGGTTCGGTGTTCTCTTCGATGGATATCAGTTGTTGTCGGTCGACGCCCTTCCAGCAAACCAACCGGTGGATGCAACATACATCGCGAGTCTCCCGGGGGACTCTACCGCTAGAATCACGCTTGACCCAAGATCGGATCTATCTCTTCCGAAAAGCGAACGCGGTTTCCGAAGAAGAGATGGCTCTGAAGGTCTTTCCGAAGAGGCTCGCGGCGATCGGCGCGCACGTCACGGAGGCGCCAAAATCGCCGGCAGAACTCATGCACATATACTTCGGTGGCCCAATATTCACAATTCAGTTTGAGATGGACGGCCACCGAGGACAGCTCTTCAACCGACTAGAGGGCTCGGAGAAGTCCGGCTATTGGGAGGAGCTAATATGCACCTATCAGTAGCTTCCGCTGCGCGGCGTCCTCTCCTACAATGCTACGGTGGCGATCAAGCTGATAGCGATGGATCTGGATGGGACGCTGCTGAACTCCGAATCGAAGGTGCCGGAGGAGAATGCGCGGTCGATTGCGGAGGCGGCGGCGCGAGGAATCGAAATCGTGGTGGTGACGGGGAGGCGCTGGCATTCGGCGCGGTTGATTGTGGAGGCGCTGCCGTGCGAGCTGCACATGATCGTCAACAACGGGGCGCTGATCAAATCGAAGGCGGGGGAAACGCACCAGCGGATGCTGCTGCCAGCGGCGACGGCGCGGAAGGTGCTGCTGGCGACGCCGGAATTCCGGCGGAGCGCGTCGGTGGTGTTCGACCGGCCAAGGGAGAACCAGGTGATTTTGGAGGAGGTCGACTGGGACGACCCCTTTCGCGGCGGATATTTCCGGCGGAGCCGGGAATTTGTGGCGGAAGTGAAGCCGCTGGAGAAGTGCCTGGAGCCGGGCTTTCCCTCAGCGGCTAAAGCCGGTGAAGAAAGGGACGGAGGAATGTCGGACATGAATGTCCGACCCCCTAAAAGGCCGGAGGAGCCTGCCTCAGCGGCTAAAGCCGGTGAAGAAAGGGGCGGAGGAATGTCGGACATGAATGTCCGACCCCCTAAGAGGCCGGAGGAACCTGCCTCAACGGCTGAAGCCGGTGAAGAAAGGGGCGGAGGAATGTCGGACATGAATGTCCGACCCCCTAAAAGGCCGGAGGAACCTGCCTCAGCGGCTAAAGCCGGTGAAGAAAGGGGCCGAGGAATGTCGGACATGAATGTCCGACCCCCTAAAAGGCCGGAGGAACCTGCCTCAGCGGCTGAAGCCAGTGAAGAAAAGGATGGAGGAATGTCGGACATGAATGTCCGACCCCCTACAAATCACGAGGATCCGATTCAGGTGATGTTTGTGGGGCTGTGCGCCACGGTGCAGGACGCATTGACGAAGCTGCGCTCGCTGCCGTTCGCGGACGAGTACAAGCTGGCGTTTACCGAATACTTGACGCGCGATATTTCGGTGCTGGATGTGCTGGGGCGGGGCGTGTCGAAGGGAGTGGCGCTGGCGGAGTGGGCGCGGCGGTTGGGCGTGCGGCGCGAGGAAGTGATGGCGATTGGCGACAACTGGAACGACTGCGAAATGCTAGAGTATGCGGGCCTGCCCGTCGTGATGGGCAACTCGGTGGAGGGATTGAAAACGCGCGGGTGGACGGTTACCCTATCGAACGACGAAAACGGATTGGCGGAGGCGGTGAAGAGGTACGCGCTACAGTAGGGTGAGGGGCGAGGGACGAGAAGCGAAAATCCCCACCCTTGCGGAAGGCGCAAGGATGGGGCACCCGCCTCAGGTCTGAAGACCTGAGCTACAGGGGTGAGGGGCGAGGGGCGAGAAGTGAAAATCCCCACCCTTGCAAGAAACGCAAGGATGGGGCACCCGCCTCAGGTCTGAAGACCTGAGCTACAGGGGCAAGGGGCGTGGGGCGAGAAATGAAGATCCCACCCTTGCGGAAGACGCAAGGATGGGGCACCCGCAAAGGCAAATGCGGGACGAGGGGCGGGATGCAGCGGGCGAAAAGGCCTCAGGTCTGAAGACCTGAGCTACAGGACGAGGCACAAGGCGTGAGATGAAGAGGCAAGGAAAATTCACGGCGAAGGCGGCAGCTGCGGAGGCGATGCTCGCGACGGCGATGCTGACGGCGCTGATGCTGGCGGCGCCGGCGGCGCGCGCGGATTATATTGTGCTGCGCTCGGGTGTGCGGCTGCACGTGACGAGCTACCAGCGTGATGGCGCGACGATGCGGTGCGTCGTGGCGGGCGGCACGGTGGAGGTGGCGGCGAGCGACGTGGAGTCGATCGAGCCTGAGGAGAGTTTCGCGGCGAACGCGCCCGCTGTGGCTATGCCAGCGGACGCGGGGCCGTTCGCGAAGCTGATTCGCGACGCGGCGCAGAAGCACGGAGTGGACGAGGGACTGATTCGCAGCGTGATTGCGGTGGAGTCGAATTTTAAGCCGCGCGCGATTTCGCGCAGGCAGGCGCTGGGGCTGATGCAACTGCTGCCGCAAACGGCGGCGCGGTACTCGGTGGGCAACGTCTTCGACCCGGCGCAGAACATCGACGGCGGAACGCGCTACCTGAAGGATTTGCTGGCCCAGTATCAGGGGAATTTGCGGCTCGCGCTGGCGGCGTACAACGCGGGGCCGGATTCGGTGGAGCGGTATGGCGGCGTGCCGCCGTTCCGCGAAACGCAGAGCTACGTGAAGCGAATTACCGCGAGTGTCGCGAAGTCGAAGAAGAGCGCGGCGCCGAGCGCGCCGAGCATGGCGCAGTTGAAGGCGCAACTGAACGCGACGGGCGCGAGCGCGGCGAGCGTCAGCACGGGAGCGGGAACGGGCGCGGCTACTGCGGCTGCTGGGGCTGCGTCGGGTTCTGGTTTGGACTAGTCAGCGGCGACGAGCCGGTCGGCCCCAAGCCGAGCGGCGAAGCTAGTCCGCCGCCAGCTCCGGCCTGGCCAAGTCCCTGCTGCAGCGCTAGCGCCTGATCTTCCAGCGGATTCCAGATAAATTCCCAATCCTTGTATTTCTTTCCGCCCTTCCAGACCTTCACGGATTTTGCGTCGACCGTGCTGCCGACGCCGACGAGGAAGCCGCCGATGACGGGGCTGTCGACGGGGCCGGTGGGCTTGAGTTGCATCAGCGCCTGCATGGACGCGGCGTTCAGGCCGCCCATCATGCCGCCGAACGGCGAGCCGTTCTGGCCGGGCTGCGCGCCGGGGGCAAAGGCGCCGCCGATGCCCTGCTGGCCATTCTGGTCCTGCGCGGGCGGGCACTTGGCGTTGGGAGCCGCACCGGGATTCTGATTCTGGTTCTGATTCGGCAGCGCGGGGCTGGAGCCGAGTGCGGGAATAAAAGCGTTGGGATTGCCGGGCGCAGGATTGGGAGACTGATTCGCGCCGGAGGTGGCGCCGTTCTGCGGCTCGTCTCCCGGAGACGGCGTGACGTTCGGGCAATTGCCCTGGTCGGCCTGAGGCACGGGAGTCTCGCCGCTGTTGTCGTCCGCGGAGTCGTCGTCGCTCGCCTTGGGAATTTTTCCGCCGTTGAGATCGAGGATGGCCATCTGCTGCATCGTGGCGTAGTGGACGCTGCCGATGATTTGGCCGGAGGCGTTCGTGTAGATGAAGCGCCACTTGCCGTCCTCATTCTTGTTCATCGGGTCTTTGTAGGTTTCGCGAAGGAAATGGATGTTGGCGACGCCCTGGACGAGATCGTCGACGCTGGCCGGGTAATGGCCGGTGCGGCGGTAGTAGAGCTTGATCGCGCGGACGTACTGCTTGCCGCGCCAGATCATGTCGGCTTCGCGCTCGCGGCGGCCCTGCGTGGCGGCGTTCATCATGAGGGCGACAGAGGAAGCGAGGACCATCGTCATCATGAAGAGAGCGAGCAGATAGGCGTAGCCGGATTCGCGCGAGGAGCCGCGACGGAGCCGGCCTTGGCGGCGGCTGCAGCCGCGCGGCTTGCGCGACTCGAGGAGATGCGTCATTGGCTGACGGCCTCGTCAGGCGGGCGCTCGAGCGGCACAGTGAAATGCCGGCCGGTGGAAATTTCCTCCATCTCCGCGGAATCGTTGCCGATGCGAATCAGACGGTAATTGCCAAGCAGCGTGTCGCCCTCGGCGGTGATGATTACATCCTCGCCCTGCAGGAAAAAGCCGACGCGAAGACTGCTGCTGGGCCGGGATTCGTAGCCGAAGAATTGCGCGGGAAGCTGCGGCGGAGGCGGAGGCGCGGGCTTCATGGGGAACATGTCGCCATGGCGCTCTGGCTCGGCAGCCTTGGCGGGCTCTCCGGGCTGAGACTTCGTGGGGACGGAAGTAATGTCGAAGATGTTGCGATTCGAACCGGTGTACGCGGAATGATGGGTCTGGGCGAGCAGGTCGAGGCGGAGATCGGGCTCCTGCACGTCGATGGGCGTGAACTTGGAATTGGCCGCGAGAACGCCGCCGAAGCTCGCGCCGGGAGTGCGCTCCCAGAAATACACGACGACCAAGAGAACGAGCAGGCTGACGAGGACGATGATTTGGACGCGGCGAGACATTTCGGTCAGGTCCTAAAGTACGTGCGCAGGTCCAGCTGGAGCTTGACAGCGCCGGCCGTTGCAGACGTCAGATGCAAATCGTTCAGGAGATAGAAAATCTTCGATTGCTCGAGGCCGTTGATGAACTGGATGACGGAGGAGTAGCTTCCGTCGACGGTGGTGGAAATCTGAAGCTCCGTCACACCGTGGTCCTTGATGACTTTTTCCTTGAAATTCGTGGCCGAGGTGCGGAGGCCGGCTTTATCCGCGATGGTGTTGAAATCGGATTCGACGGCGGAATAGCCGGTGGCCGGATCGAGAAAGGTGTCCTTGTAAAACTTGTCGCAATCGAGGCCGATCTGCGGAAGCGAAGCGCGAATCCTGCGGCCGCGCTCGACTTCGGCTTTGCGAAGCTTCGCCTGGAGGGCCAGCGTCTCACGTTGCGCGCGAAGCTCCTCGGGGTTCTGGCGCGAGCTTTGCCACAAAAAGACGCCGAGGCCCACATCGACGATCAGCAGCACCGCGAGGGCGATGGTAGTAAACCGTTTTGTGCCGCTCCAGGAGCCTTCGTTCTTCATGTGATTGCGTAGACCACTTTCAAATCGACGATGATCTTATCCGCCGTGCTTCCCTGCTCGGTGTGGCGCTCGGAGACCACCTGCATCTCGGAAAAGTCCCTGGACTTCTCGATGGCCTCGAGGAAGTGGATCTTCTGCTCGTCGGTGGCGGCGCCAACCGTGAGAAGCACTTCGGCGCGGCCGTTGACGAGCTTCGGCGAGATATTTACCACGCGCACGCCTGCGGGCAGCGCCTCCTCCAAATCGGCGAAGATCCGCGTCCAGGGGAAACTGCGCTCGTCGATCAGGGAGTTCAGGAAATTCGCGCGGTCGAGGACCTTGCGCGCCGCGGGAGTGTGGAAGTAATTCTCAAGATCCTGCTGCTGAACGGTATCCGTCTCAATTTCGTTTTCGAGGCGATTGATGTCCGCATGCATCTGGCGGTTCGAATTCCACGAGCGATACGCGGCCTGCGAGAGGATCAGTAACGCGATGACGCCAATCGTCCCGATGATGGTAGCCGCGGCGAGGAACGGCCTGCGATTCTCTTGCGGCGTGGTCGATAGATTGAGATGAAGCTTCATTTTTGTTTCGCGACGCGAGCGACGCTATGATCCCCGATTCAGCATCCACCCCACGAGCCCATCGGATTCCTGGCGAACGAGATCCTGGACGTTTGCAGGCAGGCGCGCCGATTCGGCACTTGCCGAAAGGGGCGCCGCCGAAACGTTCAATTCCTGCGAAAGGGCGCGACTGAAGGCCTCATGCTGCGAGCCAAAGCCCGAGAGGCAGGCGCGCTCGGGCGATCCGCCCCAGGTGTCCTGATAGTACGCGATGGCCGGGAAAATCTCGTCGAGAACCAACCGGGGGTCGAGGGACAAGGCATCGCGCGCCAATTCGGACGAGCGATAGACGACGAGATTGCCAAGCCGGACGATGACCGTGGTCAGCGTGCGACCGGACATGCGGACGAGCAGCGTGGCGCCGCGGTCCTCGAGCAGAGGCAGGGCCGCCAGGGTGGAACTTAGGACGACGCCGGGCGTCGCGCCAAAGGACTCGATGATTCCCTCGTACTCGCGGACGATCCGCTGGCGCGCCACGGCCGTAACGACGTCCAGCTTCTCGGTCTTGCTCTCCTGGCGCATCCAGGAAACCACGGTCTCGTCAACATCGAAGGGAACGCTCTTCTTCAGTCGCCAGCGAAGAAGCGGAAGCGCTTCGTCCGCGCGCCGCGGCAGAGTTTCGAACTGGAGAATGAAAACGCGCACGACGGGATCGGGAATCAGCAGCGCAAGCTGCCCGCCGTGATGCGGAACGCGGCTGAAAACGCGGCGCAGCGCGGATTTGACGGTATCGGGCTGCGGGATATTGGCGTCGACGGGCGAAGGCATGACGGCGCCCGACGGCAACGGCTCGATGGCGTAGGATTCGAGGTGACCGCGCGAACCGCCCCAGCGGGCGGCGGCCACGTGATTCGAGGCGATCTCGACGACCATGGAGGGATGCGGCATGGCGTTGAGCCAGCGCTCGATTTTGCGGACGGGACCGAGCCTGTAAAACTGCGTGGAGAGCGATGCGGCGCTAGTCAAGGAAGGTCACCTTGTTGATCTCGCGAAGGGTCGTGACGCCGGCGCGGACCTTGCGAAGGCCCGACTCGCGCAGAAACGTCATGCCCTCCGCTTTAGCGGCGCGCTTGATCTCCGACGTTGGACGGCGATCGATGATCATTTCGCGAATCTTGTCGGAGAGATCGAGCAGCTCCGTGATGGCGCTGCGGCCTCGATATCCGCTGCCGGAACATTCCAGACAGCCGGGGCCTTCGTAAAACGGCACCTGGCTCCATTCCGCAGGATCGAGACCCGATTCCTTGAGCGCTTCCGGGGAATAGCGAACCTGCTTCTTACAACTCTCGCAGATTACGCGGACCAGGCGCTGCGCCATGATGCAATTCAGCGCCGAAACGAAATTATAGGGCTCGACGCCCATGTTGATGAAGCGGCCGATCACGTCGGTGACGTTGTTTGCGTGAACGGTGGTGAAAACGAGGTGGCCGGTTAGCGCGGAGTTGATGGCGATCTGGGCGGTTTCCTGGTCGCGAATTTCGCCGACCATGATCTTGTCCGGGTCGTGGCGCAGGATGGAACGAAGGCCGCGAGCGAACGTGAGCCCCTTCTTTTCGTTGACGGGAATCTGCGTGATGCCGCGCACCTGATATTCGACGGGATCTTCGATGGTGATGATCTTGTCCTCGTCGTTCTTGATCTCGTTGATGGCGGCGTAGAGCGTGGTCGTCTTGCCGGAGCCGGTGGGACCGGTGACGAGCACCATGCCATAAGGCTCGTGAATGTAACGGCGGAACTTGGCGACTTCGTCGGCGTCGAAGCCGACGACATCGAGAGTGAGGTTGCGGAACTTTTCGCTCAGCGTTTCCTTGTCGAGGACGCGGAGAACGGCGTCCTCACCGTGGATGGACGGCATGATGGAGACGCGGAAATCGACGAAGCGGCCCTTGTAGCGGACGCGGAAGCGGCCATCCTGCGGAACGCGCCGCTCCGCGATATCGAGCTCGCTCATCACCTTGATGCGGGAAAGAATCGTGGCGTGCCAGTCCTTGGCGAGCGGCTGCATCGCGTAGGTTAGGACGCCGTCGATGCGGTACTTCACGACAACCTCGGAATTGCGCGTTTCGATGTGAATATCGCTCGCGCGCCGCTCGAGGGCCGTGAAGATTACGGTATCGACGAGGCGAACCACAGGACTCACGCCGGTATCGCGCGTGAGCTTCTCCATCGAAATGTTTTCTTCGCTGTCCTCTTCCTCGCTGACGACCTGGAGCGTGAATCCCTCGGTGGCCTGATCCAGAACGCGCTGCGATTGCTCCGTGCGCTTCAGCAGGTCGCCGATCTGCGACGTGGTGGCGACCTTGATCTGGAGACGCTTGCCGAGCAGCAGCGAAAGCTCGTCGGTGAGGTGCAACTGGCTCGGGTCAGCCATGGCCACAACGAGCGTGCTGTCGTGCGCTTCGAGAGGCACGAAGTTGTAGCGGAACATCATTTCGGCCGGAATGCTGCGGAAGAGATCGGGATCGATGCGCTGTTCGCGCAGATCGATAAACGGGCAGCGATAGCGCTCGGCCAGGCGGCGGGCCTGCTCGCGCTCGGCGGCTTCGTTCGGCGCGCCGACGCCGAGCGGAGATGGATTCGGATTGTTGTGGCCTGTGGTTGCCATCGAACTTTACGCGCCTCCGGCAGAACCGATCTGAAGGGAGAACATGGGAAGATAGAGCGCGATAAGGATCAAGCCTATCACAAGGGCCATCACCACCAAAATCGCGGGCGAAACCCAGACGAGGGTTCGCTGCAACCGCGTGCTCACTTCTTCCTCATAGAATTCGGCGACGCTGGTAAGCATCGCGGCGAGCGCGCCTGACGCCTCGCCGACTTCAATCATCTCGAGCGCGAGATCCGGAATCAGCTGCGTCTCGGCCAGGCTCATGTGGAGCGTCTGCCCTTCCTTTACGCGATCGGCGGCGCGCTCCACGGAAGTCGAAATCAGGCGGCTGCCAATCGCGGAGGCGGAGGTGTGCAGGCCCGCCACCAGCGGAGTGCCGCCAGCGAGAAGAGTGGAAAGCGTGCGAACGAACTGAGCGATTTGCGACTTCAGCCAAATATCGCCGAGGACGGGAACCCGAGGCTTGAGACGGTCGATGACAAGCGCGCCCTGATCCGTTCGCGTCCAAAGGAAGACGGCGGCGATGCCGACCGCGAGCAGAACGATGACGAGGATGAAATAGTGGCGCAGAGGAAGCGCGAGGCCCAGCACAATCTGCGTGATTTTCGGGAGCGGCACGCCAAGGTCCTTGTACAGGTCGGCGAAGCGCGGCATGGCATACGTGACCAGGTACGACATCACCATGATGACCGCCGCGATCAAGATGCAGGGATAAATCAGAG
The DNA here is from genome assembly GCA_035501415.1 of Candidatus Limnocylindrales bacterium. Lineage (GTDB taxonomy): Bacteria > Acidobacteriota > Terriglobia > Acidiferrales > UBA7541 > Palsa-295. The sequence goes on along the minus strand of DATJWH010000026.1, from coordinate 2,331 downwards.
CCGTAACGAGCGAGCGGCGAAAGCCCGTGCTGACGCGGAGATAATTGATGTACTGGTCGAGAACGCCAGTCAGGTTGCCACTGCGCTCGCCGGCCGTGATGGCCGTGACGTAGACGGGCGGAAACGAGCCCTGGGCCACCAGCGCCTCAGAAAGCAGCGCGCCGCCACGGACGCGATGGCGCACGTCCGTGAGGATGGGGCGCAGCCTCTGGGCGGCCGCGCGCTCAGCCAGCAGTTCGAGCGCTTTTAGAATCGGCAGGCCCGCCTTGATCAGCGTATTGAACTGCTGATTGAAGATCAGGAACTCATTCGGACGAATGGCACGGCTGGTGCGCGAGCGGCTGATCTGGGAGATCAGGTCGAAGTGGTCCCGAATCGCGAACACGTAGAAGCCGCGTTCGGAGAGCTTCTGCCGCGCTTCGTCCTCCGACTGCGCCGTTTCGACCTGCTGAAAGATACGTCCGGAGGCGTCGCCGACTTTGCAGACAAATTCAGCCATCGTAAGTTATGGGCGCCCGGTGCGGGGTACGGGGACCGTTGTGAAGTGTAGCATACCCTTTTTCACGCGCATCTTGAACGCTCTGAGACAGGACATTAGTAGGATGTGACAACAGCCAAAAGGCTGTATGCCCTCCTGAAATTCGGCTGGGCAATTCTTCGTTCGCTTCGAATAGTTGGACGCGCCTGACGCAAAGTGGTTTAACGGAAAAGAAACTCGGTGTGTTCGCGCGGAAAACAGGCGAAAAGTGCGGCTGGGTCAGCGAATTTCGCCGGCGAGTTTTTCCTCGTCGACAATCTCGACGCCCGGCGGCGGATCGAAATGGAATTTCACCTCGGGGACCGGAATATTCTCCTGCCAATTGCCGAAGCGATATTCGGTCTCGAGGTTTCCGGGCTCGCGAATTACCACGCGGACCAGATGCGCCTCGGGATCGGTTTCGAGCAGCGCGTCCGTGATGGATTCGCCCAAGTCGTCGGATTTTTCGCGCGGCGTGCAGCGCAGGACGGTGTCGCCCGGCGTCAGCGGCTTCTCTTCCGGCTTCGTGCCGGGCGCCGAGGGATCGACCACTTCGAGGCTGCGGCAGAGCTTCGAGAGATCCGCCTTGCCCGCCAGGAGCGCGATGGGCGTGCGCCAATCGGAGCTTTCCTTCATTTTGGCGCGGCTCGCGGTATGGTCGGCGGGAACGTAGAACCAGACGTTGGTGCCGTCGACCAGGAACAGCTTCTTTTCGGGCGATTCGTACTCCCAGCGCATGCGCCCCGGCTTTGAGAAGTAGACGACTCCCGATTCGGCCTGGCCGCCGCCCTTGCCGTCGCTAAAGCGCTCGTAAAAGACGGCCTTCAGCGTAGCAGCGTGCTGGTAGCGCGCTTCGAGAGCGCGGCGGATGGCGGCGGCGTTGGGCGTGACGGCCGACGCTACGGCGAGCATGCACAACAAGGAGCGCAGCATGAGTCAATTCTAGCAGGAATCGAGCGAACGGCCGTTGAGGGACGCACTGAGAGCGCGCGGCGAGTCGCCGCGGAAATGACTTCCGAAATTACTACAGGGACGGAAGAGCGAGGCAGGCTGCTTCCGAAGCAGGCGTAACGCCGGTGGTATCGAAGTAGATGATCGCCGGCTCGTTGCTGCAGAAGCTTCGTTCGCCGGTGACTTGCAAGGAGATCGGGGTCGCGGTCACGAGATAGCCGTAAAAGCCGGGGGCCGCGCAGCCCTGCGCCATGGGCGCGAGTCCGTCTCCGCCCGTGTAGGCGAAGGTGTAGCCGCTCTTATTGAAGGGCGGGGTGGAAAGGTTCTGCTCAATCAGAATGGCATTGTCGCAATTGGCCATCGCGACGCCGCCGGGATTGCCAAGAATCTGAAGAGTGGGAGGAAACCCGTTGGCGTAGGTGGTGTTGTAAACCACGGCTGCCGTCGTGATGGTCCGAATGTTTTCGACGGCGGCTGCTTCGTTCGCCGCGATGCGGGAGCGGAGCAGGTTCGGAATCGCGATCGCGACGATGATGAGGATGATCGCCACGACGATCAGGAGCTCGATCAAAGAAAAGCCACGGCTGGACTTGAGGTCTTTCTTTGCGGCTCGAGTTGTGAATGCGGTTCGCATTTGCGTGAGAACTTCAAATCCTTTGAGTGCCACCCGTCCCTGCCCTTGCCCTTCCTTCCAACTTCCCGACTTCTCTTAGGAGTCAGAGTGTGAAAGGGAGGAAGATTGCTCTTCCTCCCTCCACAGAACAGCCAGGTCTGTTAGTTGCCGAGCGAGCTGAGACCGGCCGGGCAAATCGGCGGCGCAGCTCCAGGGGCGATCGCTGCACCCGTCGAATTGAACTGGATCA
>DATJWH010000025.1:0-42951 GCA_035501415.1 Candidatus Limnocylindrales bacterium | reverse complement strand
AGAGAGATCCCTCGACTGCGCGTCCCGACGCGAAAATCGAAAAGACGCGATTTTCGCGGGGAAAAGCGTCGGGACGCTCCGCTCGGGATGACAAAGTTCAGAGGTCGTGCCGAGAAAATGGGCAGCGGCGCGCCTTTGCGTGAGGAAATCAACAAAGCCATTTGAAATTTCAAATTTCAAAGGAAGGCAAAGGCAACGGCACGGCAACGGCACGGCAACGGCACGGCAACGGCGAAAGCAACAGCAACAGTAGAAGCGAGGCAAGGGGAAGGGCGGAAGCAAAGGGAAAGGCGAAAGCAACAGCAACGAGGAAACCAACAGCAACGGCGTAACAGCGATCGCGGAAGCAACAGCGACGACAACAGCGACGGCGGAACAGTGACAGGCCAAGGCAAGACCAAAAAGGCACGAAGCGAGGGAGGAGGGGCGCGGGCGCAGCGGGCGCATGCGAGTCGGGTGATTCTGGGCCGGATATTCGCGATGGCGGATTGAGGAGTACAGGGTTCGGCGTATGGCGCCTGAGAACGGGCGGGCCTAGCATTGAGGGAGTTTGTTCCGGCGGGTCTACACTCTGCCCGGCCGGAACGCCTCCTGACTAATGAAAACAAAACGAATTGTAGTGTGGTCTGCCGGTGCAGTGGTGGCGACGATAGCTGTTTTGGCGATCGCCGGAGTTTGTGTTGTGGGTCCGCGGCTGCGGAGAGCGGCCCAGCAGAAGACGGAAGAATATTTCCAGACGCACCTGAAGGGCGACGTGGAGATTTCGGGGTTTCGCGTGGAGTCGCTTTTTCCGATGGTGCGCGCGTCGGTGGGGGACGTCGTGGTGCGCGGCAAGGGGCCGGCGGATTATCCGCCGCTGATCGAAATCCGGCAGGTGACGTTTCGCGCGAACACGCTGGGACTGCTGGGGAGGCATCCTACAGTCCGGGGGGTGAAGATTGAAGGCATGACAATTTCGATTCCACCGAGACCGAAGGACGCGAAACCGATGATTCACGGGACGGACCAGGATCTCGCCGCAAAATATCCAGTGATCGTGGAGGACGTCCACGCAGACAACGTGAAGCTGGTGATTTATCCACGCGACCTGGACAAGGCGCCGAAGGAATGGGATTTGCATCACCTGGAGCTTGGGCCGTTTGGATTCGACCGGCCGGCGCACTTCGAAGCGATGCTGACGAATCCGCTTCCGAAGGGCGAGATTCACACGGAGGGGAGCTTCGGGCCCTGGGACGCGGACGATCCGCGCGAGACTCCGGTGGATGGGAAGTATACGTTCGAGAACGCGGACATGGGGACGCTGAAGGGGCTGAGCGGAATCATGGCGTCGACGGGAACGTTCAAAGGGCCGCTGGATTATCTGGATGTGCGGGGCGAGACGGAGATTCCGAATTTCAGCTTGCGGACGAGCCATCATCCGCTGGCACTGCACACGGATTACGTGGCGATTGTCGACGGGACGAATGGCGACACGATTCTGAAGGATGTGGTGGCGAAGTTTCTGAATACAACGCTGGACGTGAAGGGCGAGGTGGTCGATAGGACGAAGCAGAAGGGGCGAACGATCGTGCTCGACGCGGTGAGCGAGAACGCGCGCGTGGAGGATTTGCTGGCGATGGCGGTGGGAACGACTCCGCCGCTGATGACAGGAGCGGCGTACCTTAAGACGCAGATTCATATCGGGGAAGGCGACGTCGATTTGCTGCAGAAGATGTGGCTGAGCGGGGATTTTTCGGTTTCGGACGGACAGTTCACGCAGGCGCAGACGGAGCAAAAAATAGCGAAGCTGAGCCTGAAGAGTCAGGGCAAGCCGGAGCAGGCAGAGCAGGCGCAGCAGGGCGACCCCGTGACGCAACTGACGGGAAGTTTTCGAGTGGCGAAGGGAGTGGTGACGTTCTCGCGATTGCATTTTGGCGTGGAAGGCGCGACCGTGACGCTGGCGGGGACGTACGACCTCGACAAAGGTGATGTGGATTTTCGAGGCAAGCTGAGGATGGACGCGAAGCTTTCGGAAACGACGACGGGAGTGAAGTCGTTTTTTCTGAAGGCGATCGATCCGTTTTTCAAGGGGAAGGACGGCGGGACGGAGCTGCCGATCAAGATTACGGGGACGAAGGATCATCCGCAGTTTGGATTGGATTTGCATGATAAGGAGAACCGGGAGTAGAGAAGGATGGAAAAGGGATGGGATGGCGCGCTGTGCGCGGGGAGATTGAACAGCTAAAGATGCGCCGCCCATTGTACGGCGGCATTAAAGACTATGTTTTGCAGCCTCCCGTGCCTTCCGCAGCACGCGTTGGTGAATTGGCATAGAAGGGTTTTGCCACGGGAAAAGACAACATCAATTGCAAGGCAACAGCGGCCCACCCTTGCAAAAGGCGCAAGTATGGGGCCACCCGCTGAAGCAGGACCCGCTGGGTTGTGGGGAGAACAAAGACTAAGCGATTAGGCCAGCATCTTAGCCACTTTGCTTAGCTCTTCCGTGACCATACGCTTCGAGTAGATCGAGCCGGAGGTTCGGCTCCGTAGCTGCAAATGTCTGCGATATGCAGCCAGCGCGGCTTTGTAGTTTTTCAATTTGGTTTCGGAGTGCGCCACGCGATACCAGCAATCAAGGATCAAAGCCCGAGCCCTAGCAGGACCCTCGCCGCACGGACCGCGCGCAATCGAATTGGTGCCGCGACGGATAAGCCGCCGGTAAATCGACAAAGATTCTCTGTGCCTACCCAGCATTTGGAGAGTTCCTGCGTGATCCCAAAGCACGAGCGGGCACTGTGGAGCCAGCTGCAGGGCCGCCTTTGAGCACTTGAGCGAACGACGGTAGGCTCGCTGTTCATAGAAAGTCAGGCCGAGTCGTGTCAAGAGCCAGTGATCGCGCGGGCATTCTCGGAGGCGTTTCAGAATCAGTCTTCGTGCCCTAGTCCACTGACTAGACCGGATGGCGTGTTCGATGAGATTCAGCATCGTCTGCTCGTCGACCGGCATCAACTATAAATCGCGGCGGCCTTCCATGGCTTTCATCATGGTGACTTCGTCGGCGTACTCGAGGTCGGAGCCGACGGGGATGCCCATGGCGATGCGAGTGACGCGGACGCCAAGAGGCTTGATGAGCTTCGAGAGATAGACGGCGGTGGCTTCGCCTTCGGCGGTGGGATTCGTCGCGATGATGATCTCTTCGACGGCGCCGGACTTAAGGCGCTCGATGAGGCTTTTGATCTTGATCTGGTCGGGGCCAATGCCCTGAAGCGGCGAGAGCGCACCGCCGAGAACGTGATAGAGGCCGGAGAACTGGCGCGTTTTTTCGACGGCTTGGATGTTGGTGGCGTCCTCGACGACGCAGATGACGCGGCGGTCGCGGGAGGAGCTGGCGCAGAAGAGGCAGGGGTCGGCGTCGGTGATGTTATTGCAGATGGAGCATTCGCGGATTTTTTCCTTGGCTTCGCGAATGGCGTCGGAGAGAGCGAGAGCCTGATTGCGGTCTGCGCGAAGGAGATAGAAGGCGAGGCGCTGCGCTGTTTTCTGGCCGATGCCGGGAAGATGCTTGAGTTCGTCGATGAGACGGGTGATAGAAGGCGCGAAATCGGGCATGGGATGAGCCTAGCAGGAAAGGGCTAAACGTGAAAGGCGAAGGCCTTTTGGAACCACAGATGAACACAGATAAACACTGATGAAAAGAAAGAAGAAGAGCCGAACTGGGGACAGGTCGAGAGAGGGAACAACAAAAAAGGCGGACGGCTAAAGGCGAAGGCCTTTTGGAACCACAGATGAACTGATGAAAACAAATTTCAAATTTCAGATTTGAAATGAAGGACAAAGGCGAAGACCCGGCAAAGTGCAAAGCGACGAACGGCGATGAAGTGAGCGGCGCGAAGAGAGGTCCCTCCGCTGCGTCCCGCGCCCGCGCTGCGCGCGGGGAGAACAAGCACGCGGGACTCCGGTCGGGATGACAAGCGCTGCGCGCGATCGACGGAGGCGTTTGAAGTGCAGAACACGAAGTGAACAGCAGAGGTGAAGTGCCGGGAAAAACAAACAGGAAAGACACGGGAGGGGCCGGCGGATTTCAAATTTTGAGGTTTCAGAGAGCTAGAAGAGGCCGGGGATTTTGAGGCCGGAGATGCCGGCCATGCCGCCGGTGAGGTCCTTGACCTGTTTGCTGAGTTCTTCGTCGACGCGGCGCGCGGCCTCGTTGACCGCGGCCTGAATCAAGTCCTGCAGCATTTCCTGGTCTTTGCTCTTGAAGGTGTCGGGTTCGATGCGAACTTCGGTGAGCTGCTTCTGGCCGTTCATCTTGACCGAAACCATGCCGCCGCCCGCAGAGGCCTCGACAAGGATGCCGTCGATCTGCTTTTCGAGCTTCTCCTGAGCCTGCCGGAACTGCGAAAGCATTTGCTGCAGCGCTTTTACTTCCATGAGTTATTCCTCGCCCGGGCGCTTAATCTTGGAAATCTGGCCGCCAAAACGTTCAAGCATCGCCCTAACGATCGGATCTTCCTCAATTCGAGCGCGCAGCTCAGACGTGCGACTCGCTGGCGCCCGATTCGAGTCAAGTTTAACACAGACGCGGAGCGGCTGGCCCACGACTTGATTGAGGACTGTGCGCAAACGCTCCATCGGATCGCGAGCCTGCAACATTTCAGCGAGCGCGCGGCTTTCCGGCGGGAAGAAGAGGCGGAATTCGCCGCTTTCGATTTCCCAGCGAGTGGCGTGCTCGACCATGGACCAAAGGAATTTCTGTCCCTGAAGCGCGGACTTGAGCGCTTCCATTTGCGCGGAGGCGAGGCCCGTGGAATCTTCGGCGGCGCGAGCAACGATGCGCGGCGGAGACGCGGGAATGGGCTGCGACGCAGGACGCGCGGGCGCGGCCGGGGCAGCGGCAGATGAATCGGAAAGCGGCGCCGGCGGACTGAGGGATTCGGGAGTCGTGGTGCGCGATGGCGCCGGGAAATTTTGCGAAGGTGCAGTTGCGGCAGAGGATGCGGGGACGAGCATCGGTGACGCGCTGGACGCGGCGGCAGCGGACATGATGCGCGGGGGAGTGCCAGGCGGATCGGAAGCGGGCCGCGAGACGCGTCCTTCGGTATGCAAGTCGGAGAGAACGGTTTCGAGCGGCGCGAGGCGCTGCGCGTTGACGAGTTTCAGCAGGCCGAGCTCGAGGTGAAGGCGCGGATCGGGATGGCGGCGCAGCTCGTCTTCGGTGACGAGGAGGATGTTGAAGAAGCGCGTGAGATCCTCCTCGCCGAATTTCGCGGACTGGGCGGCGAGGCGCGGGCGCTCGTCGGGCGGCGCAGCGATCAAATCGGAATCGGCGCCGCAGACCCGCGCGACGAGAAGATTGCGGAAGTGACGGATCGCCTCGCGGCAGAAGTGCCGGAGATTCTGTCCATCGCGAATCAGGCGGTGGACGAGCGAGAGAGCGCGCTCGGCGGATTGCGCTTCGATGGCTTCAACGAGATCGTCGAGGACGCCTTCCGCGACGACGCCGAGAAGCTCGCGGACCTGCGTGTCCGTGATTTCATCGCCGGAGTAGGCGATGGTCTGCTCGAGGAGAGAAAGGCCGTCGCGAAGGCTGCCTTCGGCGGCGCGAGCGAGAACGGCAACGGCGCCGGAATCGATTTTCAGATTTTCGGCTTTGGCGATGCGCTCGATCTCGGAGGCAATTTCCTTGAAGGTGAGCGAGCGGAACTGGAAGAGCTGCGCGCGGGACTTGATGGTCTCGACAAGATCTTCGGCGCGCGTGGTGGCGAGAATGAAGATGACGCGCTCGGGGGGCTCCTCGAGAGTTTTGAGTAGCGCGTTCGAAGCTTCATCGGTGAGCTGATGCGCTTCGTCGAGGATGACGACTTTGTAGCGGCTGGCGGCAGGCGCGTAGCGGACCATTTCGCGAAGCTCGCGGATTTGGTCGATGCCGCGATTGGAGGCGGCGTCGATTTCAAGGACGTCGAGCGAAGTGCCGGCGGTGATTTCGCGGCAGGAGTCGCAGGTGTTGTCGGGATCGGGCGTCGGGCCCTTCGCGCAATTGAGCGCTTTGGCGAGGATGCGGGCGGTGGTCGTCTTACCGACGCCGCGAACGCCGGAAAAAATGTAGGCGTGAGCTACGCGATTCGATTGGATGGCGTTCGAGAGGGTCTTGGTGACGTGCTCCTGGCCGACAATTTCGCGGAAGTTCTGCGGGCGATACTTGCGGGCGATGACTTTGTAGGTCATGCAGCTCCCTGAGTCGAGGGTATGGAACTTCGGGTACTCCGCGGCACACGAAGCTGACCCGTTACCGTTGCTCCCTTCCGGGCCTGGCGGGGTTCACGGGGAATCGTTGCACAGAGCCCGAAGTTCCACCGGTGTCCGCACGCGCAAAAGCGGCGCGTGCGAGACTGCATCGCGAGTCTAGCACAGGGGTTGGCGCGGCGAATAGCGCGAGTGGAAGACCGGCAGGCGCGGACTGCGACACGAAGAACGCGAATCGCGCGAATCGCGCGAATCCCGCGTACAACATGAGCAGGATAGCGAGAGCGGCGAATCTAGAAAAGATGTTTCAGGAGGCCGGGCAAGCCGAGAATGAAGACGACGCCGTGGATGGAATAGGCGAAGACGGCGACAAGGCTGAGAGGAAGAATCGCAAGCATAGCGGGGTCACGCAACTCGCGAAATGCGGCGAGAAGCAGGCGGACGGCGCGGGCCTCCGCCCACATCGCAAGAGGAGCGTAGAGCACCAGCGGCCAGACGGCAGCGGGGCCGGTGTCGCTGAAGCGCGCGAACGCCAGAACCGGCGGCGCGAGCAGGATCGGCAGGAACGTAAGTCCCGCGGCAAGCCAAATGGATTTTCGTCGCTCTGACATGAAGCGACATTAGCACTGCGAGGCCGGCGTGCGATGGGCGGTGAGGGTGGCGAGCGTGCAAAACGTCATTGTACAGGAATGGACGTGCATCGGCGCAACGCGGAGCGCGCGGCGGCAGTGCGCGGTTGCTATCTGGAAAACGCGGCGAAATTCGGTGCAACACGGCCGCGGAAGAGCGTATCTTATCGGTGGGTGCAACCTCCGCACCTCACCGCGCGCCAGCGGCAAGTCCTCCACGAAACGGGGGAAACCGGAGCCAGCGCGCGAGCCTGTCCCAGCAGCCGCCTTCCGGCACCAATTCACCGACCAAACAGCTGAGCCCGTTCGCCAAGGGCGCGGGCCAGCGGCAGCCTCTTGCTTCGCCGGGCGAAGGAGAGGCAAGGAGACCCAATCGATGAAGCGATTCTTGGCGATATGCATTCTGGCGTCGACGATGCTGTTCCTGACGCCCGCGACTCACGCGCAGTCCACGAGCGTAATGTCAGGCACGCAAATCCGACTCACCCTGATGAACGGCCTCAGCACGCGGGTGGCGCATGACGGCGATCCCTTCATGGCAACCGTGGCCGAGCCTGTTTTTGCGGGAAATCAACTGATCCTTCCGGCGGGAGCGAAGATCCATGGAACGATTCGCAGCGTCGAGCGTCCGAAGTGGTTCTCGATGTTTCGGGGCGGGGCTTCGATGAACATATATTTCAATTCCATCGAAATCGCGAGCCGGATCTTTCCGTGCCGGATGAGCATCGTCACGATTTACAACGGGTCACTGGACGCAGGAAAGAAGCGCAAGGATGTGAAGACGGTCGAGGGAGTGGTGGTGGAAGAGAAGCATGACATAAAGAATGATGTGGAGGACGTCGCGATCGGAACGAGCGGCGGGTCGCTGGCCGGGTTGGTGTTCAGCCGGGTGGTTCGCGGAACTGTGCTGGGGCTGGTGGGCGGCGGCGCGTACGTGATGGCGAGGAAGGGCAAGGACGTCGAACTGCCCGCGCAGACCGGAATGATTGTGCGCCTGGATTCGACCGTTTCCGTGCCTGACGCTCTGATTCACAGCGCGACGTATACAACCGGCGGGCAGTGAAGCGCCGGCAATAGAAATCCCTCCTGTGCACGGGTGAATTGCGGCGCGCGGCTTACCGGGTGGAGTCGCGCGCTGCTGCGGGCCTGCGGCAGGGAATCAAGAATCGCAGGCGAACGGCTGCTGGCCGCCGCCGAAATCGGCATACCACGGCTTGCTTGGCTGCGGCTTCCAGACTCCGACGGTCCAGGAATTTCCCAGTCGATTCGAGTGCGCTACGCGGAACAGGTACGTGCGCATGAGTTCCGCCGGTCCCTTGCGGCCGGCGAGCATGCGAACCGCTATGAGCGAGCCTTCCTTCAAAGGAAGCCGAAGCGTGAATTTGCAGCCGGATGAGCTGACATCGAGAGTGGACGTGCGCTCCACGAAGAAGTGGCCCACCTGATCGAAACCAGCAACCTCTATAGGCAAGCTCCGAGTGAAGCGCGGCTCAGAGCGCCGCTCCCCCAGATTCTCAGTGAGCTGAACGCCGTTTGACTCCAGGTCGAAAGGCATGGCGGTGCCATTTGCACCCGCACGGCCAAAGGAGCGAGCAGCCGAATGCTCGAAATACGAGAGTTACAGGCGTGTCGGAGAGGAAGTACTGCTGCGGTATGAAACGTTGTGCGCGAATGGAACGCCAAGCCGGACTAGGCAGAGGCAGCGCCCCGTGACGCGGCCGCGGACGGCGCCTCAGAGCGCTTGAGGAAGCGATAGAGGCTGGTGCGGCCGATGCCGAGGACCTGGGCGGCGCGGACGCGATTGCCGTTGCACATTTCGAGGACGCGTTGGATGTGGATGCTGCGAACTTCGTCGAGCGGAAGCGGACGCCAGCCCTCCTCGATGCCGGCGGGGCGGCGATGAGGCTTCTGAATGTGGGACGGGAGATCGGTGACGTCGATGAAATCGGCGTCGGCGGTGATGGCGGCGCTCGAGATCACATTTTCGAGCTCGCGAACGTTGCCGGGCCAATCGTGTTGCAGGAGGACGATTTGAGCGCGGCGCGAAAGGCCCTGAAAGGACTTGCCGTAAGCCTGCGAATATTTCTTCAGGAAGTGCTGGACGAGGACGGGAATGTCCTCGGGGCGTTCCGTGAGGCCGGGAACGCGAATTTCGATGCTGCTGAGGCGATAGAAGAGATCTTCGCGGAATTTGCCGCCGAGGACTTCGGCGCGAAGGTCGCGGTTGGTGGCCGCGATCAGGCGGACGTCGATTTTCTTCACTTCAGGCGAACCGACGCGCTGGATTTCGCGATTCTGAATCACGCGCAGAAGCTTGGCCTGCATCTGCAGGGATGTTTCGCCGATTTCGTCGAGGAAAACAGTGCCGCCATTGGCGTATTCGAAGAGGCCGGGGCGGGTGTCCGTGGCGCCGGTGAACGAGCCGCGAACATGCCCAAAGAGCTGGCTTTCGAGCAGCGTATCGACCAGAGCGGAGCAGTTGCAGACGGCAAAGCGTTCCTGGGAAACGGGACTGAGCTGATGCAGGGCGCGAGCGATAAGCTCCTTGCCCGATCCGGTAGGGCCGGTGACGAGCACGTTGGTGTAATGGCGCGCGACCTTCTTCGCAAGCTCGAAGACTTCGAGCATCGCCGGGCTTTTGCCGACGATTCCGTGGAACTGGAGATTCTGGAAGAGCTTTTCCTCGAGGCCGCGAATTTCCCTGCGCTGAGAGAAGAGTTCGGCGAGCTCGTCGAGAGTTCTTTCGAGGCGCGGGAAATCGATGGGCTTGCAGACGTAGTCGTAGGCGCCGCGCTTCACGGCGTCGATGGCGGAATCAACGGAGTAGTAGCCCGTCATCAGGATCACGTACATGCCGGGATCGTATTGGAGCGTCTTTTCGAGGAACGCGAGGCCATCCATGCCAGGCATCTTGAAGTCAGCGAGAACCACGCGGCAGCCGCCGAGGCGAACCTTTTGCAGCGCTTCCTCGGGATTCGTGGTCCCGACGCAGGGAAAGCCGCCCTTTTCCAAGCGGCTGACGGTGAGCTCGACGTGGTCCGGTTCGTCGTCCAAGACGCAAATGGAGAGATTCTTTCGGGTGGATGAGACGCTGGGTCTTTCCATCGTGGTAGCCATTTGTTGCAATCTAAGGCAAGGCGTGTGCCAGAACCGAAATGCGCACCCCTGAGTGGTGCGCGATGCGAATCAGGGTTGAGGCGTGGCGTAAGTGTTGCAGATTCTTTGTGTAGTGCGGAGGAGCACGCGGGAAGTGCTACGGAAGAAGATAAATGTTGCGCCGGGGCGGCACGAAGGGAGGCCCGAGACATTCCAAAATGGAACGGGCTCACTCAGTTTGGAACTACTTCGATCAGGCGACTCCACTTGCCTGGCGTGACCGCACGGGAGCAAGGGCGGGCGGCTCAGTGATGCGTCTAGGCCACCCGCGCTGAGCGCGCCATGTCCTCGAGGTTCTGGCGATAGGTGGGACGGGGGCGCAACTGAGAGAGGTGGACGAGCGCGAAGCCATCCGGATTGCGCGGGCCAATCCGCTTAGCCTGATACGCGATGGGAAAATTGTGCGTGGTCGACACCGGTTGCAGCAGGCGAACGAAGACCACGGAGCCTTCGCGAAGCACGGAGCGCAGGTTCACATGCTTCTGCTCGTCTCGAGTCCAGTTGAGCATGGTCTTCTCGACGAAGAAGCTTTCCGTGGAATCCCATCCCGAGACTTCGACCCGGTAGCAGTTGGCCGGTTCCGTTTGTAAAGGCATATTGCCTCCCTCTGCGAAGGAGATTGCAGCGAGGGGGCCAAAGTCGAGCCTGCGCTGAACCGCACAAAAAAAAGGACTTGGGGGAAGTTGAACCCGCCAGGACGGAGCCGCGATTGTTCCCCCGGACGACCCTTGTACGGCTTTGAACCAACCGCCGCGGGGATGCCTGCCGGACGGCGAGCTAGCCCCAGCTTGAACCGGGATAGAGCAGGCTGAGGGCAAGCCGGAAGATGAAGGAGAAAATCTTGTCGTAGGCGACCCACGCAACGAGAAGGCCAAGCATTGCCCATCCTGCGCTTCGGGTCCAATCGAGAAAGCGGAGGGCAGCGTGCTCACTCATGACCAGCGTAATGCCTGTATTGCCGTCGAGTGGAGGAACCGGAAGAAGATTGAACGTGCCGAGCACGAGGTTAAGAACGAAGAGAACGCTCAGGAACGTGGCGGCAAACCCGGCGCCGCCGGGCGAGACAGGCGCCGTGATGCGAGTGAAGGCCGCGGAAGCGGGCATCTCAAACGCATGCATCGAAATGCCGATGCGAATTCCCAATGCCGCGAGAAGCATGAGAGCAAAATTCGCGCCGGGCCCGGCGAGGGCCATCCAGGCGGCGCGACGCGGGAACCGGCGGCGCCAGTCGGGATCGTAAGGAGCACTGGCCCAGCCGATCATCCAGCCGGCGTAGATGTAGGAAAGGAGCGGCACGACAACCATGCCGAAAGGCTCGCGCTTGATGTGCGGAATGGGATTGAGGCTCACCTGGCCGCCGTGAAAAGCGGTGGGATCGCCGCCGAGCTTGGCAACGAGAGCGTGAGCGCCTTCGTGGCAAGTGGTGGAGAAAAGAAAAACGATGTACCAGATAACGCCCAGGCTCAGAGACTGAGGGTTCATGCGCGCGGGATAGACTAGTGCGGTTGCTGCCCGCTGGCAAACACAAATTCCCGCAGCGGAGCCGATCTGGAAACTTCTTGACACTGCTGTCCCGCGCGGACTAATCTCCGCCCACTACGATTTTGCTTCCGCTTCCTGGGGTGGAGGGCATGAGGAGGGGTGATGCTTGCCAGGAGTACGCCTGCGCTGAGGAAACTGAATACAGGTGCGGAGTTCGAACGGCTGTTGCGCCAAGCCTCGGAGACTCAGAAGGCAGGACCGGAAATCGTGAAGGAAGCCGCTCGGGATTCGAAGCGGAGCTTTGCGGTCCAGAAGCGCAGTCAGCAGCGCCGGCTTTTTTAGCGGCGGAGCCGGCAGGTTAGTGGCCGTAGGTTTGTGGTTTCGAGCTAACCTTGCCGGCGAATGAGCGATAGACGAAGGTGAAGTAGCCACAGGCCAGAATCATCCCAATTACCCACCAGATCAGGCCAATCTTCAAGCCGTAGACGGGGGCTTCTGCGCTCGCCACGGTGAGTGAATAAACGGGATCGCGCGCGGGCAGAACCATTGGGTATACGCCGAAGACCACGCTCGTGAGCATGCCGGCGAGATAGGCGCAAGAAGCGAAAAACACGCGGCTCTCCTGCCTTTTCCAAAGCGCATACTTAAGCCAAGCCAAACCGGCGATCGCGAGGGCAGGGAAGATGAATCCCCAGGGCCACGCTGCGAAGTTCCGCTCGACCTGCGGCTGAACGCCGAAGGTTATCCACGTGAGCAGAATCGTGAGCACCACGACGGCCCACCACGCGCGGCCTGCGGCGGCGGTGCTGCGTTCGTTGACAGGACCGCTCGTCTTCATCGCAACCCACGCAGCGCCGTGGAGAATCAAGGCAGCGAGCGCGGTGACGCCGACAATCACGGTATACCAGTCGAGGATGCCCGTTACGGCGCCGAGGCGGAGATTCGTCCAAAGCGGCTCGAAGAAATAGCCGGTGGCATCGAGCGGGACGCCGCGAACGACATTTCCCAGCGCGGCGCCGTAGAAGACGGCGAGAAGCAAACTCGACGCGCAAAACAGGAAATCGAAGAGCGGATCCCAGACGGCGCTCCGGATGTGATTGCGGAATTCAATGGAGACTCCGCGAAGAATCAGGAGCCAGAGCACGATCATCAGCGGAAGATAGAATCCACTGAAGCCGCTCGCGTAGAGGACCGGAAACGCGAAGTAGAGCGTGCCGCCGGCCGCGAGGAGCCAGACTTCGTTGCCATCCCAGACGGGTCCGACGCTGGCGAGAACCTGGCGGCGCTCGTCGTCGGTCTTCGCAACGAAAAGATGCAGGATGCCCGCGCCGAGATCGAAGCCGTCGAGCAGCACGTAGGCTGCGATCATCAACGCGACAAGGCAGAACCAAATGGTTCCCATAGCGTCTCAGTCGGCGGGGAGCGCCGCGCCTTCCGTGGAAGGCTTGGGCTCCGGGCCGATTTCAATCTCCCGCCAGATCAAGAATAGAAACAGAATCGAAAGCAAAGTGTACATCCCGAGGAATCCGATCAGCGTGAACCAGGCGTTTCCGGCGCTCACGCGCGGCGAAGCGCCGTTGGCGGTGCGCATCAGCCCGTAAATCAGCCACGGCTGGCGGCCGAGCTCAGCCGTCATCCAACCGGCCGTGTTGGCGATGTAGGGCAACGGGACGCAAAGCATTAAAGTCCAGAGCACCCATTTGGTGTGGTAGAGCTTCCCGCGCCACAGCAAGAAGGCGGCGATGAGCATCAGCGCGATGAAGATCGTCCCGAGTCCCACCATCACGTGGTAGCTGTAATAGAGCAGCTCGATTCGGTCCGGCCAAAGATCCTGCGGAAAATCCTCGAGGCCTTTCACCTTTGCCGTCCACTGGCGATAGGTGAGGAAGCTGAGCATGTCCGGTACTGCGAGCGGGTTATCGAGTTTGCGCTCCTGGACGTCGGGCTGGCCAAGAATCATCAGGGGCGCGCCAGGCTCCGTCTTGAACAGGCCTTCCATCGCCGCCAGCGTGACCGGCTGATTCTGGGCGATGAGCTTGCCTTGCATGTCACCGGTGGGGAAGAGTTGGAGGCACGCGGCGACCACTCCGACCAGCACTCCCGCACGCACGAAGGTGCGTCCGTAGATTTCGTCGCGCTTCGTGAGCAGATAGAAAGCGCCGACCGCAGCCATCACGAAGCAGCCGGTCTGCACGGCGCCGAGCATGTTGTGCGCGTACTGCCAAAGCGCCCATTTGTTGAGGATGAGCGCCCAGAAACTCGAGAGGCCGAATTCGCCGTTCGGCGCGATGCTATAGCCGACCGGGTGTTGCATCCAGGCGTCCGTGGCGACGATCAGATAACCGGAGAGCCACGATCCGAGCCAGACGAGGAAGGCCGCCCACCAATGGCCCATGCGTCCGAGGCGCTTTTCGCCGAAGAGAAAAAGTCCGAGGAAGCTCGACTCGAGGAAAAACGAGAAAACGCCTTCCATCGCGAGCGTTTGCCCGATGACGCCCCCCGCGGATTTCGAAAATTCGGCCCAGTTCGTCCCGAACTGAAATTCCATCGGAATCCCGGTGACGACGCCGATCGCGAAGTTGATGGCGAAAATCCGCGCCCAGAAGCGGGCGGCGCGGTTGTAATGCTCGTCGCCGGTGCGCACGGCCTTGGTCTTCATGTACAGCAGGAGCAGGGCGAGCCCCATCGTGAGCTGCGGAAAGATGTAGTGGTATGTGACGGTGAATGCGAAGTGTAGCCGATCGACGCCGACTGCTTGTTGCATCAAGGTTCTCGCTCTGCGCTGCCCGGGTACCGCGACTTCGCGGATACCTTATCCCAACTGGAAGCGCGCCGCGAACCTTATTGCATGAGAGATCGCCAGAAGTCTGTGACAGAAATCACGAAGAATGGCTCCGGGGCCTGGACTCGAACCAGGATAACCAGCTCCAAAGGCTGGCGTGCTACCAATTGCACCACCCCGGAGGAGCGCAAAAAGTTTAGCAGAGATTGGCGGAATTCAGAGGCGCGGATTCGGCGCCGAGCGCAAGCCGCACAAAAACAAGATGCTAAGCCGGCTGGCGCGTCATCTCGCCGTCGACCATTCGCCAGATGCCGAGCGGATTCGCGTTTTGCAATTCGCGCGGAAGCGCGGAATCAGGAAAATTCTGGAAGCACACGGGCCGCGCAAAACGGAAGATCGCCTGGGTGCCGACGGAAGTCGTGCGCCCATCGGTGCTAGCGGGATACGGTCCGCCATGCACCATCGCGTGACAGACTTCAACGCCGGTGGGGAAGCCGTTGAAGACGATGCGGCCGACTTTGTTCTCCAGAATCGCGACGAGTTCGGCAAAATCGCGCAGGTCGTCCTCGGTGCCGTGAATCGTCGCCGTGAGGTGGCCTTCGAGCTTGCGCGCGGCGTCGAGAATCTGCTGCTTGTTCGAGTAGCCGATCAGAAGCGTCGAAGGACCGAAGTGCTCCTCGGAGAGCTCATCGTCCGCGAGGAACGACGCCATGTCGGTCTGATACAGCACGGCGCCGGCTGAATATGGATTTTGCGACGGTGGCGCGCCCTGCGCGACGACGCGAACGTCGCCACGCGTTTTGCGGCCACTCGCTTCGCGCGAGAAATCCGCGGCGATGCTTTTCGTGAGCAAGGCGAACGGATCCGCCTGCGAAACTTTGCCTTTGAGTTCGTCAACGAAGGGCGCCGACGCCTGCCCCTCGGAAACGAAAATAAGCCCCGGCTTGGTGCAGAACTGTCCCGCGCCGAGCGTGAATGAGCCGTAGAGGTCGCCGGCAATCTTCGTCCCGCTCGCGCGCAGCGCGCCGGGCAAAATGAAAACCGGATTCGTGCTGCCGAGTTCGCCGTAGAAGGGAATTGGCTCGGGGCGGCTCGCGGCGAGATTCATCAGCAGCCTGCCGGCGTGCGTGGAGCCCGTGAAGCCGCCCGCCTTGATTTCCGGATGTTCGACGAGCGCGGTGCCCACGGAATTTCCGGCGCCGAAAATCAGCGAGAACGTTCCCTCGGGCAGGCCGCAGCTTCGCACGCTCTGCCGCACGGCTTCGCCCACGATCTGGCTCGTGCCCGGATGCGCCGAGTGCGCCTTCACAATCACCGGATTGCCGGCTGCAAATGCGGACGCTGTGTCGCCGCCAGCCACGGAAAACGCGAGCGGGAAATTGCTCGCCGAGAAAACGACGACAGGCCCAAGCGGCCGCAGCATCGAGCGAATATCCGGCTTCGGCAGCGGCTTGCGGTTCGGATCGGCGCGATCGATGCGCGCCTGCACCCACGAACCTTCCTCGACCACTTTCGCGAAGAGCCGCAGCTGATTGCACGTGCGCGCCGTTTCCGCCTGGAGCCGCGCCTTCGGCAGCGCCGTCTCGAGATGCGCGCGCTCGACGATCGGTTCCGTCACGGCTTCAATGTTCGCGGCAATTTTGTTGAGGAACTCCGCGCGCTTTGCGCCGGGCAGCTCCCGATACACCGTGAACGCGTCGCCTGCCAGCCGCGCGGCGAGGTCGATCTCTTCGATCGATGCCGCCTGAAATTCCGGTTCGAGCGCCTCGCCCGTCACGGGATTGAACGCGCGAAACCGCGTCTTTCCGTCAGCGCCCTCGCGAAATCCGATGAACGATCTCCCTGTGGCCGCCATTTCGATTTCCCCTTGTTTCCTCTTGTTCAGATGCTCGTCGCGGAACTGCAACTACAGAGTGGCCCGCTGCCGCATCTCCGTGCTCGCCGATTTCGGGCGATGACGCATCGCGTCGCGAATCACTTTGCGTGCCGCTTCGAGCTCCTCGCCCTCAATCGCCAGCTTCGGCGCACGAACGCGCGCGCTCCCCACACCAAGCTCTTCCTGCACCAACTTGATGAGCTGCACGAATTTCGGCACCGTGTCCATGCGCAGCAGCGGCAAAAACCACTTGTACAGCTCGAACGCCTCCGTCGATTTTCCCTGCATGCCGTATTCGAAGAGGTCCACCGATTCGCGCGGCAGCGCGTTCGCCAGGCCCGCAATCCATCCCGTCGCACCGACGCCGATGCCTTCGAGGATTGCGTCGTCGACTCCGACGAAAACCTCGAGCCGATTCCCCAGCAGCGCGCGAATCGCGCTCACGCGGCGAACGTCCGCGCTCGACTCCTTCACCGCATGCAGATTTTCGTGCTCGTTCGCCAGTTCGCGAATCTGCTCGGGCAAGAAGTCCGTGCCGTATGAAATCGGATTGTTATAGAGCATCGCGGAAAGATTCGTGGCTTTCAGGATACTGGCCACGTGCGCCTTCATCTCGCGCCAGTCGCCGCGATAGACGTAGGGAGGCAGCACCATCAAGGCGTCGCACCCCGCATCGCGCGCCGCCTTGGCAAATGCCACTCCCTCAGCGGTCGTAAGCGAGGAAACCGAGGCTACCACCGGTGCCCGCTCCCGCAGCGCCTTCACGCACGTGCGCACGACGTCGAGCCGCTCGTCGAACGAGAGCGTCGCGCCCTCGCCCAGGGAGCCGAGCGTCACCACTCCCGTGCATCCGTTGTCGACGAGCCAGCTGCAATGATTCGCGACAAACGAATGCTCCACTTCGCCCTTTTCGCCAAAAAACGTCGTGATCGCCGGAATGACGCCTTTCCACTTCATCCCTGCCTCCCCAATCCTGCTTCGCTTCCCGCCGAACGCGTCGCGCGCGCCGCAATTCCCGCCAGGCTCGCGCATTCTACCGGAACCGCGGGCGGCCGCACCGAATCCGCGCTCCAGCCGAACAGAAATTCGGCCGCCGCGCCGCAAACGCGCCCCTGGCACGGCCCCATCCCGCAGCGCGTGTGCAGCTTCGCCGCGCGCCACGAATCAAACGCGCGCGCCTGGCCGAACGGCACATCCTCGCACCGGCAGAGCAATGTGTCGAGCGCCGCGAGCGATTTCAGCTCCGGGCGCAGGGCAAATGCGCTCTTCAATTCCTCCGCGAACTTCGCGTACACCGCGCGCTCGCGAAAAAGTTGCCGCGCGGCACCCTCGTTGCCGGCAGCCGCATATCCCGCGATACGCCCTTCGAGCACGGCCATCTCCACTCCGCCAATGCTCGTCGGCTCGCCCGCGCAGTAAACGCGCGTCGCTGACGTCCGCTGCATCGCGTCCACAGCCACAAAACCATTCTCGATTTTGCATCCGGCCATCTTTGCGAGCTCGACGTTGGGCACTAGATGAAATCCGCACGCGAGATAATCGCACTCGATCTCGCGCGTCTCCCCGCCGCGCACCACGCGCACCCTCTCGACCCGCCCATTCCCGCTCGCCGCCGCCACCCAGCTATTCGTCCAGTGTGGAATCCCGCGCAGCGACCAGACGAACCGCGCAGCATCCGCGATCTTCGACGGCACCGCCGCGGCGGCCATCGTAAACCGCATCAGCTTGCGCGTGCTTGTTTGTTCGCAGATTCCGAGCACTTTCGCGCCGCGCTTTCGCGCGTACGCCGCCACGGCAAGCAGCAGCGGTCCGGTCCCGGCGACCACGATTCGCTTGCCCTCAACCGGCAGCCCCGACTTCATCAGACCTTGCAACCCGCCCGCGCCGAGAACATTCGGCAGCGTCCAGCTGGGGAAGGGAAGAAAAAGTTCGCGCGCACCGGTCGCGAGGATCAGCTCCGTGCACGAGATCCTGCGGACTCCATCCGCAGTTTCTGCCGCGAGCGTCCGGTCGGCGATGTGAAAGACGCGCGCCCCCGCAATTACGGTCGCGCCGCTTCGGCTCAGCCGTTTGTACCACCGCGATGCCGTGCCGTGGTTCGTTCCATGAGCTGTGTCGCGAAATTCGCCTCGCCAGATTTGCCCGCCCGCATGCGGATTGTCGTCGATCAACGCGACGTGCGCGCCGTATTCGGCCGCCGTCACGGCCGCCGCGATTCCCGCGGGACCGGCGCCCACGACGGCGACGTCGAAATGCGATTGCGTCATGCTATCCATTCGTTCGAATTTCCATTCCCGGCTCGCACGGAATCTGGCAGCTCAAGCGGTGGGTAACGCCGTTGATCTCCGCCCGGCACTCGAAGCACGTGCCCATGCCGCAAAACGGCGTTCGCGGTTGCCCGCTCACCGAAATGCGCGAAGCCTCGCCGGCTGCCAAAATTGCAACGGCAGCCGTTGCTCCCGCTGCCACGGCGACCGCCTTCCCGTTCACGCGCACTGTCACGCTTTCACGCATGCGCACCCGACATTTGCCGCGACGGCAGAAAAGGTTCGATGGGTATCGCGGGCTCGCGGCCCCGGATCTGATCGCAGACGAGCCGCGCTGTTCCGAGCGACGTCGTGATTCCAAGGCCTTCGTGGCCGGTTGCGAGAAACACGGTGGGATCTTCGATCCACGGCCCGATCAGCGGCAGCTTGTCCGGCGTCGCCGCGCGGAAGCCGGTCCAGGTGCGAATGCTCGAAGTTCGCGCGAGGCCGGGGATGAACTCGAACGCGCGGGCAAGCATGCGTCCCAGAATCGCCGCGTCCACTTCGCCCGTCTCGATGCCGTACTGTCTCGATGAGCCGATGAGCAGCTGGCCCGTCTTGCGCGGCTGTACGTTGAACGCAACGGAGTCGGACTGAATCGCGTGGGCGCTCTTCAGGTAGCCCAGCTCGATGAGTTGGTGCCGGATCAGGCCGGGATAGCGGTCGGTGATGACGAGATGTCCCTTGCGCGGCTGCACGTTGATTCCCGGCGTGAGCTTCGGCGCGGTGTGGCCCGTTGCATTCACCACGCACTTCGCTACGAACGTGGTGCCATCGGCAATCGATGCGGTCCCGCGGCCAATCGCCACGGCCGGATGGCCGAGATAAATTTCCGCGCCGAGGCTGCGAGCCTTGCCCAGAAGAAAAGCCGCGGCGCACGGCGGATACAGCACTGAATCGCCCGGAACCAGAAGTCCTCCGGCGAGGCCTTCGCGCAGATTTGGCTCGGCTTCGCGCAGCGCCTTTGAATCGAGAATCTCGGCCCGCACGCCACGCTCGTTGTAGTACGAACATTTGCGCCGGACGGCCGCCATTTCCTCGTCATCGGCCGCAACCCAGATCGTGCCGCAGCGCTCGAATTCCACGTTTGCCGGCGCTTCCAATTCCAGTTCGTTCCACAAAGTTTGCGAATAGCGCGTCAGCGCGAATTGCGGCGCGGAATCATCCATCACCACGATGTGGCCCATCCCGGCCGCCGTTGCGCCGCCTCCCACGAATCCTGAATCGACGACAGCGACGCTCGCGCCTTCTTTCGCCAGTTCCAGCGCGCACGCCGCGCCGACAATTCCGGCGCCGATGATCGCGATGTCCGTGCGAACGGTCATGCGGTAATCCCGAAACGGAAGGGGTCGCGCGAGTCGAAGATCATATCCGTTTCGCCGGTGACGAACGCGGAGCCTTTGAGGGTCGGCACAATGCGCCCTCCCTCGATTCGCACGCTGCCTTCGAAGACGCTGCCTGTGATGCTTTCCTGGCGCCAGATTTCGCCGGCCTTCAGCTTGCCGTCTTCATAAAGGCATGCCAGCTTCGCGCTCGTTCCCGTGCCGCACGGCGAGCGGTCGTAGGCTTTTCCGGGGCAGAGCACGAAATTTTTGCTGTTCACTCCGGCGATTTTCGAAGGCGCGTAGAGCTCGACGTGATCGATCTCGTGGCCGTCCGAGCCTGCGATGCCGTTTTGCGCCAGCGCCTTGCGAATTGCCCACGTGAATTCCGTAAGCGCGTCGGCGTTTGCCAGCGCCAACTCCATCGGGTGATCGTGCACCAGGAAGAACCAGTTGCCCCCCCAAGCCACATCGCCGTGAATGACGCCGTGGCCCGGCACATCCACTCGCACATTTTTTTGCGTGCGATGTGACGCCACATTCGCCACGCTCACTTCATTCTCGTTGTGCAGCGTCGCCGTAACGATTCCCACGGGCGTGTCGACCCGGTATTCGCCCGGCCCGAGCCGCCCGATGTGCCCGAGCGTGACCATCAGGCCGATCGTTCCATGGACGCACATTCCCAGGTAGCCGACGTTGTTGAAGAAAATTATTCCTGCCGCACAGCCGGGCTCGCTGGCCTCGCACATGACGGCGCCCACGATGATCTCGGAGCCGCGCGGCTCGGTGACCACCGCTCGGCGTAAGCAGTCGTATTCCTGGCGAAACCAATCGAGCTTGCCGGCCATCGAGCGAGCGGGCATCGTTGGTCCGCCGCTCACTATGATGCGCGTCGGCTCGCCGCCCGTGTGCGAGTCAACGATTCCTATTCGCTCAACAACCTGCATGCGTTAACGCCCCTCGCGCGTCTTTGGGACGCGGCAAAACAGATTCTGGATACGGGGAGTTATCCAAACGTACAGAAGGTTCGAGCCCTGAGTCGAGCGCGATTTCCTCGGCATGGCCAATATGCATACATTATACACGGCCCGCCGTCCAGCCTTCACCACTCGCCCACTTTCCTTCCATTTCGCCCGCAAACCCTCTCGTTAAAACGGTTTGGCTTATCCCCGCCGATAGAATATAGTTCCCGGTTTCCTTCATTTCATTGTTGGGGGCTGCCATGCATCGACCGTTTCAACGCTTCACGAGGGCTCTGTTGCTCGGATTGGCCGTTTTTGCGCTCGCCCTGCCGGGCCTTGCCCAGCGGCGCTTCCGCGGGAGCGACGAGGATCCATTCCATTTTCGCTTTGTGGGACCTAGCGAGGGCAACCGCGTCTCGGCCATCGCCGGGATACCCGGCGACCCGAGCACGTACTACGCTGGCGCCGCATCGGGCGGCGTATGGAAAAGCATAGACGGCGGGAACCGCTGGGTCCCCATCTTCGATAAGGAGCCGGTGCAGGCAATTGGGGCTCTCGCCGTTGCTCCATCGGATCCGAGCGTCGTCTGGGCCGGCACTGGAGAGGCTTGGGCGATCCGCGATAGCGATGTGACCGGCAACGGCGTCTACAAATCCACCGACGCCGGGAAGACGTGGACTCACGAAGGGCTCGACGAGACGGGTCGCATCGGCCGGATCATCGTGAATCCGACGAATCCGGATATCGTCTTCGTGTGTGCGCTTGGCCGCTTGAGCGGGCCGCAGCAGGAGCGCGGCGTCTACCGGTCGATGGATGGCGGCGCGCACTGGGATCGCGTCCTCTTTGCGGACGACAAGACCGGATGCTCCGGGCTGACGATGGACCCGCACAACCCGCGCACGCTCTTCGCCGGGATGTGGCAGGTCGAAATGCATACCTATGCCGAGTTGAGCGGCGGCCCGGGCAGCGGCGTCTACGTCTCGCACGACGGCGGCACAAAATGGACGCGCATCGACGGCCACGGGATGCCGAAGCCTCCCGTTGGCAAAATCGACGTCGCAATTGCGCCGACGAATTCGAATCGTGTGTTTGCACTGATTCAGACGAAGGATCAAGGCTCTTTGTGGCGCTCGGATGACGGCGGCGAGAATTGGTCGGCGGTGAACTATCAGCGGCAGTTGATCGGGCGCGCTGGCTATTACGTTCGCATCGCGGTTTCCACCGGCAACGACAATGAGGTGCTCGTCTCCAACAGCGACTTCCTCGTCTCCTACGACGGCGGCGAGACGTTTCGCTCCGTTCCTTGGGGCGGCGACAATCACGACATCTGGATCGATCCGAAGGACCCGGACCGCTTCGTCATCACGGACGATGGCGGGCTGAACATCACCACCGTGCACGGACGCGGATTCAATCGCGTCTCGCTGCCGATTGGGCAGATGTACCACGTCGCGGTCGACAACCAGATTCCGTACTACTTCTATTCGAACATGCAGGACGACGGAAACATGCGGGGGCCCAGCACGTCGTTCGCGGGATTTGGCTTTGGGCGCTTCGGCGAAGTTGGATGGGATCGAGCGATGGGCGGCTGCGAGTCGGGTTTCACTGTGCCGGACGTGGTCGATCCTGACATCGTGTGGGCCACTTGCTACGGCGACGAAGTGACGCGCTGGGACGCGAAGGTGAAGCGCGCTCGGTCGGTGAGTCCGTGGCTGCATACTTTGGATTCGCCGCCGGACAAGACCAAGTATCGCTGCCACTGGACGCCGCCGCTCGCCATCGACCCGTTCGACCACAACACGGTTTATTACGGCTGCCAGGTGATTTTCAAAACCTCCGACGCTGGCAAGGATTGGAGCGTCATCAGCCCCGATCTTTCGACGAACGATCCGACCCGGATCATTTCCTCCGGCGGCCTTGAAGGCGACAACCTCGGGCAATTCTACGGCGAAGTCGTCTTCGCCATCGCGCCGTCGCAGATCGAAAAGGGACTCATCTGGGCCGGCACGAACGACGGCCAGGTCTGGTACACGAAAAACGGCGGGGAGCATTGGGTCAATGTCACCAAGAACATCTCGGGCATGCCCGCATGGGGCACGGTGACGAGCATCGAACCATCGCACTTCGATGCGGGCACAGCCTATGTGAGCGTTGACCTGCATCTGATGGACAATCGCGATCCTTTCATCTACAAGACGACGGATTTCGGCTCGACGTGGAAGCTGATCAGCGGCGGCTTGCCGAAAGGCCCGCTCGCGTACGTTCGAATCATCGCCGAGGATCCGAACTGCAAAGGATTGCTCTTTGCGGGAACCGGAAACGATCTGCACTATTCGCTCGATGACGGCGGAACTTGGACGGCGCTCGACAACGGCCTTCCGCACACCGTCGTATCGTGGGCCGTCGTGCAGAAGCAATTCCACGATCTCGTAGTTTCAACCTACGGCCGCGGGATTTACATCCTCGACGACATTTCGGTGCTCGAGCAGATGGCGAAGGACCATTCCGACGCGGCGGTTCGCTTGTTCGAACCGCGGACCAGCTACCGTTTCAATCGCGGCGCCGCTGCCTACATCACCTACTCCCTCAAGGCAGAACCGAAAGAGAAGCGCGCGCAGATCGAGATTCTCGATTCCGAAGGCCATGAAGTGCGCAAGCTGACAGGCCCTGCGAAAGAGGGAATCAACCGCGCCGAGTGGGACTTCCACTACACCGGGCCGCAGCTCGTCGCGATTCGCACGGAAGCTCCGGACAATCCGCATATATGGGAGGAGCGGCGGTTCCGCGGAGCCGAGTCGCGGCCGATCACGCACTGGGGACTGGAGGAGGCGGAAGTGGGTCCGCTGGCAGCGCCAGGGAAGTACACGATCAAGCTGACGGTCGACGGCCAGAGCTACACGCAGCCGCTGACGTTGCTGAAGGACCCGCGCACGCCGGGATCGGAAGCGGATCTGGAGGTGACGTTCAAGACGCAGATGCGGATTCGAGATGACGTGAATTCGGCGTCGGGCATGGTCAACCAGATCGAGTGGACGCGGAAGCAGCTGAACGTGGTGCGGCAGATGCTGAAGTCGGAGGAAGGTCCCGAGGGAGCGAAGGAGAAGAACGCCAAGAGCGAAGCCGCAGCCAACCTGCTGAAGTCTGTCGATGAGATGGAGAAGAAGCTGCAGGCCGTCGAACTTCAACTCGTGACTTCGTCGGACCTGAACAGCGATGACAAGTTCTTCGTGCAGGCCTACAAGGTCTATATGAATTTGTTGTGGCTGAATGGCGAAGTAGGAACGGGAGCGGGCGACGTGGCCGGCGGAGCCGGATGGGGACCGACCGACACGGCGCTAAAACTGCTCGACATGATCGAAAAGGATCTGGCAACGGCGAAAGCGGATTACGGAAATCTTTACGAGAAAGAATTGCCTGCGTTCAACCGGTCGCTGGCGGAGCATGGAGTCACGCCCATGGTTGCGGCCGATCCGAATGCGGAGCAGAGCAGCAACCAAACAAACTGAAAGAATGCCGCGCGAGACGGGAGGTTTCGCGCGGCGAGAAAGTCGCGCGCGATCAGCGGCGCTTTGCGGTTGACGCCGCGGCGGATTCCGCGCGGAGCTGCTCGATCGATTCCTTTAGCGAGCGGCCGGCGGCCTGGATGTGCTGCTGCATCAAATCGCAGGCGGCTTTCACGTCGCGCTTGCGGCAGAAATCCAAAATCATCCGGTGCTCGGCTTTGGCGCGCTCGAAGGCGCGCGTGAGATAGAGCTGCAGGCGGGTGTAGCGGTCGCCATTGTTATTGATCTGGCGAATGATGGCCATGAACTGGGGGCGGCCGGCGCGCGAGTAAAGCGTCGCGTGAAATTCGGAGTTGAGGCGGCCCCACGAGCTGACGTCGCCTTCAAGCCACAACGCCTTCTCGAATGTTTCCATGATGGATTCGGCGCGCGCAAAATCCTCGTCGGTGAGATGCGGAATGGAGAGCCGCAGCACTTCGCACTCCAGCACGGCGCGAATCTGGAAGAGCTCTTCGATTTCCTCGGACGAGAGCGAAGAGACGACGGCGCCGCGGTGCGCGACGATTTTGATCAGGCCTTCGGCCTCGAGCTGGCGAAGCGCCTCGCGGACGGGAATCCGGCTGACCTGAAGGTCGGTGGCGATCGCGTCCTGCCGCAATTGCTCGCCCTCCTGAATTTCGCCGCGAATGATCATTTCGCGGAGGCGGTCGGCAACGGCAGAGGTGAGAGAGGTGCGCGGAATGGCGTTGGGCGCCGGCGCGCGCTTGCGGGCGGCCTGCGACTTGTTCTCGGCGTTCATGAGGTCGCGAGAGGAAACCTCCGGTCGTGGAACGGAGGGCATAATACCAAATCGTGGACTCCATTCGATGTTGATTTGAGATTTATTCCGCAGCGGCTCATCCCCAGATGTCTCCCACGGTAAAGCCTTCCGGAAACGGGTCGGCGGAATCGACGACGTAGCGCGAGAAGCCTGTAATCCAGGCGCGGCCGGAGATGGTTGGAATGACGGCGGCGTACGAGCCGACGCGCGTTTCGGCAACGAGGCGGCCGGTGAACGTGGTGCCGAGAATTCCTTCGTGAACGAAATCCTGGTGAAGCGGAAGCAATCCTTTCGCGTGGAGCGCGGCCATTTTCGCGGAGGTGCCGGTGCCGCAGGGCGAGCGGTCGAGCGCGCCGGTCCAGGAGGATTCGCGATTCCAGTCGAGCTTGCCGGTGGAGACGATGACCGTGTTGCGGCGATGGACGCCGGGGCGCGTCGATGGCGCGGAAAGTTGCGCGATGGAGACTCCGGAGATGCCGGGATTTTCGGGATGCGTCACGGGAAGCTGCTCCTGCGCGGCGGCCTTGATCATTTCGCCGGTGCGGACGATATCGCGAGCCTCATCGGGCGAGAGGCGCAGGCCAAGCGGCTCGGCGTCGGCGATGACGTAGAACATTCCGCCGTACGCGACGTCGACTTTCACGGTGCCGAGTTTCGGAACTTCGATCGACCTGTCGAGATGAGTGGCGAAGGAGGGAACGTTTTGAAATGTGACGCGAACGACTTTTTCGCCGCGGATTTCAGCTTCGACCTCGACAAGCCCGGCCGGTGTATCGAGCTTGATCTTCATGACCGGGCCGCGGATCGGGATGATTCCGGTTTCAAGGAGGACGGTGACGACGCAAATGGTGTTGGTGCCGGACATGGGCGGGTATTCGGTCTGCTCCATGATGACGAAGCCGGCGTCGGCGTCCGGGCGCGTGGGTGGGAGGAGGAGGTTGCAGTTGGCGGCAGGGTAGCCGCGCGGCTCGCGGAGCATGAGCTTGCGCAGGCCGTCGGCGTGGGTCTCAAGCCATAACTTCTTCTCGAACATGGTGTTGCCGGGGACTTCGGGGGCGCCGGCGACGATGACACGGCCGGGCTCGCCGCAGGCGTGGGCGTCAACGGCGGAAAGGGTTTTAGAGAATTGCACGGCGTCCTCGACGATGGTGCGATTGAATGGGAGCATCATTAGACCACAGATGAAGCTGCCCGTGGCAGGCACGATGAGTGCAAAAGAATCGAAGCGCCCCCGGCAACCGTAGATTAAGCATGGTCCCGGTCCTTTGTTTTCAACGAGTTACGAGAGAAATTAATCCCCGTACCGTAGATTAAAGTTCGCTGGAGTTTCGCTCTGGGCCTCCGGATGGGAGGAGGCGAGGACGCAAGGAAGCAGGGAGGCAAGGAGCGAGCCCCTTTGGCTTGAAGGGTTGGAGCGGACGAGAGTGCGGAGCGATCGAGAGCGGCAGAAAAGGCCCCGGATTTGTATAGATTAGAAAAATGTAAGTGGCTGATTCGGCGTGGGTTGCGGCGATTTCTAATCTTCAGTGTATAGATTAGAAATTGGGTGGGGAGCGCCCGGCGCGTCGGAGGAGGAGGTCGCCGGAGCATTCGATTTTGGCCTCTAGTCTCTCATTTTCCTACTGACACTATTTTATCATGCGTGGCAACTTGACATGGGCATTTCAAGTCTGCAAGGCCAAGGAGCGATTGGAGTTACGAGATCGCGATTTGTGATCAGGACTGGAAGAAAATCGAAAAAAGTTGAAAAATATTTGGGAAGGGCAAGGACTGCGTAGTCACGGAGAATCCGCCCGGCGGAAAGGCGCAGGCTTTAACAGGCACGGACGAAGGGAAGAGCAAAGACGATTCGAATCGACTCGCCTCATACATGTTTCTTCGAAGGACCAAGTCGGCTTCAGGGTGACACGGCGCCAGAGGGCCTCCGCGCCTTCATCCTGGCCAACCACAGTAATCCCAAGACCAGCAGCGGAAGACTTGCCGGTTCCGGGGATTCAACACCCAGGGCCGTGACGACTGGCGCGGGCAAGTTCTGCTGACTCGCGCCATTCAAGATGAAGCTGGAAGCTGACAGAGGACCAGCTGTCATGTTGAGCACCAGCATTGCGCCCGTGTTGACGTCATCCGAATAGCAAGTAGAGAACGTAGAATCGCAAATCTCCATTGCGAACGTGTCGGGTGTACCACCCGCGAAGTTGTCCGTGATGTCGAGAAGAAAAGAAAGCGAGGAGCCTGGCGTGAACTGCTGCGTGAAAATGGCTGTGGCACCGCTGCTGTCATCGATGGCAATGGCGCTGGCCAGGTCTCCAGTCACGCCGGTCGTCCCCAGGTAATCGGGAGCGCCCAGAGCCGCGCCGCCGCCGAATGCAAAGACAGAGAGGCTGGAGGTGTTATCGACGACGCCGTCGCCGTCGGTGAGCAGGAACGCAAGCTCCTGGGTTCCGCTGAGTGACGAGGTGTCTAGGGTTACGCTGAACGAATCGGCATTTGCGGGCGCAGGTATCCATAACAGAGTGCAAGCGGCAAAACCAAGCAAGACAATGATTCGTTTCATGTGGGTTCTCCTCTTATCTCGGACCTAGACCCGCCAACACGCGCGTGTTGTAAGTGATCGCGGCTCTGGAGGGATCAGTGAATTGCAAAGCAAACGAAGCCTGCTGCCCTGGCAGCAGGGTCACGTTGGCGTTAATAAAGGCACTGCCCGCCGGGGGCCAGGCGGCGTCCGTAACTCCCGTCGGGCTAAAGAGCGATGCGTTGGAGCTCAGGCTATCGAGGACAAGAGAAACCGGCCCGATGATGGTGAAGGGCGCGTTGTTGGTCACGGTTACGGTTTGTGCGTAACGGCCAGTGGCGAGATTGAGGACGAGGCCGCCGCGAACGATGCCGACGTAGCCGGTGACGTCGGCGACGCAAGTGCAGAGCGCGAAATTGGCCGTCACGGTTTGCGGCTCGAGCATCACGATGGATGTCGACGCCGCAAATATGTTGCCCACGTTGCCCGACCAACTGCTGAAGGCATAACCCGGGTTCGGTATTGCCTGCAACGGGACGATTGAACCCAGGTTCGGGCTATGGTTCCCTGGCGCCGGCGAGGTTGTTCCGAACGTCGGGGGCTGGACGAGAATCGTCAACGCCACCGGATTTGGCACACCCTCAAATCCAACACACGGATTAAATTTGTCACTCGTGTTCACACACAGCTCAAACGCGCCGATATCGAATCCGCCGTTCGCGGGGCGCCGTTGGCCACGCTGGTCTGCGCGCAGAGAAGATCCGGGATCGGCCGTGTTCCAGGCAGGAGTATTCTCCACAATGGCCATGGTGGGCGTGAAACCGCGATTATTTTGGAGAGGCCCTAACTGCGGATCGTCGGTGGACACGACGCCCTGGCAATTGTCGTTGTTCTGGATCAGGTTGCCGGCGCCATCCACGGCGACGGCGAATCCGCTGGCGATCGAGCACTCGGCGGCAGCGTCGGTGAGGTTCCCCTGTGCGTCCATCGAGCCGTTGTTGTAGATGATGGTGTTCTCGATGCCGAGAAGAGTGTCCTTGTCCTGAGCGGTTTGAACGATAACGACGCCGCCACCGGAACCGGTGCTCTGATTCCCCGCGATCGTGGAATTGTGGACTCGCAAGTGGCCGTCGACGGTGAAGATCGCGCCGCCTGCGTCGGCGCCAGGGTCGGCTGAACCGCCGCCGGAGAAGCCGTGCGATACAAAGTTGTTTGTGAAGGTGCTGTTCTCGACGAGGACGCCGCCGCTGTCGTTGAAGATTGCTCCGCCAAGGCCGGCGCCGCCACCGCCATAGCGCGAGTCAGCCCTGCCACCAAACATGCCGCCATTGCCCGGGTGGCCACCTGCAACGATCGACCCTAGGAGTCCATCGGGGCCAGTTCCGCCGCCGCCGCCAAAGAGACTTGTACCCCCGCGAGTTCCACCAAGGAGTCCTGCCCACCCAGCGCCACCACCGCCGCCGAATCCGCCGTCAGCGCCATTTCCGCCTCCGGAAGCGCCCCCACCGCCTCCGCCGCCATAATTGCCTTTACCGCCGTCATTGCTGCAGCACTGTGCGGCTCCTCGACCACCGCCACCACCACCGCCGCCCGCACAGGGAGCATCACTGCCGGGAGCTCCAGTCGACACAAACGTAGTTTGCCCCGCCCCTGAATTTCCACCGCAGGCAAGGCCGCCCGTGTGATCGGTTTCGGGCTCGGAGGCATCGGCGGTACTGCCTTCGAGAAGAGTGCCACCGCCGCCTCCGCCGCTGCCGTTGCCGCCGACGTTTCCTAAGTCTCCGTAGCCGTTGCCACGTGCCCCGCCGCCACCGCCGCCACCGGTCCTAAACCCGGCAAAGTCCTCGTTGGAGGGATAGCCGCCATTGCCTCCAAGGCCACCGCCACCGCCGCCTCCTCCGGTATCGCCGTAGCCTTTTCCGCCTCCACTCCCACCTACCGCACCGTTTGCGTCGAAGGTGCAATTTTCAACGATGAGGTGGCCACCTTGAACGTAAATTGCTCCTCCCGCACCCATTCCCCCGCCGCCGCCGAAAACGCCGTTTCCGCCCTTGACGGAAAAGCCGGTGATGCGGGTGTCGTAGATTGTCAGGGAACCGGTGCTGGCTATGCTGAAGGCTCGGGCAGGTTGGCCGCCGGCCCACTGAAGAACCGCCCCGTATCCCAGGATCGTGATGTTCGAAGTGATCATGGGAGTTGCGGTGGCACCTACAGGATTGCCAATGTCATCCGTGATCTTGGTCAACGCGAGGAGTTGCCCCGGAGGCAGAACGATCGTGTCGTTGCCGGTGCCTGGCGCGCAGGTCGTGACGATGGTTCGAGGACTTCCAGTTGTCAAATCGAAGCCGGTAATTGCCTGGTTAGAGCCGAGATTCGCCGAGTAGATGGCCTCCTTCAGAGAACACCCGTCCCTGTCGCTTACCTTGTCGGCGAGGGTCGTAACGTAGATGATTCGCGCTGAGCTTCGCGACGGTAAGGCCAGGATTAAGAGCAGCAGACTGACCGTGGCGGCTAACCACGATGCTTGCGAGCGAATCGCAGCGATCAAGGCAAGGCGACGGACGGGGAAAGCAATGGGCATGGGTTTTCTCCCGGGTTCGGGTTCCTCTCCATCCCGGGCCCGCGGGGAACGGCGGGGGAGAGTCAAGTTCGCGTTGGCGAGAGATGTAGTGGCAGAGTCCGCGCAGGAGGTCAATACGCAGAGGGTAAGAAGAGGGAAATATCTGGGTATACGTCTAACCGGCAGATTCCAGAAAAATTAGCTTGAAAAAGGGAGGGGCGCCGGGCAGACTCCGAGGCAAGTCCCCCGAGAATTCCAATGTCCGGCGAGCCGCCTACCTATCGTTTTGGCCCGTACGAGCTGCGTTCCCGCACCCGCGAACTCTACAAGCACGGGGTGAAGCTAAAGCTGCGCCCGCAGTCGTACCGAGTCCTACAAGTACTGGTCGAGCGGGCGGGGGACATGGTGACGCGTGAAGAGCTGGCCAAGGTGCTGTGGCCGGAGCAGGCATTTGTGGATTTTGAGCATGGGCTGAACAATTCGATCAAAGATCTGCGCCGCGTACTGAGCGATTCGGCGAACGAGCCGAGAATCATCGAGACGTTGCCGCGATTGGGATACCGGATCATCGTTCCCGTGTCAGCGGCAGAAGCGGCGACGGCACCGGATTCGGCGGTTCCTCCGAAAGATGGAGCTGATCGGGAGGCGATTGAAGAGCAGGCGGGCGAGGCGAGCCGTTTTTCATGGCGGATAAGCGCGTGGAGATGGCCGCAGTTTGCGGCGCTGATGATCCTTGCAGTCCTGGCGGTCGCGGGCTACGCGAAATGGCGGGGTTCGCATTTCCGCACTTCGCGCCCGAGCGGACACGTGATGCTGGCGGTGCTGCCGTTTGAAAACCTGACAGGCGATCCGAACCAGGAGTATTTCAGCGACGGACTGACGGAGGAAATGATCACGCAACTCGGACGCGTGGACCCGGAGAAACTGGGACTAATCGCGAGAACGTCCGTGATGCACTACAAGCAGAGTCGGGAACGGCTGGACCAGATTGGGCGCGAGCTGGGAGTGCAGTATGTCCTGGAGGGAAGTTTCCGGCGCGAAGCTGACAGGGTGCGCGTGAACGCGGAGTTGATCGAGGTGAAAGGCCAGACGCACCTTTGGGGCCGCGAGTACGATCGCGACGCAACAAGCCTACTGTCGCTGCAGGCGGAAATCGCGGCCGAGACTGCGGATGAAATTCACGTCGCGCTCGGCGGGTCGAAACAGGCCGCGGCGCCGGTGAAGACGTCGATGACGCCAGAACAATTTGAGGCGTACGACCTGTATCTGAAGGGAATGTACTTCTGGAGCCGGCGCAGTGCGGCGACGGACCTGCTGCAGGGAGCCGACTATTTCCAGCAGGCAATCGGGAAGGACCCGAACTCCGCGCCGGCATATGCGGCGCTGGCAAACTCGTACGCCTTGATCGGCGGCTACAGCGACATCCCGCAAGGGGACCTGATATCGAAGGCGCGGGCCGCGGCTCTGCGAGCTCTGCAAATCGATGAAAAATTGCCCGAGGCGCACGCGGCGCTGGCGCTGATTGTGCAGAACTACGATTGGGACTGGCAGACCGCGGAGAAAGAGTACAAACGCGCGATCGAGCTGAACCCGAACTACGCGACGGCGCACCACTGGTATGCCGAGCACCTGGGATTGAGGGGGCGTTTTCAGGAGGCGCTGGCGGAAAGCGAGCGGGCGCGGCAACTGGATCCGCTGTCCCTGATAGTGGCGGCAGACAAGGGAGCGCTGCTCTACTATTCGCGGCAGTATGACCGGTCGATCGAACAGTTCCGGGCCGTGCTGGAGATGGATCCGGGATTGCCGCGAGCGGGAATGGTGGTGTACGCCTACGTGCAGAAGGGGCGCTACCAGGATGCGCTGGACCTGCTGGAGGCGAGGCGGAGGGCGTTTGGAGAGGCGAGCTGGTATTGGGGGCAGGCGGCATTAATCTACGGCCGATCGGGCCAGCGGAAGAAGGCACGCTATGCGCTGGCGCAACTCGAACGGCTGAGCCGGCAGCGGCAGTTGGATCCGGACATGCGATTGCTGGCGCACCTTGGAATGGGAGACAGAGACGAGTCG
The DNA here is from genome assembly GCA_035501415.1 of Candidatus Limnocylindrales bacterium. Lineage (GTDB taxonomy): Bacteria > Acidobacteriota > Terriglobia > Acidiferrales > UBA7541 > Palsa-295. Next base: position 10,755 of record DATJWH010000025.1, on the reverse strand, counting down.
CTCGCATGGCTCGACAAGGCGTGCGCACAGCATTCGAACATGGTGACCACAATGCGAGTGGAGCCGGCGTTCGATTTTCTGCGCGGGGACCCACGTTTTCAGAAGATGCTGGAGCGGGTTCGGCTGGATCGTTAAGGCTGCAGCGCGTCATCGGAAGCAAGTGGCGGGCCGGGAAGTTTTCTTTTCGGCAGGCAAATCCGAGGAACGAGGAGTCGCCATGGGCAAATTCTTGGGTTGGCTGGGCGGGATTGCCGCGGCTGTGATTGGCGGGTGGCTGGTATGGTATTTGACGAGGCCTCCGGCGACGACAACGTTCGAAGGCATGGTGATCAACGGGACGGCTGAAGCGCCGCTGGCGAACGCGATTGTGACGGTGGAAATTTCGGGGACGGCGAATAGCGGTTCGTTCCACGACTCCACGAACGAGAATGGATCCTACCGGCTGGATTTCACGGGGCTGGGGAAGCCGTCGGGCGTGACGGTGTCAGTGGAGGCAAAGGGATTTCTGGCGGTGACGCCGGCGTCGATCAGAACCGTGGGCCCGGACAACAGGCTGGACTTCGTGATGATGCCGCAGGCGCCAAGCCCTCCGGCGGGACTGAGCGCGGGCGGCGGAGGCAGCGGAGGGGGTGGTTCAGGTACGGCGACGGCACACGTGCCGGCAGCGGCTCTGCATGTGCCGGTGTACGTGCAGAAGCCGGCGGCGCAGGCGGCGAAGATCCTGATCAAGCCGAAGCAGTAGCGAAGGCGGATCGTGGAAGGTGCGAGCCATGCGCAGTGAGGAACGCGCCGCGCTCGCGTGGTACGTGATCGGCGCGTACACGATTGCATGGACGGTGTGGTTCTGCTCGCGCTACTACACGAATGACCTTTCGGTTTCCGTTGGCAAAACGACGATCAGCATTCCATGGCAAATGATCGTCTTGGGTCTCGGCTCAGCGGGCCCGGGGGTTTCGGCAAGTCTCGTGACCTGGACGACCGAAGGGCCGTCGGGCCTGAGGAGACTCTGGGCGAGCGTGAAGCCGAGAAGAAGCGACCTCCTTCGGGTCCTCGGAGTTTGCGCGATCCTCCCCGTAATCGAGTTCGTGGGACTATCCCTCTATTTCCTTCGGGGCGGGCACGTTGCAGCCGTCGGGAATCCGATCAAGTGGCTACGCCTGCTGGTTCTGAATCTGCCGGTCGCGCCGTTGTGGGAGGAGCTGGGATGGCGGGCGTACTTGCTTCGAAAGCTTGAGTCGCGCCACAGCGCGCTTTGGTCCACCGCGATAGTCGCTTGCGTCTGGGTGCCCTGGCACTGGTCGCTCCACCAAGGGCAGTCGTTCGAATATTGGGTATGGTTCCTATTGTTTGCCGCCGCGTTCTCCATCCTTTTGACGTACGTCTTCAACTCGTCCGATGGTCTCGTCCCGTGCGCGTTCCTGCATGGCGCGGCAAACGCCACGACGCTGTACCTGCTGGCACCCACGATGGTCAAGTACGGGGTATCCGCGTTCCGCTATGTCGCCGCGACTACCGTTTGCGGAGCGATTGTGACCCTGACCTGGGCAGGCCGCGACCTGAATCGTAGCAAGAAATTTGGACTGCCGGAGCAGACGCTGTCCACGGCCTCCAGCGAAGTGCGAAGCTAAGGCGAGCGCCCCCCACAAGGAGAGGGCAACCCACGTGGTTGTTGGCGCAGGCAGCGCAGATCCTGATCAAGCCGAAGCCGCGGACGTGGCGACGCGCTGCGAGTTAGAGGTAGAGCGGCTTGGGCCAGTCGGAAACGGGCAGCTTGCGGCGCACCGAAGCGCGCGTCCACTCAATCCAGAAAAGCGGCCAGAGGCTCGAAGCGATCAGCCAGGACCATGTGAGGGCGTCGCGTCCGAAGGCGAGAATCAAGATTGCGACGGTGGCAACCCACTTGAGGCCGCGAAAAAAGCGAGCGCGAGCCGGCGTGTAGACCGGGAAGAAGGGCACCAGGAACCAAATCGCGGTGCCGAGGCCCGCAATCAAGAAGACGCGGGCGAGCGCGGCCGAACCGGCAAACGAAAAGGCGACGGCTCCGATCAGCGCGGCGATGGGAATCACCGGGAGCAGCCACTTCAGAAATGGAGCCGAGCAGATGGCCTGCCCCTCCCACTCGGCATTGCGAAGCACGCGAGCCTCGCCTGAAGTGAGCAAAACCTTGCGATATTGGCGGTTCGCGGCATGCGAGTCCCCGAGAGCGGCGAGAGCGAGGCGAGCGGCGTCGTCGGGCGAAGCGCCTTTGGCGATGGCGTCTTCGCGGGACGATTCGTAGTGAGCGAGAATTTCGGAGCGAACTTTCGCGGCTGAATCGCGGCAGAGTCGGCGCGTGGCCTGATTGAGCCAGAGTTCAAGCGGAGTCATGTTCGTCCCTCCCCTAGAATTACGGTTACGGCGCGGGAAAGCTGGCGCCATTCGGCGCGGTCTTTGGCAAGGACGGCGCGGCCGGTTTTCGTGATGCGGTAATAGCGGCGCGGCCGGCCCTTTTCGATACCGTCGTAGGATTCCACCAGACCTTCGTTTTCAAGCTTGTGAAGAGCGGGGTACAGAGTGCCTTCCTTGAAGTCGAGGACGCCTTGCGAACGCTCCTTGATGCGCTGAGCGATGCGATAGCCGTGGGTGGGCTCGCGGAGGAGAGCCTCGAGAATCAGGGTGGGCAGGGTGCCTTTGAAATTCACGTATACCTCGTATTCCGATGCATAGGATATATGGGGTGAGGATGCGTGTCAAGAGGAAAATTGGGAGGGGCCAGGGCCGCGCCGAGGCGAACTCACGCGGCCCAACGGAGGACGCGAAGAGCGCGGAGAGTGTTCCAGCGGCTGGGCTCCCCGGGTGATTCGCCGAGCTGCAAGGCGAGCGCGTCGTCGTAGGAGTGATCGAGCGGCCAGCGGCCGTCGGGCTGGCGCCTGCTTTCGATCAAGCGCACGGCTTCGCCGATGCGCGGGTCGGGCAGGACCTTGTCATGGAGAGCGGCAGCCCTGAAGTAATCGAGCGCACGGAGAATATCGTAATGGTAGCGGGGAGGGAAGGCGAGTTCGAGGAACTCGGGATTCGCGACCTCGCCGGTGGAGCGGCGCCGGAAGAGGCTGCGCTCAAGCAAATACTCTTGGCCGCGGCGTCGGGCAGCGGCGACCTTCGCCACGTATCCAGCCGCAGGGCCGGCGGCGCGTTCGTACTCGAGCAATCCTTCCAGCACGCAAATTGTGGTGTGAAACGAGGAGCGCGTGCTTTTGGGCGCCTCGCAGTTCCAGCCGCCGTCATCGAGCTGTTCGCCGACGAGACGGCGCGCGAGGTTTTCTGTTGGGCGGCCGAAGTAGGCGCCAAGCGCGAGCACGCCGCCATTGATGCACGGCTCCACTTCGCCGTCGAAGAACGGATTGCCGCCGAGTTCAGCCACACGCAATTCCCAGTGCGGCTGATTGTTCCAGCGCAGGCTTGCTTCGAGGTGCGCAACCGCTGACTCGACGGCTGGCTCGGTGTGGTCGACGCCAGTCGAGCGCAATAGGAGCAATGTGAAAAGCGTCGGCAACCAAACGCGGCCACCGTTGCGGCGCCACGAGCCATCCGGCGCCTGGCGGGCGAGAATCTCGGCGCCTAGCCCTTCGCGGGGGACGCGGGCGCGCTCGGCGGCGATCGCGGCAGGGGAAGCGTCGGTGAGGTCGCGCATCGCCTGCCAGCGGATCGCGGGGTCGGAATCGAGCAGCCAATCGAGGGCGTTCACGGAGCGATGTTACCGTTTTCGGGGCGAATTCTTCCATAGCGCGCCGGAAAGAACGCGCCGAACGCCGCGGCTCAGGTGACCGAGATTGGCGCGATGGCTGCGCCGGCCGCGTCGGGTGGGGTCGATAATATGCCTTGACACGTATATGCCCAAAGGAGTATAAGAAGGGCATGGAATCTGCATTCCAAATCATTGCGGAGCCGAACCGCCGCGCGATACTGAGCCTGCTGGTCTCATCGGAGCAGTCGGTTGGAGAGATCGAGCGTCAACTTCGCATGACGCAGCCGGCTGTCTCGAAGCACCTGCGAGTCCTGCGGGATGCCGGATTCGTCGAATCCACAGTGGACGCACAGCGGCGTCTCTACCGGCTGAAGCCGGACCGGTTTCAGGAGGTGGATGCGTGGCTGGAGCAGTTTCGGCGGTTCTGGTCGACGCACATCGATGCTCTGGAACGGCACCTCGACCGCATTCATCCAGCAACACAAACCAATCCGAAAACAAGCAAAAGCCGCCGCAGCCAGCGCCGCGAGCGTGATAAAGGAGAAAAGAAATGAAAATCAAAGTGACCAGCGTGTATGTGGACGATCAAGAGAAGGCCCTCCGCTTTTATACGGACGTCCTGGGCTTTGTAAAGAAGACCGATTTCAGTCAGGGCCCCTATCGCTGGCTGACCGTGGCGCCTTCCGAGGAGCCAAATGGGGTTGAGCTCCAGTTGGCGCTGAACAACAACCCCGCGGCCAAGGCGTATCAGCAGGCCATGTTTCAGCAGAGCCAGCCGGCGATCATGTTCTTCACGCACGACGTGAAGGGCGACTACGAGCAGATCAAGGGTCGCGGCGCCGAGTTCACGATGCCGCCCACCGATGTGACCGGGTCGACGATCACGATGCTGAAAGACACATGCGGCAACCTGATTCAGCTCACTCAGCTTTCATGGGGAAAATAGATGAGCGATCTCGCGCAGTACACGCCGGGTCCGGCCAGCGGGGCGCAAGTGCGGAAGAACGAGGGAGAGAAGTGGACGCTCATTCTCGTCAGGGAACTGCGCCATTCGCCGGAGAAAGTCTGGCAGGCGTTGACCGACCCAGCGCAACTACGCGAGTGGGCGCCGTTTGAGGTCGATGGAGGCCTGGGCAAGATCGGAACGGTGAAGCTCACCTGGGCGGGATCGCCGACGGCGATCGAAACGAGAGTGACGCGAGCCGACGCTCCGAAGGTGCTCGAGTACGACGATACGCGGTGGGAGCTCGAAGCTTCTGGTGAGGGCACGCGCTTGACGTTGTGGCACAACATCGATCGCCGGTTCATCGCATGGGGTGCCGCGGGCTGGCACATTTCTTTCGATGTTCTGGATCGGCAGCTCAGCGGAGCTCCGATTGGCCGTATTGCCGGTGCCGATGCGATGAGATTTGCCGGCTGGCAGCGGCTGGTCGCCGAGTATGGAAAGCAGTTCGGCGTGAAGCCTCCCAATTGGCCGACGAAGGCGACCTAGCGCTGGAGCGGCCGCGAAGCCATGGATCTGGAAGGCAGAGAGCGAACGAAGATGAGAACCGACTTGCTGCGATTCAATGGCGCTGTCCAGCGGGATCCCGCCATCGATGCGTGGATGAAAGAGCACGACGGTGAATTGGGAGCCATCGCGCGTCGTTGGTTTGAGGTGATGCGAAAATGCGGAGACGAAGTGCGCGAACTCATGCACGACGGCTGTCCGGTTGCGTGTTTGGGAGACGTGCCCTTCGGCTACGTCAACGTATTCACTTCGCACGTAAACGTGGGGTTCTTTCAGGGCGCGGCGCTGCCGGATCCGGCGGGACTGTTGCAGGGAACCGGCAAGTTCATGCGTCACGCCAAGCTGAGACCGGGAAGAGCCACAGACGCCGCAGCGCTCCGAAAGCTCATCGATGCGGCGTACTCGGATATAAAGGCACGCGTCGAACACGGCTAGCCCAGAGAAAATCTCGGAGTAAAGGAGACGTGACATCATGAACGGAGGCATCCCACGCTGGATTTTTCGCTGGACTCATATCGTCTTCGGCATTCCCATCATCGGCTATATTTATGATTCGCCGAAGGACACCCCATATTATGCTTTCAGCATTCGGTTTGTTTTTCTTCCGGTATTGCTCCTTTCGGGGCTTTGGATGTGGAAAGGCCACGTTGTTCGACGGTTTTTTTCGAGGAAACCGACGGCGAGTACGGTTTCGAGTGCGAACTTATGATCTTCGCCCGGTGCGCGAAAATAGGCTGAGAGTTCTTGCCCGCGGAAGTTGCTCGTGGCGCTCGGCGCGCCCAAGATAGATGCGAGAGTTGAAAGGAAGGAGAAACCATGGAACCTGCCTCTGCATTCATAGACGAGAGGATCAGGCAACTGGGAGACTGGCGCGGGAAGATGCTCGCGAAAGTGCGCGACATTATTCACAAGGCGGACCCTGACATCATCGAGGAGTGGAAGTGGGGGATACCCGTCTGGTCTCATGGCGGCATCGTTTGCACGGGAGAGACGTACAAGAATGCCGTGAAAACGACATTCGCCAAGGGAGCGGCGTTGGAGGATCCTTCACGCCTGTTCAACTCAAGCCTCGAAGGGAATGTCCGGCGCGCCATCGACTTCCACGAAGGCGACAAAATCAATGAGGCGGCCTTGAAGGATCTCATCCGCGCCGCCGTGGCGCTCAATCTCCAGAGCAAGAGCAAGCCGAAGCCCCGTCAAGCGAGCAGCAAGCGCGCCCGCTAGCTTCACCTAAGGCAGCGCAATCCTCTTGAAATGAATGGCGGGGACGACGAGACTCTAACTCGCGACCTCTGCCGTGACAGGCTAGGATATACGTGTTATCAGCGACTTACGTTCTCAGCGGGGGCTGCCAAGTCGCTGAAAGGGGCTGTAGGAACCGTTCGCTGTGGGTAAATTTGTGGGTAAGCATTTTGACTCAGACTGCCGCCACTGTTCGCATCTCCAGGTTTCCGTTCGCTTTGTGCTAGCATCCGGGGCATCTCTGAAAGGGGAATCCGATGCAGATTCGCACACGGTTGCTCTCATTTCTGCTGGCGTGCGCCTCCAGCCTAATCATGGTTCGTGCTCAGTCCCAGCCAGCGCCGCCGAAACCGAGCCCCGAAGTGAGGAAGCTCGCAGTGATGGTCGGACGGTTCACGAATGAAGGCGAAGTGAAAGCTGGGGCATTCGGCCCAAACTCACCTGCATTGAAAATTAGCGGCACCGACGAATGCAAGTGGATCGCAGACGGATTTGGCGTGCTCTGCATCGAAACCGTCGACGTCGGCGGCACGAAAGAGATCGAAACTGATGTCGCCTACTACGATCCGATTTCCAAGAAGTACGAATATCACGGAATCCGGAGTACCGGAGAAACCAACAACCAGACGGGCACCGTGAGTGGCGATACATGGACTTGGGTTGGCGGGGGCAGCCTTGGTGAAAAAGTGTTTCACACGCGGTACATCATGAAGATCGTTTCGCACGATTCTTATGAATATACGGAGGAGTGGGGCGAGGGCGATAAGCCCATGAAACTGGGGCTGACCGGAAGATGCACTCGTATAGCGGCCAGCAAGGCCGTAGCATCCAAACCTGCGCATTGAAAGAGGATCCAAATGAGTCGCCCCCAAAAGTTGTTCTCATTTGTGCTGGCATGCGCTTCAAGCGTAATCGTGGCTCGCGCTCAGTCTCAGACAACGCCTAGCCCGGAAGTAAAGAAGCTAGCAGTAATGGTCGGCAAGTTTACGATCGAAGATGAGTTGAAAGCAGGGTTTATGGGGCCGAACTCGCCAGCGATGAAATTCAGTGGCACTGACGATTGCAGATGGACGGCAGACGGCTTCGCCGTGATCTGCCAGACGGTACTCTATAGACCGGGAAGGAGATACTCGGATGCTTCCTTCGTCTACTACGACCCGACTGCCAAGACATACCGATACCATGCGGTTGACAGTTCAGGAGGAACAGAAGACAGAAGGCGGGCGCCGGTGGGTCCTCGATGGTTTGCGAGAAATCGGACCAAACCTTTTGGAATGAATGGCGGGGAAGACGAGACTCTAACTCGCGACCTCTGCCGTGACGGTTAAATTAGCGCAGGTGTCAGGGTCCAGAGATCCGGAAACAGAAGCGGGGAACTCCGAAATCCCTACTTGACATCGGCGGATAATCCACTACCATATGGTTGTGGATAAGCTAGATACAACATTTGCGGCTCTGTCTGATTCGACCCGCCGGGCGATGATCGAACGACTCTCCCATGGGCCTGCCTCTGTGCATGGATTGACGGAACGGTTTGCCCTCTCGCAGCAGATGATTTCAAAACATATCGCTTACCTGGTGCGGGCGCGAATTGTGATCAAGACGAAGCGCGGAAGAGAGAGCGTGTGCACGCTCAGGCCAGAGGCGATCAAGACAGTCAGCGACTGGGCAACTAACTATCGGCGATTCTGGGAAGAGAGTTTCGACAAGCTGGGTGTGGTTGTAAATCAAATGAAGAAAGCGGAGGTGAGAAATGACAAAAAACACGGTTAGCGAGAAAGAGCGGATGGTGGTCACCAGAGTTTTTGACGCTCCACGCGCATTGGTTTGGAAGGCGTGGACAGACCCGCAATATGTGATGCAGTGGTGGGGGCCGAAGGGCTTTACTGCGCCTTTTTGCAAGATGGATTTCCGCGTGGGAGGAAAATTTCTCTGCTGCATGAAATCGCCGGATGGGCAGGAGTTCTGGAATGGCGGCGAATACCACGAGATTGTTCCGCAGGAGAAGATCGTTTACTCGCTGTATTTTGCCGACTCGAAGGGAAACAAGGTTGAGCCTGCGCAGTATGGGATAGAACATGAGGCCATAGACGGTGCGCACGACGTGGTGATTTTTGAGGATTTTGGGAACGGCCAGACGAAACTCACCATGATTGGCAATGAAACCATGGAAGACGCAAAGAACAGCGGGCAACTCGAGGGCTGGAATCAGATCCTCGAAAAAGTTGCCGCAGTTATTGCGGGGCTAGCGAAGGCGAAATAAGAAGTTGAAATTTCGATGATCGTCCCGCACGAGATACAGCTACGGCCGGCGGCGGAGGCTTGGTTAGAACGAGCTTTTCGTCGCTTGGCCGAATGCGTCAACATAGACTGACGACTTAGGGCACGAAGGGGCGCGAAACGTGCCCTTTTCGCGTCCTCGATGGTTTTCGTGAAATGCGTCTAACTCTTTTGGAAAGAATGGCGGGGACGACGAGACTCGAACTCGCGACCTCTGCCGTGACAGTAGGCATGCACGGATTATCAGCGACTTACGTTCTCAACGGGGGCCGCCAAGTCGCTGCAAAGGACTGTAGGAACCGTTCTCTGTGGGAAGTTTGTGGGTAAGAATTTTCCGATCAGAATGCTTCTTTAGCTTTGGAATGGAGCCTTCATTGCAATTTCGCGTACTCGGCTTTGGCTTGCTTCAGGATTGGAATGTTGGGGCCGGTGTCTTTCCTGGGGGCGAGGAGGTCTTTGTAAGCACTAAGCGCTCGGACGCGGGCCGCTCCATTCCGGCGCAGCAGATGTTTACCGCTTCGTTTCGGCCCCACACACCGATTCGTGCCAGTGGTCTGGGTCGAACAACCCAAGCTGCAAACTTACGTCCCACCCGTCATTGAGCACCCACTCTTCCGCGAGTTTCCCGTCTTCAATGCGAAACACAATGTCCTCCTGCATAGTCAGCGTTCGTCCTCTGTTCGGAATGGTTGGCGAGATGTGCGGCACCGCGTCGAGGTCTCTCGCTTGTTTTCCGCCAGCCCAAGAGCGCACCGCCACATAATCCCCCTCGGCAACAACGATTTCTGGATGCTCACTCCATCCGGAGAAGTCCGTATGCGTTACATTTGCGTCATCCGCCATTCCATCGGATCCCGTCGTTCGGTTGCCCAGCCAGTCATGCACGATAACCTTGTGCGCGTAAATTTGGTGCGCCAGCTTAGCCCTGTCTTCTTTGTTTTCTCCACTGAACAACTGATACACCAGCCGCACCAACTCCTTATTCTTCTCAAGTCGCCGATGCTCCCGCGCAAGCCCCAACCTGTATCCTCCGGCCATGCCGAGGGCCGCCGCCAATATGACGACAAGCATCCACATCAGTTTCATAAGCTCCTCCAAATAAACTACTGTGGCAGTCCTACCTTCCGCTCCAGCTCAGCAAGCCTCCCGCGCCACTCTCTCCCTCCCAGCATGGCCCGGCCCACCGGAGTATCGGCCGTCCAGACGCTGTGCGACGTCACGGTGACCCATGCGACATCGCCCCGCACCTCGGCCACTGCGTCCTGAGGATGATAGTCGATGCGGACCGCAGCGTCCTCGTAGGCTTGATAGCCTTGGCGTTCGCCGGGTTCGAATGGGTGCGGATAGGATTCCTCGATCCCACGCGAATCCGGCGTGTGCAGAGAATCCAACTTATCGAAATCGTACGTTTGGCACGCTTGCTCGTGCGCCAGAACTACATATATGGCCGCCCTCTTGTCGTCCTCTTCTGACGCCGTGCGCGTCCCGCAAGCACCTAGCACAATAGAGATCAAAACCGTTATCGCGGAAAGCACTCCGGGTCGCGGTTGCATATTAGTCTCTCCACGCAGGCAAACTGAACTCAGCACAAAATCAGAAGGTACATTCCTCAACAGCCTCCAACGGTCTTTGCGTCGCCTTCCAATGATGGTACGCCATCCTAGTTGGGGCGTTCTTTTGGGGCAAGAATCTAAATGTGAATCTCATGAGTGTGCTCCAAGCCACCACCGAGTTCTTCAGAGATGTCTGCCCGATCATGGCGCTCAGGCTGGAATGGTAGGGGTGAGCAGAAGGTGAAGTCAACGAACGGGTCAGTGGGAAATGGGTCTTTGCGGACGTTGCGACAAGGCGAGCGAAGGAATGGCGGGGACGACGAGACTCGAACTCGCGACCTCTGCCGTGACAGGGCAGCGTTCTAACCAACTGAACTACGTCCCCGCGAGTAACGCTGGATGGTGGGCGGTCAGTGATTTGAACACTGGACCTTCCGGGTGTAAAC
>DATJWH010000024.1:0-138495 GCA_035501415.1 Candidatus Limnocylindrales bacterium | reverse complement strand
CTTCGACGACAACTCCAAGGTCAAGCGAGTCTTCTGCCCCAAGAAGGAGTGCTACGACCCTCAGAAGAACGCGGGAAACCAGTTCGGCAAGCCCCTGCCCTCGTTCAGCTGGCTGATTGAAAGTGGCAGCGTGGCGGCCCTAAATTTCCCGATCGGCATGAACGCCGGACTCGCAAAGGCTCTGGGCGTGATGATGAAGCTCGATTTCGAGCGTGCCGTGCTCAACCGCGTTCCGAATATCGAAGCCCATCCCGAGCGACACTTCCGGCAGGTTCTCTTCCTTTGCGACGAATACCAGCACTTCGCGACCGTCGGCGAAAGCGACCCGACCGGCGACGAGAAATTCTTCAGCCTCTCGCGGCAGCCGAAATGCATTCCCATCATCGCCACACAAAGCATCAGCTCGCTGCGATCCGCGCTCCCGGCTGAAAGCTGGCGCACCCTCCTTCAAACCTTCCGCACCAAGATTTTTCTCTCGTTGTCCGACGATTTTTCAGCAAGGACAGCAAGCGATCTCTGCGGACGCGAAGATCAGCTCAAAGTCAGCTACAGCCTGTCCGAAAGCGGGCACGACACCAAGGTCAGTTGGCTCACCGGCAAAGCCCTCTCCCACAAAGCCAACATCATTGCCTCGAAGAGCTACAACACCCAGAGTGACTACCGATTCGACATCAAGACGTTCATGGAGCTGCGAAACGCTCAGTCTGTAATTACCGCCTACGACGGAATCAACCCGGCGCCACCGATGTTTTGTTACCTCAAGCCGTACTACAACGACCCGAACGATTCCTACTTTGTCCAACTCGCCAAAGGAAAACTCTAATGAACGGATTCGAAATGATCCTGCCGTTCCTGAAGCCCATCGAGCACCTGATTCTGGATGACTCCATCAGCGAAGTGATGGTGAACGGACCTGACCGGGTCTTCATCGAAAAACAGGGCTTTTTGCAACCGGTGCCAGGGGTGTCTCTCGGGGAACGGTCTCTGATGGTCGCGGTCAAGAATATTGCCCGCCGACTGGGCGACGATATCTCGGAATCGAAGCCCATTCTCGATTCTCGGCTGCCCGATGGCAGCCGCGTGGCCGCGGTCATCCCGCCGTGCAGTCTCGCCGGCGTGACGCTCACGATACGCAAGTTCAACACCCGGCACTTCGAGATGGAGGATCTGATTCGCGAAGGAACCCTCAACCGGCCCCTCGCGAATCTTCTCGAAGACTACGTTCTCGCGCGCAAGAACATCCTGATTTGCGGCGGGACTGGCACGGGAAAATCCACGCTCCTTTCGATTCTCGGGAAGTTCATCCCGCAGGATGAACGAGTGCTCGTCATCGAAGACACGGCCGAGATTCAATTGCCGCAGGAAAATCTCGTTCGGTTTGAAGCACGCCGGGAACAGAACGGCCTTCCGGCCGTGGCCATCCGGGATCTTCTCAAAGCAGCCTTACGCCACCGACCCGACCGCATCGTTTTGGGTGAGGTTCGCGGAAGCGAGGCGTTCGATCTCCTGCAACTCCTCAACACGGGCCATTCGGGGACGCTATCCACCATCCATGCAAGTTCCGCGCAGCAGGGTCTCGCGCGCTTCACCAGCTGCGTGTTGCAGAGCGGCGTGGAGTTGCCATTCAAAGCCATCAAGACAAACATCGCCGATTCGCTCAACGTCGTGATCCACGTCGAGCGCCGGCCTGGCCGCCGATACATTTCCGAAGTTCTTCTCGTCAACAGCTACGACCCGGATGCGGACCTGTTCGACTACGGCGCCGTGTTCCTGGCCAAGCAGGATCACCCATGAGCGGCGATGGCAAATTCGCGCCCCGCTCCCTCACAGCCTCGGAATATGTTCGAGAGCTGTTCGGGCCTGAAGAAAACGCCGCGATCCTCGTGCGCAATCGCTCCACGGGCCACACCGTTCAAACCATCTCGAAGGCGGAGACGATCGCACGTCCGCCCTTTCAAAGCTGGCTCAGGAGCCAGAATGCCAGCGGCTATGACGTGTTCATCGGGATGAACCCCATTAGGCACGGCGCGTTCAGTCGGACCAAACAAAATATTCAGGATATCCGGCACGTGTATCTCGACCTCGACAGAAAGGGCGACCAAGCCCTCGAAGCGATTCGAAATTCAGCCGAGGTTCCAGCACCGAACTTCGTCCTCGATACGTCTCCCGGCAAGCACCAGGTCGTGTGGAAAGTAAGCGGATTCAGTCAGGACGAGGCTGAATCTCTGCTTCACAACCTCGCAAATAAATTCGGCGGCGATCTGGCGGCAACCGATTCGACGCGGGTGCTGCGCCTCCCGGGATTCGCCAACCATAAACTTCCCGAGGAGTTCATTGTCCAAGCCCGTCAGGAAAGCGATGCGATCTACAGTCTCCGCGATTTCACCATTGACGAAGACTCGCCCGAAGCGCCTCGACACTTTGGGCACTACCAACAAGGGCAGCGGACGCTGCCAGCCGACCACAAGAGCCAGTCCGAACACGATTGGGCGTACGCGAAGCGCGCCCTGGCCCGTGGCGACGATCCCGAAGTCGTCATCCGGCGCATCGCTGACTACCGCGCACAAGATAAAACGGACCCCGAATACTACGCTCGCCGCACCGTCACGAAGGCCCAAGCAGCGCTCGAGACCGCAGCGACAAAGACGCCAAATGAAGGGGGGTCGAATGGCGAACGCATTAGAGCTGCGCCGGACCATTGAACCATTTCACGTTTGTCATTTGTTTTGGAGATTCCAAGAGGCGGCCACTGGGTTATGCTCGGTACATGCACAGAGACGCCGATTCGACGCACAAGGAGCAAATCCATGTCACGTCGAATTGTGCAAGATCTGGAAACGGGCAAGCCTGCGCCTCGCCAGTGCGGGTATGTCTATCAGAAGGGAAGGAAGAAGGGCGATCCGTGGAACCCTAAAGAACGTGGGTACGGTAGATATCGAATCGACGTTCCAGGGGAACACAGACAGAAGGAGGTCCGGGTAGCTCTCGGATACTGTCGCAACGAGCTGGACGCCATGCTTAGACTGCAAGAGGAGATGAAGAAGGCGGGAGTGCTGGACTTAAACAAAGTCCGGGAGCGGCTCTCGCCGGTCGTCAATTTCCGCACGCAAGCGGCATGGTGGTTGGAGGCGATAACGTCGGGTGACGTCGTGCATTCCAAGAAGCGCACTCAGATCGTCGCCAACACGATTGGTTCCTACTCGACAGCGATTGCGTATCTGAACGAACAGATCGGAGACATGCCGCTGGCTTCCATCGACAATCCGGAAGCTAAAGCGTTGATCACTGCCATGAAGTCCGCAGTGAAAGACGGCAGGCGGCGATTCTCCGATTCGACCATAAGCTACTACTTCCGTATCATGCGCCAGGTCATCTCTTCTCAAATGGATGAGAAATTCCGGCCTGTCCATCGGCGGGAGTGGAACCTTGCGGCAATCGGTCTACCCCGCGTGAACCCGAAGAACCAGCGCCGTCCTACCATGACTCCAAAGGAAATGACTACGCTGCTCGGCAAGGCCGAAGGACAGTACTTGATGATTTACTTCCTCAGTCTTGTCACGGGAATGCGGATTTCTGAAGCGGTAGCAATCGAAATAGAAAAGCACATCGAACCGGACTGCTCGATAATTTACGTTCGCCAGCAACGGGAAAAGGACGTAAACGCTCTCAGACTTGGTCTCAAGACTGAGGCCGGATTGCGTGACATAGACGTTCATCCTGACGCTGCCCAAATCCTGCGTAACTTCATCGGAAAGCGGACGAGTGGGTTTCTATTCCAGACCGCCAACGGAACGATGCTTGATCCCGGCAACATCGACAGGGACAGCCTCAGTCCTATCCTCAAAAAAATGGGACGCGATGAAGCGGGAACACGCTTCAACGTGTTCCGGCGATTCCGAGAGGCTGTGCTGCAACGGAGTGAGGCGCGGCAAATCCTGATCGACTATTGGATGGGGCACTCGAATCCAAGCATGGGAGATCGTTACGGCAAGCAGCTTGTGGAAGACGTCGAATACCGTCAAGAACAGGCCAGGAAAGTCGGCCTGGGCTTTGACCTGCCGGCGTCCTTATTTGGGCTACGTGGGCTACAAAATGTCGGTAACGTCCGCAACGAGGAAGCGGCCTAAGTGCTACAATGAGCAGAGGGTTATATCAATTTGGGCGTGTAGCTCAGCTGGGAGAGCACCTGCTTTGCAAGCAGGGGGTCGCCGGTTCGATCCCGGCCACGTCCACCAAACCTCTCGCGATTAGCAGGCTTAGCGAAACCTCTTTTGTTGGGTATCCGCGCCTGTAGATACGCAGAAGGCTCGGCCAGAACCTCCCTGAAGTCCTGGCCGGGCCTGGACGAGACGGTCAAATCGCCATTTGGGTCTGCAGGAATTCGCCAGGAAGCTGAACGGATCTTCGCGTCGCCGGGCCGACGACGGGAAGTCCCGCAAACTCCTCCGCATTTTCGGAGCTGCCCTGCTGCCAATTCGCTTCGAGACGCAGCTTTTCGATGCGGATGCCGAGCGTGCGTTCCAGCTGCATCAGTTCTCCGCGCTCGTCCGGCGTGATTAGTGTAGAGGCCAAGCCGCGCCTGCCGGCACGGCCCGTGCGGCCCACACGATGGATGTAATTTTCGGCGATCTCGGGAAGATCGTAGTTGATGACATGCGCGATGTCCTCCACGTGAATGCCGCGCGCAGCCAGGTCTGTAGCAACCAGCACGCGGAAGCGGCCTTGCTGAAAGCCGGCGAGAGCGGCGATGCGCTGCGATTGAGAGCGGTCCCCGTGGATCATCGCGGCATTGATGCCGCTCCGGTTCAAGCTCTTGGCGATGCGATCGGCGCCGCGCTTGGTGCGCGCGAAGACTAGGCAACGTCCAGATTCCTTGCGGAGGAGGTGCTGCAACATGTTTTGCTTTTCCAGCCGCGAAACCTCAACGGCCTGAAGCTTCACATTCTCCGAAGGCTTGAGAGTCGAGCCCACTTCGACGCGCACCGGGTTCTGCGTGTAGTCGTTCACAAGGTGGGCGACCGAACCTTCCAAAGTCGCGGAGAAGCACATCGTCTGTCGCTGTTTCGGAAGTTTCGCGACGATGCGGCGAAGGGAGGGAAGAAAACCCATATCGAGCATCCGGTCGGCTTCATCGAGAACGAGCGTCCGCAAAGTTGTAAAGGTAACGAGCCGCCGGTCGAGAAAATCTTCCAGGCGCCCGGGTGTAGCCACAACTAGCCTTGCTCCGCTGCGGATAGAGGTGAGTTGCTGGCCTTCAGCTAAGCCGCCGACGACGATCGCCGCGGCCGGAAGCTGCCTGCCGCGCAGGGCGTTGTACTGATCGGCGACCTGTATGGCGAGCTCGCGCGTAGGAACGAGCACGAGCGCAGCGATTCCCGCCGGCTTGTCACGGAGAAGTTCCTCCATCACGGGAATCAGGAACGCGAGCGTCTTGCCCGTGCCGGTTTGCGCGGTGGCAAGCACGTCCTTCCCTGCGAGCGCCTGCGGGATAGCCGCGGCCTGCACAGGGGTGGGCAGCGAGAACTTCGCTGCCGAAAGTCTCTCCTTCATATAGGAGGAGAGGGGTAATTCCGAGAAATTTTGCATTTTTCTTTCTTCTGGCGGAAGGACGCACAAAGACGCTGCCTTCACATACCAGGCTTCTTTTGAGATTACGCTTCAGAGGAACGGAGGAAACTCCAGGCGGGTGTTCTCAGATCAGTCTTGCACCAGAGGGACCGCGCAGCACAACCGAACTACTAAGCGCAGAACTAGTATAGCACCTTTCGCCCGAGTGGGATCGAATAAAATAAAACGACGACTCGCGAAGAAGTTACCTGCGGAATCCTTGTCAGGGAGGCGCAACCCCTCCAACTCGCAAGTAGGAATTGCAGCGTGGAATTGCGTGGAAAAGCCAGGCGTAAACATGAGAGGATTAAGGTGCGTTTGTTACTCTTGTAAAGCCTTTAGAAGCGTTAAAGGGACTGCAAGTCCACACTTGCAGTCCTTTTTTTGACTAGGGCCGGTGGAACCGGCGCCAATCCCTTAGAGGAGCCAAGCACTGTGCGATCAGAAAAACCGCGAAAGTCAGCGCGCCCGGAATTCGTGGGAGCGCGAATTGCCGAACTGCAGCGTCAACTAGCTATCGAGCGGAACGAAAACCGCAAGGTCGAGCTGCAGGAGGAAATAAACGAGTGGCAGCGAAGCCGCCCGAAGCAGAAGACCGAAAGAGGCAGGTGGTAGCCGGATACCCCATTTTCCCGTTCGGCAAGTTGCGGAGCTCATGGGCGTCGATAAACATCTGCCTGTTTGGATGGAAAGCTACTTCCCTCCGGCTAGAACCACATGCAGCCCCTTAGCCGTGCGTCGTTCCGGAGGTTTCTGTTGAATTCATCCAATCGGTGAAAGAACCCAATTGAAGGGCAGGATCCGCAAGAGCCTCGCCTTCGACGCTTTCCCATGCCAGCCGCACTTCACTTTTTGACAGGAAAGTTGGACGTCGCCAAACATTTTCATGGCTTCGCTTTGGGAGAGGCTTTCTCGAGCGCACTTCCGTTCGAAGTGCATGCTATGGCCGCTCGGGCATTCAAAGACAAATCGGTAGGCTTTGTTCATAAACCATTCTAACACGCCGCCTTTTTCCGCGCCCGTCAGAGAGAGCAAAGAGTAATCAAGGGATCTCGCTTATTCGCTCTGAACGCTCGGCGGGATTGAAACGCGTCATGTGGCTGCGCGGGTTGCTGGAGCCGAACGAACCACAAAATAGGGCTGGTTCCGCAAATCGCTCCCCAGCCCCGGAAATAACCATGCATCATCCGTTCCGCGGCGCAATTCGAAGTAGTATCGGAGCGGATACTTCGACTTCGTGTATTCGCCAGGGATCGTTGCGCTGACCGCTAAAGAGAGCGCACCAGTGCAGGCCGCGCCGGTCTCAGTTGTACCTTAAGGCCTCCATCGGATCGACGCGCGTCGCCCGTTGGGCCGGAACGAAGCTCGCCGCGAATCCGACGACCGCAAGCAGAATCGCTGCAGCCACCAGCGTCACCGGATCGCGCGCCGCGAGCCCGTAAAGCAGCGAAGTCGCGGCTTTGCCGCCCGCCAGAGTTAGCGCCGCGCCAATCACGACGCCGACTCCGATCAGCACCGCAACCTCGCCCAGCACCAGCCGCACGACGGCCGACCGCTGCGCTCCCAGCGCCATGCGAATGCCGATCTCGTTTGTCCGCTGCGCGACGGTATATGAAATCACGCCGTATAGCCCTACCGCCGCCAGCAGCACCGCGAGGATGCCGAAAAATCCGCATAGCATGGCGATCAATTCGTCCTGCGTCAGAGATTCGCGAATCTGCGTGCGCAGCACTTTGAAGTGAATATCAATTTCCGGGCTGTCTCCCGCAATAGTCTCTTTCACCGGATTCAGTACGCCTGTGGCGCTCGCGCGCGACCGGATCAGGATTGTCGCGCCCGGATACGTGAACGGCGCCTCGATCTGGGTCCGCGGGAAATACATCACCGCCTCCATCGGGTCGTGCATGTCGTTGTAGACCGAGTCCTTCACCTCGCCCACCACGGTGTAATAGCGCGGCGGCTGCCCCGGCGGCGCCCACACCCGCATCTGCTTGCCAATCGCATCCTTCGCGCCGTTGAGGAACTTCTTCACAAACGTCTGGTTCACGATCGCCACGCGCGGCGAAGTCGCCGTATCGTCCGCATTGAAGTCCCGACCCGCCAGCATCGGATTTTCGATGGTCTGAAAATATCCAGCGCTGACGTAGTCCTCGTACGACCAGCCATTCGGATGCCCGCCCTTATCGTCGAGAACCCAATCGTTGCTTGAGTTCCCGTTGATAGGAGAGCGATTCGATGCCGCAGCAGCCGCCACTCCTGGTATTGCACGAATCCGCTCCAGCAAATCCCGCGTGAACGGATCCTGCCGCTCGGTGGGAAGATTCAGCCGCGTGAAATCAATATCCGCCACCAAAATCCCATCCTGCTGGAAGCCCGGATCGCGCGACGTCAAATTCCGCAGGCTCCGCGCAAATAGCAGCGCTCCCGCCAGCAGCACCAGCGACAAGGCTACTTGGGAAGCCACCAGCATCCTCTGGAACCGGAATCGTTTCCGCCCCGCCGTCATTCCGCGGCCATCCGTTTTCAGCACCGACCCGATGGGCACATTCCCGGCTCGCACCGCCGGCGCAAGGCCAAACAGGATCGTGGTCAGCACGGCGAGGCCCGCCGCGAACGCCAACACACGCCAATCCATCGGCATATCCAGAAAAACGGGGTTTTCCGGGGTGCTGATGAACGCGATTAAGAACCGGCTCAGCAGGGCCGCCAGGAATCCTCCGCACACGGCTCCTGCAACCGCAAGCAGCACGCTCTCGGAAAGCAGTTGCCGTATCAATCTTCCGCGCGATGCGCCCATCGCCAGCCGGACAGCAATTTCGCGCTCCCGCGAACTCGCTCTCGCCAGCATCAGGTTCGCCAGGTTCGCGCACGCTATCAGCAGCACCAGCCCCGACAGTCCCAGCAGCAGCCACAGCGGGTCGGACGTATCGCGCCGCATCTGGGAAAACCCATTTTCGGCCGGCCACGCTTCGAACGCGTAATCGAGGTAGTGCTTCACTCCCTCGGCGTCGTATTGCGGCGGTACGGTTTCGTGCAACGACGGCGAAGCGATGGCTTCAAGCTGCGCCGACGCTTGCTTCAACGTCCAGCCCGGCTTCAGCCGGCCAAACACAGAAAGCCACCAGCTCTCGCGATTCCGTTCTCCCGTGATCCGGCTGAATTGCCCGTTGATGATCGGCTCGGCGCAGACCGGAATCGCGATGTCGAACCGGTCTCCCACCGACACGCCGTAAAAGCTCGGTGGCGTGACTCCCAAGATCGGAAGCGGGTGGCCGTCCAGGGTAAGCTGCTTTCCAATCACCGACGCTTCCCCGCCATATCGCCGCTGCCAGAACGAATAGCTGATGTCTATTCCGCCCGCACATCCCTTCTGGTCATCCGCATCCGAAATCAGCCGTCCCAGGGCCGGAGGAACGCCGAGCGTCTCGAAGAACTCGCCACTGACCCAAATCACCGGCGCCATGTCCACTTCGCCGCCCTTCGCGAGGTTCAGCTTTTGCCCGGCGCCGCCTCCCCACGCGGCAATCGTTGAAAAGGCCTGCTGCCTCTGCTGCACCTGCTGCCACAGCGGGAAAGTGAATTCCGCGTAGGGTCCGTTGAAATTTCCCGAACCCCAGTGCTTCTTGTCGATGTGAACGATCGCGAGTTGCTTGGGATCTTTCACGGGCAACGTGCGCAGGCGCACGGCGTCAATCAGCTGGAAGATTGCGGCATTCGCACCGATCCCCATCGCCAGCGTGAGGACCGCCACCAGCGTAAATCCGGGCGCCTTCGCCAGCATTCGCAGCCCGTATCGCAAGTCCTTCGCTAAACCTTGCATGGATACGCCTCGTATTCCGGAATTTTTTCGCTGCTCGCCTTGGAATCCAGGGCAGCTGCGCCGTTGCAGCAGGCAGGCCGGTGCAGCCGCTTACCGCGCAATTGGCTCGCATTTTGGTTGCCGAATGCGACAAGTTGTAACTGTCAGATTTTTCAGCAACGTACGCTGTTCGCCTTGGAATCGAGAAGGCTTGGTGTGTCCGCTCTTGGGACGGCGTGACCGAGACCGAAAAGCTTCGTACATTGGGACGCGCCGCCCGATCACCGGCTTCCGGTCCCACCGGGAGGCTATAATGCGAGGCACGAAGTCCGGGAGGGCGCGGTGATCCGTTCCACAGGGTGCGTGCTGGCTTTTGGGGGGCTTGCTCTCGTGATGATCGTGCCGCGGTGCGCGGGCCAAATCATTCCGAAGCAGACGACGCCGCTTTCGAGGCAAGCGCCGCCATCCGGACCCGGCGTGTGCTCTCCGGAAAAATCGTGCGCGGAAGTGGCGCCGGTGATCATCGAGAGCGCGCGAGGCGTTTCGCCGCTGGAAGAAAACCTGCGCTACCTGACGGACACGATCGGCGGCCGGGTGACCGGTTCCGCCGCAGCGGATCGCGCCGTAAGCTGGGCGGTCGAAGCGTTCCGGCAAGCCGGGGTGGACGAAGTGCACACGGAAAAGTTCACGGTGCCGGTGGGATGGAGCGAGGGAGCGACACGCGCCGAGGTGTTGTCGCCTGCAGAGTTCCGGCTGCGGCTGGTTTCGACGGGATGGTCGCCCGCGACGCCGGAGGGAGGCATCACGGGTGCGGTGGTGGACGTGGGCGACGGAGACGAGGCGGGATTCGCGCGAGCCGGCGCGGCAGCGAAGGGCGCGATCGTGCTGGTGCATTCGAAGCTGCTGGTCACCTGGGACGACCTTGACAACGAGTACGACGACCAGCCGGCGATCATCGACCGCGCGGTAAAGGCGGGCGCGGCGGCGATTTTCTGGATGTCGACGCGAACGAACCTGCTTCTCTATCGCCACACGAATTCGGGCGACGGGAAGCTCGAAGAATTGCCGCAGGCCGTGGTGGCGCGAGAGGACGCGCTGCGCGTGGCGCGTTTTCTGAGCAACCGGCAGCAAGTGCAGGTTCATCTCGAGATGCCGAACCACATCAGCGGCCCCGTGGAATCGGAGAATGTGATCGCGGAAATTCGCGGGCGCGAGAAACCGGATGAGTTTGTCCTGCTGGGCGCGCACCTGGATTCGTGGGAGCTGGGGACGGGGGCGCTCGACGACGGCTGCAACGCGGCGATGGTGATCGATGCGGCGCGAGCGATCCGCGCGTCCGGGAGCACGCCGCGGCGGTCGATCCGATTCGCGCTGTTCACCGGCGAGGAACAGGGGATGCTGGGGTCGTGGGCCTATGCCAAGGCGCACCGGGACGAACTGGATCAAATGGTGGCAGCGATCATCTTCGACAACGGGAACGGGCGCGTGACGGGATATTCGCTGGGCGGGCGGAAGGACATTCTTCCGGCTGTCCGCGAGGCGCTCGAGCCGATTGCTTCGCTCGGAGTGCGCGATTACACCCTCGATGCGGGCGCGGGCACCGACAATTTCGATTTTCTGCTCGAGGGCGTCCCGACTTTGGTGGCGAATCAGGAGCCCGCGAACTACATGCCGAATTACCATGCGGCATCGGATACTTTCGACAAAGTCGACATACCGGAGCTGAAGACGCATGTGGCGATAGCGGCGGTGACGGCGTACGCGCTGGCAGACCGGGAAGAGCGGATCGGCGTCCGGCAGTCGCGACCGGAGATTCAGGAGCTGATGAAGGAATCGGGTCTCGAAGAGACGATGAAGAAAGAAGGAATTTGGGAGATGTGGACGAGTGGGGAACGAGGAAGGCAGTAAGGCGGAAACGGCCGGAAAAAAGGCCCAGGATTTGTACAGATTAGAAAAATGCAAGTTGCTGATTTGCGGAGACTTGCGGCGATTTCTAATCTTCAGTGTATAGATTAGAAATGAAGCGAGTTGCCTCCGCCCGCCTGCCAAAGGCGGGCTTGGGACGAGGCGAAAGTGATGAAACGGCATTTTTTCGCGATTAGACTGTGTGGCGATCCTTTGTTTTCTACAACTTACGAGCGGTTCTAATATTTGGAATTCGCGATTAGAAATTGGGCTGGGGCGAAAGTGATGAAGTGGAAGAACTGAAGAGAGGTCCTTCGCTCGCGCTGCTCCGCTCAGGACGAGGATGCCGTGACGAAACCGCGTTTTTTGGCGATTAGAAAATTTTATGTTGTTGATTTGGCGGAGGTTAGGTTCGTTTCTAATTCCCCGTTTGGCGATTAGAAAGGAGCCCGCGAGGCCCGGATGCAGGGAGACAGGGAGGCAAGCAGCGGGGCGAGTGAGGGGCTGAGGCGTCAAGCGCTATCTCCTTTCGTTTCAGCGCAGGCGCCGCCAAGACAGCCGGAGGGCAGACGTCCGGCGCTGGTGTGCCATCAAGCGGGCACACAACGATTATTATCATTTTTAATGGAAGAAGTAGTATACCACACGAAGGCCATAAAGTCAAGCAAAAAGCGCCTTTTTTTGAGGCGCCAGGGGCGATGGATCGTTTGAAGGATGTGAGGATGACACAAAATGTCGCTCCGGCCATGGGCTCTTCCGGAGCGCAAGACGCTTGCAGGCGGCGACCGTAGCGCCACGGGTTGTTGTTTACCTTGAGAAAGCATCTACGGTCATTCCTGTATCGACGGTCGCGCGCGAAAGTTCCTATACTGGGCAATCTTGCGAATTCTTCTTGCGGACGATTTCGAGGTGGTGCGGCGCTCCCTGCGGGTGCTGCTGGAAACGCAGCGCGGCTGGACGATCTGCGGGGAAGCCGAAACCGGGCGCGAAGCGGTCGAAAAGACGATGGAGCTGAAGCCCGATCTGGTGATCCTGGATGTTTCCATGCCGGTGCTCAACGGCTTTGGCGCAGCAAAAGCAATCAAAGAACTCTCGCCTGAAACCACGATTTTGGTTTATTCCGTGCACGGGTCCGAAGCGTTCCAGAACGAGGCCCGGCGAATCGGCATAGACGGCTACGTCTCGAAATCGGATGGCGGACAAGCAATCCTGAGAGTCATCGACGGGCTCCAGCGCCAGGGGGCTGGCGACCAGCCGAACTGATCGGCCACGGCGGTCATCGACGGCGCCGCGGCTAAAGCCGCGCTTGTTTGCAACGCTTCCTTCGAGCGGCCTCAGGGCCGCCCTCTCACCCAAAGGCACAGCGCGTTTCGGCCAATCAAATCCCTTGCGCCAAGTGAATCTTCAGATGTGTGCCCGGTCCGCGCGAAACCCGCACAGCCAGGAGTGGCTGTGCCACCAAGACTTTGGGTCACGCTACGAGTCAGGGTTTGGTGCGGCCGGCGGCTTTGAGGACGTCGATCATAGGAAGCGCGCCGCCACCGCCGGCCATATAGACGTCAGGAAGACGGCCATCCCAATGCTGCTGCATCATTTCGATGGTGCGCAACTGAAGCAGCTCAGGCGTGATCTGCTGCTTCTGGACTTCGAGAGCTTTCGCTTCGGCCTGCGCCTGCGTGACTTTCTGCTCGGCTTCGATCTTGATGCGGTTCAAATCGTTTTCGGCTTTCAGCGCATTTTGCTGCGCGGTGACTTTGGCCTCGATGGCGCGATTGTATTCCTCGGAGAAATTGAAATCGGTGATGCTGACGGAATCGACGTCGATGTGGTGGTGCGTGAGACGGTCGCGAACGTACTGCTCGATGCCGGCGCGGACGGCGGGGCGCTGGGCGATGAGCTGTTCAGCGTCGTACTGGGCAGTCTGCGCTTTGATGGCTTCCTGAATGGCGGGGATCACGACGCGATCGAGAGCATCGTCATTCAATTCCGACCAGATGTCGGTGACGCAGCAGGGATCCTGATAGTAGGCGAGGGTGACCTGCGTGTGGACAACTTGCAGGTCATGGCTGGCGGCTTGCGCTTCCAGTTTTTCCACCTGCACTTGAACCGAAATCGGCCTCACGGTCTCGATGAAGGGAGTGATGAGGTGCGGGCCGGGGTCAAGGATGCGTCCGGTGACGGCGCCGAAGCGGAGAACGACGCCGCGGGAACCGGCGTCAATCGTGGTGAACGAGAGAAAGAAGAGGAAAACGGCGGCAGCGGCAACGAAGAAAGGAAGGCCGCGCGCGATGGAGTAGCGAACCTGGCGTCCGTCGTGGACGTTCATGGTGACGGCGACACTGCGCCAGATGCCGAGGATAATCAGGCCGAGCAGGACGACGAGAAGCAGAAGGCTCATGGTGTCTCTCCTTTTGCGGATCAATAGGTTAGGCGGTGGTGACGCCTTCTAATACGCTTTCGGTGGTGAAAAGACAACGGAGGAAGATGGCCCTGTGAATTGTGATACCCTCCCTCTGTAAGTGGGGTGCAGCGTGCCTTTTAATAGTGCTCAAGCGGCGAATACGCGGCTTGCCGAGAAGCTTAAACTGCTTCCCCACGAAGTTCGGGACTTGATCCCCTGGATGGGCATGATAAGTGAAGCAGGAATGCGCCGACTCAGCGCAGAGCTCATGCTGCAGAATCTTGAGGGCGTTCAGCAGTTCGAGACCAGCAGTTCTCGTCTTACCCGCTGGCTTCTTGCACTCACGGTCGTTCTAGTCGGTTTAACCCTGGTTCTGGTCATCCTGACTGTCGTGCTGGCCCTCAAGAAGTAGCAGGCGGGTGCGAGCGATGGCTCAAAAAGCGCGCCAAGCAAAGTCGGACGACAAGAAGCCTTATTGTTTCCTGTCCTACTCCAGCAAGGAACCGCAGATTAGCGTGCTGATCCCATGCCTCTGGATCGCACTCGGCCCGCGGTTTGACCTCAAGTTGACTCCTTCCGCCTTAGAAAGTGGTGCTAGTCAAAGAACACAGATTATTAAACTTATTAAACACTGTTCGTTCGGGATAGTCGCCTTGGACGGACTTCGGCCGAATGTCTCATTTGAGTATGGCCTCATGGAGGCTTTCGAGATACCTGTCATCCTTCTCAAAGAGAAGGAAGCGACGGTCGACATTCGCTCGTATGTAGCCGACAGTGCTAGTCTGGGGGTGGCTCCGCCACGGCTCGCCATCGACAGCCACTTCTCAAACGTTAAGGATGTCAATTACGCCGAGTGGAGCCGATTCGATCCCGCAGCGACAGTGCAACTTGTATTGCAGGAATATCGCAAGAAGAGATCCGCCATCGAAGACTTTGTCACGATCGAAGAGCCACATTTATGGTCTACATAAGCAAGGCGGACAGGCCTTTCGTCTACGGCGATTTTGCGTTCGGACCCCCGCGCAGTCGGCTCTCCGCGCCTCCGGGAATGCAGCCTTTCGCCGTCGAAATCCTGAGGGAGTACTCAGCCAACGAATTCATCGGCAAGCTGTACCAAAGGACTCCAATCGGAGGCTGGCGTCCGGCTTCACTCCAAGACCTGTCGAAATACCAGTGGTTTTCGCTGTATTCAAAGGTGAGGCGTCATTTGCATTTTGAGATGGAGGGCTCCGGCCGGTGGGAGGTCGAGCACTTTCGGGAGGAAAGCAACGAAAGTGGGCCCTATCTCGCCGTTGCTTTGAAGTTTCAAAAAACAGCGTAGGATAGGAGCGCGAGTGCCTTTCCGCACCGTCTCGCACCTCATGCCGAGACAGCCGCGGAGCCCGAACCGTGACAACGTGGGCAGGGCTTTTCCGGTAATGTAGGGCCACGCCTTTGCGTATTCGGAGCAAACGTGTTCCGTGGCCCTATCTTCCCTTTTCCTAGACAAATTGGACATTTCACTTTGGTTTCCATCAGTGACACTCCTTCGACAGGGGCGAGCGCAACTCTGTCGTCGACTCTAATGTCATAAGCCAAAGGACAGCGGTGGCGCCACCCGAACATGGGGCTCGTAACAAGGCACGTCGACCCCTGGGCAGAGTTCTCGCTTTACTCTCGATTCGTGAACCTGTGGAGGCGGGGGCGGCGCGCGTCGCGTATAATGAATTGTTCGATGTTCATCGTCGTACCTGCAAGCATTGGGCGAATTCCTGCGAAAGCCAAACCCGAAACGAAGGCCCGGCGAATCCTGGCGATCGACTACGGCCGAAAGAGGATCGGGATGGCGCTTTCGGACGAGGCGGGTGTGACCGCGCGTCCGCTGGAGACGCTGGAGCGAGTGAACCGGCGGAGCGACTTGGAGCGGATCCGGGAGGTTTGCAGAAAGCAATCCGTGGCGCGTATTATCGTCGGCCATCCCGTGCACATGACTGGCGAAGCAGGCGAAATGGCGGCGGAAGCAAGCCGGTTTGCAGGGCGGCTGCGGAAGCAGTTGGGGCTGGAAGTGGAGCTAGTGGATGAGCGATTGACCTCATGGGAGGCCGCGCAGACAATGGCCGAGGTCAATCCGGGGCGGCGGAAGCGAGGGCCGCTCGACGACGTGGCCGCGGCGGTTTTGCTTCGCGATTACCTCGAACGAAAGCGTCCTGAGACGGATACCGCGACAAGGGAGAACGACTAAGCGATGTGGCGGCGGCTGGGCCTGCTCGCACTACTGGCGATTGCGGCGATTGGCGCCGGGGCGGAGTGGCTCGATGGGCAAATCGACAAGCCGTACAGGGGACACCGGGCGGAAGAGGTGTATGTGAACATACCGCACGGGACCTCGCGCTGGGGAATTTCCGGAATTCTAAGACACGATGACGTGATACGGAACCGGCTGGCGTTCCTGATGTTCAGCGAATGGCATTTCCACGCGCACCTGCAAGCAGGCGAATATCTGATCAACCGCCCGATGAATTCGCGGGAGGTTTTCTGGAAGATCGCGAAGGGCCAGATTTTCGTCCACACGGTGATCATCCCGGAAGGGTGGACGATGTACGACATCGCGAACGAGCTGGACCGGCAGGAGATCTGCAAGAAAGAGGATTTTCTGATCATCGCGCACGGCACGTCGATGATTGCGGACCTGGCGCCGCACGCGCAGAGCCTGGAGGGATTTCTCTTCCCGTCGACCTACGAATTCACGCGGCACGAAACCTGCCAGGAAGTGGCGAAGCGGATGGTGCAGAATTTCAAGGCGGTGTGGGAGACGCTGGGGGCCGGCGGACAGGTGTCCCTGCCGCAAGGAATGACGGTGGAGCAGGTGGTGACGATGGCGTCGCTGGTGGAGCGCGAGACGCCGAATCCGAACGAGCGGCCGCTGGTGGCGGGAGTCTTCTACAATAGATTGAAGAAGGGGTATGCGCTGCAGTGCGATCCAACGGTGCAGTATGCGCTGGAGCTGGAGGGACGGGTGGAGCATAACGTGAAGCCGCCGGACCTGCGCATCGATTCGCCGTACAATACTTATGAGCATCGCGGACTGCCGCCGGGACCGATTGCGAATCCGGGAGAGGCGTCGCTGAGAGCGGCGTTGTTCCCGGCGACGACGGACTATCTCTATTTTGTGGCGAATGGGCAGGGCGGGCATTACTTCAGCCGCACGCTCGCCGAGCACGACCGAAATGTCGCTCGCCTGAGGAAGACGCTCGCGGCGGGGGCGTCGTCGTCCGATCCACATAGCAAAAAGCCTACGGAGTAAAGACCCTTGAGTTCAAACCGGTCCAGCGAAAACGCGCACGGCGAAACGTCGAAAAAAGCGCAAATTCTGGAAATTGCAGAGGCGCTGGGGAAGCCGCGCTTTACGCCGGCGGAGATCGAGCAGATCCGGCGGCAATTGATCGCACACCTAGGCCCGAGCGGGAAGACGTCCACGGACTACATCGTGGGAGTGCTGCAAGAGGCGGGGATGCGAGTGGTGTGGTCGACGCGGTCGGACACGGAGGGAAAATACGAGGAGGAGTTCAGCGACCTGCTGCATTTTTCGGACTTGCAGGAAGCGGAGATGTGCCTGGTCCGGCTGGATGAACTTTTGCGGAAGTTCGTGGTGGAAGGCGAGAACGCGGCGGCGGAGCGCGTGCGGGAAGTGGCGCGGCTCGGACGGCGGCGCGCGGAGATGATCGCGCACAATCATAAGGTGGATGAGGCGAAGCGGGAGGAGAAGACGGAGATCGCGCGATGGTTCGCGATCTGGCTGGAGACGCCGGACGCATTTTTCGACTGGCTGGAAGTGCGGAAGAAGTCGGCGGAATTCAAGGCAAAGTTCGGCGAGGCCGGGAGCGAGGAAATCTAGTGTACGTGCTGGAGGTTGAGCCGCTCGACCTTGGGCCGGACGTGAAGGCAATCGGGCTCGAACTGGCGGAGGCGGATGAGAACCGCGAGCCAGTGAGAGGGAGCGACGCGGCGGCAGTGTGGAGCAGGGTGCTGCGGGCTGTGGCGGGAAACGAGTTCTGGGCGCTGGATTTTTTCAGCCACCTCGACCGGGTGCGCGACTTTTGCGACCGGCACAAGATTGCGTATCGAGAGGCGGGGCAGAAGTCGATCGCGATACCGGCGCCGGAAGCGGCGACGCTCGAGTCTCTGCTGAATCGCTTTCAGGGCGAGACGTTTGGCGCGCGGGCGGGATCGCTGGCGGAGGCCGGCGACGCGGCGGTGGAGGGTGAACTGGCGCGGCGAGGCGTGGATGCGTACCACACGGCTTTCCCAAAGTACTTTTTTTGCGCGGTTTGCAACTTCGAGGATGGTTCGCTGGTGCTGCTAAGTGAGAAATTGTGGGCGAGCGAAGTAATGAGGCGGGTGAGGCCGGCGCTGGACGGCCTGGGCGTGGAAGTCCAGCTTCCCTCCTGAAAACTGCCGAAAAGCTGGCAGTTGCATAGTCGGCGACCTTGGTACAACCGTACCATTTCCCTAGTCGGAGGTTCTAGTACACTCGGGTTAGGTACACGGAGATGGCCCCCACCTACGGCGAGCTAGCGATGTCCGGAGAGGCGACCCCCAATGCGCGGGCGTTTGTCCGGAGCCTCAACGTGCTGCTTAAGTTCGCTCGGCTCTATGGTTTAGAGCATACCCGGTCGGCCGACCAGTTCAATTCAACATGGGTGGAGCTGCAGCAGTGTGTCCAGGCATCCCGGGATACAGGACTGCTGCTTGGGGCCTCAGGATCCCAGCTGCTGCTGAATGGCGAACCCCTGGAATCGACTCCGGCGGAGAGAAGCTTCGCCGACCTGCTGACTACGGCAGGCGTGGCGAGCATTGGGTTCAACCGGGACGTGGAGCGGGAGGAGTTCGCGAACCTGGTGCGCGCCTTCATGGAGACTGGGCCGAAGGCCGTGACGCTGTCGGAGCGGCTGGAGAAGTATTTTGGCGCGAAACAGTCCGGCATCCGTGTGAATGAGATTCGTTTCGTCGCGGAGGATGCAGGCTTTGGGGATGCTCGAGTGGCGGCGCAACTGGCGGTGAAGACGCTGGGCGGCGAGGCGGAGCGAATCCAAGATTGGTTCCGCAGCCCGGAGAAGATGATTCAACTGATTGCGGCGGCTGAGGGGTCGCACGGCGGCACGGGAACGGGAGCGGGCGGCCCGGGTAGTGGCGGGGGCGACGGTTCAGGAGTGGGCGGCTCGGGCAGTGGCGGCGAAGGGACGGGACCGGGCCTCGGAACGGGATTCGGCTTCGGCACTGGGATGGGCACGGGTTCTGGCGGCAGTGGTAGCGGCGTCGGAACTGGCGCTGGGATGGCTGGCGCGGGAGCTGGAGTCTCCGGCGCAGGGCCTGGAAGCGGAGCTGGCGGCCCAGGCGGAGCCGGGACTGGCGCCGGGACCGGAGTTGGGGCAGGAACCGGGATTGGCAGTGCAGGCGGCTCGGGCAGCGGGGGCGGAACGGGATTCGCGGGTTCGGGAGCAGGTGGAGCGGGCGGCGTCGGCGGTGGTGGCGGCGGCGTGGCCATCGGCGGGAGTGGCGCACCGGGCGAGCTGCCAATTCTGCAAGAGGCGGAACTGCATAGCCTGCTGCGATTGCTCGCGCAGTTTGGCGAAGCGTCGCAATCGAAGAATCCGAGTCAGCTTGACCAGGAGCTTTGGCAGCAGCGGCTGGCGGCTTTGCCGCAGAACGCGCAGGTGACATTGCGTCAGGCGCTGGCCAGCGTCGCAGCGCAAACGCCGAGCGCGAAGGTTGATGAGGCGATGCTCCTGCGGCTGGCGGAGGACCTGGCGATTCGGTTCGCGCTGGACCGTTTCCAGAGAGGCGAAGTTCGCGTCAATGCGGTGCGGCAGATGCTGGACCGCATGGGGCAAGAGCTGGACACGCTGCGAAAGCTGCTGAAGTCGCGCGAAGAGAAAATGGCGACCGCGGGACTTTCGATCGAATCGCATGCGGACGTGCTCGACCGGCAATTCTGGGCGGCTGTGCCGGATTCCGGGAAGCGGGCGGTGCTGAGTTCGCCGGAGGCGTGGTGCATTCCGCCGCGGAACGTCCAGCAATATGTGGAAGAGCTGCTGGGGCGCGGAGAGGCGGAAGCAGCGGGAGACATTCTGCTGCACTACGCGTCGTGCGTGAAGAACAAGGACGCGGAGGCGCGGAAGAAGGCGGCCATCGGACTGGGGCAACTCGCGGAACTTTACAGCAAGGGCGCGAGCCAGAGATTGCAGGGCGCACTGCTGCAAATCGGGCAGCAGATGGCGGTGGAAAAGGATGCGGAGCTGCAGACGCTGCTGAGCGCGGCGTTCGTGCGGCTGAGCCAGGAGTCGGCGTCGAGGCGGTATTACCGGGCGATGCAGCAGGCGCTGGATTCGCTGGCGGACCTCGAAGAGATGAGGCCGTCGTGGGCGGCGAGCCTGCGCCCGCGCACGGGCATCGAGAACAGGCTGGGCGAATTCATCGAGGAGGCGCTGACGGCCGAGGAGACGCCCGAGGGATTTCTCGGCGTACTGATGAGGCTGCCGCAGGTGTCGGCGGAACAACTGGCGACGCGGCTGGCGCGCTCCGGGAAATGCAGCGAACGAGAAAAAGTGGTGGAGATGGCGACGGCGGTGGGCGCGCCGTGCGCACGGCACCTGAAGGACACTCTGCGAAACGAGCCAGCGGCGAAAGCCGCGACCGTGGTGGGGCTGCTGAGCCGGCTCGACGCCGTAGCGGTGGAGGATATTCTGCCGACGCGGTTGCGGGAGGGCGGCCGGACGTTTCACGACACGGTGGTGCGGCAGGTGTCGACGGCAGGCGCGCCAGAGCGAGGGCGCATTCTGGCGAATTCGATCGAGGCGTTCGACAGCCATGTGCTGCCGCTGGCGCTCGACGAGATCGGAATGTGCGGCGACCCGGGCACTGCTCCGAAGCTGCTGCGGCTGGCCGAGGGAGACTTGCTGCCTGAAGGGCCGGAATATCTGAGAGTGAAAGCGATCGAGGCGCTGGGACGGTTGCGCGCGCCGGCTGCGATTGGGCATTTGCGGCGGTTCATCGAGAGCCGGAAGACGTTTGGCTGGGCGTATCCCGAGGAAATTCGGACGGCGGCAGCGCAGGCGCTGATGAAGCTCGACCCTGAGTGGATGCAGAGCTTCCTGCCGCAGTCGGGGCTGGATCCGAAGGTGCTGGCGCTGGCTCCGCTGGACCCGATTCCCGAGCGGGATTTCGTGCGGCACCGGCGCTATCGGCGCATTCGGCTGCCTCGAACAGTGCCGGCGGTGATCACGTCATCGCGCGGAAAGTATTCATCGGGAATCAGCGTGCTGAGCCTTGAAGGCGGGCTGCTGAGCGGCGATATTCAACTGGCGGTCGGAACCGAGGCCACGCTGAAGATACCCGCGGGGCTGCGGTCGATCAGCATGCAGGCGGTTGTGCGGTTCGTGCGGTCGCATCAGGCGGGATTCGAGATGGTCGGCATGGGGCTGGAGGATCGGACGAAGTTGCGGCGGCTGCTGGTGTCGCTCGGGGGAGTGGAAGGCCCCGGCGCGAACGAAGTTTTTCCTTCGGGGCCGGCGCCGACGGTCTGAGGGCGCGGCAAGGCTGTCCTGGATGTGTCCCGTAGCAAGAATTCCACGCGAAAGCCTCGACCTGTTTGACCCTGCGTACTTACGCTGCTAGATTGGTGCCTTTGTGTCTACGCTCCGAACCAACCCGAGAGTGGTCGCGCGCGCCTGTATGGCTCTCGTGGCGGCAGTGGCGGCTTTTTCCGCCGCTTGCGCCGAGAACCAGAAGCCCGCAGCAAGGCCCGCGGGTACGCCCGTTCAACTGCAAACAGCGACGAAGCAGCAGCTGGTGGAGGCGTACAACGCCCAGGCAAAGGCAATTCATTCCATCAATGCGACGATTTCGATCAAGTTGACGGCAGGCACGCAGTATTCCGGAGTGATCAAGCAATATCACCAGGTGAATGGATTCATTCTTGCACAGGAGCCATCGAGCGTCCGCGTGATCGGGCAGGCGCCCATCGTGGGAACGAACATTTTCGACATGGTGAGCGACGGCGAGACGTTCCATATCTTTATCCCATCGAAGAACAAGTTCCTGGAGGGGCCGGCGACGCTGCAGAAGGAGTCGGCGAAGCCGATTGAGAATCTGAGGCCACAGCATCTGACGGAGGCACTTTTCTGGAGTCCCATAGCGGAAGGCGCGCCGGTGCTTTTCGAGGCGGGAGATGAGTCCAACGCGCGATACTATGTGCTCACCGTAGTGCAGAGTGCAGGGGTCGCGGCCAGTAGTTCCGGTGAGTGGCTGGTCGCGCGAGGAGTGTGGTTCGACCGGGCGGATTTGAGCATCGCGAGGCTGCAGGTGTACGACACGAGCGGCAACGTGATTTCGGACGTGCGGTACAGCCAGTGGGACACTTTTGGAAGTGTGCGATTCGCGCGCGACATTCAAGTGACGCGCCCGGAAGATGATTATTCGCTGGAGATCGAAGTCAAGAAGATGACGGCGAACGAGCCTGTTTCCCCGGATCGGTTTGTGCTGAAGCAGCCTCCGGGTTCGGAACTGGTAAAAGTGGGCGAGGACAGCAAGGAGAGCCAGCCTTGATCGGGCACATGATTGTGCAAAACGTGACGCACCGGCCGATGCGCACATTGATCACTGTCATCGGGGTGGCGGTGGAGGTCACGCTGGTGATTCTCGTCGTCGGCCTGACGAGCGGGCTGCTGCAGGACTACGCTCACCGCACCGAGGGCGTGGGCGCGGACGTGATGGTGCAGCCGCCGTCTTCCTCCGTGTTCCTCTCGCTCAGCAGCGCGCCCATGCCGATCACGATTGCGGACAGACTTCGGCAACTTCAATATGTGCAGGCGGTGGCGCCTGTCTTGATCGGATTCAACTCGGTCAGCGCACTCGAGAATATTTTTGGCATTGATCCCGAGAGCTTTCGCGCTGTTTCGGGCGGATTCGTCCTGTACGCGGGCCACGAGTTGCAGGATCCAAACGATATTTTGGTCGACGACATTTATGCCAAAGGAAGAAGAGTAAAAGTGGGGCAGACGCTGCACGTGCTGGGGCATGACTTCCACGTCGCGGGAATCGTAGAGCACGGGAAGTCGGCGCGGCTGTTCGTGCTGCTTTCCACTCTGCAGGAGATGATGGGAGCCCACGACAAAGCGTCCGTATTCTTCATCAAGTGCGACCGCGCGAGCCACGCCGCGGCCGTACAAGACGAGGTGAAGCAACTGCTGCCGGGATACGAGGTGCGCATGCCGAAGGAATTGATGGCGCTGATGACGTCGTCAAACGTCCCGTTCCTCGGGACGTTCATCAACGTGATGATCGGCATCGCGGTGATCGTAGGATTTTTGGTGACCTTCCTTTCGATGTACACGACGGTGATCGAGCGAACGCGCGAGGTGGGAGTGCTGAAGTCGCTGGGCGCGTCGAAGGGATATATCGTGCAGGTGATCATCAGCGAAACGACGCTGCTCTGCGCGCTGGGACTCGTGGTGGGCATCGTCTTGAGTTTCTTGGCGCGCGGCGCCATGCACAGGATCTGGCCGTCGCTTCCGATTCTGATTACGACGGGCTGGATTCTTAGGGCGGGCGTCATCGCGATCCTTGGCGGAGTGTTTGGCGCGACGTATCCCGCGTGGCTGGCGAGCCGGAAGGACCCGGTGGAAGCTCTCGCATATGAGTGATAACGCGAGGGACGAGCCGTAACTAGGCAGAAGCGAAAAACGCGACTAGAATACCTTTTATCCTCATAAGGTGCATTCGCTCGCACGGGAGCGGCTTTGGAGCCGATACTTAAGACTGAAAACCTGTGGAAAGTCTATCGTTCCGGCAAGTTGGAGGTTCCCGCGCTGCGCGGAATTGACGTCGAAGTCTTCCCCGGCGAATTCGTGTCGATTATGGGTCCTTCGGGATGCGGCAAGTCGACGTTCCTGCACGTGATCGGCGGCTTGGCGCAGGCCAGCCGGGGAAAGGTGCTGCTGGACGGCAACGACCTGACCACGATGAGCGACTCGGCGAGAACCTTGCTGCGGCGGCACAAGGTCGGGTTCGTCTTCCAGCGCTTCAATCTGCTTCCGACGCTGGACGCCTATCACAATATTGCGCTGGCGCAGCATATTCACGGGGACGGTTTCGATCCGCACCGGTTCGACGTGGTGGCGAACCTGCTGGGGCTGTCGCAACGGCTGCACCACAGGCCGTCAGAGCTTTCCGGCGGCGAGCAGCAGCGAGTGGCGCTGGCGAGGGCGATCATCAGCGAGCCGAAGATCGTCTTGGCGGACGAGCCGACGGGAAACCTGGATACGAAGAGCTCGGACGCGGTGCTCTCGCTCTTGCGCCAACTAAACAAGGACTTGGGGCAAACGATCGTAATGATCACGCACAATCCGGACGCGGCGACGTACGGGAACCGGGTGCTGCATATGCGCGACGGAATGGTGGTCAACGGATCGGCCCTTCACTGAAAAGATGAACAAGCTGGCGAGGGGCGTGGTGCGGACAATCTTCTGGTCGTACGAGCGAGGAAGCTGGCCGTACGACCTGATGGTGATCGGGATTCTGGTGTTTGTGCTGCTCACGCCGCGGAAGTGGTTCCACGACCAGGCGCAAACCAAGGGCTCAGAGGATGCGGGCATACACCTGGTGAGCCAGAACGCGGACGGGCGGACCAAGACGTTCCGGCTGGATGCGCAACTGTTGGCTCCTCGAAAGCGGACGGACAAGGTCAACCCTGAACTCGAGCGCGAGATCCACGACGTGCTGGGACAGAACGTGGATGATTTGAGAGAGCGGACCTTCCAAATCGTGGAAATCAATCCTGTGCGGGCCGATGATGGCTCGATTCAGTCCTACGACGTTACAGTCCATCCTTAGCGAGACGAAACCGCTCCTTCCCCGGTGCGTCCTATTTAGTGTGATATCATCGCGCGGTTATTTGGGGCGTTTTCTGCGGGAGACATTCATGCGAAGGCTTGAGGCCGCGCTCTTCGGCCTCTGGATCACGGTAACTTGCGCCGTTTTGCTGCTCTGCGCGGGCCTGACGGCGTACGCGCGTCCGGCGTGGACGCTGGGCGCAGTTCTGCACGAAATGGACCAGACGGCGAAGGATTTTCATAGCCTCTCCGCGGACGTGGAGCGGACGAAGGTGACGGTGGTGGTGAATGACCGGTCCACGGAGACCGGGACGATTCGCGTTCGCGGCGACAAGATGCTGCTGGAGATGAACGCGCCCGACGCGAGAACCGTGCTGCGAACGGGCGACAATCTCTATCTCTACAATCCGGGTTTGCACCGCGTGGAAGAGTACGATCTGGGCAAGAATCGCGGGATGGTGGACCAGTTTTTGCTGCTCGGATTCGGGACGCGCGGGAAGGAACTGGAAAAGGCGTATGACATCAAGCTCGCGGGCGAGCCGACGGTGGACGGCAAGAAGACTATCGAGCTGGAGCTGACGCCGAAATCGGACGCAGTGCGGAAGCAGATTTCAAAGGTCGAAATCTGGATTGATCCCGAGAACTGGCTGCCGGTGGAACAGCAATTCTACGAAACGGGGTCGGGTGACTACTCCATCGTGAAATATTCGCGCGTGGTAAAGAACTCGAATATCCCGGAGTCAGCCTTCAAACCGCACTGGCCAAAGGGAACGGAAAAGATCAAGCCTCAGGTGTAGCTCCCGCCGCTTTTGCCGGCCGCAATTTCGACCGCGCCTGATTCAAAGCTGAAATCAGAATACGCAGGTCGTCGGAGTCCGTGCGGTAGCTCGTGATGCACGCACGGAGGACGGGAATCGTCTTGCGAACGCGCGTGGTGGAAATCCACGCGCTGCCCGAGGCGATGACCTCGCGGACGATGCCGTCGAGGTATTCCGCCGATCCGCCTTCGGGACAGGTGCGATCGCGGAAGCAGCAGATGGGGAGCGGCGTGGAGTTGACGATCTCCCAATCCGCGGCTTGCAGTTCACGGCGAAGCTCGTTGCCGACCTCGGTCATCCTTCGCAGCACCGCGGCGTAACCCTCCCAGCCCGCGACGAGAAACGACAGGAAAATCTTCAGGCCGATGAAGCGCCGCGACCAGTGAATGGAATTCTCGTAGAAATCGACGATTCCCGTCCCGAGAGCCTTGGGCGGGACGTACTCCGCGGAGATGTGAAATGTGCGGCCGAGAATTTCGGGATGGCGCGTCAGATAGATTCCCGCTCCCATGGGAGCGCAGAGCCATTTGTGCGCGTCGACCGTGATTGAATCAGCGCGCTCGATCCCGGCGAGAAGAGGCCGCAGCTCGGGAACGAGGGCTGCGGCGCCGCCCCAGGCAGCGTCGGCGTGGAACCAGATATTTTCGGCGCGAGCGATTTCGGCGATTTCAGCAAGCGGGTCGATGGCGCCGGCGTTGGTCGTGCCGGCAGTGCCTACGACGAGAAACGGCAGCAGGCCGTCGCTGCGATCGGAGCGAATGGCAAATTCGAGTTCGCCGGGCCGCATCCGCAGTTCCGAGTCGACCGGAATTTCGCGCAGGGCGCCGCTGCCGATTCCGCAGAGCCGCGCGGCCTTGTGAAACGAGTGATGGCTTTCTGCGGAAACGTAGAACACTGGCTGCCCGCTCAGGCTGCGCGCTCCTTTACGTCCAAATTCAGGAAAAGCATGGGTGATGGCCGTGAGGAGCGCGGTGTGATTGGCCTCCGAGCCGCCGGAAGCCATGATGCCGTCGATGGTGGCGGGATCGTATCCAAAGCGCGAGCCAAGCGCGCGAACCAGGTAGCGCTCCACTTCGGTGGCAAAGGGATTGTGCCGCCACACGGCGAGTTGCGGATTGAAGGCGGCCACAAGAGCGTCTCCGGCGATTCCCATCGTGGCCGGCGTGGGATTGAAGAGCCCGAAATAGCGTGGATGCGGCGTGTGGACCTGAGTATGAGTCAACGCATCGGCGGCGAATCGTACGGCTGCATCCGGCGCCATCGGACGATCGAAATCAACGGTTGCGAGCCGCGCGCGAACTGCCTCGGGAGACGGATCCTCGGACGCAGGAAGATCGCGGATGGTCGAAATGTAGTTCTCGATGGTTTCGACAAGCGCCGCCCACATGCGGCTGCGCTCGGCCGGATCGAGAAGAAAGGACGGCGATGGATCGCGATCTTGCGTCATAAGCAACCCTGAATTATCGAGGCTCAGGAAGACTTGCGCAAGGCTCGCTCTTTTTCGATCAGAGCGAGTTTGCGATCCAGGCCCCAGCGATAGCCGGCGAGTTTTCCGTCTTCGCGAACGACGCGATGGCATGGAACGACCACCGAGACGGGATTCACCGCGCAGGCACGAGCCACGGCGCGAATGGCCTTTGGACGGCCGATGGCGCGAGCCACGTCGCTGTAGGTCTTCGTGGTGCCGTAGGGAATGCGGCGCAGCTCTTCCCAGACACGACGCTGAAAGGCGGTCGCCTGCACGTCGGTGGGCAAATCGAGGTGCGGCTCTTTTCCCTGCAGGTGGCCAACGATCTTTTCGATCCAGGCGTTGCGGCCGTTGTGGTCGCGGCGCAGGTCGGCGCGGGGATACTCCTTCTTGAGGGCTGCTTCAAGGCGCGCATCCGATTCGCCCAAGTAAACGGCGCTGATTCCGCGCTCGGTGGATCCGACAAGCAAACGGCCCAAGGGTGAATTGACAATCGTGTAGTGAATTTGCATTCCTGCTCCTCCTTGACGATATGTGGCCGGAGTCATGCCGAGCTGCGAAGGAGCCCGCTCGTAAAGCCGGCTGCTGGAGCCAAACCCTGCGTCGTAAAGCGCGGTGGTCACGTCGTGTCCTCCTTTTAGTTTTGATTTCAGGCGGCGCATGCGGTGGGCGTCGACGTACTGCCGCGGAGTGACGCCCATGGCCAGGCGAAACACGCGCTCGAGCTGATGCGGCCGCATGCCAACCGTGCCCGCGAGCGCCGCGAGCGTGAGCGGACGGCCGCTGCCGTCGTCATCGGCGATGCGCGATTCAATTTCGCGGCAAACGCGCGCGACGGCATCGATTTTCGGATCGAGAGACTCGATGCCGCGGGGCTTGCAACGGCGGCAGGCGCGAAATCCCTGCTGCTCGGCGGCTTCGGGCAAGCGGAAAAAGACCACCTGCTCTCGCTGCGGCTTGCGCGAAGGGCAGGACGGGCGGCAGTAAACGCCCGTCGAGCGCACCGCGTAGACGAAGGCGCCGTCCGCGGCGCGGTCCCTCATGCGAACCGACTGCCAGAAGGCGGTGTCCGTCCGATTACTCGTATCGCTTTGCGTTCGCCCCGGTCTTAGCGTTTGTTGATTCATGATTGCGGCCTCGCTCACGAGCCCAAGATAGCGAATCCGGGAATTGGCGGCTATCCGTTTCTTGCAGTCAAACTGGCCCAATTGGAGGCCTTTGCAAGAGCTTCGCCCGGCTGCCCTGAAGGTTGATACATAAAGCACGCGCCCGCCCTACAGGATTGACCCTACTCCTGGCGGGGCGCATATTCACAGCCCTGACACCGGGGGGTGTCTTTCGACCCTATTTTGGCCTTTTGGGGGGAGAGCTATGGGGGCTGCTCCAGAGCGAAAAGAGCGGTGGCATGCAGGCGCGCCACTGAGGGAGATTGAAAGGCGAACGGAAAATGTCGTCGCCTTCACAGCGAAGCCGGGACCGCGTCGGTTTGCCCGGGTTCCCACGCATGCGGTAGGTGTCGCCGACGAGCGGCGCCGCTACCCGCGAGCAAAATTGTGCCTGCCGGTGCGACTTATCCGTGTCGGCGAGGCGCAGGAGCCGTTTCCCGTCACGCTGGTGACGCGAAATATCAGCTCGAGCGGAATTTATTTTCTGGCGCCACGTGAACTACAGCCAGGAACGGCTATCGAGCTTGAGGTTGGCCTGGTCGACCGGCCGCTCGGCTGCGGGCGCGTTCAGATGTGGACGGCGGCGCATATCGTCCGCGCGGAAGACTGCGACGAACCCGGGTGGCGGGGCTATGCGGCGACGTTCGACGATTTTGCGCTGCAGCGCGACGACCACATCCCACAAAGATATTCGCACTGAGGCGTACCGGGGCGTCCAGGTTTCGAGACGAAAGCGTCGAAGCGCGCGATTTCTCTCTTTCCATAACCATATAAACCTTCTCTCGTAGTCGTTTCCTGATAGCATTTTCGCTCGTGAAAATGCCCCGCCTTGCCGCGCGAGTGGTTCTCTTCGACTGGGATGGCACGCTTCTCGATTCGTGCCGCGCTGATTCCGGCGCCTACCGCGAGATGTTCCGCACGCTCGGCATCCAATGGACGCCGGCCGATTTCGAACGGCACTACTCTCCGAACTGGTATCGCGTGTACAAGGCAGCGCGCCTCCCGAGGGCGCAATGGGCGCGGGCGGATCGTCTGTGGAAGCGCGCGTACCGGGATCAGAACCCGCCGCTGCTTCGCGGGGCGAGGTCGATCGTACAGACGTTGCACCGAAACTTTCGATTGGGAATTGTTTCGAGCGGAAGCGGCTGGAGAGTGCGCAAGCAGATCCGCACCTTCGATCTGCGGCGATATTTTTCGGCTTGCGTCTGCAGCGAAGACACGCTTCGGCGAAAGCCTCATCCGGAGCCGCTGCGGCTGGCCTTGAAGCGGTTGCGCGCGCGGCCCGAAGACGCTGTTTACGTCGGCGACACGCCGGAGGACATGCAGATGGCGCGGCGCGCGGGCGTGCGAGCCATCGGCGTGCTGGGGCCATTTCCCACTGCCGCCAAACTTCGGGCCGAGCGCCCTGAAGTGATTTTGGAGTCCGTGGGAGAGCTGCGGCGCGTGCTGGTTGCAGTTGGTGCCGCCTAGTTGTTGCCCGGCGACCCCGGTTTCTCCCCGGCGCCGGCTGGCGCGGCCGTGTTCGTCTGCGGAATCAGCTTGAAATCCTGCGAATGAATCACGAGGCGGAGGTGAACCTGGTCGCCTGCTTTCGTGGTGATGAAGTCATCCGAGTTCGTGTAAGTAGGAAGCCAGTACTTTTCCTGGAAGTTTTCGCGGTAGGTCTCGAACATCGTAAACGGAAGCGGCAGGCCGTTCCCTTCCACTTCGCTGACGAACTTTCCGTAGCTCTTCACGATGGCGAAATCGTGGTCGTCCACCCAGATCACGCCGTCAAAGTAACGCCGGGTGCGGCTTAGCTGCTTCGGCTTGACCTGAAAAACGTAGGTGTTCAGCTCGTCGAGCTTGTCCTGTCCTGCATAAAGGAAATTGTAATTGCCGATTTCCTCGCCGGTGAGGACGAAGAGCGGAATCGTCTCGATGGAGCGAACGTCTTCCATCCTTACCGTCGTGGTTTTCAGGTCGGACTGAAGCGGCTGCGTGATGCGCCAAAACTGGTCGCCGTCCGGCTTCGTATACACCTGCCCCGTGGCCGTGAACTTCCCGCCCGGGTCCCCCATCTCTTCGATTCGAATCGTCTGCGTGAAGGTGTAGGTCTTGTAGACCTTCTCCATCACGTCCTCGTTCGCGGCGAATCGCTGGATGATTTCCTGCGCCGGAATCGGCGGAGGTCCGGGGTGCGGCACCGATGAAATCCGATGCACCTCGAATTTCGGAGGCGGGACCATGGGCCCCTGCTGGTCCTGCGCCTGTGCCGGCACGGCCGGAACTATGAGCGCAACAAGCAACCCTGTGATCAGACTCAAACGCATGGGGTCAGTTCCAGTTCGCTTCCGCCTAAATTAGATGCTCCCACGGGCGCTGCCGTCAAATGAAGACGGCCGCCGGTGGCAACCGCGGCCTTCGCCGTCATGGCGAGTTCAGGACGCGGATTCGCATCGAATATTTCGCCGCTTCAGCGCCCGGCGTCAGAGACGGAAATTCCAGCAGGAAAAGCGCCGAGAAATACTTCTGCTGAATCGTCATTCGCCCGCAGGGGCCCGCGCAATCCCAATTCAATTCCATGACCGGCTGCCGCACAGTGCGGATTTGGATCGTGGAAACTCCGTCAGGCACCTCGATCGGTTTGCCCTCGCGAACAAAATCCTCGCAGTCTTCGTCCGCATCGCTGCCCGGTTTCGCGTCGGCTTGAGCGTCCTTGGCTGTTGCCGACGGCGTCGCGTTCCCGCCCGACGGCTTCTGCCAGCAGAATCGTGTCGGCGCAACGGGCTCGCCGTCAGCGGAAAATGAATTCACTGCAACGAACGATTGCGCGCGCACATTCGAATCCGGTTGCGCGCCGCCCGCATGCAACGACACCCGGTAATCGACCCTCACCGCGTCAGGCTCCTCGAGCCGAATCGATTTCTCGATCGTTGCTCCCACCGGATAAACGTCAGGTGCGTCGTAGTCCAGATTGAGAATCGTATTCGCGGCATCGCCGCCCCATGCCGCGCGGTAGGCTCGATTGAATAGCCCGTACTTGCCTCGCACCCGCGCCGGATTGATGCCCGCGGGATTCTCCGTAAACGAGAAGTTGTCGCGAAGCAGCCCCACGCTGGTTGAAAGATTCGCTCCCGTCGATTTATCCATCAGCGCAAGCGCGCGGCCGCCCGATTCCGGCGAGACGATCAGCCGCAGCCGATCGTTCTCCAGCACCCACTCGTCCGCGCCGTCCCGGTCGAAGTCGAATCGATAGTGATCCTCCGTGCCGGCCGTGTGCAGCAGAAAAGCAATCGGCAGCACGCGCCGGTCCTGCCCCACGTGCACCTCGACCGCGGAATGGAAAAGATGATCCGGCGCTTGCGGCGCATCCCCCGCTTGATCGGGCTGCCTGAAATCCAGAATGTCGCTGATCACGCCTCGCGGCGGCACAACGAGGTTCTTCGTTCCGTGCAAGACCTTGTCGAACGCGAGTTCCACATTCGCGCTCGCTGATTCGTTGCGGTTTTCGGCGATCAGCACAAGGCGCGTCTTCCCGTGCTGATCCGGAAGCACGATGGCCGGAGATGTCCTCAGGAATTGATTGCCGCTCGCGGGGAACAGCACGGCGTTCTGAACGTAGCAATCAACGTCTTCCGCAGGCGCCTTGTTGGAGTGGCTTTGCTCGCGTTCGGCCAGGACTTTCGCGTGCCGCTCGTCGATCTTCAGCGTGCGGCGAAAATCCGGCGCTGCGCCGCGAGGAATCGTCAGCACCAGATCCTTGCTGCCTGTTTCCCACGTCGAATCGGGCTTCGTGTCCATCTCGTCCAGCGTCAGATGCGACGGCTTCTCGGCCAGGTGAATCCGGAAATCCGCTTTCGAGGGGACGTAAAATGTCAGCTCAAGCGTCTTGCCGTCCCGCTGCGCGCCTAGAAACTCGGCGCCCGCCGTCGCAATCTCCTCGTCGCAGGCCGCCTCTCTTTCCGGGAAGCAAATCGGCATCTCAAGCGGCAGCAGCAGCGAATCGCGGGGCGGAACCACGACGTGCAGCGGCAAGTAATCGTTCCGCGTTCCTCGCGCGGAGGCTGCCGGCGAAAGAACCTTCAGGTCTGCTTCGGCCGGCTTCGCCACTGCGAGATTTGTCAGGCTCAAGAAGCCGCGCCCGTTCTTTCGCTCGCCGAGCAGTTCGGTGCCTTCGTTCGTCACGATTTCGGAGACGATCAGCTCTGGCGCCATTTCGGGATCGCCGGAAATCCTCACGGACGGCCGGACATGTCCCGCCGCGATGAATTCGTTGAGAACGCCGGCCGCCCACTTCGCCGCAGGTTGCGCGCGATTCTCGCCGAGGCTCTGCTCCAACGAAAGCCATGACAAAAAGTCCTTGGACGATTCGACCACTTCGCCCTCGCCGAATTTCCAGCGCCTCGAAATGGCCGACTCCGCAGCGACCGCGCCCTTCTCCGGCGCCTTCTCC
This sequence comes from Candidatus Limnocylindrales bacterium, assembly GCA_035501415.1. Taxonomy (GTDB): domain Bacteria; phylum Acidobacteriota; class Terriglobia; order Acidiferrales; family UBA7541; genus Palsa-295. The sequence goes on along the minus strand of DATJWH010000024.1, from coordinate 106,028 downwards.
CAAAGCTCCCCGATAATCTTTCCCTCCGGCCGCACTGGAAACGCAACCAGTGTGCCGCCGCGCCGCACGTAATCCACAATCGCCCGCTGCGCCCGGTCCGACATCTCGAACTCGGCCTTGCCGGAATCCGGAGAAGGCAGGAATACGACCGGGTCGCGAAGGAGCTGCGCGACCGGCTGATATTCCGGATCGAGAAGTTCACTCGACATCGCGGCAAGCAAGCCGAGCCGCTCGATGCGCATTACGGGCTCGGAAATGCTTCGAATGTCCGCGGCGGTGAGCTGGTCCTGCGGATACGCGCCGAGCGCGTAGATGATTCCGAAATCCGCCCGCTTGTGCGACGCGGCCAGCATCGGTCCCCACTCCTTCAGCAGCGCCGCGTTGCGCCGCACGGCCGCCAGCCGCGACTGCGAATTTCCGTCAGGCCCCAGCGCCGCATCCCAGCGGTACGACCGGTTCGCCCACGGAACCGAATAGCCGGCGGGCGTGTACGTGTCCTGCAGCGGAAAATAATTGAATCCATGGAGGCCGTTGGCGATTAAAAGCCGCGAGCTGAGCAGCGTGTTCGCGGCTGAATCCGGCTTCGGTCGGTCGTCATCCGCCGGCGCGTACCAGCCTGCCTGATACTCGATCAGGACCGGAGGGAAATTGGGCTGCGTCTTCAGCTCCTCCGTGAAAAATTCGATTTCGCCGGCTTCCTCCGCGCTCAGCGCCGGCCCGGCGGGATCTGCAGTCTCGCGCGGCCGCATGTACCATTGGCCCATCGCGCCAGTCGGCGGATTCTGCGCTTCTCCTGCAGCCGAAACCCGCATGTCGGTGGGATTAATGAAGACGGGCGCTTTGAGGCCGCCAGAAGCGAGCATCGAGCGCAGCGCCTCCACATAACGCCAAAACTCTGGGCCTTCGCGATTCGTGCGCCCAATCGCGAAGTCGTCTCCCACCTGAACGAAAAGAAGCGGTCCGCTCTCTTCCGTCGCGGTGGGCTGACTGGAAACTTCCGCCTTCCGATGGATGATTTCGCGCGAATCGTACGGAGCCAACTCCTTTGCCACGGCGCCAAACCAGGAACGAACGGCCTCGATGTGCGTCGAATTTTCAAGCCAGCCGTGGGCGGCAGCTTCCGCGTCGTGCGCATTCAGGTTGTCAAGCGGCGCGTACCGGCCTTCGACGAAGTCGAGAGGATCCATGTTGTATTCCGGCTTCTTCAGCAGCCAATCCGGAAAGCCGCCGTGGCGCCATTCGTTCAGAATTTCGGGCCCCGGACGCGCGATCAGCTTGAATTGTTTTCGGGCGATCAGCGAGAGCAAGGTGCGCAGGTCGCGCCGCGGATTCGTGTGGCCGTCGAAATCGAATTCTCCCTCGTTCGGCTCGTGCCAGTTCCACGGAATATAGATGTCGAGCGTGTTGATTCCGAGCGACCGGTAGCGGTCGAGCATCGGCTCCCACAGGTCGCGCGGGATCCGGTAATAGAAAAATGCGGCGGAATGGATGAAGAAGGGCTTGCCGTCGACGCGCAATTCGGGATAGCCGCCGTGTTCGACGATCTCGAGGCCGCGAGGCGCCTTCGCGCGGGTCACATCATCGCCAGCGGCCGGCGCGGGCTCTTTCATACCCGGCAGCGCTGGTCCGCTTGCGAACCGCCCCGTGCTGTTTGCGGCAAAGGCTGCGACCGCAAGCCACGGCAAAACCAAAAGCAGCCGCTCGGCGCTCAGCCGATGGCGGCGAATCTTCGCGCGGAAAATGGATTCGCGTGGCACGAGGCGCAATTCTGCCAGACTTCACCGCCGTGAGCTATGGCCCGCACGGCCTTGTCGCGGCCCGCGAAGGCCTCGCTTCGCAGTTTTACGCCCTCTGAGGCTCTGCTAGAATCCCATGTTTGCGTTGGGCAGGGTCGGAAGTGCCGCACGAACACTCGGTCGCGAAGCGCTATTACGTGAGCGGAATTGTCCAGGGCGTGGGCTATCGCTATTTTGCCCTTCGCACGGCTCAGCGCCTCGGTGTCAGCGGGTTCGTGCGGAATCTCAGGGACGGCCGCGTGGAGGTTTACGCGATTGCTCCGGTCGCCGTGCTTGTGTCCTTTCACAGGGACTTGCGCCGCGGGCCTCAGGGCGCATCCGTGGACGAAGTCGCTGAGGAGGACGCACCGCTGGAGCCCGAGATGGCCCGGTCCTTTTCCATTCAACACGAAGGCTGGTGAGCGAGAACACATGGACAAACTGAAGACCTTGATTCGCGAAGTTCCGGACTATCCGAAGCCGGGGATCCTGTTTTACGACTTGACGACGCTGCTCAAGGACAAGGAAGGCTTCCACTCGCTCGTCACTCAGATGTGCCGCCACTACGACGGCCATCGCATCGACCTCGTCGCTGGAATCGAGGCCCGCGGCTTCATCTTCGGGCCTGCCCTCGCTTACGCGCTCGGCGCCGGCTTCATTCCGGTGCGGAAGCCGAAGAAGCTCCCGTCGCAAACGGCGTCCGTTTCCTACGATCTCGAATATGGAAGTGATTCGCTCGAGGTGCACGTTGACGCGGTGCGCCCCGGCCAGTCGGTTCTTCTATGCGACGACCTCCTCGCAACCGGAGGGACCGCCGCGGCGACGGTGCGTCTTCTCCGGCAGCTCGGCGGAGAGATTGCCGGCGCTGCATTCGCTGTCGAGCTGACTTTCCTGAATGGCCGTGCGAAGCTTCCCGGCGTGGACGTCTTTTCCCTGCTCAAATACGACAAGTAGAATTTTCCGGGCAGCCGCGATCTCTCAGCTTGCCGGTGCTGCCGCGCCGCCGCTTCCCTTGGCCCCGCCTGCCCTTCGCTGCCGCACGACTTCGAACAGTATGATTCCCGCGGCAACGGAGACGTTGAGCGAGCGCACTGGTCCGGTCGTTGGAATCGAAACCAGAAAATCGCAGCGCTTGCGCGTCAATTCGTGCAGCCCTTTGCCCTCGTGGCCCAGCACGATTGCCACGGGGCCCTTCAGATCCACTTCGGTGTAGCTCTTGGAGGCGCGTTCGTCGAGGCCCACAATCCAGTAGCCCGATTCCTTGATCTCCTCCATCGCACGCACAAGGTTTGTCACGCGCGCGACAGGCAAATGCGCCAGGGCGCCAGCCGAAGCGCGCTCGACCGTGTCGCTGAGGCCCGCGGCACGCCGCTCCGGAATCACCACTCCCCGCGCGCCCGCTGCGAGCGAGGTTCGCACGATGGCGCCGAGATTGTGCGGGTCTTCGATTCCGTCGAGCAGCACCAGCAGGCCCTGCCCCGCACGATTCCTGAGCAGGTCCTCAAGCCCCACAGCGGATTTCACCGCGGCCAGCGCAGCGAAGCCCTGATGCTCGCGGGTTCCCGCCAGGCGGTCGATTTGCTCGCGCGCCTCGAAGCGGACCGGAACTCCGCGCGATTTCGCCAGTTCGACGATCGCATCGATGCGGCGCTCCCCGTGGCGCCCGCGCGCAATCACCACGCGGTCGAGCGCGCGGTCCGATGTGAGCGCCTCTTCCACCGCGTGAAATCCCGTGATCCAGTTCATGGTTTCTTTGCGCGAGTCATGGCCCGCGCCCTAGTCGAGCGCCGCGCAGAATTCCATCATCCGCTCTCTCGTTGTGCTGACGTGCGACACAGACGGAACCCGCGAAGCCGGGTCAATCAGCAGAATCACGCGATCCAGATCGCCCTCTCCGGCATGGCCCGTCAGCGCGAGTCGAATCGGATGAAACATCGCGCGGCTGCGATACGGCACCGCCAGCTTCACTCCCTCGATGATTTCCTTGAAACGGTCCGAATCGATGTCGCCGCCTTCGAGGACGCGGTGCGCCACCTCGCGAATCACTTCGCGAGCGCCCGTGCGCGAGAGAACCTCCTGCGCCTCGCTCGAGCGCAGCAGTTCCCGCGCGTCGTAGACGAAAAGCATCTCCAGCAAGGCCGCGAGGCTCTCTCGATCCGTCGCGTAGGGCGCCAGCAGGTCCGCCGCGCGGCAAAGCCATTCTTGCAGTGCACTGTCTTCGGCGCTGCCATCGCCGGAGCGCAGCCAGCCGCGCTCGCGCAGAACAGCTTCAATTTCCTGCGCAGTGCAGAATTCGGCTGCCATCGACGTCTACCGTCTAGCCTTCCACCGTCGCGATGGCGTGGGCGACGATTGCCTCGCCCCGGCCCACTTCGCCCGTGCCCTCGTTTGTCTTGGCCTTGAGGTTGATCTGCTCGGGCGCGATCCCCAGCGATTTCGCCAGCGCCGCGCGCATCGCCGGAAAGTGAGGGCCGAGCTTAGGCCGTTCGCACACCACCACCGCATCCACGTGCGCGATGCGGAGCTTGCGCTCGTCCAGCAGTTTGCGCGTGTGCTCGAGAAAAAGCAGGCTCGACGCCCCCTTCCAGCGCGGGTCCGTGTCGGGAAAATGCGTGCCGATGTCGCCGAGGCTCCCCGCTCCCAGCAGCGCATCGCAGAGAGCGTGGCTCAGGACGTCTCCGTCCGAGTGCCCCACCGAGCCTTTATCGAATGGCACTTCGACGCCACCGATCATGAGCTTGCGGCCCGCAGCAAGCCGGTGCAAATCGTATCCGATGCCCGTCCGCGTCATCTGGGAAGGCTCTCGATCCGGCTCACGCTTGCCGCCGTTCCTGTTCGAGATAGAAACGAGCCAATTCCATATCGGCTGGTCGCGTGATCTTGATGTTTCGCTCGGAGCCGAGCGTGACGAACACTTCGTGCCCGAACCGTTCGACCACTTGCGCTTCGTCGGATCCCGTGACGCCGTCTTCCTGGGCCTTGCGGAACGCGTCGCGAAGAAGCGCGTACGAAAAGGCCTGCGGCGTTTGCGCCAGCACGATTCGTTCCCGCGGAATCGTCGCGGAAATCAGCGCGACGTCGCCCGGCAGGCTGGTCCGCTTCACTTCCTTCACCGTGTCGATGGCGGGAATTCCGAGGATTGCGGCGCCGCGCGAGCGCGCCTCCGCGATCACGCGTTCGATCTGCTCCGCGGTTACGAACGGACGTACCGCGTCGTGAACCAGCACGACCTCCGTCGAAGGATCCACTTGCGCGAGCGCGTTCGAGACAGATTGCTGGCGCGTGTCGCCTCCATGCACCACGCGAGCTGGCCGTCCGAGCCCGCACTTGGCCACGCGGTCCTGCAGCGAAAGCACGTCGTCCGCGCGCGTCGCGAGAAAGAAATCCGTGACTGCGGCCGCCGCTGCGAGCCGCTTCAGCGTGAAGATGACGAGCGGGAGCCCATCGAGTTCGAGAAATTGCTTCGGAACGTCGGCGCCCATGCGGGTCCCGAGTCCGGCGGCGGGGATAATGGCGGCGATTCGGCCCATTGGAGTGTGACAGTTTATCCCAAGGAGGTCTTGCGTGCGAGCGCGAGGCGGCGGCTAAGAGCGGCCCGCGTCTGGATAGAGCGGGCGCGGCGGGCGCTCGCCGCCGGCGGTTCCCTCGCCGCGAGGAGGCGCAGGCGCCTGTTCTGGGGCAACGCCGCCAGCGCCGCGAGCTGGCTGCTCGCCGCGCTCGTCGTAGCGGCCGAAGATCATTTTCCCCGCGGTCGTCTGATGTACGGAGGTCACGCTGATGTCGACCGTCTTGTTGATCATTTTGCGCGCGCCGTCCACCACCACCATCGTGCCGTCATCGAGATACGCGACGCCCTGGTTGTACTCTTTGCCTTCGCGCAGGATGAAGACGCGCATGATCTCGCCGGGAAGCACCACGGGTTTCAGCGCGTTCGCCAGCTGGTTCACGTTCATGATCTCGATGCCCTGCAGCGTCGCCACTTTGTTCAGGTTGAAGTCGTTGGTCACGATCTTGGCGTCGTAGCGCTTCGCCAGCTCGATCAGCTTCAGGTCTACGTCGGCGATCTGCGCGAAGTCGTCGTCGGCGATTTGTACCTCGAGGTGCGGCATTTTCTGAATTCGCTGCAGAACTTCCAGGCCGCGCCGCCCCCGCTGCCTTTTCAGCGGATCCGCCGAATCGGCCACGAGCTGCAATTCGCGAAGCACGAACTGCGGAATCACCACGGTGCCGTCGAGAAACTGCGCGTCTGCGATGTCCGCCACGCGCCCGTCGATGATCACGCTGGTGTCCAGCACCTTGAACGTGTGCTTTGTATTGCGCTCGCTTCCAAACAGGCCGCCCAGCGCCTGCAGGTTCAGCATGTCGCCCTTGTTTGCGCCCAGCACCAGGCCGATGTAGGTCATCACCAGAAAGATGGCCAGGCTGAAGAAGGAGCGGGTGCTCTCCGGCATGGTCGTGTGCGTGAAGATCAGCGACGTGAGGTACGCGCCAAGAATTCCGAGGATCGAGCCGGTGGCTGCGCCGATCAGGCGTCGCATGCTCGCCCGCCGCAGCCTCACCTCAAAGAAGATCACGGCCACCGCGAAGATGACGCCGGCCAGGGCTGCCGTTTCCTTGGAGAGCGTGAGCGGGCGAAAGTGGTAGGCAGCCCCGCCGCAAACGGCCACGAAGATCAGCCGCACCGCCAGCATGTCCCAGAAAGTGCCAACCTGATCCTGATTCGGCCGCGAGAGGGACGCCTTTGCTGAGCTGCTTTGAACCGGTGGGTTCGCCGGGGTCCGGTTGGCCGCGTTAGGAGTGCGTTCCACGATTCATCCCATGAATTCTATGAAGTGGCCCGATAAATATAAATCACAGCGAATCTTTCGCTTTGCCCGGCGGTATAAAAGGTACGGACTTCGGCCGGTACGATGAGATTGGATTAGGACGCGGCCAGTATAGCATTTCGCGGGGAAAGACACTCAATTTTGCGGCATTTGCTAGACGTAGTACCGGGGGACGCGCCTGCCGACGGCGCAGAGGAGCTCGGAAGTGACGGTGCTGATTTCGCGCGCGACGTCCGAAACGAGAATTTGCGAATTGCCGTCGCGGCCGTAGATCGTGACGATGTCGCCCAGCTCCACATCGGGGATGCTGGTGACGTCCAGCATCGTCAAATCCATCGAGATGGTTCCCACCAGCGGTACGCGCTTGCCGCGAACAATCACGCAGCCGCGATTCGTGCGCTGGCGCACGATGCCGTCCGCATATCCGGCGTTGATGACGGCGATGCGAGACGGTCCTTCGGTGACGAAGCGCGCGCTGTAGCCAACGGGCTGGCCGCCGGGAAGGTCGCGCAGGCCGATGATGCGCGCGCGCATCGAGAGGCACGGTTCCAAAGGAAGCGTGCGGCGGATCTCGTCTTGCCTTTCCGCGGGCGCGAACGATTGGTAGTAGCCGTAGAGGATGGCGCCCGGCCGCACCATGTCGAACCAGGTGTCCGGTCGGGCGCAGATGGCGCCGCTATTGGCGGCATGGACCACACCGGGAGAAATTCCGAGTTCGCGCAGTCTCGCGAGGCATGCGCGGAACGCTTGCTCCTGCTCGATCGTTTGCGGCGATTGCAAATCTTCCGAGGAAGCGAAGTGCGTGAAGGTGCCTTCGAGGGCGACGTGTTTGGCGCCGGCGAGCGCGGCAGCGAACCCGTCGATTTCCGAAGGCGAGATGCCCAGGCGGTTCATGCCCGTGTTGATCTTCAGGTGGAACGGCACGCGCGATCTGCGCGCGGCCTTTGCGGCACGATTGAGGTAACGCACGTCTTCGACACGCGTGACCGCGGGCGTCAGGCGGTTTTCGACCAGGCGCCACTCCTCGCCCGGCCAGAAGCCCGTCAGAACCAGAATTCGCTTGCGGATGCCCGCTTCGCGCAGCTCGATGCCTTCGTTCGCGCAGGTGACGCCGAACCACTCGACTCCGGCTTTCTGGAGCGACTTGGCAATCGGCACGGCGCCCAGGCCGTAGGCGTTGGACTTCACCACGGCGAGCACGTTGACCTTCGGGCCGACCTGCTTCCGGACGACGTTCAGGTTGTGCAGGATGGCCTTGAGCGAAACCTCCGCCCAGACCGGCCGCCCGCGCGTATGAATTGCCTTCGTCATAAAAGTGCCTCTACAGAATGCCAGAGTCGCTATCGGCCGCGCGACGCAAAATCCCCGCTTCAGCCGCTCGCGCTTCCTTTGGGTAAACATCCTCAAAGCGGAACACTGCAGTTCCGGTTCCCCAACGCGGCGAAGGGCGAAAGTCTGATGAGGCACGGGCTTGGGACGTTCCGGTCCTTTGTTTTCAATAACTTACGGACACTTCGAATCACGGAGCTCGGACTAGGACTAAGCACCCCGCTGGGAGAGGTGGGTCAGGAAAGACACGGCTGTGTGCCGAACGGCCGTCTCACTTGGCTGGATAAAGCGATTTGAGAGGGTGTAGGCTTAGCCGCGAACTACAGCTTACAAGGCTTCTCTGTAAATCCAGGCTCCTTCTCCGTGCCCTTGGAGCGAAAACCGAGGCTTTGAATGGCACAAAGCACCGAATTTCGCAGCGCGAGAAATGACTATCTCTGGATTGCCGTTGGGTCGGCGCTGGTGGCCCTCGTCGGATTTGCGCGCACATTCTATTTGAAGGTCTTCTTCGGCACCCCGTCCCTCTCGGGCCTCGTACAACTTCACGGTGTGGTGATGACGGCTTGGCTGGTCGTCTTTGTGACGCAGACCTGGCTCGTTGCATCTCATCGCGTCGCACTGCATCGCCGCCTGGGGACGTTCGCAGTCGGGCTCGCGGCAGTCATCGTGATCTTGGGCGAAGCATTGACGATTCTTGCCGTTCGTCGAGAAGGTCGGGTGCACCGGATCGGTCCGTTTCATTATCTGCTGGGAATCAACACTGTGAATCTCCTCCTCTTCGCCGTCTTTGTAGGGCTGGGATATGGGGCGCGCAGGAAGCCGGAACTCCACAAGCGCCTGATGGTGCTCGCTGCGCTGACGTTGCTGGCGCCCGCCGTTGCCAGAGTCGCTCTTCTTTTCACGCATGCTCCGCTGGCTCAGTTCCTTGCTTTCTACATCCTGTTCGTCATCTGCGTGGTTGTCGATACGATCCGCCACCGTCGTCTTCACCCGGCGCTTGCCCTCGGCTCCTTATTGACGATCGTGGCGTTTCAGGCGAGCGGCTGGATTGTTCAAACTCACGCCTGGATGAACATGGTCACGGGAATCTTCGGCTGAAACTGAAGCGAACGGCGCACGTGCCATGCGCACTTGTTTCCGCACCGGAAGATCCTAATGGGAGGGGTTAACCCTAACAGGAACTAGTTCGCGTGGGCCGGTTCCAACTGAACAGTCACTTCTGTGTCGCCACGCACGACCACGATCACTTCTTTTCGATCTGCCTTCCATTTGCTCGCTTCCGAGGAAAGCTTGAACCCGCCCCCTACGAGAATCGGCTGGAAGTACGTCGTCACTTGGTACTTCCCCGGGGGAATGTAGCCGAAGGTATACGTTCCGTCTTCCTTCAACATGTTGCTGATGTGGTATGACAGCGGATCATCCTCCACACTATTCACCGCGACACCGCAGCCATTCTTGTAGGAGAGCGGAGTCTTATCCGATGCGACGACACGGATGCGAATCCTGTAGAGCGGCTCGTGAAGGGTGGCGAACTTCACGTCGGGCAGGCGGACACCTGCCTCAATCGATAGCCTAACTGCGCCAGCTTCTGCTCTTACGCCCGGATAAAAGCCCATGTATCGTGTCCAGTGGTCGTAATCGCTGCTCTCAGCCGTCAGAAAATATTTTCCAGGCGCGACATTCGCAATACAGAAGTGACCTGTGTCGGAGCTCGTATTGGGGTCGGAGCCTCCGCGCGGGGGAAGGCCATCGCTTCGCGGCTCCCAAAGTTCGACATTTGCTCCCTTCAACGCGCTTCCATCCGGCTTCAGGACTTGACCGCAGACCGAGCCAGTCCGCTTCGGAACCACGTCTTCGTAGAACTGCTTTTCGTACTCTTGTGGCGAGAGCAAGTCCTCCGCGGTTGGCTTCTCGCCTGAAAGATAGCGGATCGCTATCCCAGCGTCTTGGATCGCAGTTGTGCCGCTACATATGCTCGTGAACCATATTCCTCTCGGCCCGGAGCTGGCGTACACGAGGTAGTTTTCGCCTGGCCAGAAATCGTACCCACAGTCGCCTGTGCCCAGTCCGGTCACGATAGATACGCGCGCCTGGTTGGCGCCACGAAAAACCCGCATTACATCGAACTCCACGACGCGGTGTTTTCCCGACAAAGTCATCGACATCGCGGTCGGCGGGCCGCCAGGGGATCCGCTGCGAACGTCCTGCCTTACGACCTTGCCTTCAAAAATGAGAGCAATATCAGGCTGCCTCGCGTACCATTCGGCAACTTCGCGCATCGATTTCGCCTGATATGGGCCTCCACAAGTGCATGGAAACGCGCTACCGCAGGCAAGAGTCACGAGGAGGAAGACGAGCAGAGAGCGATGTTTCATGTCGGATCTGCCAATCTTGGAGGCTAACGGCTTCTGTCCGATCCGGGGTAAGTGTAGCAGAAGTTTCGTAAGCCGTTTGCCGCCCTCGGAACCGCGTTGACATTCCCTGCCTTCTAGGTGCGCGCATTCCATCCCCTTCGCGGCGGCTGAATTTTTTTCATCTTTTTTCAGTTCCTGATCACAAATCGCGCAGAGCGAGCATGGAGCACCAATGGGGTGATTGAATGATCACGACAAATCATCACGGAGCAGGTGGCTGCTTCAATGTGGCCAGAGGCAAGGCCCGTGGGCGACTCGCGAATATTATCGGGGACTGTTAATTCACTGGGTCGATTATAATTCTCGACAAGATTGGCGGGGAATCGTGCGCGGCGTCGAGCGCGCTTTGAGGGTGTCCTTTCTGGCTAGCGTTTTGTCTGGCCCTGGGCCGCTAACGGAGACAGTTTCATGGCAGATCGAGGGAATGTTGCCAAAACCGCCCTCGGGCTAGTTTGTGCCATTGTGGCTGTCGCAGCGAGTGTGTGGCCACAGGCAATCGGCCGAGACGAAGTGCGCATTAGCAGCGGCCCTTACGTTCCGCAATCGAGTGGCGCCCTGCGAGCCAGCACCGAGATCGTCGAGGTGGGAGTGGTGCCGCGCGATGCACGGGGCCGGGCTGTCGAGGGTCTGAAGCAGGAAGATTTCGAGGTTTACGACGACGGGAAGCCGCAGCCGATCAAGGCTTTCGCGATAGCTACACGCCAGGACGCCGTCGCGATGCGCGCCAACGCTTCGGCGAAGCCGACCGAGGAAACGCAGGCAGAGCAGCCGGCAGGAACGGCCTCCACAGCGACTCCGCATCGAGCGATTGCTCTGTTTTTCGATGACATTCACACGAGCGGGGGCGATCTTGGGCGCGCGAAGATAGCGGCCAAGCGTTTCCTCACTTACGGACTTTCTCCGGGCGACCGCATCGCATTGTTCACCTCTTCGGCGACGGCGACGGTGGACTACACAGAAGACTCTTCGAAGATTCTCGCAGCGATGGGCGGGTTGCAGGCGCACCTCCGTGTCCCTGAAAACGGCCTGATGCCATGCCCGCGCATCACTCCCTATCAGGCCTATCTGATCGTGAACAATCTGGACCCCAACGCAATGCAGGCCGCTATGGAGGAGGCGGGACAGTGCAATGGTCCTCCCGACGTGTACACGGGGGGCAGTGGCAGTGTTCTGTCCAACTACGGCGTGCCCACGAGCAACCAGGCGGGGGGCGGGGGTGCTGCGATGGGAACTCAGGAGGTGGTGCGAGCGCAGGCCGAACAAACCTGGGAGATGACGAGGCAGGCTTCGCAGGTAACCCTCGGGGCGATCGAAGGCATTCTCGATTCGCTCGCAAAGCAGCCGGGCACGCGGATGCTGGTGCTGACGTCGTCCGGCTTCCTGGCGGGAGCGATGAACGAAGAGAGAGATGCGGTGGTCGCGAGGGCGCTACGGTCCGGAACCGTGATCGACGCACTGGATGCGAAGGGCTTGTACACCGAGGCTCCGGGTCCGCCGCTCGGAGTACCGCCGAACAGTTTCTCGCAGCAAACAATGGAGGCGCTGATTTTCGGTTCTCAGTCGCTCGGGGCGAAGCTTGTGGAGATGGATGCGCCGATGGCAGATTTTGCCGAGAGCACCGGAGGGTTGCTCTTTCACAACAACAACGATCTGGATCTCGGATTCCGCGAGATTGGGATGGTCCCGGAAGTGACCTACCTGCTCGGAATCTCGCCTGCCCGCGACGGGAAATACCATCAGCTGAGGGTGAAAGTAGCCGCTAACAGGAGCGAGTTCCTGCAGGCGCGACCGGGCTATTTTGCGCCGTCGAGCGAGGCGGCACAGGCCAGCAGTCCGCAGCAAGAGTTCGACAAGACGGTGGTTTCTTCGGGCACCCTCTCGGAGATTCCGGCGACCGTTGCGGAGCAGGAAGGGCCGCTGAAGGATGGCTCGCCTGCCTTGTGGGTAAGCGTTCATGTGGACGTGGCGCACGTGAAGTTTGGCATGCAGTCGCACCGGCACACGCAGGAACTCGTGTTCGTATCCGCGCTGCTGAATGAAAAGGGAGATTTTGTTGTCGGCAAGGAAAGCCGGATGGACCTGATGCTGAAGGATGCGTCGTTGGCGGAGCTCTCGAAGACGGGCATCACGGCAAAGACCTTCCTACAGGCACCGCCGGGACGCTACAGCTTGCGGGAAGTGGTTCGCGACGGGGATGGGAAGCTCTTTGCGTCGAGCTCGCCCGTTGAAATTCGGTAGGGGCAGGAGGCCCGGACCCGCACAGCCTGGAGTAGCTCTGCCACCAAGAGCCGCGGCGTTCGGCAGAGCCGCATCACTTGCGGGTTCTGCCCCAAACTTTTTTCATCTTTTTTCAGTTCGTGATCACAAATCGCGATTTCGTAAGCCCAATCCTCGCTGTCGGTTGCAGACTTCAAATGCCCATGTCAAGTTGCCACGCATGATAAAATAGTGTCAGTGGGAAAGATGAAAGACTAGAGGCATAAATCGAATGCTCCGGCGACCTTCTCCTCCCAACCGCCGGGCGCTCCCCATCCAATTTCTAATCTATACACTGAAGATTAGAAATCGCCGCAAACCTCAGCGAATCAGCCACTTACACTTTTCTAATCTATACAAATCCCGGGCCTTTTCTGGCGCCGATCCGCGCTCATCCCTGTCCATCGGTGGTCCCGGTTCTCGGTTCCGCTCTGGCCTGCTTCCAACCTCTAACCTCTCATTTCGAACCCCGAGTTCTAATCGCAACAGTCCAGAATTAGAGATTCGGCTAACCAGCAGAAAAGAAAGGACCTACGAAAGCCTAATCGCAACAAATCTGCCGGTACGTAGACCCGCGGGTCGACTAGACCTCGTCGGAGGTGGTGGACCAGGCGTCGGGGGCGGCTTCCTCGAAGCGGGTGTGGCGCGCGAGGAAGACGAAATTGAGGTTGCCGGTGGGGCCGTTGCGCTGCTTGGCGATGATGAGTTCGGCCTTGGCGCGTTCTTCGTCGGGCAGGTCGGTCTTATAGAAATTCGGGCGGTTGATGAACATGACGACGTCAGCATCCTGCTCAATGGCGCCCGATTCGCGGAGGTCGGCGAGCTGCGGCTTGCGCTCTTCTCGCTCGGGGGCGCGGGTAAGCTGGCTGAGGACGAGGATCGGGACCTTCAGTTCCTTGGCCAATCCCTTCAGCGCGCGCGAAATGCTGGAAACTTCCTCCTGACGATTGGTGCCGCGGCCGTGGTTTGTGGGAACAACGAGCTGGAGGTAGTCGACGATCATCAACGAAAGGCCGCGATCGCGCTTCAAGCGGCGGGCCTTGGCGCCCATTTCGAGCACGGTGGAGGAGGCGGAGTCGTCGATCCAGAGCGGCGCCTCGCCGAGACTCGTGAGGGCGCCAGTGATTTTGTTCCAGTCGTCGCGATTCATGTGGCCGGTGCGGAACTTGTGAGCGTCGACGCGCGCTTCCGAAGCGAGCATGCGGAGGAGGAGCGATTCCTTCGACATTTCGAGGCTGAAGATGGCGACCGGCTCCTGGCGGCGGAGCGCGACATTTTCGGCGATATTAAGAGCGAGCGCCGTTTTTCCCATCGAGGGGCGCGCGGCCAGGATGATCAGCTCGGAGGGCTGGAGGCCGGCGGTCTGGTTATCGAGATCGACGTAGCCGGTGGCGAGCCCGGTGATACGGCGGCCTTCGCTGAAGATGCGTTCGAGGCGCTCCCAGTTTTCGCGGACGAGTTCCTTGACGCCGATGAGGCCGGCGCGAACGCGGTCTTCGGCGATCTGGAAGATTTTCGATTCGGCGCGGTCGAGAATGACGTCGGCATCGTCGCCGGCGGCGAGGGCCTGCTCCTGAATGGCGGCGGCGGAGAAGGCGAGATTGCGCAGGACGGCCTTTTCCTTGACGATGCGCGCGTAGTGCTCGACGTTGGTGACGCGCGGGAGGCCGTCGGCAAGCTGCGAGAGATAGGCGATGCCGCCGGCGGATTCGAGTTCGCCGCGGCGGGTGAGGTCCTCCATCAGGGTGATGGTGTCGATGGCCTGCTGCTTTTCGGCGAGCTGGATCATGCGCTCGAAAATCTGGCGATGCTGCGGGAGGAAGAAGTCCTCGGAGCGAAGCTTTTCGACGGCGGCGTTGAGGGCGTGATTATCGAGAAGGACGGCGCCAAGAATGCTGCGTTCGGCTTCGAGATTGTGGGGCAGAGGGCGTTCGAGAGCGGTGTCGCTGGCCATTATTTCGCTTTAGTTTCGCCTAACGTAAAATTGAATGCAAGCGGTAGTTTCGCCGCTTGAAACATTCGCGGCCAAGCCCGCGCGAGACAAGACTTCGCCTCGCGAATTTTTGTCCGGGAAGTTGCGATTTCATTCGGACTCTGTCCGGCGGAGTTGGCGAGGCGCATTGTGACAGTTCGAGGATGGGCGTCAATCGGAGGGCGGCTGTGGAAGTTTAGGAAAAGTGGAAAACAAAGAATTGAAACCACAGATGAACACAGATAAACGCAGATAAGACAAGGGAGGATTTCAAATTTGAAAGAGACTCAAGACCCAGGGCTAAAGCCCAGACCATCGCGATAGCGCGCGTTTCGCGCGACGTAAGGCGCCGCGCTCCCCGGACTGAAGTCCGGGGCTTCCACCCCAAGAGTGAGGCTGGCTTCATTTCGAAGGTAGCGGGGTTAGTCGGGGAGCATGGCGATGGTGCGGAGCCAGGTGTCGACCAAGGCGGGCCATCGCGTGATGGGGAACTTCGTGGGGCGGAGGCCGAAGGCGTGGCCGCCGTGCGCGTAAAGATGAATTTCCGCGGGAACTCCCACATTTTTCAAAGCGATGTAGTAGGAGAGCGCGTCGTTGACGCTGTCGACGTGATCGTCCTCGGCCTGGAGAAGGAAGGTGGGCGGAGTCTCGCGCGTGACGTGAAGATCGGGATTGAGCGCCAGATCCTTGTCGGCGGTGGGCGGATATTGAAGCGGGAATTTTTTCGCGCCCTGGCTGGCATCCCATTCCGCGGCGGAAAGAGACAAGTGGCCGGGATAAAGAGCCACGGCGAAATCGGGGCGGCAGCTTTCTTTGTCGGCGGCGTCGATGGCGGGGTACAAACGCTTCTCGAAATGATTGCTGATCGCGACGACGAGATGGCCGCCCGCGGAAAAGCCGAGGACGCCAATTTTGTGCGGATCGATGTGCCAGTCGGCGGCGTGAAGGCGCAGAAGGCCGAGGGTGCGCTGCGCGTCTTCGAGTGCGAGCGGCGATTCGGGATACGGGCCTGATTTGGGATATGGCCAGGATTTGGGATATCCGCCTTCGGGCGGCACGCGGTATTTCAAGAGCACGCAGGTGATTCCTTCGGGCACAAGCCAGTCGCAGACCTCAGTGCCTTCGAGGTCGATGGCGAGTCCCATATAGCCGCCGCCGGGAAAAACGACGACGGCAACGCCTGTGTTTTTTCCCGTGGGCGAATAGACGGTCATCGTGGGGCGCGTCACGTTCGTGACGCCGACGATCGGCTTGCCGGCGATGAGGCCGTCAGAGCCGGAGGACGTCTCAGCGACTTCGGGTCCGGAAGAGGGCGGCGAGTCGGGCGCTGCCGCGGGCCAGATGGGAATTTGCGTGTGGCCGGGCGCCGGCTGCCAGCCGGTTTGGGCGGGAGCGGCGCTCGACGCGAGAAGAAGAAATGCGAGAAGGGCGGAAGATTTCATGGAAGCAGATTCCGCAGAAAAAGGCCCCAGAACCCTCAGGTCTGAAGACCTGAGCTACAGAACTCACAAATCCACTCAGCGCAACGGCTACTCTTCTTTTTGGACCTTGACCTTGATGTTGGCGCCGACTTCGCGATGGAGCTTGACGGGAACTTCGTATTCGCCGACGAGCTTGATGGGCTCGGCGAGCGTGATCTTGCGCTTGTCGATGGTGTAGCCCTGCGCGGCGAGCGCTTCCGAGAGGTCGCCGGAAGTGACGGAGCCGAAGAGCTGGTCGTTTTCGCCGGCCTTGCGGGAGAGCGTGAGAGAAACGCCGGCGAGGAGTTCGGCGAGCTTCTGAGCGGCGTCCTTCTCGACAGCTTCCTTCTTGGCGAAGGCGGCGCGCATTTTCTCGAGGCGCTTCATGTTGCCGGGCGTGGCTTCGAGGCCAAGCTTGCGGGGCAAAAGGAAATTGCGGGCGTAGCCCTCCGCGACCTCGACGAGCTGGCCGCGGGTTCCGAGTTTTTCGACGTCTTCCTGAAGGATGATCTGCATGGTCGTCAACCTTTCGTTCGTTCGAATTCCGGATTTTCGGGCCGGGGCTAAAGCCCCGTGTTAATTTGGGCTTTGCTCTTTCGCGCGGCCTGAAGGCCGCGCTCCCCCGACTAAAGCCGGGGGCTCCCACGAAAGCCGCTTGATTTCCGCCACCGTCACAGAGCGAAAGGATTTCCCGCCCACAGCGTCAATCAGTTCCAACCAAAGCTGCCGGCACGAAGATCGCGAGCCAGCGGTGCAAATTCCGGTCGCGGCGGCGAACTAGAGTTCGGCGGCGAAGGGAAGCAGGGCGATGTTCTGGGCGCGCTTGATGGCGACCGTGAGCCAGCGCTGATGGCGGGCACACGTGCCGGTCATGCGGCGCGGAAGAATCTTGCCGCGCTCCTGGATGAAGGGCGCGAGGATTTCGGCGCGCTTGTAGTCGATGAAATCGGCCTTATCGACGCAGAACCGGCAAACTTTCTTTTTGCGGACGAAGCTCCGCTTGCCGCGTTTTGCGGGGCCGCCGGGGCGACCGCCTGGACCTCCCTGAGGCCGAGGACCGGAAGGTCCCGAGGGACCCTGCGACGGAGCCGGCGCGGAGGGTGTTGACGCTGCTTGCTGCTGTGGTGCTGTATTTTCTGCCATGGAATATCTCCCTGACTAGACGGACGCAGCCGTCTGTTCGCCCGCCGGGGCGGCCGGAGCCGCTGGCGGTGCCGCCGCCTTGCGAGGCCGGCGCGCGGCGCGGCGTTCGCGGTGGTGCTTGAGTTTCTGTTGACGCTTCAATTCCTCGTCGAGGCGCACGGTGAGGTACTTGATCACCGGGTCCGCAACTTTCAAGCGGCGCTCGAGTTCCTTGACGACTTCGCCGTGCGTGGCGCGGACGACCATGTAGACGTAGAAGCCCTCGCGAAGCTTGTGGACGCGGTAGGCCATGCGCTTGCGTCCCCACTTTTCGGTCTTCTCGATCTTGTCGCCCTTTTCGGTGGCGGCGTGCTCGAGAGTGGCGATGACCTTGTCGATGTCCGCCTCCGGAGTATCCGGGCGGCAGATGAAAATCAGATCGTACTGTCGTTCTTCCATGTTTCCTCGATTCCTGTTACTGCTTGCTGCTAGCGGTTATTCCGAATCTTCCTTCGAAGGCTCGGCGCGGCGATTGAAACGCGACATCGCCTTGCCAATTCCCTCGGTCAAAATCGCCTCGACGGCGTCCGCCGCTTCCGAGGCTTCCTGATCGGCGGTTTCGAGTTCCGCGCGGCCCATGGGCTGCAGAACGTAGTCCGCGAGATCGCCCCAAATCTTTTCCGGGCCGACGCCGAGGCGGACTCGAATAAAATCCGTGCCCACGGCCTGCACGACGGATTTCATTCCGTTGTGAGTGCCGGCGCTGCCGCGTTCACGAATGCGCAGCGCGCCCCACGGCAAATCGACTTCGTCGACCAGGACAATCATCTCCGCCGGATCGGCCTCATACTTTTCGAGCAAGAGGCGAACGGCGACGCCGCTGAGATTCATCATCGTCTGCGGCTTAGCCAGCACGACCGCGTGTCCTGCAATTTCGCCGCGGCCGGCGAGCGACTTGGCCTCGGGCCGCGTGACGCGAATACCGGCGCGACCGGCGAGGACATCGAGCGCCCGAAAGCCCATATTGTGGGGCGTCCGGTCGTACTGCGCGCCCGGATTGCCGAGGCCCACGATCAATCGCGTTTCCGGCTTCATTCCGGGCGAATCCAGCTCATCGTTGGGCGCAGGCTTGCGCCCCAAAATTCGCGACAGAAACTTCGTTTACTTCTCCTTGCCCTTCTTCTCCGGCTTTTCGGCCTTGGGAGCAGCTTCGGCGCCCGCTTCGCCCTCGCCTTCCTCTTCCTTCTTGCCCTTTTTGATGACCTCGGGCTCGGCGGGGGCAGTCTCCGCAGCGACGGCGGCTTCCGGCGCGGGCTCCTCTTCCTTCTTCAAGATGACGACGTGAGCGATGACACGAAGGGGATCGGTGAGGAGCTTGACCTTGTTGGGATCGAGCGGAAGATCGCCGGCGCGCAGCTGCTTGCCGATGAGCATTTCGGTGACGTCGACACGAATTTCCTCCGGGATGTCGGTGGGGAGGCACTCGACTTCGACTTCGCGCGTGACGGTCTCGAAGATGCCGCCCTGAACCTTGACGCCCTGCGGCTCGCCAAAGGTGTGGACGGGAATCCTGACGCGCATGCGGACGTCCATGGCGATGCGGAGGAGGTCGGCGTGCAGGAGATTGCCGCTGACGGGATCGACCTGCCAATCCTTGAGCATCGCGCGTTCCTCTTTGCCGTCGGCCACGCGCACGGTGAAGATGGTGTTGTGGCCGGACTCGGAACGAAGAATGCGCGCGAGCTGCTTGGCGTTGACCGAAAGGGCGATGGAGTCCTTCTTGCCGCCATAAAGGACGGCAGGGACCTGGCCGGTCAGACGCGTGCGGCGAGCGGCGTTCTTGCCGCGTTCGTCGCGAACTGTACCTTCGACTGTAAAAGTTTCCATACTTCGCTTCCCTTCCGTTCTTACTGAACTTAGATGAAGAGCTCGCTGATCGAGGTCTCCTCATGAATCGATTGAATGCCGCGCGCGAGAAGAGGCGCGACGCTGAGTACCGTGATTTTCGGCAGCTTCTGTGCGGCTGCGTTGAGCGGCACGGAATCCGTGACAACGACTTCGTCGATTTGCGACTTCGTGAGGCGCTCGACGGCGGGGCCGGAGAGCACGGCGTGCGTACAGGCGGCAAAGACCTTGGTGGCGCCATGTTCGATGAGAGCTTCGGCGGTTTTCACCAGGGTGCCCGCGGTGTCGATGATGTCGTCGATGACGAGAGCAGGGCGGCCACTGACGTCGCCGATGAGGTGCATGACTTCGCTGACGTTGACGTCGATGCGCCGCTTATCGACGATGGCGAGCGGGGCATCGATTTTCTTGGCGAAGTACCGGGCGCGTTCGACGCCGCCGGCGTCGGGCGAGACGACCGTGATCGAGCCGAGCTTTTTCTTCTGGAAATACTCGACCAGCACCGGAGCGGCGAAGAGGTGGTCGACGGGAACATTGAAATAGCCCTGAATCTGAGGCGCGTGAAGATCGAGAGTGAGCACGCGGCTGGAGCCGGCGGTTTCGAGCAAATCAGCGACGAGCTTGGCGGAAATGGCGACGCGGGGGCGGTCTTTGCGGTCCTGACGCGCGTACGGGTAATACGGAATCACGGGAGTGATTCGCCAGGCCGAAGCGCGTTTGAAGGCATCGATCATAAGCAGCAACTGCATGAGGTGGAAGTCCACCGGGTTCGAGCAGGGCTGAACGACAAAGACGTCGGCGCCGCGGACGTTTTCGAGAATCTGGTAGCGAGTCTCGCCGTCCGAGAATTGGCCATGCTCGGCACGTCCGCGCGGGACGCCGAGGTATTTGCAGATGGCGTCCGCCAGAGCGGGATTCGCAGTCCCGCAAAATATCTTGAATTTGTCTTCGGCCAAGATTGTCCTTCAGTCCGAGGCACGCCAGTCCAGTGCCCGGCCATAGCTTTTCCTGGAGACAGTTTCGACGACGAAAACCGAATCTTCCGGAAACGCCCGAGCGGCTCGGCGCGCCTGCGCTGGGTTTCGGAAAAGTCCAAACACCGCCGACCCGCTACCCGCCAGCGCGGCTTCTGCGGCTCCTTCCTGGAGCAGCGCGTCCCGAATTTCCCGGAGACGAGCGTGACGACCGAAGACAGGCGCTTCAAAATCGTTGAAGAGCTTGCCCGGCCGGCTCCAGCACAGAGCGCAGAACCCCCAAATATTAGGGGTTTCGGCGCGAATTGTCAATTGGGAGGAGAGCCACTGATAGGCGTCCTTGGTGCTGACGCCGATATCGCGCGGCGAGACAACGAGGACAGCGCGGGGAGGCGCATCCGGGAGGGGATAGATCTCGTCGCCGCGATTGACGGCGAGAGCGCGTCCGCCGAAGAGGAAAAAGGGGACGTCGGCGCCGAGTCCCGCTGCGATTTCGATCAGGCGGGCGAGGGGAACAGTGGCGCCCGTGAGGCGGAGCATTCCGATAAGGGCCGCGGC
Organism: Candidatus Limnocylindrales bacterium; assembly: GCA_035501415.1. Lineage (GTDB taxonomy): Bacteria > Acidobacteriota > Terriglobia > Acidiferrales > UBA7541 > Palsa-295. The sequence goes on along the minus strand of DATJWH010000024.1, from coordinate 85,437 downwards.
AGCGTCACTGGAGCCGCCACCGAGGCCACGAGCGACCGGAATGCGCTTTTCGAGGCGAGCCTTGACGCCTAGCGCGAGACCGATTTCCTTGCGGATGGCAGCGATGGCGCGGCAGACGAGATTTTCGGAGCCGGTTGGAAGGGCGGGATCGTTCGTGGCGAGTGTGATTTCAGAGCCGCGCGAGAGCGAAAGCTCCAGCGTGTCGCGGAGCGAGATGGTCTGGAAAATCGTGCGGAGTTCGTGGTAGCCGTCGCTGCGGCGCCCCAGCACCTGCAGATGCAAATTGACTTTTGCGAATGCGGGAAGCCGCACGGATTTTTTCATGCGGCGAAGCTTACTGCGGTTTTCCCGTGTCCGTGGAAGATTTCTGCGCCAGGTGCTTCTTGAGGTTCTTCAGCTGCGCGTCGAGCTCGTTGACTTTGTCGGAGTCGTAGTCGGCGGGCACGGCTTTCTGCCATTCGGAGAGCGCGCGCTCCATCGTTTCGGCGGCGCGCTCATTCTGGCCGAGCTTGAGGTAGGCGTCGCCGAGATGCGCGAGGATCGTCGGGTCGTGGCTATCGCGGTCGACGGCCTTGCGAAGATACTCCTCGGCCTCGGCAAGCTTGTTCTGCTTGTAGTAGGCCCATCCGAGGCTATCGAGGTAGGCGCCATTGTTCGGATCCTGCTTCACGGCGCGCTGGATCATGGAAGTGGCTTCATCGAGGCGCACCCCGCGGTCCGCGAGCATGTAGCCGTAATAATTCAGCGCAGGAGCATTCTCGGGATTCTGGCTGAGGACTTTTCGGAACTGCTCCTCGGCCAAGTCGAATTTTTTCTCGCGTTCGTAGATGGCGCCGAGCATGAACCAGGCCATCTCTTTGTCGGACGGGCCGTGCGAGAGCTGCTCCGCCTTCTGCGCATTTTCCTCGGCCTGAGAAAAGTCGCGGCCGCGCTCCTGCACCTGCGCGAGGTCCACGTAGATTTCCTGGTCGCCTTCGTTCCCGTGGAGCAGGGCGCTCAGAAGCTTCGTGGCTTCGGCGGTGTCCCGTTTTTCGCCGTAGAGCATGGCGAGGGTGACCGTCAGATTCTGGTCGTCGGGGGAATCGGCGAGAGCCTTCTTGGCCTCGGTGATCGCGCGATCGATTTCGCGGTTTTCGCGGTAGGCGTCGATCACCAGCATTTCGCCGCGCTTGTGCGAATCGGGGCCAAGCTTCTCCATCTCGTGGAAGGTGTCGATCGCGGCGGGATAATTCTGAGCTTGCTGATAGGCGCGGCCGAGCTGCTCATAAAGAATGGCAAGCGCGTTGGAATTTCCGCCGGTGGCGCTGGACGACTGGCTCTTCAAGCCCGCGATGGCGTCACTGAGAACCTTCACGGCGTCGTCGTAGCGGCCCTGATCTTCGTAGAGCAGCGCTTCGTTGTAGAGGACCTCAAGATTGCCGGGAGCAAGCTGCTTCGCGCGAAGCAGGCTGGTCTCGGCCTGATCGTACTGGCCGAGGCGGCGATAGAGTTCCGCCATGCGCAGGTAGTTGTCGGAGGTGCCGGGCTCGAGCTCGGATAGTTTTTTGAATTGCGCGAGGGCCGCGGCGTACTTGTCCTCAGACATGAGCGCCTGCGCGAGGCCGTGGCGGTGACTTGCTTCGTCAGGCTCTGCGTCGACCGCTTTGCGGTAGGAGTCCTCGGCCTTCGCGTAGTCTTTCTGCTGCGAGTAGGCGTCGCCCAGGAGATCATAGAGATCGGGATTGGAGGAATCAGCCGCGGCCTGTGAAAGCAGAGAGACTGCCTCGTCAGCGCGTCCTTCGTCAATCAGGAGCTGGCTCAACTGCTCAAGCGCCTGGCCGTTGTCGGGCTCCTGATGAAGGACCTGGCGGAGGATCTTCTCCGCTTCGCCGTGCTCGTTCTCGAAACGATAGAGGCGCGCCAGCCACAGGGCCGAATAGGAATCACTGGGCTGCAGCTTCATGATGGCCTGGAACTGCTCGATGGCCTTGTCCAGATTCTCCTTCTGGACCTCACCGGCGCCCATGTCGCCGAGGCTGCGGATGTAAATGCGGGCGAGCAGGCGGTGCGCGTCGACGTTGGCGGAATCCAGCTTGAGAGCCGCCTGCGCTTCCGTGACGGCGTCGCGAATGTGCTGCGATTTCGCGTAGATTTCGGCGAGGCGCTCGTGAACCACCGAGGAGTCTGGCGCCATGCTGAGGGCTTTCTTGTAGTCGTCGATGGCCTGCGTCGCGAGGTCGGCGCGGCCCGTCATTTCAAACTGCTGCTCGAGCACATGCCCTTCCGTGAAGTAGTAGTAGAGATCGGCGCGATCAGAAGCTGCGGGTTTTTGGACTGTCTGGCTGTGATTTTCCTGCGAAACGGAGGAGGACGCCTGCGTCGACGAAAGGCTCCCGGCCCAAAGCGCCGGAGCAGCACAAAGACCAGCCGATACCGCGATGCTCAGAATTGTTTTCATGGCGGACAGTAAAACTCCATTATCATACAGGGGCGCGAGGGCGTCAAAAGGCTTCCGAAGCGCGCGTGCTTCAGCTTACCCCACCCTTATGAGACGCATCGAAGGGGGTTTGGGGTGCTCGCGAGTTCCCGATGTCTCGCGAAGCGGAGCGCGGAAGAACGTGTATCTTGCCTTAGCCTTCCACGGAGGAAAGGATGAGCGGCAAGCCCGGCTCTAAATGGCTGGCCTTCCTTCTGCCGGCGATGCTTGGTGTTCTTCTGGGCAACGCACGGGCGCAGAAATCGGCGGGCGTGGGCACGCCTTCGTCGACGTCCACGCCGACGGCCACGGCCGATCCAGCCAAGACCAGCATCGCAAAGCTTTCCGATTTGGGATGGCTTGCCGGCCAATGGGAGGGAGCCTGGGGCCCTCGCATCGCGGAGCAGGATTGGATGGCGCCTCAATCGGGGCTGATGGTGGGCACGTTCCGCGTGATGGAGGGCGATAAGACGCTGGTGATCGAGCTTTTCACCCTGCTCCAGAAGACGAACGGAATCGACTTCCGCTTCCTGCATTTCACGCCCGACCTCGACGCATGGGAAAAGGACGGACCGACGGTGCTGACCCTCCAGAGCGTCGACTCAAAGCACTTCGTGTTCGTGAACAACGTGAACGGGCAGCCAAAGCGCGCGATCCTGACCCGAGTGGATCAGGACACCTACATTTCGAGATCAGAGATTCTTCCCCCGAGCGGAGACCTGCAAGTGGTTGAGATCACCTATCACCGCCAGCGGCCGGCTAGTGGCGGAAGTGGCGGACGCCGCTAAACACCATAGCCATTCCTAACTTGTTGGCGGCAGCGATGACGTCCGCATCGCGCACCGAGCCGCCGGGCTGAATCACAGCGGTCGCTCCAGCCTTGCCCGCTTCCTCGACTCCATCCGGAAAGGGGAAGAAAGCATCGGAAGCGACGACGCTGCCCGCGAGATCGAGTCCCGCAACCGCCGCCTTCATCACGGCAAGCTTCACGGAGTCCACGCGGCTCATCTGGCCGGCGCCGATGCCGACCGTGCTGCCAGCGCGCGCGAAGACGATGGCGTTCGACTTCACGTGCTTCGAAACGACCCAGGCAAAAAGCAAAGCGTGCAACTCTTCGGCGGTTGGCTGGCGGCCGGTCACGGTTTTCAGATCTGCTTCCTTCAATTCGTGGCGGTCGCGCTGTTGAACCAGGACGCCCCCGGAGATCCGCTTCAGCTCGAGTTCCTCCGGGGGCTCCTGCGGAGGCAGTTCGAGAAGCCGCAGGTTTTTCTTCGCGGCAAAGTTTTCCAGCGCAGCGGGTTCGTAACCAGGCGCCACGATGCACTCGACAAACAACTTCGCGACTTCTTCAGCGGCGGCGGCGTCGACAGCGCGATTGAACGCGATGACGCTTCCAAAAGCGGAGACGGGATCGCACGCAAGCGCCTGCACGTAGGCGGAGCGAAGCGAATCCTGCTCGGCCGCGCCACAGGGATTATTGTGTTTGATGATCGCGACGGCGGGGCCGCGAAATTCGCGCGCGAGGCCCCAGGCGGCGTCGAGGTCGACCAGATTGTTGTAGGAGAGCTCCTTGCCTTGAAGCTGTTTCGCGCCGGCCAGTCCCATGGCCGGGCGGCCCGCGGGAATGTAAAGCGCAGCGGACTGGTGGGGATTCTCGCCGTAGCGCATGCCCTGGCGGCGCTCGAGCGCGATGTGAATGCGCTCAGGCAGGATTTCGGGTTGCGCGATCGAGACGCCGCCGTTGGCGGCAAGGCGTTCAAGCTCCGTCGCGATTTCGCCGTCGTATCGCGCGGTGCGGGCAAAGGCTTTGCGAGCCAGACGCAGGCGCGTGGCGAGGCTTAGGCCGCGGCCGTCGCGCAACTCCGCGGCGATTGAATCGTAGTCCGCGGGATCAGTGACGACGCCGACGCTCTGGAAATTTTTCGCGGCCGAGCGAACCATGGCCGGGCCGCCAATGTCGATGTTCTCGATGAGCTCATCCGGCGTGACGTTCGGTTGCGCCGCAGTGGCTGAAAACGGGTAGAGGTTCACAACGACCAAATCGATTGGCGAGATTCCGTGTTTGCCGGCTTCCTGCGTGTGCTCGGCGCTGTCGCGGCGAAACAGAATGCCGGCGTGAACCTTGGGATGGAGCGTCTTGACGCGGCCACCGAGCATTTCCGGCCAGCTTGTAAGTTCCGAGACGTCGCGAACCGGAATTCCTGCATCGCGGAGCAGCCGCGCCGTGCCGCCCGTGGAGACAATTTCGATTTTCAAATCGGCGAGCTTGCGCGCGAAGTCCACGAGCCCGGCTTTGTCATACACGCTGATCAACGCCCGCTGAATCAAGGAATCCCCCCAACGAAGACCGAGTCAAACGAAACGGTCTGCCAGTTTAAACACTCGCGGGGATTTTCGGAAGTGCGGAGGCAGTTTCAGGAATTTCAGGAATTGGGACCTTCGAGGCTAGGCGAGCTTGGCTTTCAGCTTCACGCGGCCGCCTTCGATGCTGACGCTGTATTCAACCCCGCGGCTGCTTTTGCTTTGCAGATCCTTCGTTTTTTTCTGAACGAAGCGCTCGAAGTCCTTCAGGGTCGGCGCGCCGGCCTTCTCGCCGGTTTCCGTGCGGGCTTCGATGAGCCGCGCGTACAGCTCCTCGATTTTCTTCTGCTCGCGCGCGGGATCGGAAACGGTTAGGGCGAAGCCGCCTGCCGCCGCTCGCTTCTTCGCCGTTTTCTGCTCGGCGAGGGTTGCTGTGGCGGCCTGCTGCGAGGCCTTGCGCGCACGTTCGGCTTCGATGGCCTTGGCGGCAGCGCCGAAATGATGCTGCTGGGTGCCGCTTTCTTTCTGGATCAATTTCTTGCGCCACATATCCTGATACTTGGCGTAGGTCTGGCTCAGATTGTTGTAGCGGAAACGCTGGGCATAGTTCAGGTCGGCAGTACGCTCGGCGTAGCGCTTCAGCATGTTCTCGCAGCGCCACTGCGTGTCCGAAGGAGGCCGCGGGCGCCCTCCGCCGAAATACTGCTCGTACTCGATCTTCAGGGTGCGGATGTCCCGCTCAATCTGACCCAAGTCTTCGTCGATTGCCGCCATGGTGACCCTTTAAGGGCGATGTGCTCAGGTGAGACTTCAGGGTAAAAGGGGAGGGCGCGGGCGTCAACGCGAGCGCGAGGGGGATTGTCGCAAAATGAAATGCTGGCCACTCCGGGGCAAATGCTTCCGCCGGAGTGGCCAAAGAACGCTGGGAGCCGCGTTTCCGACGAGGGGCGTGTTACCACTCGATTTTGGTGAAGTTCAGCGAAACAGATTCAGTCGGAGTGTTGGTCGAGGCGGCGGCAGACGCCACCGGCTTGAGCGTGACCTGCTTGGCGAGCTTTTTTCCCCTGCGAAGACTCTTGGTTGCCTTGCTTGTCGTTGTCTTTTTCATCGTGTCCTCCCTCTTATGATGTCGATCTGTCCGAACCCTTTGGATCAGTGGCCGTGCTTCCAGGCTAGTTCGAACTCGAAACCTGAACACTCGAAACGTAAACCTCGTTGAAATGGAATTGCAGGTACTCCACCGGCTGGCCCTTGCTGAGCGTCGTCTGATTCTCGAGCTTCTTTGCCGGATGAAGGTTCTTGGTTGCCTTGCGTGCCGTTGTCTCTTTCATCTTATCCTCCTGTTCGATCTCGGTTTCCGTTCGATTGCCTGACGCAGTCTATTGAGCAGGTGGCATGCCAAGGCCGGCCGTCGCGAGGGGATTTGCGTATCTCCTTTGTATTGTTGCGGATGCGCTCCGTGCCGGAATGAAGGAGGAACACCACGAACCTTCGATGACGTTGAGAAAGTCAACGCTTAGTTGAGTTTTCGAGCGGGAGGCGGCTGTGAGGAATGGCTGATTCGAGCGGCGCGATGCGTTCTTCCCGGCAGGCCGAGCTTTGCAGCGGAGCCGCGTTGCGGGGGCGAAAATGCTGTGCTCAAATAGCGCCATGAAGCCGGCCCTAAAACCTCGCGCGCGAGCCAAGGGTGTGGGGTCTGCTGCGCTGCGGCAGATTCCCTCGGTGGACGAGCTGCTGGGCCGGGCGAGGCTGCGTGCCCTTGCGGAGACGAGCGGGCGAGGCTTCGTGACGCAAGTGATTCGCACCGTATTGGCGGAGATTCGCAAGGAATTTTCGGCAGCCAGGGGCGCGTCGAAAGGTACGGCGCCCGGCAGCGCGGCACCGGCAATCGAGATGATCGAGGCGCGCGTTGCGGGTCAGGTGCGGCGCGTGCTGGCGCCGTCGTTGCGCCGCGTGATCAACGCAACGGGCGTGATCCTCCACACAAATCTTGGGCGGGCACCACTGTCGCAAGCGATGGTGGCACATCTCGATGAAACGGCGACGCGCTACTCGAACCTGGAGTACGACGTCGCGAGCGGCGAGCGCGGCAAGCGCGACGTGCACACGGCGTCGCTGCTGGCGCAACTGGCGGGTGCCGAAGCGGCGATCGTGGTGAACAACAACGCCGCGGCCGTGTTCCTGGTGCTGAACACGCTGGCGAAGGGCGCGGAGGTGGTGGTCTCGCGCGGCGAGCTGATCGAGATCGGAGACGGCTTCCGGATTCCCGACATCATGGCCGAGAGCGGTGCGGTGCTCCGCGAAGTCGGCACCACGAATCGCACGCGCATCCGCGATTACGAGCGCGCCGTCAATGAACGGACGAGGCTGTTGCTTCGGGTGCATCCTTCGAATTTTCGCATCACGGGATTCACGGCGAGGCCGTCGCTCGAGGAATTGGTGGAGCTGGGCCGCCGGACAAAATTGCCGGTGTACGAAGATTTGGGCTCGGGCTGCGTGGCGGATCTGAGCGCGGCGGGAATTGCGGAGCCGGTGGCGCGCGCGAGTTGCGCGGCTGGCGCGGCCCTGGTTTCGTTCAGCGGCGACAAGCTGCTCGGCGGGCCGCAGGCCGGGATCATCGCGGGGAAGGCGAAGATTGTGGAGCGCGTGCGGCGCAATCCGCTGTTTCGCGCGCTGCGGGTGGACAAGCTGACGATCGCGGCGCTGGAAGTGACGCTGCGAGCCTACTTGCGCGGCGCGCTCGACGAAATTCCGGCGCTGCGCATGATTCGGCTCCCGGCGGAGGAGATCGCGCGGCGCGCTGCGCGGTTCGCGGAGCGCCTGAAGGCGGAGCTGCCCGGGGACGTTTCAATTCGCGTGGTAGAGGGATTCTCGGTAGTCGGCGGCGGCTCGACGCCCGACCAGCAATTGCCGACGCACCTCGTTGCCATCGAGAGCCGGCGCGATTCCGCGGCGACGCTCGAAGAGCGGCTGCGTAAGAAGGACCAGGAGCAGTTGCCGGTTGTGGCCCGGATCGATCGCGGCCGGCTGGTAATCGACCTGCGGACCGTATTTCCGGACGAAGAATCCGCGCTGGCGGCCGCGCTCGCCTCAGCCATGGTCGTTCGCTAACAATGTTGAATTAGAGGTGATTGATCACGCTGGCGACGCAGCCCGCGCCAAACCCGTTGTCGATATTCACCACGCTCACATTTGACGCGCAGCTATTCAGCATGGCGAGCAGGGCCGTCATGCCGCCAAAGCTCGAGCCGTAGCCGGTGCTTGTGGGGACCGCGATCACCGGAGCCGCCACCATTCCCGCCACGACGCTCGGCAGCGCGCCTTCCATTCCCGCGACGCAGATAATCACGCGAGCTTCCGCAAGTTTTTCGCGATGCTCGATCAGCCTGTGCAGCCCCGCGACGCCGACGTCGTAGATCGCCTCGGCGCGATTCCCCATCACGCGCGCAGTGACGAGCGCCTCTTCGGCAACCGGAATATCGCTCGTGCCCGCGGTGACGACGAGAATCGCGCCTTTGCCGTGAATGGAGCGGTCGCGCACGATGGTGATGGCGCCGGAAAGTTCGTGAAACTCAGCCCGCAGCTTGCGCTTGCCCGCGCCGGGCAGCGGCAGGCGCTTCACAGCCGCAAATACCGCGGCGTTGGCGCGCGTGATTAGAATGTTGTGTGAGGATTTCGCGCGCAGCATCCCGCGCACAATCTCGGTGACCTGCTTCGCCGTCTTGCCGCGCGCGAAGACAACTTCGGGATAGCCCTGGCGCAACGCACGGTGATGATCGATCTTCGCGAAGCCGAGGTCCTCATACGGCAGGCGCCGCAGCCGTTCGACGGCCGCTTCGATGGTGAGCTCGCCGCGCTTCAGCGATTCGACGAAATTCTTGACGTCCGCTTCGTTCATGTGCGCCGCAAGATTCTAGCACCACTGGCGGACGCGCCGCCGATTGCGCGTCCGGCTCCAGAGCTGCCAAATCGTGATAGAGTCGCGCGCACCGCCGCGCCTAAAGCCGCGGCTGAAGACTTCCCTCTCGTGGAGGAGAATCCATCATGTGGCTGATCTGGACAATCGTCATCGGCATTCTGGCGGGCTTTCTGGCAGGTCAGGTGGTGAAGGGCCGCGGCATGGGCGTGCTGATCGACCTGCTGGTCGGAATCATCGGGTCGGTGCTGGGCGGATGGATCTTTGGGATATTGGGACTCGCCGCCTACGGGCTGATCGGACGCCTGGTCATGGCGTTCGTCGGCGCGGTCGTTTTGCTGCTTCTTGTGCGCGCGCTCAAGCGCCCATAGCTGCCGTCGCTCCTGCCGTGCAGCTGTCACGCGCGCGCTGACCGTGAATCGCGAGCGGCCTTGAGTCAGTTCTCAGGCTTGCCGGTGGCGTCGACGACGCTGACGGTGCCGTATTTCGCGAGCACGTCCTGAATCTGCTTGCGGTCGCCAACGCAAACCCACTGCAGGTCCGCGAGGTCGATGAACTTCTTCGCCGCGGCCTGCACCTGGGCGGCATTCACGTTCGCGATGCGGTCCGGGTATTTATCCCAATAATCCGCCGGCAAGCCGAAGTGCTGCACGGTGAGCCAGCCATTGAGGATCTGCGCCGGCCGCTCGAGTGAAAGCGCGAATCCCGCCACAATTGCGCGCCGCGCATCGTCGAGTTCATTCTGCGGAACCGGCTCGTCGTTGATCTTCTTGAATTCGTAGAGGAAGCGCTCCATCGCCTCGCCGGTCACTTGCGTGCGCACCGGCGCCTGGCCGTACCAATCCCCCGGATACACTTCTGCATTGAACGTGCTGTAAGAGCCATACGTCAAGCTGTGCTCTTCGCGCAGGTCGAGGAAGAGCCGCGCCTGCGGCCCGCCGCCCTCAATCTGGTTCATCACGACGAGATTGTAGTACTCGGGATCGTCACGCTTGATGCCGCGGTCGCCGACGATGATGTACGTTTGGACCGAACCCGGGCGATCGACGAGCGTGATTTTCGTGGCTGGCCGTTCGATGATCCTCCCTTCGATTTCCGGGGACCCTTTTTGCAACGTATGCGAAACTTCCCCGACTGACCACGCGCCGAAATATTTTTCGATCAGCGCGCGCATGTCCGCGGACTTGAAATCGCCGGTCACACCGAGAATTGAATTGCCCGGCACGTAGTGCTGCGAATGGAATCGCTTCAGATCGTCCTGCGTGACCTTCTCGATCGATTCCTTCGTGGCCGACGTGACGCCCAGCGGCCCGTCTCCATAAAGCACGCGTCGAAACGATTTCTGAGCGAGAAAGGCAGGACTCGAGATCTGCTGTTCCAGGTCCGCCTCTTCGCGCTGTTTGAATTTCGCCAGCTCGCTCTCCGGGAACGCGGGATGCAGCACGACGTCGCTCATCAGGTCGAGAATCTTCGGCGCGTCGTTGATCAGTCCCGAAGCGTTCACCGACGCGTAGCTCGAGCCAAAACGCGAACTCGCAGTCAGCGTGGCGCCAAGCGAATCTACCTCGTTCGCGATCTGCTCGCTGTTGCGCTGCGCCGTTCCTTCGGTGAGCATCTCCGCTGTGAACGACGCGAGCCCCGGCAAATCGGCCGGATCCGCCAGTTGCCCCGGCCGAATCCACATCGAGAACGCGACGGTTGGCAGCTTGTGATCTTCCAGCAGCAAAACCGTGAGTCCGTTCGGCAGCTTCTCGACCGCCGGCCGCGGCAGTTGCACGCGCAGAATTTCCTTGTTCACCGGCGCGCGATTCAGCCGCTCCACTTTGCTCACGGACGTGCCTTTCCCCTGCCCCTGCGCTATGGCAACGCCGGCGCACGAAAGCGCAAGCATAAGCAAAAGCAGCGCAGCGGCGAAGCCGCAGAAGCTCTTCGCAATCGAAACGGGAAATCTCTTTCGTATCTGCGTGGCTGCGGATCGAGCGCTCATCATTGGGCCCCCTTCATGCCGGCTTCCTGGCTCGCCGGGAATGTCACGACCACGGTCCGCTGGTCGCGCACCAGATATTTCTTCGCGGCCGCGTTCACTTCATCCAGAGTCACCGCGTCCTGCTTTTCCTGAATCGCGTTGATCAGGTTCGGATCGTTGAATTTTGTAGCGTAGTCGCCGATCAGAATGGCGGTGAAGAGCGACGAACGCCTTTGCTCGATGAACCGCCGCAGCAGTTGCATCTTCGCCTTGGACAATTCCTCTGCCGTGACGCCGTCCTTCACGGCGGCCGCAATTTCCTCGTCGATGCCCTTCTCCAGGTCCTCCACCTTCACACCGGGCCGCGGATTCGCCGAAACGTAAAACTGCCCCGGCCCGATTCGAAAGTCGGTGAAGACGGAAACGTCGGAAGCGAGCTGCTTATCCTTCACCAGGTGCTGGTACATCCGCGAACTCTGCCCCGTTCCCAGAATGATGCCGAGCTGCTGCATCGCGTAATTCCCGGGCGTGTTGCCGGGCGGGATGTGGTAGGCCATGTCGACTTCCGGCAGCCGCGCGAGCGGATCGTAGATTGTCTCGCGGCGCTCGCCGTAGTGCGGCTCCTCGTCGAGATTCACCTTGGGCGGCGCCGGCTGCGACGGAATCGCGCCAAAATATTTTTTCACCGCGGCGAGCGCCTGGTCCGGTTCGAAGTCGCCGACCAGGGTCACCACGGCGTTGTTCGGCGCGTAGTATGTGCGGAAGAAGTCCTTCACGTCCTCGACGCTCGCCGCGTTCAGATCGGACATCGATCCGATCGTCGAATGCTTGTAGGCAAAATTGTCATACGACAATCCGTCGAGATCCAGGTTCGCGCGCCCGTAAGGCTGATTGTCGATGCCCTGCCGCCGCTCTTCCTGCACCGCGTTCCGCTGGTTGTCCAGGTTCGCCTGATTCACGTTCAGCGACCGCATGCGGTCCGCCTCAAGGAAGAGCCCCAGGTCCAGCTGATTCTTTGGCAGCTCCTCGAAATACGTCGTGCGGTCTTCGTTCGTGGTGCCGTTCATTCCGCCGCCGTTGTTCAGCACCAGGATGAAATGCTCGCCCTTGCCCACGTTTTCCGAGCCTTGAAACATCATGTGCTCGAAAAGATGCGCGAAGCCGGTGCGGCCGGGCCGCTCGTTGCGGCTGCCCACGTTGTAGCAGACGTCGATCGAATACACGGGCGCGCTGTGGTCGGGAACCAGAATCACGCGCAGCCCGTTATCGAGCGTCGTCTGATGAAGATCGAGATTCGGCAGTTTGACGTCGGCCCACGCCAGCGCGCCGCTCATCGCGATCAGCATCGCCAGCGCACACCACAACCGCCCATCGCGTCGCTTCAAAATCATGCTCACCCCCACGGGGCTGCTATTCTGCACGCTTCAACTGCGGTTTGGCAATTCTGACGCACACCCCAATCGCTGCCCCCTTGGACGTCCGCACGCCGGGTCCGTGAGCAGCTTCGCCGGCGTCGCCGATCCTTGACTTTGCCGAAATGCGCCACCTAGACTCGCAGTTTCGACTTCAGCCCATGGCTAAATCAGGGGAACGGATCATCACGGTCGGCATCACAGGCGCGAGCGGCGCCATCTACGCGCGCGCCATTCTGCGCATTCTGGACGCCGACTCGCGCGTCGCCCGCGTTTACCTCGTCGCCAGCGACGCCGGCCTTCGCCTGCTCGCCACCGAACTCGATGTAGTGGCGACAGACGCAAAGAAGTTGCCCTCGCTCCTCGCCGGAACGGCCGCGAAGAAAATCGAATACCTCCCGAATAAAGACATCGGCGCCAGCATCGCCTCCGGCAGCGCGCCTGTTGACGCCATGATTGTCGTTCCGTGCTCCGCGGGCGCGATTGGCTCTATCGCTGCGGGGATCGCGGGCGATTTGCTTACGCGTGCCGCCGACGTTTGCCTCAAGGAACGCCGCCCGTTGATTCTTTGCCTGCGCGAGACGCCGCTGAACCGCATTCATCTCGAAAACATGCTTCGTGTCCACGACGCCGGCGCCACCCTGATGCCCGCGATGCCTGCGTTCTATTACGGCCCGAAATCGATCGACGACCTGGTCGAGCAATACGCCTTTCGCGTCCTCGCCCAGGCCGGCCTGCCGCAGGAGAAGCAGTACCGCTGGAATGGCGGCAAACCGTAAAATGAATATGTGCAGACGGTCGTCATCGCCGACTACGATCCAGCGTGGCCGCAGACCTTTGAGACGCCCCGCCGCCGCGTTGCCGCCGCTCTGCATCACGCGAACCGCACGAAATATCAGGAAGCGAAGGCCGCTTTCGTCGACGATCTCCTGCGCAAAGCCGAGGAGTGGCGCAAAGAATAGTAAAGCTTGGCGGTACCTGTAGCCTCAAGGCTGCCTAGTACATGATCTCGAAGGCTCAAATGATGCCGATGATCCTAGAGAGTTGCCCGGCGTTTGCGGCGGCGTGGGACAAACATCGGGAATTTTGGGAGGGCGAAGAAGCCGGAATCTACAACGATTTGGCTGAATTCGCGACTTTCATTGTGAACGCTTACGAACAGGGGAATATTCACCTGATGACCGCCGCCTTTGCGATCATCGAAGAGTTCTTCGCTAGCGGAGACCAGGAAGTCCGTGATGCGGCGGGCATAGGCTTCCTCGAAGACGTCCGCAATATTGCATCGTGGCGCTCTTTTGGTTCGGCTGCTTTCGTCCCTTGGCTTGGCCCCCTCTCAAAGGTCGCTTGGTCTGAAATTGAAACGATGTGGCGCGGCAAGCGCAGCTTGGCTGACGTAGTGCGGGCGGAACAATCGAAGAAAAAACAGTGATTCGTGTGGCCGAGGTTCGTTAGATGAGCAAAAGCCGAATCCGCGTCGTCCTCGAAATGATCAAGTTCGAGCACTCCGTATTTGCGCTGCCTTTCGCGCTCGTCGGAGCTCTGCTCGCCGCGCGCGCCGCGGGAGACCTTCCTTCCTGGCGCCAGATTCTCTGGATTGTCGTGGCTATGGTTGGCGCCCGCTCCGCGGCGATGACCATGAACCGCATCGCGGACATCGAATACGATCGCCGCAATCCGCGCACCGCAAGCCGCGCGCTTCCCGCCGGACATCTCTCCGTGGCGTTCGCGTGGGGCTTCACGCTCGTTGCGTCGGCGGTTCTTGTTGTCGCGGCGTCGCAATTGAATCCGCTCGCTCTGAAACTTTCGCCCGTCGCGCTCGCCGTCCTGTTCTTCTACTCCTACACGAAGCGATTTACGTCCTGGTCGCATTTCGTTCTCGGTTTTTGTCTCGGCATCTCGCCCGCTGCGGCGTGGATTGCCATCCGCGGCTCGCTCGATTGGCGCATCCTGATTTTGTGCGCCGCCGTTACGCTGTGGGTCGGCGGTTTCGACGTGCTCTATGCCTGCCAGGACGTGGAATTCGACAAGTCCGCCGGCCTGCACTCGATTCCGAAGAAATTCGGCGTAGCGCGAGCTTTGCTGATCGCCCGCGTCATGCATCTGGCTATGGTTGCGCTCCTGATCTGGCTCGCCGCCGCCTTTCACCTCACCTGGCCCGCGTGGGTGGGCATTGCGGTTGTCGCGCTGCTGCTTGGCTACGAGCATTCGCTGGTTCGTCCCAACGACCTGAGCAAAATCAATGCTGCGTTTTTTACGGTGAATGGCTATATTAGTTTGTTATTCCTGCTTTTCTGGGGCATGGCTGCGGTTGTTGCGCATCCATAGGATTCATCCGGACTGAAATGGCTGAACTGAAAATCACGGATTCCCGGCTCGAGCCCATCGCGAAGAAAGTACTCGCGGGAGAGCGGCTTTCCGCGGCTGATGGCCTCGCGCTGTACGACTCTCACGACCTGCTGGCCGTTGGCTGGCTGGCGAATCATGTGCGGGAGCAGCGGCACGGGAACGTCTGCTACTACAACGTCAACCGGCACATCAATCCGACGAACGTGTGCGTCGCGCACTGCCGCCTGTGCGCATTTGGGCGCTCGCCCGATTCGCCCGGCGCCTATACATTTGCCCTCGAGGAAATCTGGCAGCGCGCCGCGCAGGGCGTCGCGGAAGGCGCCACCGAATTTCATATCGTCGGCGGCCTGCATCCGGATTTGCCGTTTGACTACTACCTCGACCTGATTCGCGGCCTGAAGCAGCGTTTTCCGCTGGTTCATCTGAAGGCTTTCACCATGGTCGAGGTTGGTTACTACGCGCGCATCTCGAAGCTTTCGATTCGCGACACGCTGGTGAAGATGAAGGAAGCGGGAGTCGATTCCCTGCCGGGCGGCGGCGCCGAAATTTTCCATCCGCGCGTCCGCAAGATTATCTGCGACCACAAGGTCAGCGGCCAGATGTGGCTGCAAATCGCGCGCACGGCTCACGAAGTCGGCCTCCGCTCGAACGCCACGATGCTCTACGGTCACATCGAAACTTCCGAGGAGCGTGTCGACCACTTGCTCCAGCTCCGCGCGCTACAGGACAAGACCCACGGCTTCGTGGCCTTCATCCCGCTCGCCTTCCATCCCGCGAACACGGCTCTTTCGCATCTGCCGAACCCGACCGGATTCGACGACTTGAAGACGATCGCGGTCGCGCGCATGCTGCTCGATAATTTCGAGCACATCAAGGCCTACTGGATCATGCTCACGCCGCGCATCGCGCAAGTGGCGCTGAGGTTCGGAGCCAACGACCTGGATGGAACGGTGGTGGAGGAGAAGATTTATCACGACGCAGGCGCCACCACTCCCGAACATCTTTCACGCGCCGACCTCGAACGCCTGATTCGCGCCGCGGGCCGCCTGCCCGTCGAGCGCGATACGCTCTATAACCGCGTGGACCGCGAAAAGATGCCGTTCCCGCCCACGGCAGCGCAGCCGCGCACGGACGGATTCATTCCCGAAACTTCTCTCACTCTGAATGTTTGATTGTTCGCTCTGAGTCCGCAAGATAGAGACGCGCGAAACGAGTGCGGCTAACTCTTGGGCGTTTCCTGCGTGCCGAGCACTTGGACCTGGATCGAGCGCTCGCGCGGCCCGTCCAGTTCCGCCAGGATGATCGACTGCCAGTAGCCCAGCGCGATTTCGCCGTTCCGCACGGGAACCTGCAGCGTGTGCCCCAGCAGCATCGCGCGGAGGTGCGAATCGGCGTTCTTGCGGTTGCATTCGGAGATCTTCGGGTCGTTGTGGCGCCAGTAGTCGAACCGGCCGACGATTCTTTCGAGGAATGATTTGATGTCGTCGAGCAGCGCCTGCTGAAACTCGTTGATGAAAATTGCCGTGGTCGTGTGCAGCGACTGCACCAGCAGGAATCCGGCCTTCAGGCCGTGCTTGCGGACCACTTCGTTCAGGTCCCGCGTAATGTTGATCAGCTCGAGGCGCTCGCGAGTCTTGTAGCAAAGGGTTTCGAGATACATCTGCAGCGCGGCCGTCGGGCGCACATCCGCCGTCAGCTTGGTGGTTTTCAGCGTGGCCATTTCACCCCTCAGGACTTCGCACAATCCGCGGCTTGCCTTCAAAAAACGGCTCGCGGAAAGCTCCCTTTTGGTGCGCACCAATTATAGTTGGCGGGAGCGATTGGCGTCCACTTTTAAGGTTCCGCGTAGGCACGGTCCGCTGAAGTGAGCGGCTCAGAAATCGAAACGATAGCCGAGAATCATCTTCGCGATCAGATGGTCGGTGCTGCGCGTGACTCCTACTCCCAGCCCGAAATTGATTTCCCATTGCGGCGCGATATTCAAATCGATGGCCGGAAAGATCTGCTGCTCCTGCTCGTAAATCGGATCGAATCCGGTAATAGGACCCACGGAGCCGTAGTATTCCAGGCCGCCCGCGATTTTCGGCGTGAAGTTGTAGCTGAATTTGAAGTTGGGCGAAAACACCAGGCCCTGGTTCACGTCAGGGCCGTGGAAGGCGCGGTCGAACGTAGGATTGATGGACCAATACCACGGGCCCATTTGCTTGTCGATGATGGGTCGAATCTCCCACGTCCACGTGTCCACCGAGAACTGCCGGCGCTGGTAGCCAATTTCGTTCGAGATGCTGACGCCCACTGGCCAATTCCATTTCGCGGGCACGCGAAACCGCGGCCGGATGTGGTCGCCCACCCACTGCCAGCCCTGCCCCGAGCGCGCCGACGTGAAAATGTAAAATCCTGTCTCGAACCAATCGTTGAAGCCGTGCGTGATCTCGATGGTCTCGTGCTCGGCGTGATTCGTAGGGTATAGGCCGTCGGTCATTTCCTTTGAGCCGTCGATCGTGAAATTGCTGTGGAGCTCCACCATCGTGTGGCCCGGCTCCACCGTGTCCGAGCCATACACCTGGATTTCGTAGTTGTCCTGCGCGCGCGTTGTTTGCGCAGCGCCCAGAGCTCCCGCTGCGAGGAGGACCGCAAGGGCGATCCCGGCCCTCCGAATTTCAGGCATGTGGATGAGCCTTGTCGTAGACCGCAATCAGCTGCTCGATGCTTGCCTGCGTGTATCGCTGTGTGGTCGAAAGCGAAGCGTGCCCCAGCAGTTCCTGAATGGCCCGAAGGTCTGCGCCGTCCGATAGCAGATGTGTCGCGAACGCATGCCGCAGCGTGTGCGGATGCAGGTCCCAGTTGACGTTGCACAGCCGCGCGTACTTTTTCACCAGCGTCCTCACCGTGCGGTCGCACAGCCGCTTCCCGCTTTGCCCCAGGAACAGCGCTTCCGGATCTTTCGCTCCGGTCCGCGCGAGAATCTCGTCCCGCACCGGCAGATACGCTTCGAGCGCCTGATGTGCCTTTTCGCCGTACGGCACCACGCGCTCCTTGCGCCCCTTGCCGAGAACGCGAACGATGTGCGACCACTGGTCCACCCGCGTGATGTCGAGCCCCACCAATTCGCCCACGCGTAAGCCGGAGGCGTACAGCAACTCCAGAATCAGCCGGTCGCGCTTCAGCATCAGCGCCGCGTCGTCGCGTTGCTTTTGAGTCGCCGGCTTGCCGGCGCGCCCACGCGGCTGCGGCGCTGCAAGATTATCGAGGAACGCGTTCATTTCCTCCGCTGTCAGGATCCGCGGCAGGCGTTTCGGCAGCTTCGGGCTGCTCACCAGCCTCGCCGGATTCTGCCGCGTGATGTTCTCCCTCATGCAGTACTTGAAAAACGTGCGCAGCGTCGCCAATTTCCGCGCGATCGACGATTTTTCGATGTTCTGGTCGTAGAGCGTGCTGACGAACTCGCGAATCACGCGGTGGTCCACTTTGTCGAGCGCCAGTGTCTTCTCGCCCGGTGGCGTCAGAAAATCGCGAAACTGCAGAACGTCCCGGCGGTACTCCTGAACGGTCCGAGGCGAAGCATTCCTCTCATACTTCAGGTACCCAATGAATTGGTAGATGACCCGGTCGACGGGCGATTGCGTTGGCTTCATTGCGCAGGACCCGCCACGATTATACCTTCCGCCAATCGGCGCGGCAGCGAAACCTCGCCGCTGCCAGCGAAGCCGCAACAACTACAACAAATTGTTGCAACCGGAATGCAGCGCCGGCCTTCCAATGGAAGCCGGCCGGCTGCGTATCCCCGCCGGTGTTAGCCTCGGCGAATGCGAATAATGGAACCGGTTCGCCCGCCGGCTGGAATAGACCCATATCGGGGTGCGCGGCCATAGCCCCCGGGGGCGAACCCGGAGGCATTTCCGCGGAATTGGCGCGGCCAACATACCGGCAGTCATTTGCATCTGTTATTCCGGATTTGCCAAAGCATCGTCTGTGTAGGCGCCCAACCGGCGCCGATTCGTAATCGCGGGGTCTGAAATTGTGCTGCGCCCTGTGCGCTCACCCGTTGACGTTCCCGCGTGTGTCGCTAGAATGGTTGGCTCGCAATTGATGCGCTTGTCCTGGGAGCTCTTGATGGCTCGAATCGAGACCGAAACGCCCGCATTTCCCGCGGCAGAATCTCGCCGCTTTCTCTCCGTCGCGCCGGCGGCTCAGCCCGCCTTGCGGGGAGGTCCGGATGCGGAGTAGCAAGGCCGGCCTTTCCGCGCTTTTTATCCTGGTTTTCGCAATCCTCGGGTTTTCATCCTGCGGCGGCCATAGCATCACCGCCTCGAACAACGTGACGTCCATTTCGATCACTCCCTCCGCCGCAACCGTCGCACTGAACACGCAGTTCGATTTCACCGCCACCGTCACCCTCGCCGATTCCACCATCACCACGAATACGTCCGTCACCTGGCAGGTCAACGGGACCAATGGCGGCAACGCCACCATCGGCACCATCGTCGCCTCCACCACCGACGTGAACGTCGGAATCTACACCGCTCCTGCCATCGTGCCCACCACCAACAACGGCCAGGTCAGCATCACCGCCATCATCAACGAGAGCACTTCCTCCAGCTCCACCGCCACCACCACCATTACCTCGAACACCTCCACCGTCACGGTCGGCTCCGGCACGGGCCTCAGCATCACTCCCGCGCAGGTAACCGTGCCCGCTGGCGCCCCACACCAGTTCACCGCCTACTTGAACAGCGTGGTGGATACCGCCGCCACATGGACTGTCACGTCGTCGAACGGCGGGGACATCGGCACGATCGACCCGACCACCGGGCTCTACACCGCGCCATTCGCGCCTCCGCCAGGCGGCCTCGTGACCATCACCGCTTCGGACCCCGCCGCCACCGCCACCGCCAGCTCCACCGCGAAGATCGTCTATTCGGACGCCTCGCTGCGCGGGCCCTTCGCCTTCTCCTACGTTGGCGACAACGCCTCCGGCCACATCGCCGAAGCGGGCAGCTTCGTCTCCGACGGCCAGGGCACCATCGTCAGCGGCGTCGAGGATATCGACAGCTTCGGCACGCACGCGTCGACGCAGGTCTCGTTCCTCAATGGCTGCGCCTACCACGTCGGTGCTGATGGCCGCACCAACGCAATCATCAAGACGCCGCAAGGCACCGAAACCTGGCAGTTCGTGCTCACTTCCAATTCGCACGCGCTGCTCACCCGCTTCGACACCAGCACCACCGGCAGCGGCACGATCGACGAGCAAAATCTCAACGACCTCAGCGCGCTCTCCGCCATCTCCGGCAACTACGTCTTCCGCTTTTTCGGCGGCGATACCACGTTCGCGCCCATAGGAATCGCGGGCCGCTTCTTCGCCAATGGCGCCGGCTCGATCCCGCAGTCCGCGTCGATAGTCGACGTCAACGACAACGCCACGGTGCACACCTCCGACACGACTCTCAGCGGCTCCTACTCCTTTGACGCCGCCTTCGCGGGCACCGGCCGCGGCACGCTCACGCTTTCTTCGACGAACATCGGCTCGCGCCAGTTCGCCTTCTACATCGTCGACAACACCCATCTCTACGCCGTCGAAATCGATTCGAACGGCTACCTCGCCGGCGAAATTTTCAGCGCGCCCGCGGGCAATTCCTTCAACGCCGGCAGCCTCGCCGGCCCGAACTACGTCTTCACCGTGGGCGGCAATTCCGCGGCTGGCGCATACGCCGCGGGCGGCGTCATCACTTCCGACGGCGCCGGCAATATCTCTGGCGGCGTCGTCGATAACGACGTCGCCGGTACCGCCACCGCGGACACCAGCCTCGGCTCCTGCCCGTACACCGTCGACGCCACCACCGGCCGCGTCGACCTGCAGATCTGCCCTTCCGGCGCCACGGCGCTCGAGTTCGCCGCGTATCCCACGGCGCAAGGCGCGGCGCTGCTGCTCGAAATCGATTCTTCCGCCACTGCGGGCGGCACGGCGTATCTGCAATCCGCCACGCCCGGCCAGCTTTCCGGCAACTTCGGCATGGCCTTCGCCGGCCACGGCATTTTCCAGAACGCGCCGCTTTCCTATCAATCGAACGCCGAAGGCCAGGCCACTCTCGCGGGCACGGGCGTGAGCGGCGGCAATCTCGACATCAGCAACTACGGCGCCGTGTACACCAGCGATCCGCTCGCCACGGCCGTCGCCGCGACGCCCAGCACGCTCACCGCGCCCGATTCGAACGGCCGCGGCACCGCCGCGCTGATCACCACGAATCCTCCGGCCACCTACAACATCGTCTACTACATGATCGACGCGAATCACGCCGTCTTCGTCGGCCAGGACAAAAACCGCATCGAAACCGGCATCGCCATCCTGCAGTTCTAGAATTGCGTCAGGGCACGGCTTCAGCCCCTGAGGCTGCCGCCTGTGTTTGCGTTGTGGGTTTGAATTCGCCTTTTGAATTTTCGGGTGCCGCGTCCTTTGCCGGTTTTGCAAAGGGTGCGTAGCCTTTGCAGTCGCGCCGGCCTCCTGCCGGCCAACCCTCCCGTGCCCTGGGAGCGCCACTCTCCCGAGTGGCGTCCTCGCACCTGCCGCACGCCTCTCGCGCCGCCGCTCGCCGTAAACTGCGTCAGGGCACGGCTTCAAGCCCTGCCGTTAACCACGCCAAGCGAGAACGGCTTCAGCCGCTGAGGTTGCCGCCTGTGTCTGCCCTGTGGGTTTGAATTCGCCTTTTGAATTGAATGCGAGCGGTTTCAGCCGCTAGGGTTGCCGCCTGTGTTTGCCTTTGTGGGTTTGAATTCGCCTTTCGAATTTCCGGGTGCCGCGTCCTTTGCCGGTTTCGCAAAGGGTGCGTAGCCTTTGAAGTCGCGCTGTCATCCTGAGCGCAGCGAAGGACCTCTCTTCAGCCTTTCCTCTTACGCTGTCATCCCGAGCAGAGTGTCGCGACAGTAACGAGGAATTGACTTGCTTTGTGCTGCACTTAGTTTAAGATGCGCGCACTCAGAGCCTCGGGTGTCCCACATCGGGGGTGCGCAATGCGTCTTGCGCCAAAAGCAAATGATCCGGCTGTCCTGTCATACCTCGCACTGCGAAAAGCCGTTGGGGCCGTCGCTCTGGCATTGCCGTTTGCGGTTGCTGTTCCAATTTGGCTCCTGACGCATGCGCTCCAGACTTCAATCAGCGGCTACTACTACACGGGAACCCGAAACGTTTTTGTTGGAAGTCTTTGTGCCATTTCGATGTTCATGCTTTGTTGCAGAGGCTACGACCGGAAAGACGAAGTTGCTGGGATCATGTCAGCGGTCTGTGCCATCGGTGTCGCCTTTTGTCCGACGGCTCCCTACTGCCCAACCCGACACGAGGAGATTGTCGGTTGGATACATTACTCATTTGCGGGCGTACTCTTCTCCATCCTTGCCTACTTTTGCCTCGTCCTATTTAAGATGAGCGCTGCAAATAGGCATCTAACTCGTCAGAAACTACAAAGAAACCGCGTATACACGGCGTGTGGGCTTGCGATCATCGGCTCCATGGTTTCGTTGGCACTGCTGGATAAAGGGCTTCACGTGCATCGCCTCTTTGGAGCCGTCGGCACAGTCTTCTGCTTTGAATCGACCTCTCTTTTCGCCTTTGGAGTCGCGTGGCTCACCAAGGGCGAAACATTTCTAAAGGACAACTCTGCGGAGGTCGTGACCACTGAATTCAGCCGCGGCCGACCGGGACCCCGACCACTCCTAGAGCGTCTAGGTTCTTTGTTCAGCTCTGGCGTTCGTCCGCTACAGCAACCTAGTTCCTTCGCTGAGACCCTCCAAAGCATAGCGTCTCTCCCTTTTCAGGAACGCCTCGGACCCGCCTTCCAAAATCCGACAGACCTGTTCCCGGATGCCGGTTTCCTCTGAGCTGTCTTCTAAAGCGCCAGACGCGTAAGTAATGTGCGGCAAACCGTCGGGCCGCCGCCCGCAAGAAGCAACGATTACCTGCTCGGAATCCGCGTTAACGACCAAGTTTGGGTTATGGGTTATGAGTATGATCTGTCGCCGATTCTTCGCGCTCTTGAAATACCGAGTTAAGAGATTATAAATCGATTCGTTGTCGAGGTTCTCGTCTGGCTGATCAACCACGAGAGGGCGAGTGTCTGTCACGTCCATACCGAGATACAGGATTAGCAACACGATTCCCTTTGTTCCTGGCGATAACTTCTCGAGCTCAACTCCGTTGTACTTAAGCCCGTAGCTGAGACTGATGTGTTCGACTTCATAGAGCCAGTTCAGTAAGTCTTCTAAGGTCACGCCGGACCGAAGGTAGTTTTGAGGGCGCAGATCGGGCTTCCGGAACTCGTCCATGAAAGTCCTGTGTGTCGCCCCGATCCTTTTAGGCTCGCCGGACACCCAAGCTGGCACGAGAATTCGCCGCGCTACGCTACCCAGCTCCTGCATGGTGCCGTACGGTATGGTCTTTCTCTGGTCGAACAGCACGCCTCCCCTGTCGAGCCACTTTTCCACGTCGGCTTCCCATCGAATGGAAAACTCAAGATCTTGCGCCCCAGTTCCACCAACGCTGGTCCTCACAGTTGCGTAAAGTTCCTCCAACGTGGATTGTTCCTTGTTCAGCGTCGTGAAGTAAGAGACGTACTCGTTGGAGCGTTCATTGCGGCTCCGCGCAAGGCGCTCTCTCAGCGGACCCTCAATTTGCGCAACTTCGCTGTTAATTCTGTCAATCTCGGGTGCAATACCGGCCAGCCGCGTTTGGATCGCCTTTATCTTTTCTTGGCGGGCTTTGTCGGCCGAGTCTTGCTCGGATAGAGCTTTAATCTGAGTCACAAGCCATCGGAGCGAGCCCTCTTCTGGATTCTCCAGAGAGCCTTCGGCTTTCGCAATGAGGCCTTTTAAGCGCGCATCTTCCTGATCGAGAACCCTCCCCGTCTCACCCGCGAACTTGGGTTGGAAGGTCCACAGGTCCGCTTCTGGTATATCCAACTGTTTTAGAACGAACGAAACCTCGGAGTAAAACCGAGTCATTTGAACCTCGAAACTTGAAACGCGCGATTTCACATCCGCGATCTTCTGTAGCCGCTGTTTGTGTGACGCCACTGCCTGCTGCAGCGCGTTCAGCGCGTCTCTCCTCTGTTTTAACTCTCTCTCGATCCTAGCCTCCTCCGCAGAGGTGGCCTGTGGCAGCTGCTTTGTCAGTCCGTCTCTCTCTTCTATGAGCTTCCGTATGCGGGCCTTTTTCTCCGGGACCTTGGCAACGAGGTCACGCAGCTCGCATTCCTCGCGTATCAAGCGACGGATCTCTTGGCGGATTCGCTCTCCCTCTTCTCTGATACGCTCGGTTCGTACTGTGCGAAGTTCCTCAAAATTGGACGCGTTCAACGTATCGGTTGGGTCGATGTTGGAGAAAATGACGGACTCGATTTCGCGAACTAGTTCACTCCCGATTCTGTCCTCCGAGCAGAGGCGTTCCACGAATTTCTGGGAGAGGTACCGGACGTCTCGAGCACCCGGCTGGTCTTCGTAGAGCGTCGCCTCTGACACTGCATCATCTGCCCACCCGAGCTCCACAGAAAGCCCCTGTATGTGTCCCGCCGCGCGGTTCAGGAATCCGTCGCCTTCCGACTGCCAGCTACCTGACGCGAACGCAATGAGCTCTGCAAGCGCGGACTTGCCGGATCC
This sequence comes from Candidatus Limnocylindrales bacterium, assembly GCA_035501415.1. Taxonomy (GTDB): domain Bacteria; phylum Acidobacteriota; class Terriglobia; order Acidiferrales; family UBA7541; genus Palsa-295. The sequence continues at coordinate 61,399 of DATJWH010000024.1, read as the reverse complement.
CTTCTGTCCTATGATTGAGACCAATCCCGGATTAAGTGACATGGAAAAATCATCGAACCAACCACCGCTGTTCCTTATTTTGACGGTGCGTATCACTCGGGCCAAATCGTAGTAGACCGGCGGCGTGGGGCCGATGTGAACACGGTCACCCGGCTCGTAGAGAATTTGCCTCAATCCTTCAAAGGTTGTATCGGCCTTGATCCAGCAGTAGCGGTTCCCATCGGGCTTGAAAAGCTTCGCGATTTCGTGCGCGTCCGAACCATGTACGCAGGGCTTCGGCCCACCAAGATCGTACACCGCCGCTCGCTCTTCGGCCGAGCCCTGAGCCAGCCAAAACTCCCGCTCGCCCGGGCGCCCCGAGAACAGAATGTGGCTGAAGCGGGTCACTTCGCCACGCAAAGCGGCCCAGCCACCCTCCTTCCTGAATCCGGAAAGCCCGTCGTCTCCAGCCGCTACAGCTATCAGCGAGTTGTGATTAAGCCAGTGTTCACCCTTGTACCACGCCCGAAATCCAGCAAAGTCGACCTTGAATTGAGTCACCCCGACAGCGAGCGCCCCCCGGTCGCTTGCAGCCCCAGGATTGAAGGCTCGCCCAAGGGCGATCAGTTGCTCTGGGACGCACGAATAAACCCTTTTGTTAAACTCCCAGTGCAAGCGAGCGAGTGCGTTGAGAACCTCAGACTCATGGTTGATGTCGTCGGGACAGACCAAAACATGGATATTAATCGCCGTCGCCTTTTCAGTGGGCGGAGCGATCCGGAACTCTATGTTCGGGATCAGGAGCTCTAAGTGATTCAAACGAGCGTCTGTGGCTCTCAGCTTCCGAAGCTTGGAATAGTTTGTAATGGACATGTAATCCGTCACGCCTAGGACCCTGACCTCGCGATGCTCGGCAATGGCACCTAGATACTCGTCCCAGCTCCCAAAGCCATTGTTAAGAGCGGTGTCGGGCGTATGAACGTGGAGGTCCCACCGACGCCACTCCGATCCTCTTTGAAACATCTGATTTCTCCGAACTACTATCACTTCAAATTTCAGCGAACTATACACCGATCGGTATGTTAGCATCCAGGTACCCGCAGGCCGGAAACCAGCACCTGCACAAAGAGGCCAAATTATGCCGCGAAACTCGATGTCTTCAGTTATACAGGTCGTTGTGGCCCTGATCGGTTTCGCTGGAGTTGTGACCGTGGGATGGTGGGAATTCGGGCGGAACAAAACGCTAACGCCGCACCTCTACGCGATCAACGTCAAAGACGTGGCAACCATGTCGCCCATCGAACACGCTCAGGTGACGCTGGCGTGGCCAACTCACAACGACCTGAAACCGACGGGCTCCGACGGCGAGGCGAGTTTCCAAGTATTAGGGACCGACAAGCCGATCCGGGCCCACGTATATGTGACAGCCGAAGGCTACACGTCGCAGGATCGCGACGTCGACATACCCCTCATAGACTCGAATGACATATTTACCCTAGCCCGTCAGGGGAGGCCCGAGCCTGCGCATGTGGCTTTCACCAAGCTGTTTAGCTCGGGTACCGTGCTAAGTGGTGTGATGAAGGGATGGAGCCCGTGGTACACGGTTCAGGCGGACGCGCCTCCGCCGGGCTACGAGGTCGATCTCGATCCCGGAAAGACCCGCTTCGAGGTGTCGGGGGATCGGAACTGCAACAGCTGGGGCGTTTGCGAGTGGGCCGACCACACCCCGCACGGCGTTTCATTCCGATTCATGCTCCAAGGGCATGACGAATGGCCCTACCCCGGGCAGGTGCCTGGGATCGGATACCTCTACGTAGCCTACAAGCCGATTTCGCAATAATTCGCCGAGGGCAGCCGCGGGTTCGGAGGGGCTCCAGCGTCAAGACGACTGCAGCTTTCGCCTCTGAGAGACATCCTGAACGTAGCGACAACGTAGCGACTGCGCCAGACTCGCAAGAAACCTCTTGCTTTTTGCCTCAGAGTTATGCTATAATACACTTTCCCAATAAATACTAAATATAATGGTTTTTGTGCGCCCACCCGGTGTGGTGTGCGCGGGACTTGCCCGCCGACTGCTGGCGAGCCTGCCCGCCGATCGCTGGCGGGGGTAACCCGTGTGTTTTCAACGCGGGCGGAAAGGAGGGATCGCTCGGTGACGAAACGTAGCGCTGCCACCCAAACAGCCTTGCCTCCGTGCCTTCCTGCGTCCCTGCCCTCCGCCTCATTTCTAATCGCGAACCGGAATATTAGAAACCCTGCTAACCCCCGCCTCTTCACGGCCTTACATTTTTCTAATCGCGAAAAATCGCCGTTTCGTCGAGGTGGCTTCTTCGAGGGTCGGAGCCTGCTCGTTGGCAGACGAGGCTTAAGCTCCGATATGGCCGCTCGCTCCGCTCCTAATCGCAACAGTCCAGAATTAGAAATCGAGCTAACACCATGAAAACAAAGGACAAAAGAATTTCTAATCGCAACAAGAGAGGATCTTCTCGCCCTGCTGTTGCAGGCCGCCCCTCAGCCAACGGGTCGCGGGTCGCGAGCCACTGTTCGCGGGGCTTAATCTACGGTAGAGGGATTAAAACGAGGATGCGACGAGCATCCTCGTCCAGAGCGGGCAACGCGAGCCGAGGGATCTCTCGACCGACAAATCGCGAGCCCAGGGCGAAACTCCTGCGAACTTTAATCTACGGTAACGGGATTAATTTCTCTCGTAAGTTGTTGAAAACAAAGGAAGGAGGCCAGCCTTAATCTACGGTTCCACGGGGGCGCGGCTCGCGAATCGCGGGCCGGGTTTCTCCCAGCCACTTGCGAGTCGCTGGCCCAGGAGTTCGGATGAGAACCGGCTCTGGCCAAAGACGGCGAATGCGTTTTCGGGCCCTAAGGTGAATGTCGTATGGCCTACTAAGAAGGAGCGTGCTAACAAAAGAAGTTAGTCCAGCCAGGGAGGGCACTTATGCCCGGCATACTGGTAGCGGAAGATAATCCCTCGGTCCGGAAAGTGATGCGCGCCCAGCTAACTGCGAGAAATCTGCCCGTGTGCGGCGAGGCGGAAGACGGTGAGGAGGCCGTCTCGATGGCGCGAGAGCTGAAGCCCGACGTGATTCTGCTCGACCTTGCGATGCCGAAAATGAATGGTCTCGAGGCCGCGTCGATCTTGAAAGAGGAAATGCCCGCCGCGCGCACCGTTTTGTTCACGATGTATACGGAAGCGGTGAGCATCGCCTTCAGGTCGAAGCTGACGCTTTTTGACGCGGTGATCGCGAAGTCGGAGGGCATGGACAAACTGGCGAAGTGCGTGCGGAAATTGCTCGATGGGTCGGGCAAGCCGCTGCTAACGCCGCGGCGCAGCGCCTGTTAGATTTCTTTGCGTAGAAACGAAGACAAGAAAGAAGAAGGTCCTTCGTCCCGGTGACGCATCCGGGCACGGAAGATCAACAGCAGAGCAGCGTCCGGGACGCTGAGTGACCAGCAGATCCCTCACCGCCGTTCCCGCAGACCGCGCGGGGCTGGGTTCGGGATGACACGCGCGATAGGCCGGCAGGATGCCGGCGCTACAAAACCGAAGATCGAACTGCCACAGCCGCCCACCCTTTGCAGAACCGGCAAAGAGTGGGGCACCCGAAAATTCAACACCAAAGCAAAATCAAAGACCAAAAGGCAAATTCAAGGTCGGGGCTGGGTTCGGGATGACACGCGCGATAGGCCGGCAGGATGCCGGCGGTACAAAACCGAAGGTCGAACTGCGACAGCGACCCACCCTTTGCAGAACCGGCAAAGAGTGGGGCACCCGAAAATTCAACACCCAAAGCAAAACCAAAAACCGAAAGGCAAATTCAAAAGCGGCTCAGGATGGGACGGTGACGGGAGCGGGCGGCGTGCCGATGGAGTCGAGGGGTGGAAGTGGGGCGGGGATCTCCCAATCGCATTTATCGTTGAGGCAGGCGCGGAAATTGCCCTGCTTGGTGCGCTTTTCGACGATGAAGGGCGCGCCGCACTTGGGGCACGGCTCGTTGATTGGCTCGTAGGGCGTGGTGAAGTCGCAATCGGGATAGCGGCTGCAGCCGTAGAAGATGCGCGCGCGGCCGCGTCCCTTGGATGAGCCGCGGCGGACGAATTCGCCCTCCTTGCACTTCGGGCACTTGATGCCGAGCGTGATCGGGCGCGTGTACTTGCACTTCGGATAGTTCTGGCAGCCGATGAAATCGCCGAAGCGGCCGGCGCGCTTCAGAAGTTCGCCGCCGCAGTCGGGACACTTTTCGCCGAGAGGAACGTCGGGCTGGCGCGCCTTGCGCGTGCCTTCGACGAGGCGGCGCGTGGTGCGGCAATCGGGATAGCCGGTGCACGCGAGGAAGCTGCCGAAGCGCCCGCGCTTCAGAGCCATCTCGCGGCCGCAATTTTCGCAGTACTCGGTCTTGTTCTCGGAGTCGTCGGCGGGAAGGTCGGGCGCGAGGTCCTGAATGAAGTCGCAATCGGGATAGCGCGAGCAGCCGAGGAAGAAGCCATGGCGGCTGATTCGCTCGAGTAGTTCGCCCTGTCCGCACTTCTCGCACTTCTTGCCGGTGGGGATGCCGATCTTGTAGGAGACCATGTGCTCGTCGGCATTGGCGAGGTCGACGACGAATTTTTCCCAAAATTCCTTCACGGATTCGCGCCAGGGGAGCTTGCCTTCCTCGATTTCGTCGAGTTCCTCTTCGAGGCGCGCGGTGAAGGTGACGTCGAAGACGTCGTCGAAGGCTTTGACGAGCAGATCGCTGACGCGCTCGCCGAGCATGGTGGGCGTGAAGCGGCCTTGCTCCTTCTTGACGTACTCGCGCTCGACAATCGTGGAGATGATCGAGGCGTAGGTGGACGGGCGGCCGATGCCCTTCTCTTCGAGGTCTTTCACGAGCGTGGCTTCGGTGTAGCGCGGCGGCGGCTCCGTGAAATGCTGCTCGGGGCGAACGGGCTCAGCGAGGCGCAGCAACTGGCCTTCGGTGACGCGCGGAAGAGCGCGGCCCTCGTCGCCCTCGTCCTTCTCTTCATCCTCGCGATCGGCGCCCGCGGCGGGGAGCTGATAGACGCGGAGGAAGCCGTCGAACTTCTGGACGGAGCCGGTGGCGCGGAACGTGTAGTCACCGGCGGAGATGTCGATGGTGGTCTGGTCGAAGACGGCGGGAAGCATCTGCGACGCGACGAAGCGCTGCCAGATGAGTTGGTAGAGCTTGAAGAGGTCGTCATCGAGATACTTGCGGACGTCTTCGGGAGTGCGGGAGACGTCAGTGGGACGCACGGCCTCGTGGGCTTCCTGCGCGTCCTTCTTGGACTTGTAGAAATTGGGCTTCTCGGGGAGGTAGTTCGGGCCGAAGCGCTGGGGAATCAGCTCGCGGACTTGGGCGAGCGCGTCGGCGGAGACGTTGACCGAATCCGTGCGCATGTAGGTGATGAGCGCGACGGAGCCTTCGTCGCCAAGGTCAACGCCTTCGTAAAGGCGCTGGGCGAGGCCCATGGTGCGCTTGGCCGTGAGGCGCAGGCGGTTGTAAGCGGCCTGCTGCAATTTTGAAGTGGTGAAAGGCGGCGCGGGATTGCGGCGCTTTTCGCGCTGCGCGATCGAGGCAACTTGCCACTTGGCTTTGCTGACGGCGGCGACGATCGCGTCCGCGGCTTCCTGGTTCGCGACGGCGATGTCCTCGCCCTTGAACTTGTTGAGCCTTGCTTCGAAGATGGGCGGCTCACCAGCGTCGAGCATGGCGTGGATGGTCCAGTATTCCTGCGGGACAAAGGCGCGGATGAGCTGCTCGCGCTCGACGATCAGGCGGAGGGCGACGGTCTGGACGCGGCCGGCGGAGAGGCCGCGGCGGACCTTGTCCCAGAGAAGCGGCGAAATTTTGTAGCCGACGATGCGGTCGAGGACGCGGCGGGCCTGCTGGGCGTCGACGAGGTTGGTATCGACCTGGCGCGGCTTTTCGAAGGCGGCGCGGATGGCCTTGGGCGTGATTTCGTTGAAGGTGACGCGAAAGATTTTCTTGGGGTCGATGGGCGGGATGCTGATCTCGTCGCGATTCTTCTTGCCCTTGCCCTTGGCGGCCTTTCCCTTATCTTTGGCGTCCTTATCCTTGGCTTCCTCGGCGGCGGCTTTGGCATTGCCGTTGGAGGCGACTTCGTCCTCGGTGAACTTGGCGGGCTTCGAGAGGACCATGGCGACGTGCTGGGAGATGGCTTCGCCCTCGCGGTCGGGGTCGCTGGCGAGGTAGACGGCTTCGGCGGTGCTGGCCGACTTGCGCAAGTCGTTGATGACTTTGCCCTTGCCCGGGATGATGAGGAGGGTGGGCTCGAAGATTTTGGGATCGTCGAGCGAGACGGGCTTCTTGGACGCCGCCTTTTCGGCGGCGGCCTTGGCCTTCTTGCCGCGGGCCTTCTTTTTCTTCCGGGCCGGCTCGTCGGGCAGACGGATGCCGATGGTCTTCTTGGGCAGGTCCATGACGTGGCCGACGGAGGCCTTCACCGTGTAGCCGCTGCCCAGATATTTGTTGATGGTCTTCGCCTTAGCGGGCGATTCGACGATTACGAGTGATCTTGCCATGCTTTACCGGGTTCCTCTGTGTTTCCCGTGAAACATTTTGAGAATGGGAAGCCGCGCATCTGAGATGTATGCGCGCTCCCATCCTAACCTGTCGTCCGTTGGATGATTACAACAGGACTTTCAGGAATTGCTTGCCAGGTAACTGGCGTACCACGCCTTTCATCTCCAAGTCAAATAGGGCGGCCAGGACTTCTGAGGATGTCATGCCGGAACGCTCGACCAAATCATCGACGTGGTGGGCTTCATCGAGGCTCAGGAGGTCATAAACCGGCCGCTCGGACGGGCCGAGTGCCCCCTCCATTAGAGACGTGCGCTCCTCGGAGGTTGCAGTTTCGACGGGAGTGAGCTCGGCGCGGACGGGGGTGGGGAGCTCCTCGACGACGTCCTCCCAGCCGGTGACGAGCTTCGCGCCCTGCTTGATGAGCTGGTTGGGGCCGAAGCTGGCGGGCTGGGTGGCGTTGCCTGGGACGCCATAGACTTCGCGGCCGAACTCCATCGCGAGGCGCGCTGTGATCAGGGAGCCGGAATATTGGGCCCCTTCCACGACGACGACGCCCAGAGCCATCCCCGCGATAATGCGGTTGCGGATGGGGAAGTTCTGCGGAGCGGGAAAGGTGCCCAGCGGAAATTCGCTGATAATGGCGCCACGCTTTTCGATTTCGTCGAAGATCTTCTTGTTCTCCTTTGGGTAGACGACGTCGATGCCGCACCCGAGAACACCGATGGTGGCGCCAGCAACGGAAGCCAAGGCGCCGCGATGGGCGCTGGCGTCGATGCCGCGAGCCAAGCCGCTGGTGACGACGAGGCCGCGGTCGGCGAGATCGCGTCCCAGGCGCTCAGCCATTTGATTCCCGTAAGGGGTGGGGCGTCGCGCACCGACGACGGCGAGGAGATGGCGATTCAGAAGTCCAATGTTTCCTTTGACATACAGGAGGGGAGGGGGGTCGTAGATTTCCCGGAGGCGGGAGGGATATTCGGGCTCGTCCCAAGTGAGGAGGCGACAGCCGGAGGCTTGTGCCTGGGCCAGTTCGCGGGCGGCATCGCTCAAGGGACGGCGGCCATGGATGGCCTGGGCGGTGGCGGCGGGAAGGCGTTGGGCTTCGAGCGAGGTGAGCGAAGCGCCGAAGATGGCGTCGGGGCTGCCAAACTCGCGAAGAAGCTTTCCGGCCATGCGTGCGCCAAGGCCGGGAGTCAATGCGAGCGCCAACCATCCCAAGTATTGGTCGGGTTCCATCGGGCTGAGTAACAGAGAGCGGGCTTATAGCACAGGGGCGGAAGAAGTGTAGATACGTGGAACTACGCAAAAGGCGGCGCACAAGCGTGCGTAAAAGCCGCAAGGAGGGCGGAGGTCAGTTTTCGGTGCGAGTGTAGATGATGCGGCCGCCGCGAATCGTGTGCGCAAGAGGCGCGCCACGCGAAGGCTGAGGATGAAGCCGAAACGGTGTCTCCGTGCTCTAATGGTGGTGAATCCGAACCATTCTGGGAGGCGGCCATGAGTTCTTCTCCGGTACCGAGCGCGCTCGACGCGCAGACGCAAACTTTTCCTGTGTTGACGCCAGCGCAAATCAACCGCGTGCGGGCCGTGAGCAAGGTGCGGCGCGTGGAAGAGGGCGAGATCCTGTTTCAGCCGGGCGACACGAATATTCCGTTTTTCGTGATGCTCTCGGGGAAGATGGAGATCGTGCAACCAAGCTTTCAAGGCGAAGTGCCGGTGGCGAAGCACGTGGCAGGCGAGTTCACGGGCGAATTGACGATGATCTCCGGACGGCGGTCGCTTGTGCTGGGACGCGTGACGGAGGCGGGCGAGTTCCTGGAGCTAAGCGCCGATGGATTGCGAGCGCTGATAGCCAAAGACGCGGAGCTGAGCGAGATTTTCATGCGCGCGTTCATCCTGCGGCGGCTGGAGCTGATCCGGCACAACCGGGGAAACGTGATTTTGATGGGTTCGCGGCATTCGGCGCAGACGCTGCGTTTGCGTGAGTTCCTGAGCCGAAACGGCCATCCCTACACGTACGTCGACCTGGATACGGACGCGACGTCGCAGGAGCTGCTGGACCGATTCCAGGTGAAGATCGAGGAGGTTCCGGTGGTGATTTGCAGCGCCAGCGGAAATGTGATGCGCAACCCGACGATTCAGGGGCTGGCGGATTGCCTGGGATTGAACACGAGCATCGACGAAGCGCAGGTGCGGGACGTGATCATCGTGGGCGCAGGACCTTCCGGGCTGGCGGCCGCGGTGTACGCGGCTTCGGAAGGACTGGATGTGCTGATGATCGAGACGACTTCTCCGGGCGGGCAGGCGGGATCGAGCTCGAAGATAGAGAATTACCTGGGATTCCCGACGGGAGTTTCCGGGCAAGAGCTGGCGACACGCGCATTCACTCAGGCGCAAAAGTTCGGGGCGAAGATGATGGTAGCGCACAGCGTGGCGAAGCTCGATTGCACGAGGCGCCCTTACAACATCGTGCTCGACAACGGAAACAAGCTGCCGGCGAGAGCGGTAGTGATTTCGACAGGGGCGCAATACAACAAGCCGCGAATCGCGAACCTGGAGCGGTTCGAGGGCCAAGGAGTGTATTACGGCGCGACGAACATGGAGTCGCAGCTCTGCGTGGAGGAAGACGTGGTCATCGTGGGCGGCGGGAACTCGGCGGGACAGGCGGCGGTGTATCTCTCGCAGACCGCACGCAAGGTGTACATGCTGGTGCGCTCGGGAAGCCTCTCGGACACGATGTCGCGCTATTTGATCCAGCGGATCGAGCAAAACCCGGCGATAGAGATGCATTACAGGACGGAGATTGTGGGGCTCGAGGGGGACACGCATCTCGAACGCGTGACCTGGCGCGACAAGGCGAAGGATGAGACTTCCACGCACGATATCCGACACGTGTTCATTATGGCCGGGGCATCGCCGCGAACGGAATGGCTGCAGGGGTGCGTGGCGATGGACAGCAAGGGATTCATCGTCACGGGACGCGAACTGGAAACGGCGAACCACGCTCCGCATTGGCCGCTGACGCGGCCTCCGCAAATGTTGGAGACAAGCCTGCCGGGAGTTTTTGCGGTGGGCGATGTGCGGGCGGGCAGCGTCAAGAGGGTGGCGTCGGCAGTGGGCGAAGGAGCGATCGCGATTCACCTGGTGCATCGTTCGCTGGCGGAGGCTTAAGGGCGCGCGGACGGGCGCGGCGAATTCGAGGGCTTCGCGCGGCTGTGCTATATTGAAGTAGATTCACATTATGATGACCAAGATCAGAGGAAAGACTTGGCTTCAGGTGTGAAAGAGTGCGTGTGAGAACTAACGTAGATGGCCCTCAGCGGCTGAAGCCGCCGCCATTTGGCGCCGGTTACGGCACGGCTGAAGCCGTGCCCTGACGCAAACCGCAGGTTCTCACACGGACTCTGAAGGTTCCGGCGGGGATGAATCCCCGCCCTTCCGAACCAGTTCTGTATAGGTAGATTGACTTCGTGAAGAAGCTAAGAATTTCCATCGTTGAGTTCCTGAATACGGCTCCGCTGGTGTGGGGATTCGCGGAAGGGCCGCTCGCGGGCAAGTACGATCTTTCGTTCACGCTGCCGTCGCAATGCGCCGAAGCGCTGCGGCGCGGCGAGGCGGACATCGCAATCATTCCTTCGATTGAATATCAACGCATCGAGAACGTAGTGGCGCTGCCGGGAATGGCGATTGCGGCGAAGGGCGAAGTGCGCAGCATTCTGGTGGTGGCGAAGCGGCCGATCGAAATGGCGAAGCGAATCGCGCTGGACACGAGCTCGCGGAGCTCCGCGGCGCTGGTGCGGCTGCTGGCGAAGGAATACTGGAGGGTTGACCCTGAGTACGTGAACGTGCCGCCGGATCCTTCGGAGATGCTGAAACAGGCGGACGCGGCGCTGGTGATCGGCGACCCGGCTCTGCGCGTGGCACTGAAAATGGACGCGCTTTCGGGAAAGGCGCCGAGCGGCGAGCAGTGCTGCCAGGGCGATCCGGACGACATGCCGGTTCCCGGCTTCGAAACGATTTTCGTGTACGACATCGCGCACCAGTGGCGGGAAATGACGGGCAAGCCGTGCGTGCTGGCCATCTGGGCGGGACGGCGAGAGGCGATTACGCCTGAAGTGGTGAGCGATTTTCTGGCGTCGAAGGAATATGGCCTGAAGCGCGTGCGGGAAATTGCGGAGGCGGCGTCGATCAAACTGGATCTTCCGCCGCGCGCGCTGGAACGATATTTGATTGAAAACATTCACTTCGATCTGGAAGGCGAGTATCTGGAAGGTTTGCAGCTCTATTTCGAGAAGGCAGCCGCGGCAGGCTTGATTCCGCGGGCGCGCCCGCTCGAGTTCGCGACTTCTCCCGCCGCCGCATCCACCGCGCGCCGCGGAGCGTGACGGCGTGGAACAGATCGGCACGCTCACACGCCTAAGGCGGTATCCCGTAAAGAGCATGGCTGGGGAGGAATTACAGGAGGCCCGCGCCACGTTCGCGGGAATTGCGGGCGATCGCGTCTTCGCGTTCATCGACAATCAGAATCGATCGAATTTTCCGTGGATGACCGGGCGGCAGGGACACGAGATGATCCTGTTCCGCCCGCGGTTTTTGGATGCGCCGGCAATCGATGATGAGACGCCGCGCGCCGAACGTTATGCGACGGAAGTGACGACGCCCGAGGGGGAGACATTTCGCGTGGGCGATTCCGCGTTCACGGAGTACATGGAGAAGCGGTTCGGGCGCTCGCTGCGATTGCGATTTTCGGAGCGCTGCATGACGGATGCGCGGCCGGTGTCGATTCTGGGGCTGAGCACGGTGAAGGCTCTCTCGGCCGAGACGGGGATGGAGCTCGACCCGCGAAGATTCCGGGAGAATTTCCACGTCGATTGGCAGGACAAACGGCCTTTCTTCGAGGATGAACTCGTTGGGGAAGAGCTGCAAATCGGCGAGACGGTGACGCTGAAGGTGGTGAAGAAGGACGGGCGGTGCATGATGATCACGCTCGACCCGGACACGGCGGCGGTGTCGCCGCAGGTGCTGGAGCGCCTGGCGCGGGAGCACCGCGGGTGCATGGGAGTCTACGCGGCGGTGCTGCGCGAGGGGATCGTCCGCGTGAATGACCCGATTTACCTTGTTTAGGTTACACTGTACGCGATGGGACTGACGCCACAAGAAGCGCTTGAGCTGTTCAACTCAGACGATCTCATTGCGATTGGTATGGCGGCGAATGAAGTGCGCCGCGCGAAAACCGATCCGCGCGTGGCGACGTACCAGATCGACCGCAATATCAACTATACGAATTTTTGCACGGAATATTGCTCGTTCTGCGCGTTCTACCGGCCGCTGGGCGCGAAGGACGGGTACCTGCTGCCGCTCGAAACGATCTACGAAAAAATCGAGGAGATGCTGGAGCTGGGCGGCACGGGCGTGCTGATGCAGGGCGGACTGCATCCGGACCTGCGGATCGAGTTCTACGAGAACATGCTGCGGTCGCTGAAGGAGAGATTTCCGCAAGTGCATTTGCACTGCTTTTCGGCGCCGGAGATTACGTGCATCGCGGAGGTTTCGGGGCTTTCGCTGCGCGACACGATTGCGCGGCTGCGCGACGCGGGGCTCGATTCGATTCCGGGCGGCGGCGCCGAGATTCTGGACGATGAAATTCGCGCGCGGATTTCGCGACTGAAGTGCAAGTCGAGCGAATGGGAAGACATGCATCGGACCGCGCACGCGCTGGGAATGCGCACGACGGCGACGATGATGTTCGGATGCGGAGAGGAATACCGGCACCGGGTGAATCACCTGGAAACGATTCGCAGGATTCAGGAGGATACGGGCGGGTTCACGGCGTTCATTCCGTGGATTTTCGCGCCGGAAAATACGCCGCTGGGGAAGAAAATTCCGGAGGCGACGGCGTTCGATTACCTGAAGACGCTGGCGATCAGCCGGCTGTATCTGGACAACATCGATCACATCCAGTCGAGCTGGCTGACGCCGGGAATCAAGATTTGCCAGGTGGGCTTGCAGTTTGGCGCGGACGACGTGGGCAGCATCCTGATCGAAGAGAATGTGGTGTACGCGGCTGGGGTGCGGAATCGCACGAACGAAGCCGAACTGCGAAGGATTATTTCGGATGCGGGGTATATTCCGGCACAGCGCGACACGCTGTACCGGTCGTACGCATTGAAGTAGCGCGCCGCTTTTGTTTGGGTGCGTGGGACGAATCCTCTAGAAGCCATCTGGCCTTGTTGAGATCCCCGATTTTGATGGGCCTGAAGAGAGGTCCCTGCCTGCGGCAGGCAGGCCTCGCCTGCACGACCCGATCGAAAATCGAAAAGGCGCGATCTTCGACGAAGGAAAGGCGGCGGCGAAGCAAGCTTCGCCGAATGGCAGTCACCTTGGGCGCTGAGCGCGTGGCAAAGCGGCAGCAAGCTGCCGCACTCCGAAGCGCCTGCGGCGCTCAAAGCAAGCTGGCGCACTCCACAAAGCACGGGCACTGCAATCCTATTTTGAGATGCCTTCTAGTCGGTTTTCCGCAGGGTCAAGACGACTTCAGTTCCTTCCGGCAAGTCGAGGGCTTCCTGGGGCACAAGCACGCCATTGGCGAAGCGCGCGCGAATGGTGCGCGGTGCGGCGGCGGGTTTTGCCGCGGCGGTGGCGCGAGAACCGGCGGCTCGCGGGTTGTGATTTTCGATAGCGCCGGGACCAGTGGTATCGAGAGCGAGATTCGCGAGCGCGTCAGCATCGCGGTTCATTTCGCGGGGGACGTGCTCGATCACGAAGTAATCGAACTGGCGAGAGAGTTTTGCGGCGCGCTCGTGCAGCGGCTTCAGGTCGGCGCTCTTCACTTTGTAGCGGCCCTGCATCTGGCGGACGAGCAATTCGGAATCGCTGCGGACGCGAAGAGCCTTGATGCCGTTGGTGGCAGCGTAGTCGAGAGCGGCGAGGAGTGCGTAGTATTCGGCAACGTTGTTGGTGTCGCGGCCAAACTTTTTGCCCAGCTCGAGGATGACTTTGCCGCTCGGGTCGCGGAGGATGACGGCGTACGAAGCGGGGCCGGGATTGCCGCGCGAGGCGCCGTCGATATTCGCGATGTGAACGCCGGCGGGCGGCGCAGCGGAGCGCGAATCGGAAAAGAGATGGGCGCTGCCGGGATGCGAGGGTCGTGAAGGCGTCATGAAACGACGGAGTGCGGTGCGAAGCTATGCTTCATTCGCGGACGAGTTCGGCTGCTGCGTGTTGGGATTGGGAGCAGCCGCGGCCGCAGCTGCCGTAGGCTCGATGTAATAAAGGATGCGGGTGCAGGTCTCGCAGTGAAACATCTCCTCGCTTCCCGCACGGCGCATCTCCTGAAAAACGTGAGGGCGGATGCGCATGCCGCAGGCGGAGCACTTTTCGTCGCGCACTTCGGCGAGCGCGACGTTGTGATGCTTCTTGCAGATGCGCTCGTAGTGGTCCATCAGGTTTTCGGGGATGGCCTGAGCGACGCGGCTGTGCTCGGCGCTCAGCTCCGCGAGTTCCTTTTCGACCGAGGCCTTCTCCGCTTCGATTTTCGCGCGCTGGCCGGCCGCGACTGACTCGACTTCCTTCAGGATCTTCTCGGACGCTTTCACGCGAACGTCGAATTCTTCGGCTGAGACCATTTCCTGGAGCAACCGGTCTTCGGCCTTGGCGATTTCCGCCTCGGCGTTTTGCACTTCGTGCTGGAGCGCTTTATAGGCCTCGTTCGTCTTGATCTGCGAGGTTTGGTCGCGGTACTTGCGGACGCGTTCCTTCCACTGCTCGACGTCGAGCTCGTATTTCTTGCGGTCCTTGACGGCGGCAACCTGAGAGGCTTTGCTTTTTTCCAGCTCGGCCTTGGCGGCGTCGACGCGAGCGTTTACGTCGGCAAGTTTCTGAGGAAAGGCCGCGAGGCGGGCGCGAACGTCGTTCAGGCGGAGGTCTACGCTCTGAAGCTCCAATAAGTCCTGCAGAACTTTGTTCACAATCTTCCAATTCTAGCACATCGGGCGCGGGGGTCCCGGGGCGCAGTGCCGTGCGCAGCTGAAAGACAGGGGCGTGCGTCCTTTTTGGCGGGTCAAACGTATAACGGATATGATGGGCGCCGCAATCGTGACGTGGGAGGATTGCTTGGCCGGTGACAGCGATGTGGCCCGGCTTCGACGGGGCGATGTGGATGCGCTGGCGGAGCTGATTTCGCGGTATCAGAACCGGCTGTACCGGTATCTGTTGCGGCTGGTAAGAGAGCCTGCGACGGCCGAGGACCTGTTCCAGCAGACCTGGCTGAAGGTGGCGGAGAAGATTCGCGGGTTCGATCCCGCGCGGAATTTCGACGCGTGGCTGTTCACGCTGGCGCGCAACCTGGCCATCGATCATCTGCGCAGAATCCGGCCGGAGAGCCTCGACGAGCCGACGTCGGACGAGCCGGGCGCCGCGACGGCGGGCGACAGGCTGGTGGCGGCAACGCCAGCAGCGTTCGAGAAGGTGTTCGAGCGGGAGCGAGCGAGCCGGGTTGGAGCGGCGCTGCTGGAGTTGCCGGTAATCTATCGGGAGGTTCTGGCGTTGCGGTTCGAAGAAGAGATGAAGATCGAGGAAATCGCGCAAGTGCTAGGCGCGCCGCTTTCGACGGTAAAGTCGCGGCTGAGGCGGTCGCTCGAGCAACTGCGGCAGCAGCTCGAATCACGATATCCGGGAGTCGACTGGCAGTGAGCGAACACGACGAAATTCGGCGATTGCTGGCGCTGGCGTCGGCGGGCGCGTTGAGCGCCGCTGAGGAAGGGCGCGTGACGCGGCATCTTCAGTCGTGCAGCACGTGCTCGGGTGAATTGGAATCATGGCAGCTCATCGGCCGGGAGCTGCGGCGCCAGCCAACGCCTCAGGCGCCCGCGAACCTGGTGCAACGAACGCGCGCGCTGGCGGAGGCGCGGCTCGCGGAGGAGTCCGAGCAGCGCTGGCAGCGAAGCGTACTGATGTTCGTTGTGGCGTTTGCCTGGCTCCTGACGATCGTGAGCTGGCCTCTGTTTCATCTGGTGACGGGAGGGCTGCTGGGCCTGATGGATTCGCGCCTGAGCCATTCGTGGGTGAGCTTCGCAGGATTCACGACGCTCGTGTGGGTGGCCGGCGGATTTGCTGCCGTGGCGCTCTCGGTGCGTCAACGGCGCGAAAGGAGAATGGCATGAGCCGATTCAATCAAGAATTGCGTGTGGTGCCGCGGAATGCGTGGATTGTCGGCGTGCTGCTGTATCTATGCGCCGCGATACCAGTGTTTGTGTTTGCGATACCGAGTGACTTGCAGATGCGGCGGTGGCCTCTATGGGACCAGGCGCTGTTTGCCTTCGGAATATTCCTTCCGATCGTGGTGCTTGTCGCGTTGATTGGATACATCTACGGCGACGCGAAGCGCCGCGGCATGCGGTACGTAATGTGGACGCTGCTGGCCATCTTCATTCCGGACGCAATCGGAATCATCATTTACTTCCTGCTGCGCGATCCGCTGCCGAAGACGTGCCCGGGGTGCGGGAGGCCGGTTAAGTCCGGGTTCGCGTTCTGCCCGCATTGCGGGACCACGGTACAGCCGGCGTGCCCGAATTGCGGACACGCCGTCGAGCTGGACTGGGCGAATTGCCCGAAGTGCGGCCAGAAGTTGCCGTCGCAATCGACGCGAGCAGCCTGAAACGCAAGCGTTCGCAGAAGGCGCGGCTGTTTATGCCGACGGGTGAAGCTCCCGGCCCACGAGCATGGCGTCCACGAAGAAGCCGATGCCGATGGCGATGGGGATGATTCCAAAAACGGCGGCTTCGACGCTGTCTGGCTCGAAACGGCTCAGGGCCAGAAACGCAAGCGTGTAGCCGAGCCCTCCTGCCGTCAGGAGAATGCCGGCCCTGCGCGAACGAACGTGAGGCGGCAGTTCATCCGCTATCGGCACCGGCACACCCTTGGAAATGGCCGCGAGGCGTTCCTCCGTGCGAAGTCTTCGGACGCGATACCAGGCGTAGATCATGGCCAACGGCACGGTGAAGGTCAGCAGAACGGCTGTGAATTCGACAAGCTCCATTTCGTTTCTCCTCTCGATCCTGTGCAGACTGTGTAGAAGTCGGGCTGCTTGCAGCCCTTCCCAGTGTGAGGTACGCAGGAATGGCGGAGTATGTTCCGAGTGCCAGCTGGCGAAAAGTAGCTGAGTGCGGACCTTAAGGCGCGGGCTGAACTTGCATATTCTGGTCGACGGCGTAGTTTGTGCAGCCTGGATTTGTGGTGGCGGGGCAATGCGCGACGGCGCGAAAACTTCCGGCGGACGCCTCGACGTCGTAGGTATAGCCGTCGCGGCTGGTACGCTTCATGGTCAAGGCGCCACTGGAGACCAGGTCATCGAGCGAGGCGTACGAGCCGTGCTCGGCCTGATAGGCGCGTTCGGCTTGCGCGATCCCTAGCAGATCGCCTTTTACTCCGACAACGTCGATGGTCTGCATCGGGGTCGACGCGCCGGTCCCCTCGGCCCGCATTTGCGAGAACCAGACTTTATAGGCGACGACGGCAATCACGGCGACGACCAACAGTCCTACGACGCTGCGCATCACATCCTCCAGCCGCTGAGATTATCCGCGAGAGAATTCGGAGCGCTTCGAATTCAGCTTAGCGTTTGACAGAGGCGGCCGCAATCGACCGCGGTCCGATGAGTAAAGGGACGATCCGGCCCACGACGAGCGCTGTTTGCACCATTTGAGTGCAATCATTTTGGCCGCGCGTGCGTCTAAGGACCTTAGCGCAATTGCGGCGGTGCAGTTTCGATGGCTGGCTGAGTTCCTCGTTTGACACTCCCGGCCCGCATCAGGATACTGGGTGTCGCGCGTTCCGCCGGCGCTCCATGCAGTGTTATTCCGTCGTTTTGGGGGCAAGAACCATGAAAAGACTCGTTCGGCTCGTTGCCTTGGCCGCGGCCGTTGCGACGTTGTTTGCGGCGTCTTCCTTCGCGCAAGAGAAGGAGATGGGCGTCCGGCCGCCCAAACTGAATTTCACGACGCACACGCTGGCGAACGGCCTCAAGGTGGTGCTGCTCGAGGAACATTCCGTACCGGTGATCAACCTCCAGATCTGGTATCACGTCGGCTCGAAGGACGAGCGCCCCGGCCACACCGGATTCGCGCACCTTTTCGAGCACCTGATGTTCAAGGGCTCCGCCCACGTCGGAGCAGACGAGCATTCCCGCATCATTGAGGCGGTGGGCGGGTTTGACAATGCGGAGACGAACGACGACTCGACCGATTTCTACGAGACATTCCCGAGCGAGTACCTGGAGCGCGTGCTCTGGCTCGAGGCCGACCGCATGGGAAGCTTGAATGTCGACGAAGCGAATTTCCAGTCGGAGCGCCAAGTGGTGGAGGAAGAGCGGCGCGTCCGCGTCGATAATCAGCCGTACGGCTCGATCGAGGAAGATCTTCGCGCCGCCGCCTTCACGGTACACGGCTACCATCACACGGCGATCGGAAGCATCGCGGACCTGAACAATGCCACGCTCGCGGACGTTCGCGCCTTTCACGACACCTACTACAAGCCCAACAATGCGACCCTGGTGATCGTCGGCGACTTCAATTCCGAGCAGGCGCTCGCGTGGACGAACAAATATTTCGACGGAGTCCCGCCTTCCGCGGGCCCCATCCCGAGGCGCGATACGCCCGAGCCTCCGCAGACCGAAGAGCGAATCGTGAAGAAGT
Source organism: Candidatus Limnocylindrales bacterium (assembly GCA_035501415.1). Classification (GTDB taxonomy): domain Bacteria; phylum Acidobacteriota; class Terriglobia; order Acidiferrales; family UBA7541; genus Palsa-295. The sequence continues at coordinate 43,179 of DATJWH010000024.1, read as the reverse complement.
CCTATTCGAACACGCCGCTTCCCGCAGTGGTGATCGGATACAAGATGCCCGCGCGCTACACGCCGGACGCCTATCCGCTCGACCTCGCCTCGAATATTCTCGCGGGCGGCGAAAGCAGCCGTCTCTACCAGACGCTCGTTTACAAGGACCAGATCGCCGTGCAATCCGCGGGCTTCGGAAATTTCACCGAGGATCCGAATCTTTTCTGGGCCTACGCGATCATGAACCAGGGCCATAACGCGGATGAAGGAGAAAAGGCCGTGCTCGCCGTGCTGGACGGGCTGAAAACTCAACCCGTGGACGCGAAAGAGTTTGACAAGGCCGAGAATCAGGAAATCGCGGGGTTCATTCTGGGGCGCGACACGAACGAGGAGAAGGCGATCGCGCTGGAGAACGCGACTGTGATCGGGAAGAATCCGGATCTGGTCAACACGGAACTGGATCGCTACCTGAAAGTCACGCCGGCCGATATTCAGCGAGTCGCTAAGGAGTACTTCATCCCGCAGCATGCGACGGTTTTGTTCATCACGCCGGCGGAGCCCGCGCACTAAGAGGAACATTCGATGCCAGGAGATACGATGAAACGCACGATCTGCCGGCTGGGGCTTTTTCTTCTGGCCGCCGCCTGCGCGCAACCCGGCGCTTTCGGGCAGCAGGCCACACACGCGACGCAGGCGTCAGGCTCGGCGCAACAACAGAAGCAGGGCGGGACGGGCGTCGTGCCGCCGGGCGTGAAGCTTGTGCCGCAAATGCCGCCCGCCGGGCTGCCACGGCCGTTCGAGTTTCCCGGCGCGGAGTCGAAAACGTTGCCGAACGGCTTGCGCGTCTTCGTGGTGACGGATCGCAAGGAGCCGGCCGTCGCGGTGCGGCTTCTGATCATGTCGGCGGGTGGCATCAAGGATCCGGCCGACGTGCCGGGCACCGCTGCTATGGTTGCGAATATGCTCACGCAAGGAACCGAGAAGCGGTCCGCGCGTGACATTGCCGAGGCGATTGATTTTGTGGGCGGTTCGCTGAACGCGTCCGCGGGAAAGGATGCCACTGCGGTCACGCTCGATGTGGTCAAGAAGGACTTGGACGTCGGCCTCGATCTGATGTCCGACGTTGTGCTGCATCCTTCTTTCCGCGCCGATGAACTGGAGCGGCAGCGCCAGCAGCTTCTATCGAGCCTGACAGTGCAGTATTCGGATCCAAATTATCTGGCTTCCGCGGTTTTCTCGCGCGTTGTTTATGGCAGTTCTCCGTATGGGTGGCCGAGCGACGGCACCCCCGAAACCGCAGCGAAGCTGAATCGCGACGAGCTGGCCAAGTTTCACGACGCGACCTATGCGCCCAACGACGCGCTGATTGCCTTCTCGGGCGATATCAACGCCGAAGACGCATTTGCCGCCGCCGAAAAATACTTCGGTTCGTGGCCCAAGAAGGATATTTCCTCGGCGCCGCCGGTGTTGCCCGCGGCCGTCTCCGGCCAGCACATCTGGCTGATCGATAAGCCGGATGCGGTGCAGACGCAGATTCGCGTCGGGAAGCTCGGCATCCGCGAAGGCGATCCCGATTTCATTCCTGTGGAAGTGATGAACCGCATTTTCGGTGGCGGCTACAACAGCATTCTCAATACGGAAGTCCGCGTGAAGAAGGGACTCACCTACGGCGCCTACTCGCAGTTCAATCCGCACCGCTACGCCGGCTCGTTTGGCGTTGGGACGTTCACGCGGACGGAGAAGACCGTCGAAGCCGCGAAGCTGGTGGTGGATTTGCTGTCGAACATGTCGACTGGGCGCGTCACGCCGGAGCAATTGAATTTCGCGCGCGACTATCTCGCCGGCGCCTACCCGATTCAATCCGAGACGGCAGAGCAGGTGGCCGACCGCGTTCTCACGGTCGCTGCCTATGGCCTGCCCGCCGATTACAACCGCACGTATCCGCAAAAGATTCGCGCCGTCAGTTCGACGGAAGTTGATGCGATGGCCAAGCGGTATCTCGGGACAGATGATCTCGATATCGTGCTGGCCGGGAATGTGTCGTCGTTTCGCGACGAGCTGAAGAAGGCGTTCCCGAACGCGAAGTACGAGGAGATTTCGTTTGACCAGGTGGACATCCTCGCGCCCGATCTGCGTAAGGCCAAGCTTGCGGAGGCCGCGGCAACGCCGGAATCACTCGAGCAGGGGAAACAGATTCTTCTTGCGGCCGCGAAGGCGATGGGCGGCCCGGATCTCGAATCCGTGAAAACGATCGCGATGACGGAAAACGGGAAGCAGCTATCTGCGCGCGGCGACGTGCCGATCACGGTGAAGTGGACGGTGGCGTACCCAGATCATTCCCACGGCGATGTTTCGTACGGCGGACAATCCGTGACGCAGGTGTGCGACGGCAAGGCGGCCTGGATCGTGATGGGCGGCCAGGCGCACGACGTGACGCGCGCCATCGGAGAATTCGAGCGAGGCATCGCGCTCTTCGGGGGCGGCTGGGGCTTCTATCAGGAAGTTCTCGCGGGACGCGTGAAGGGGCAGGCGCTCGGCGAGACGGAAATCGACGGCAAGGAGACCGACGGCGTCGCCGTTGAGGCTCCATTCGGCAACGTGAAACTCTATTTTGATTCATCCACGCATCTGTTGTCCGCCGCGCGATTTCAGTCGGCGACGGCGCAAGGGCCGGTCGAGACCGAACAGCATTGGAGCGATTATCGCGACGTCGATGGCCACCTGTTTGCGTTTTCAACCGCCACGTATCGAAGCGGCGAGAAATTCATCGAATCGAGTGTGGGGGATGTGAAGGTCAATGCTCCAGCAAATGATTCGCTCTTCGCGAAGCCGGAAGCCGCGTCCTCGAAGTAATATTCGATGAGGTTCGAGACTGTTTTATTTCACTGCCAGGATTACCTTGCCAATGTTCTTTCGTTCGTGGATGTAGCGGTGCGCGCCAGCGGCGTCTCCCAGTGGAAACGTCTTGGCGATGACCGGCTTGATCTTGTCCGCGGCGTACATCCGGAAAATCTCGTCCAGCTCTTTTTTCAAAACGCCGCTACGCGACTTCAGCGCGCCGAGGCTGACGCCGATGACCGCGATGTTGCGGCGCATCAGCTTCAGCGGATGAAACCGCGGAGTTTGCAGCAGTGCCGTCCCCGCTCGTACCAGGTTCTTTTTGCCTTCGGAGCCCGCGGCTGCGGAAAAGCCGTAGATGATGAGGCGCCCCATCGGCCCCAGGCAGTCGGCGCTCTTCGCGAACGACTTGCCGCCGATCGGGTCCATCACCATTTCAATTCCGTCCGGCGCGAATTTCCGCACCACCTCGACGAAATCGCTCTTCTCGTAATCGATGGCATGTTCCACGCCGATCCGCTTCAGATACTCCTGCTTCGTTCGGCCGGCCGTGCCGAAAACTACGAGGCCGCGGGCCCGCGCGAGTTGCACCGCAGCGATTCCCACGCCTCCAGCCGCGCCGTGAATCAGGATCCGGTCGCCCGGCTGAAGATTGCCCATCACGAACATCGAGTGATAGGCGGTGAGGTAATTCACGGGAACGGCGGCGCCGTCCTCGAAGGTCATTCCCGGAGGAAGGCGAAATGCATCGCGCGCAGGCACCGCGGCCCATTCCGCGTAGCCATTGAACGGCATCAGCGCCGCCACGGCATCGCCTTTTTTCAGCGGCTCTCCCTCCTGCGCGTGGGTGCTGTCCTCGGCGGTCTTCTCGACCACTCCCGCCACTTCAAGGCCGGGAACGAACGGCGGCTTTGGCGTGCCGGGATAGACGCCCATGCGCTGCAGCAGATCCGCGAAATTGACGCCGATCGCCTTCACGCGAATCACGACTTCGCCTGGCTTCGGCTGGGGATCAGGCACCTCCCGCGATTCGAAAACTTCGGGAGGGCCGTACCGCCGAACGACCATCGAGCGCATCTAAGTCTCCTTGCCGTTAGAAACCGGCAGCTTTCCGCTTGCTCGGGGTTGGCAGCCGGAACCATCTTCGGCTTTTGAATTAGGGAAACGAGGCATCGTCCTTTAAACTACTAGACTTTGTGCAATGATGAAACGCAAACTGAGAACTCGCAGCTTCTTTTCGATCCTGATTCTGCTGGCGGCAGCTTGCAGCTCCGTTGCCGCCGACCGATCTGCCCAGCAATCTCCTTCTCCTGACATTCTAAAGGCGATGCAGGAGGAACTCGACCGCTCGATGGACACTCTGTCGAAGGCCGATCCTCCGACCTACTTCATCAGCTATACCATTGCGGACCGGCAATACTCGGAGGTTTCGGGCTCCAATGGCGCGCTGCTTTCCAGCAGCGACAATCGCGCGCGCTGGCTGGAAGTGCAGACGCGCGTCGGCAGCGTGCAGCTCGACAATACTCACAAGCTGGGCGACCGCCCGCCGAGCTGGACGAGCCCCGGAACATCCACAATTCTGGACGACGATATCCCGGTCCTTCGCCGCGAAATCTGGCGCGAGACTGACCGTCAATATCGCGCGGCGGCCGAAGCGCTGATCAAGGTCAAGACGAGCCAGCAAGTGCAGGTGCAGACCGCCGAAGGCGCTGCGCCCGACTTCTCGCACGAAGCTCCGCACGTCTACGTCGGCCCGCGCGTCGAAATTCGCGTCGACCGCAAGCCCTGGGAAGAGCGCGTCCGCCGCTACACGGCGGCGTTCAGCAAATCGCCCGCAGTGCTGAATTCGATCGCCACGTTCTCGGCGCTGGGAATGAATCAGTATCAGGTGAACACGGAGGGCACGAAGCTCGGCTTCGGCCAGGTCCATTACCGCCTCGAGCTTTACGTCCAGAGTAAGGCGCCTGACGGCATGGACATCAACCGCTACGCCAATTTCGACTGGCTCGATCCGCAGCATGAGCCGAGCGACAAGGAAGTTTTCGACACCATCGCGCGCCTGATTCGCGAGACCGAATCGCTGGATAAGGCGCCGCTCGTCGATCCCTATGCCGGCCCCGCGCTTCTCACGGGGCGCGCCGCAGCCGTCTTCTTCCACGAAGTTTTCGGCCATCGCGCGGAAGGCTTCCGGCAAAAGGACATCAGCGAGGGCCAGACGTTCACCAGCAAGATCGGCCAGCAGATTCTGCCGGATTTCATTTCCATCAAGGACGATCCCACCGAATCCAGTTTGGACGGCCAGATGCTGCTGGGCAATTATCTCTACGACGACGAAGGCGTCCCCGGCGAGAACACGCTGCTGGTTGACCACGGCATCCTCAAGACGTTCCTGATGTCGCGCTCGCCGCTGGTGAACATCCCGCACTCGAACGGCCACGGACGCCGCCAGCTTGGCTACGTCCCGGTGGCGCGGCAGGGCAATCTGATCGTCTCGAGCACAAAAACTCTCACGGACCCGCAACTGCGCCAGAAGTTGATCGACCTCGTCAAGCAGCAGGGCAAGCCTTTCGGCCTCCTGATTGACGATATCGCCGGCGGATTCACGTTCACTGGCCGCGGCCAGCCGCAGGCCTTCCAGGTGACGCCGCTCGTCGTCTACAAAGTTTTCCCTGACGGGCGCCCAGACGAACTGGTTCGCGGGGTCGACATCGTCGGGACGCCGCTTGTTTCGCTGACCAAGATCGTCGCGACCGGCGACAAGCAGGAAATCTTCAATGGATACTGCGGAGCGGAATCGGGCTCGGTTCCGGTTTCAGCCGTGGCCCCAGCAATCCTGATTTCCGAAATGGAATTTGCGAAGAAAGAAAGCTCGACGGATAAGCCGCCGATTCTGCCGCCGCCGGCTCACGATCCCGAGGCAAAGGTGCAACAGCCGTGAGGAAAGTCGCCGCAATCACCGTTCTGGCGTTGTTCGCGATTCCTCTCGAGGCTGCCACGCCGCGGCCAAACCCCAGACATTCAAACGCGCCTGCCCGTCTGGCTGCCGCTCAGGCTCCAGTGCCTGCGGGCGAAACCGACAAGACGCTCTACGCGATGCATGATGAGCTCGAGCGCGCGCGCACTCGCCTACGCATTCCCGGCATCGATCCGCCGTTCTACATCGAATACCGGCTGCTCGATGTCGACATCCGCAATATCACCGCGTCGTTCGGGTCACTCGTCTCCAGCACCACCACGCGCAGTCGCTACATGAGCGTCGACGTTCGCGTGGGCGACTATCACCTCGACAGCTCGAATTTCATCAGCGAGGACGGCTTCCAGGGCTTCCTCGGCTCAACCGGCCAGGTGGGAATCGACCGCGACTATACGTCGCTTCGCCAGGATCTGTGGCTGGCGACGGATCAGGCCTATAAAGCAGCCGTCACGCAGATGGCATTGAAGCAGGCTTTTCTGCGCAGCCTCACGAAGCCGCCGGAGATCGACGATTTCTCGCCCGCTACGCCGATCGTCAAGGTCGATCCGCGCGTCGAACCTGACTGGACTTCGCGCAATTGGGAAGATGAAGCGCGGAAGGCTTCCGAGGTCCTGAAAAGCTTTCCGGACATTTACGGAACGCGGGTCAACTATTACCTGATTTACGTAACGCAGTACTTGATGACCAGCGAAGGGACCACGATCCGCACTTCGAAGAGCCTCGCCGCCGTCGAAGCCGGGATGGACACGCAGGCGGACGACGGGATGACCCTTCACAATTTCTACGCCGTCTACGCCCTGCGCCCGGCCGATTTGCCGGATGCGGCCGCGGTGAGCAAAGGTCTCGCGCAAGCCGGCACGCAGCTAATGCAATTGCGTGCTGCTCCGGTGGGGCCCGACTATACGGGTCCCGTCCTCTTCGATCCGCATGCAGCGGGTTCGCTGCTCGCGCAGACGCTGGCCGCTTCTGTCTCCGGAGCGCGTCCGCCGCTCTCGATGGTTCCCGCGTTCGATCAAATTATGGATCGCATGGGCGGCCGCAGCGAATGGACCGGCCGCGTCGGCACCCGTGTTCTTCCAACTTCGGTTTCGCTGATCGACGATCCCACCGCGACTCAATTCCAGGGCCAGCCGCTTCTCGGCAGCTACGACATCGACGACGAGGGGATCAAGGCCGAGCGAGTTTCGCTCGTGGAGAATGGGATCTTGAAAAACCTGCTGATGTCACGCCGTCCCGGCCCTGATTTTCAGAGTTCCAACGGCCACGCGCGCTCGGCGCTTCTCTCCGACGCGCGTCCGCTCGCGAGCAACCTCTTCCTCCAGTCCAGCGACGCTCTGAAACCCGACGACATGCGCAAGAAGTTCCTGGAGGCGTGCAAGGAAGACGGCCACGAGTGGTGCATCGAAGTGAAGTCGATGGATAATCCCGCGCTTTCGTCGCTGAACCAGCAGGATTTCTCCGATTTTCTCGGCGACATGGCCGGGGGCATTTCTAGCGGCGAGCGGCTTCCCCTTCGCGTCTACCGAGTCTACGTGGCGGATGGCCGCGAAGAACTGGTCCGCGGGACGCACATCGAGGGGCTGACGCTCCGCAATCTGCGTAGCATGCTCGCCGTGGGCGACGACGCGAGCGTCTACACCTACATGCAGAATCCTGCGAATGGCTTTGCCGGAACGGCTCTCGGCGCGTTCGGCGGAGCGCAGGGCGGCATCCCGAGCACGGTGGTCACCCCGTCGCTGCTTCTCGATGAGCTCGACGTCCGCGGATTCCATGGCGAGCCGCGGCGTCTTCCGCTCGTTCCGCCTCCGCCCATGAAGTAGGTTTGTCCCGTGTTCCCAGCGGCTGCGTTCGCGAGCGGGCGCAACTATGAGCGCTCTCCCGCAAGCGTATAATCTCGGGACCGTGCCCGACTCCCCCCAAAGCGCAACGCGCGAAAAGAGTTTTGCCGCCGTTGCGTCCATCGGCTCCGCGGTGGCGCTGGTGCTTCTGAAGGTTTTTCTCGCCGCGATCACCCACAGCCTTGGAATCCTTTCTGAAGCGCTCCATTCGATCCTCGATCTCGTCGCGGCTGTGATCACCTATCTCTCCATTCGCGTCTCGGACAAACCTGCCGACGCGCAGCATCTCTACGGCCACGGCAAAGTAGAGAGCTTTTCGGCGTTCGTCGAAACCGGGTTGCTGCTTCTCACGGCGCTGTACATTATCTGGGAAGCGTTTCAGCGGCTCCTCTTCAATGCCGTTCACATCCAGCCGAGCCTCAAAGCCATCGCAATTCTTTCCATTGGCATGGGCATCGATTATCTCCGTGCCCGCGCGCTGCAGCGGGTCTCCTCGAAATATCCCAGCGAGGCTCTCGAAGCGGACGCTCTCCACTTCTCGACCGACGTGTGGAGCACGTTCGTGGTCATTCTCGGAATCACTGCCGCATGGTTCGGCATGAGATTCCGTATCGGGTGGCTCAGCCGTCTCGATGCCGTCGCGGCGCTCGCCGTTGCGGGCGTGATCATCTGGATCGGCTCGCGGCTCGGCAAGCGGACGATGGACGCGTTGCTCGACGTTGCTCCGATGGGCTTGCAGGAGCGCATCACGCGAACCGTCGACGAGACGGAAGGCGTGCTGCAGGCGGAGCGAGTCCGCGTGCGGCGCGCCGGGCAGCGCTATTTCGTGGACGTAACCATCAGCGTGCCGCGCACATCAACCCTCGAGCAGGCTCATTCGGCAAGCGACGCCGTCGAAAAGCGCATCGAGGCGATTGTGCCCGCGGACGTGGTGGTTCATGTCGAGCCGCGTGCTCCCAGCAACGAGCATCTCTTCGAGACGATTCGTGCGATCGCGCAGCGCCGCGGGCTATCCGTCCACGAGCTCTCAGCCCACAACCTCGACAATCGCTTGTTCGTCGAGCTGCACCTCGAAGTGGACGAAAAGGCCAGCCTCCGCGAGGCGCACCATCGCGCCACCGAACTCGAAGAGGACATTCTGCACGCCACCAATCCTGGCGCGCTGATCAACATCCACATCGAGCCGCTCGGCAGCCATATTCCCGGCGCGGAAGAGATGAAAGGACTCTCGCGCTCGGTGCAGACTTTTCTGAACTCGATGCAATCCGAATTTCACGAGCTTGTGAACTGCCACGAAGTTCACGTTCGCACCGTCGAGCACAAGATCCTCGTCTCCTGCCACTGCGCGATGGACGGCAGCCTGCCGATCACGCAGGTCCACGACGTGACGGCGGCGCTCGAAGACCGCGTCAAGGAACAGTTTCCGCAAATCTACCGCGTGACGATTCATCCGGAGCCGGTCGAAGAAAGCTGAGCCGCACCGTGAAGCACTGCGCGCAGATCGCAATCAGCGCGGGAAAGCATTCCAGGACGTAGCGCGGCTCCGTAGTCTCCACTTCGTAGGAGAAGAAGACCGTGCGCACCACGATGAACACAATCAGAAACGCGATTCCCGGACGTCGCCGCGCAATCCACAAACCGCCAGCCCCCAGCCCGATATAAATGAGGTTGATTCCGATCATGCTCAGCGTTTCGACGAAGTCCGGCCGGTCGTCCTGCCATTCCTCGCTCACAGGAGTCAGGTGGCCGGAGATGGGCAGCAGCTCGATGCGTGGAGTGAACCACAGCGTCAAGCAGCGGAGGAACGGGATCTTGACGTAGGTTCGTAAAGGGTGACGCGCGGTGCGCTCGCGCGCGATTTTGCGGAACTGGTTATCGATGGTTGGGTCGATCGTCAGCGTATCGTCGTACTGCTCGAGCAGGTCGTTCACACGCGCCTTCTCGGCCGGCGAATCGAATGCATATGCCGGGAGATCGTCGACCGAAATCTCCTCCTCGTTGAGCTTCCAGTGGGTCAGGTAGACATCGCGGAATCGCCACAGCCACGTATTCGTCCAATCGATGAATCCGTGAGGTGTGTATTCGCCGGGCAGCTCGCTGTAGCGCGGCGCAAGAAACTGGATTTCGTGAAGAGTTCGCCAGTTGCGTGCGGCCCAGGGAATCAGCGGAAGCAATAGCCCGATTGCCATCAGGATGCCGGCGCGAAAGAGGCTTCGCCAATCGCGCGGCCGCCACCATTTGGCCAGGGCCACGAGTCCGGCGGCCAAAAGCAGCAGCGGCGTTTCCGGCCGCACCAGCGTGCCAAAGCCCGCGATGATTCCACCGAGGAACCAAGGATTCGAGAGGAAGGGCTGGTGCGACGCCTCGGCGCCGACGCCGATTTCGGTCCGGAGCAAAATGAGGATGGCAACGGCGGTCAAAAAGATGGTGAGCGTTTCCGTTATGACGACGGCCGTGTAATTGGCGGTGAAGGGGCACAGGGCAGCGAGCCAGAGAGCGGCGATCGCGGCCCGCCGGCGGTACCGCTGCGGTGCCAGACGCGCGGCGATAAGCGCGATCACGAAACAAGTGACCACGTCCAGGACGGCTTGCGTGAGCATGGCCGCCCGGGGCGAATTTCCGGAGAAGGCAAAGATGGCGGCCAGAAAGGCCGGATAGCCGGGCGCGCGCATGTCCACGGGCGTTAGAACTCCGTGAACCGGGAACCCATAGACACGATTCTTGAGCCAGTTCCAGGCCAGCTCAATGTAAAATGGGGCATCACCCGAGTCGGTCACCGGAAATTTCAGGATGAAAAAGACTCGGAGAGCCAGCCCGGCCAAGGCAGCGAGAATCGCATTCGCGAGCATCTTACGAGAGATGCCTGCGCGAAACCTGCCGATGGATTCGGAGCTCTGCTTCGGAGATTCTCGACTACCCATTCCTGTATTGTGAGGAAACGTTTCGCGGTACGCCTTGCAAAATCCAGACGTTGTGCATAGGCTCGCAGAGTTCGAGACGGCAGTAGCTTGAATTGACTCATGCCTGAACGCAAGCCAATTTTCTACGATCAAGAGCGCCGCCGCTGGCGCAGGACGCGGCTCGCGCTGGAAATCGCGGGCGGCCTTTTCACGCTCGTGCTGATCGTGTTTGTGATTGACCTGGGCCGCAATCCGGAACTGCCGGACATTTTGCGTCCAGACCTCCACGCCGGCCTCCATCCGATTCATGGCAAGCAGAAGCCGAAGCCCACTCGCGCGAGCCGCCGGCGCAAGCTCGCGTCGCTCGGCAAAGCGCCTCAGAACAATGATCCGCTCCGCGTTGCGTTTTATGTTCCCTACGATCCGAACAGCCTCGCATCGCTGAAGCTTCACTATCACGACCTCGACGACCTGATTCCCGAGACGCTCCATTCGCTGAACGCGGACGGGTCGCTCGGTGTGGTGACGCCGGACGGCAAGTTCCATCCGGTACCGCCGGACGGCCATCTTTCGATAGTGCCCGATCCGAAGCTGGCTTCCTGGCTTGAGGCGAAGGAAAAAGAATTGCCGAACTTCGACCTGCCCGTCATGGGCTTGATGAACAATTCGGACGGGACGGTCTTTCAAACCGACAAGCTTACGGTGATGATGACCACGCCGGATGCGCGGCAGCGGCTGATTCAGACGGCCGTTCTGTACACCGAGGCGCAGAAGCAATCGGGAATCGTGCTCGATTTCGAGAGCATTCCCGACGCGAACCAGAAAGATTTCACGCGGTTCGTTGAGGAACTGGCGAAAGCGCTGCACACCGCCAACCTGAAGTTGATGGTGGCGCTGCCCGCGGCGGACTGGAATTACGACTACAAGACCATCGCGCAGCATTGCGACGCTATCATTCTGATGAACTACGACCAGCACTGGCAGACCTCGCCGCCAGGCCCGATTGCGGCGCAGGACTGGTTCGTACGGAACATCGGCAACATCCTGAAGCTGGTGCCGCGCGAAAAGCTGGTGATGGGCGTCGCAAATTACGGCTACGACTGGCCGGCAAAGTCGAAGAAGGTGCCGAATCCGGTGGCGCAGGTGGTGACGTTCCAGCAGGGGATCATCACGGCGGACGAGTCCGAGGCAGACATCGATTTCGACAGCGACTCCCTGAATCCGCACTATTCCTACGAGGATGAGAACAACGAGGTCCACAACGTCTGGATGCTCGATGGATTGACGGCCTACAACGAATTGCGCGCCGCGGAACGCGCGGGCGTTCGCGGCACCGCGCTGTGGCGGTTGGGAGAAGAGGATCCTTCGATCTGGTCGATTTGGGACACGGTGCATGCGGACGATGCCACGCGCGCAAAGCTCGAAGAGGTGCCGCCGGGATACGACATCATTCTCGAGGGCCAGGGCGACATCTGGCGAGTGACGGCGACCCCGCAGGATGGGAAGCGGCATTTCGACTACGACGCTTCGCAGGACCTGTTCACGGACGAAGGATTCGACAGCTACCCGCTTTCGTGGCGCATCGAGCAGATGGGAGCAGCGCCGGGGAAGATCGCGCTGTCGTTTGACGATGGCCCTGATCCGGAATGGACGCCGAAGATACTCGACGTGCTGAAGGAGAAGCACGTGCCGGCGACGTTTTTCGTGATCGGAGAAGAGGCGAACCTGGAAGGGCGGATCGTCAAGCGGGAATACCAGCAAGGGAACGAAGTGGGGAACCACACATTCACGCATCCCGACTTCGAGACGGCGACGAAAGAGGGAGTGCAGATCCAGCTGAACCTGACCGAGTTGCTTTTGGAGAGCAGCCTCGGCGTGAAGACGCTGCTCTTCCGGCCTCCCTATGGAATCGACCATCAGCCGGAAACGGCCAGCGAGATTTCGATGCTGCCGGTGCCGCAGTCGATGGGCTACATCATCGTCGGTGCGCGAATCGATCCGCACGACTGGGGCGAGATCAATGAGCCGCCTCCGCCAACGGAGACGATCGTGCAGCGCGTGATCGCGGACGCGACAAACGGGAAGGGATGGAACATCGTCCTTTTGCATGACGGTGGCGGAGACCGCAGCCACACTGTGGCGGCACTGCCGCAGATCATCGACGGCCTCCGCTCGAAGGGATTCCAGTTTGTTTCGGTGTCGGATCTGCTCGGGCAGACGCGCGCGCAGATCATGCCGCAACTGACGATGAAGGAATGGCTGCTGGCGCGCGCCGACGCGTTCATTTTTGATGTGTTCCGATGGTTCCGCACGGGAATCGCGTTCATTTTCGTGGCGGGCATTCTTCTGGTCAGCGCGCGGGCGCTGATCATCGGATTGCTGGCGCTGGTGGAAAAGCTGCGCGGCGCGCCGGCGGATCATCCGGAGTATCAGCCTCGCGTGACCGTCCTGATCCCGGCATACAACGAGGAAGCCGCCATCGGGGACACGGTGCGAGCCGCGCTGGCCTCGAAGTACGAGCACCTCGAGATTCTGGTGATCAACGACGGCTCGATGGATCGCACGGCGGAAATCGTCGAGCAGGATTATGGGCACGATCCGCGGGTGCGCTTGCTGAAGCAGGCGAACCACGGAAAACCTTCGGCGCTGAATCACGGGCTTGCCGAGGCCACGGGCGAAATCGTAGTTTCGATCGACGCGGATACGGTGGTGGATCCGGAAGCGATTCCGCTGCTTGTTCGTCATTTTGCGGACCCGAAGGTCGGCGCGGTGGCCGGCAACGTGAAGGTGGCGAATCGCAACAAGTGGCTCACGCGCTGGCAGGCGCTGGAGTACATCACCAGCCAGAATCTCGAGAAGCGGGCGTTCGATCTGCTGAATTGCATCCCGGTGGTGCCGGGCGCGGTGGGGGCGTGGCGGACCGAGTTGTTGCGGAGCACTGGAGGATTTTCGGGCGACACGGTGGCGGAGGATACGGACCTGACGCTGACGATCCGGCGGAACGGATGGAAGATTCTGTATGATGAGGACGCGATTGGGCGGACGGAAGTGCCGGAGACGATCGAGGCGCTGATCCGGCAGCGCTTCCGCTGGACGTTCGGCACGCTGCAGGCGGTGTGGAAGCACCGCGACGTGACCGGAAAACCGCGGTACGGAACGCTGGGCTGGATTGCGATTCCCAACGTCTTTCTCTTCCAGATTATCCTTCCGCTGGTTTCGCCGCTGATTGACCTGCTGTTCCTGCTCTCGATCGCGCTGTGGGGCCTGGCGCAACTGCGAATCGCGCAATTGCCGCAACTGTGGACGCTGCAGGACGTGGAGCGGTCGCTGATTTTCTTTGCGGCGTTCATGCTGATCGACCTTTTCACTTGCGTGGTGGCCTTTGCGCTGGAGCGCCATGAAGACTGGACGCTGCTGGCGCCGCTGCTGATCCAGCGCTTTTATTACCGGCAAATGATGTACGTGGTGCTGTTCCGCGCGCTGAAGGAGGCGGTGCAGGGGCGTCCGGTGGGATGGAGGGGAGTCGAAGCGCATCTTCCACCGGCGGTGCCGGCCGTACACTCTAGCGCGGCTGCGACACGCACGCCGGAGCCGGAAGTCTCGAACACAGCGCGCGGAAATTCCTGACGCCTACGTTCATAGCGTCGTAGTCCGCGGAATCTCTCCGAAAACCACCGGGACCCCGTACAGACACATGAAATGTCCCCCCTGTTGAGGTCACGGCCGCTTCCTCGCAGGTCGAAGTCGGCCGAGATGGTTACGTTTTTACCCGGTCTACGGGGAGGGGAAAAACCTGTATTCTCTTCCCAAATGATTGATAACAAGATGCTTACGGCTTGGAAGGGCGCTTGCGACAGAGAGCCTGTACTCGAAGGAGTCTCGGGATAGCTTTGCCCGGTGGAACGGGCGGGGTTCTTCCAAACGGAGGCTTTAGACAATGAGGCGACTTGGACTATTACTATGGGCGGGAGCAATGCTGGCGTGGACGGCGAGCGCACAATCGGCGGTGAGCGGGCAAGCGAGCGGCTCCGCTTCGGCGGGAGTTTCGGGTCAGTCTTCGGGCCAGCGAGACAAGGGAACGGAGGCCTCGAGTTCCGCGAGGGCGTCCGGTTCGAGTTCGGCATCAGCGAGCACGGGACCGGCGGCGCTGAACGTGAACGACGGCACGGCGGTGAACGCAGACCTGATGACCACGCTGGACGCGAAGAAGTGCAAGCCCGGCGACAAAGTGGAAGCGCGAACGACGCAGGACGTGAAGCAGGATGGACGGGTGGTGATGAAGAAGGGATCGCGAATTCACGGCCACGTGACCGAGGCCGAAGCGCGAACGAAGGGGCATGAGGAATCGTCGCTCGGGGTGGTTTTCGACAGCGTTTCGCTTAAGGGCGGCGAGCGAGTGCCGCTGCACATGGGAGTGCAGGCGCTGGCGGCAGCGTCAAGCGCGACGGCGGCGTCGATGGCAGGCAATGACGAAATGATGAGCGGCGGCGGAGCGGCGATGGGTTCGGCGCGAGCGACCGGCGGCGGATTGCTGGGCGGAGCGGGCGGCGCGGTGGGAGGAGCAGCGGGAGCGACCGCGGGAGCGGCCGGCGGAGTGGCAGGGCATGCCGGGCGCGATCTCGGCGGCACAGTGGGATCGGCCACGCATGCGACCGGCAGCGTCGCAGGAACCGCGGGTGGGTTGGATGCGGTGGGCCGGCTCACATCATCGAGCTCCGGAGTCTTCGGGCTCGAGGGGTTGAACCTTGCATCATCGGCGAGCAACGCCACAGAGGCGAGCGTGGTGACGTCGAGCACGCGCAACGTCCATCTCGATAGCGGCACGCAGATGGTGTTGCGAGTGGCAAAGCAGAGCAGTAGCTTTCGTTCCTCACAAATTCCGGCCGTTGCGCTACATCGATTGTGCCGTAGCGGCCGGATTTTCATTCGTGCGGGGAACTACAACGTTGACCGGGAAGACGCTGGCGCTGCGATGCGCGGTATCCGCGATCAGCGGCGGAAAGCGGAGTCCTGCAGGCGAGCGCCCTCCAGAAGAACTTCCGCAGAAGCGACGAGAATCTTGCGGGCGGCGGAATCGACATAAGCGCGGACGCGAACGCGATGGCCTGCGTTTCGGATCAGGACTTCCGGGTTCGCGACGATCCAGGAATCCCTCCCATTTTCGGCCGTGAAGGTCTTCCCATCAGGGCTGACGCTGCCTGAAATCGTAACAGCCTGCTTCGAGACGGAGCCGGAACTGGGCCTGGCTTCATGCTGGGCCCGCGCTACCGTGACGAGCAGCAAAGCGACCAGCACCGCGAGCGGAATCCGCGTTTTCACCGTCTTCCTCCCCATTGACGTCCCGGAGACGTGACCATGTCTGATCAGGTGGATTGTGAGCCCCGCAACGACGCGACGCCAATCGCAGTTTTCGATGGAAACGATTACGAAATCTTTATGAGTTGCTTACAGTTTCCTAAGCCGCTGGGCGGTAGGCTCGCGTGCAAGATGATTCTAGGGCGACTTCCGGTCGAACCCAGGAGCAAGCGTGTGCAATGGTTTTCCTCATCGCATTTCCGATTGTGGCGTGCGGATTCTTCATCTACGTCCTGATTCAATTCCATCGCGACGGATCTTCGCAGAGGCGCAGGCCGCGTTAGGAGGAAAGGCATGGTCCGGAGATGAGAGGAGCGCAGATAAGAGCCGCAGCAAGACGAGAGGCGCTGCTCGACGCGGTTTGGAGCGCGGGCGGGCTGGCGGCGGTGTACGGCGGAATCGAGATCTTGAACTGGCTGGTGAGCCGGCTGCACTGGAACTGAAAGAGTCCCACAGGACAGCGACTGCAGGGCCGAGGCGTGTCTGGACCGGGCGGGAGCCCCCAGAGAGGAACAAAAATGCTGAGACAATTCATGCGGCACGCATGGCGGAGTGGCTTGTGCGCGGCTCTGCTGATTCTGGGGACGGTGCCGAGCTTCGCACAGGCGCCGAGCGGAACGGCAAGTTCGAAGCAGGACAGCGCTAACCAGCAAGTGCCGCAAGCGGTGCTGGATGAGCTGGAGGCGATGCGAAGGCGCATCGATGAACTGGAAGCGCAACTCAAGGCGCAGAAGGCACAGGAGCAGCCGGCACAAGGGCAGGCAGCGATGGTGGATGCGTCGCTATCGACGAAGGCGGATCCTGCGCCGAGTGCGGCTCCGAGCGGGAGCACGACAACGGCGGGAACCGCCGACCCGGCGGAGGTTGCGACCGCCGACAAGCCGTTCATTCGGGAGATGCCAAAGGCCGCGACGCCGGCGCAGGAAAAGCCGGCGAAGGCGGAGCCGTTTGCGTTCGCGGATTTCACGTGGCTGAACGGCACCCCGCGCACGAAAGAGCTGCCGATGGACACAAAGTTTTTCACGCCGGAAATCCGGGCCGACGTGGACTATATCGTGGACTTCAACCATCCGGTGGACGACACGATCGGCGGGTCGAGCGAAGTATTCCGGGCGAACGAATTCCAGGTGACGCAACTCGGAGTGGGAGGAGATTTCCATTACGACAACGTGCAAGCGCGCGTGATGACGCAGTTCGGGATGTATTCGGCGACGACGCCGCGAAACGACGCGAGCCCTGCGCGCGGGAATTGGGATTTGGACACGGCCTACCGCTACGTTTCTGAAGCATACGGCGGGTACCACCTGAACGTGATGCATGGGATCAACATTCAGGCGGGAATTTTCATGTCGTACGTGGGCCTGTTCAGCTACTACAACTTCGACAACTGGGCATACCAGCCGTCGTATGTGTCGTCGAACACGCCGTGGTTCTTCAACGGGATGCGCGTGCAGATTTTCCCGACGGAACACCTGAAGATCGAGCCATGGTTCGTGAACGGGTGGCAGTCGTATGGCAGGTTCAACAACCGGCCGGGTTTCGGGATGCAGATTTTGTGGAGGCCGAATGGGTGGCTCTCGATTCTTGGCAATCAGTACATGCTGGGCGAAGACGCGCTCAATACACCGGGGCGGGTGAGGTATCACACGGACGACAGCATCCAAATCAAGTACTACGACAGACCCGACAACACGTTGGACAAAATGGCATTCTCGTTCACGGGAGACGCGGGGTGCGAGCACGGCGGCGGAGTGAGCTGCTATACGGACTCGGCAAAGGGGCCGAAGCAGAGCTTTCTGGGCTTCATGATTTACAACCGGTGGTGGTTTGACCATGACAAGTACGGATTCACGCTGGGCGGAGGCAAGATCAACAATCCAGGACGTTACCTGGTGCTGCTGCCGCCGATCAACGGAGCGACAGCGGCTTCGGGAACGCCGTATTTCACAGAGAACCCGGGCGATCCCTACAAGGCATGGGACGCGTCGGGGACGTTCGATTACATGCCAAGCCAGTACATCACATTCCGATGGGAGTACAACCATCGAGCAGCGAATGTGCCGTACTTCACGGGGCGCGGCGGAATTACGCCGCCCGGCGGAGATACGGGGGCTGCGGGTTCTCTGGTGCCGCTAAGCGGGTCGACGTGCAATGGGCTGACGAATACGTGGTGTCCGGACCTGCGACGGGATGAGAACCGGCTGACCCTGGCGCTGCTGGTGAAGTTCTGAGGGGAGAGGCGGAGCGATGCGGGATGTAATCTTTGTGCTGTGCACGGTCGCATTTTTCGCGCTGGGGATCGCATACGTGCGGGCGTGCGAACGATTGAAATAGGAGCGAGGCGATGGCGGGGAGTGTCGTGCTGCTGGGAGTTTGCGTGAGGAATCGTCGCCGGGGGTTTTCGACAGCGTTTCTCTGAAGGACGGCGAGCAAGTGCCGCTGCACATGGGAGTGGGCGCTGGCGGCAGCATCGAGCGAAACTGCGGCGTGGTGGCCGGAATTTGCCTCAGAGTAGTCCGGCGCGTGCTCGGACTACTCGTCGTCGGGAGGAACGTCGAACTTCACGAGATCAGACTGGAAGCCCTTCGTTTTGACGACTCCATAAGCGATTCCAACAGCCATCCAAACCAGCCCAAGAATAATGGCGTAAGGCCCGAGATTGCGCCAAATGTAGAAGCAGATCGC
Organism: Candidatus Limnocylindrales bacterium; assembly: GCA_035501415.1. Classification (GTDB taxonomy): domain Bacteria; phylum Acidobacteriota; class Terriglobia; order Acidiferrales; family UBA7541; genus Palsa-295. Next base: position 24,608 of record DATJWH010000024.1, on the reverse strand, counting down.
GAATCCGAGGAGCGGCGCGACGAAGTTCATCCAGCGCTTTTCCGGCGAGCGCCAGAAATAGCGGACGAATGCGGAAGCATTCACGCCCATGAAGGCGATTAACGCGCCAAAGTTGAGAAGCTCCGCGCCGCGTTCGTAGCTAATGAAGAACGCACCCACCAGGGCGAGCGCGCCGACGAAGATGATGTTGTTGCGCGGGATGTGGTTCTTGGGATCGATGGCGCCGAAAAATTTCTTCGGGATTCCGTTGCTGCGGCCCATCCCGTAGAGAAGACGCGCGGCGCCAAGCTGGGCGCCCATGCCCGAACCGATGTTGGCGATGAGAATCGTGAAATTCAGGAGGTGAAAGAGGAAGAAGCCGCCGACCTGACGGGCGACAAGAGGAAATGCCGACTCCACTTTGTCGGCGGGGAACGGAGCGGAGCCCCAGACGAGTTGGGCAGCGTAAACTTCGAGCGAGGAGAGCACGCCCGTGATTATGCAGACCAGAACAGTGGCGAGCATGATGTTGCGTCGGGGATTGTCGACTTCTTCGGAAAACGTGGAGATGGCGTCGAAGCCGATGTAGGTGAGGACGGCGATGGAAGTGCCGCGGAAAATGCCGTGGAGATTGAAGGTCTGCGGATTGTAGAAGGGCTGGGAAAAGAAGCCGACGCCGTAGTGATGGAGGCCGATCAGGAAGCGAACGACAAAGGCGAAGAAGATGACCACGACGATGGTCATGCCAGCGGCGAGCACGTCGTTGATGCGGGCGGAAGTCTTGATGGCGCGAAGATTGAGCGTGGTGAAGGCAGTGGCAAACGCGATGGCGAGCACCCAATACGGGACCTGCGGAATGATGTTCTGCGTCAGCTTGCTGCAAATCACGGTGCAGATGAGCGGATTCAGAATGTAGTCCATCACCATGGCCCATCCAGTGACGTAACCGAGGGCCGGGTGAATTTCCTGACCGACGTAGGTGTAGGCCGAGCCGGCGCTGGGATATGCGCGCGCCATTTTTCCGTAGCTGACCGCCGTGAAGAGCATGGCGACCATCGCGATGAGGATGGTGGTGACGACGTGACCGCCCGCTTCATTGCTGATCACGCCGTAGATGCCCATGGGCGCGATCGGTTGAATGATGACGATGCCGATGATGATGAGGTCCCAGAGCCCGAGAGCGCGCTTCAGCTTGGCGGGGGAGGCGGAGGTTTCAGCCACGTGCTCTCACAGGCAACGAGGGGTGAAGTCCGGAAAGAGTCATTCTGTTATGACGGCTTTTACGAGGTTGCGCGGGCTATCGACGTCGGAGCCATTCAGCACCGCGAAGTGATAAGCGAAAAGCTGGAGCGGGACCACTTCGAGGATCGGGAGCAGAAGCTCGGGAGCGGGCGGAACGAAGAGGACGCGATCCACCAAGGCGGCGATGTCCTTATCTCCTTCGGTAGCGACCGCGATGGCTCTGCCCTTTCGGCTTTTCACATATTCGAGAACCGCGAGCGTTTTCTGATGACGCAGAACGGAATCGGGATCGGAATCGTCGCGAGTGGCCAGGGCAACGACGGTGAGCTTGTCGTCAACAAGAGCGTTCGGTCCGTGGCGCAATTCGCCGGCCGGAAGGCCTTCGGCCTGAACGTAGGAAATTTCCTTCAGTTTGAGCGCGCCTTCCCTCGCGATGGCATAGTGAACCCCGCGGCCAAGAAAGAGGAAGGATTTCGATTGCTGAAAAAGCTTCGCGCAGCTGCTGGCAGCCGAGTCCCAGGATGGCAGGAACCGTTCGAGCTGCTGGGGAATGTTCGCGAGATGCTGAAGATGAGTGCGGATCACTTCTGTGGTCATGCGGCCACGCCTGCGAGCGAGGAACAGAGAGAAGAGGTAAAGAATGGCCAGCTGAGCGGTGAAACTTTTCGTGGCGGGAATGGCTTTTTCGGAGCCGGCGAATGTATGAAGGGCGGCGGTTGCCTCGTGCGCGATGGTCGAATCGGAAACGTTCGAGATGGCGACAGTCTGAGCGCCGCGGTTCAAGGCTTCACGCTGCGCGGCAATCGTGTCGGCCGTTTCGCCGGACTGCGTGATGACGATGACGATCGGGTCCGCACCCGCATGCGTGGAGCGATAGGAGTATTCGCTGGCGTACTCGACGTCGACGGCCACGCCGGCCAGGTCTTCCATCATGATCTCGCCGGCGAGGCCCGCATGACGGCTCGAACCACTGGCGGCAACGATGATTTTCTTGAACGCGAGCAGGGCGCCTTCGAGCGGCTGAACCGAGCGAGGGAAAATGGCGTCACCGGCGACGTTGCAACGGATGGTTTCGCGGATTGCGTGCGGCTGTTCGTAGATTTCCCGCAACATTGCATGCGGGAAATTGCCGGATGCGGCCGCGTTCGAAGACTCGCTCATTCGCTACTTGTTCCCTTCACGAGATTCAGACGCATGCTCTTTCAGCGAGATAGTGGCCGGCTCGATGTTCCAGCCGGTGACAACCAGCCGCGCGCCTTCGCGCAAAGCCGCGGGCGACAAGAACTGCGCCTCGATATTTCGCGATTCACCCGGCAGCAATTCGAAGTAATTATCGTCCCATAAAACCGGGAGAATCTCCATTTCGCTCCGCGGGTGGCGGATCGCCAAATGCACCTGAAATGCAAGGCGCTTGCCGGGATTGTGAACGGCGACACGAACGAACGGCTCGCCGCTCGGTTCCGCGACGGAGGCGTCGACCTTCAGCTCGCCAGCCTTGGGCAATGATTCGAGCGCGGTCATATCTTCGTAGGAAGAGACCGGCGTGAAGCGGTAGGTGGTCTTGCTCCAGTCGTAGACACTCTTTTTCGAGGAGAGCCAGTAGAAATTCCTGCTCACCGTGCGGCCTTCGCGGTCGTCGAGCGTCAGCCGAACGAAATAGACAGGCGAAGGAGGGTTGAACGCATCAGGCGGGAAGGAGAGAACCTTTGCGACGCCGTCGGCAGCTACGGCCGTTTTGATCTTGCGCGAGAACTTTTCGTGGAGAGCGGAGTCGTAGAGCCGCGCATCGACGGTCAGTCCCGGTGCGTCTTCGTAGCGGCTGTTCACGACTTCGACGCTGCGGTCGTCATAGGAATACTGAACGTGGAGCGGCTCGCAGGCTTTCTTCGTGCCGAAATATCCTCCTGCGGGCTGCAGGTAATAATCGTAGAGGTGCCAAATCAGGGAGGGCCAGGCGTTGTTGAGCATCCACTGAATGACGCCGGTGGCGGCGTACTTGCGGCCAGAGTAAGCCTCGAACATGGCGCGTTCGCCGTCGTACGCCATCGCTTGCGCTTTGCGTTCGTAGTCATCGAAGTTCGATGGCGGGCCGTAAATCGCGGCGAGGGCTTTTTCGAAGTGGCTCAGATCCTTGAAGCCTTCGGAGCCCGCATGATAATTCCAAAGCGAATCGTCCGGCTTGACGTGCTCGGCCGGCAGCATTTTGCGGAGGCAGCCTTCGGGCGGCACAGCCGGGCCGGGGCCAGTCTCCGTGTTGAAGCCCCACGCTCCGCCGTGCTTGCCGGGATCCACAAACCAATAATCGGGTGGAACGTAGTCGTAGGGTCCCGTCATCTTCACGCCGGAAGGCCCAGTGACGGATGTGGGCTTTTGAGAGGCGGACGAGATATAGGGATTCGGCCAATCGGAATCCTTCAGAACTTGAATGTAGGCCGTCTCGACATTCGCGGGAGGCGGATTATCGCTGCCATTGAGCCAGACCAGCATGCTGGGATGGCTGCGCATGCGCATGATCTGCGAGCGAAGTGAGGCCGTGGCGATGGCGAGATCGCCGGGCTGCCATTTCTCCCATTCCTCCCAGTAATCGCAGCAGCACCAGCCGGCCATGATGAGCACGCCCTGCTCGTCCGCGAGATCGTAGAAGTCGTCGGTCTCGAGCTTTCCTTCGAGGCGGATGGTGTTGAGGTTCATGTCGCGAACGTAGCGGAATTCGGTGCGCAGGCGATTGTCGTCCTGGCGCAGGAGCATGTCCGGGGCCCAGCCGCCGCCACGGATGAGAATCTTCTTTCCGTTGATGAGAAAGAAGCGATGATTTTGAGAATCAAGAGCCGAAGTGATTTCGCGGATGCCGAAGCGAATCGTTTCGGAGTCGGAGGTTTCGCCGCGTGTAAGGAAGCGGAGGGCGAGCGCATGAAGATCCGGAGCGCCCATTTGCCGAGGCCACCAGAGGCGCGGATTTCGGATTTGCAATTCGCGATACTGGTCCGGCGCAAACCGAATCGTGCGGGATTCGCCGGGCCGGAGATTGACTTCCTGGCGAAGATGAAATCCTTCGAGTGACGCCTCCAAGGTTCCGCTCACCGAATCGGTGCTCGAGTTTTGAAGTTCCGTCTCGACGGTGAGATCCGCGCGATCGAGAGAGCCGTTGGGGAAATGGGTGATGACCTGCGGATAGCGCACCGCGACCGGGCCCGTGGTGCGGACGTAAACATGGCGCCAGAGGCCCATGTCCTTGTCGGGAGGAGCGGGATTCCAGTCGACCCAGTTGATGCCGAGATCCCGTTCGGACTGGGCGATGACCTCAACGGCAAGAACGTTTGGTCCACGGCGGCCAAGACTGGATGTGACGTCGAAATCGTAGGTGCGGTACGCGCCGGCGACATCGTTCGAATCGGCGATTTTGCGGCCGTTGAGCCAAATGTTGGCGTGATTGTTGATGCCGCCAAAATGAAGCCACAGGTGTCTTCCGGGGGAAGGATCGGATTCGAACGTCGTCCGGTACCACCAGGAGCAGTTGAACGGGCTGTCTTTCGGCATCGGCAAACCGGAGAAATTCCGGCCGGTCGGATACGTTGTACCAGGGATGTGACGAAGATTGTCGCTGAAGTCGGGATCGGGATAAGTGCCATCCGCGACGAGCGCGGCGACCACAGTTGAGGGAATCTTTGCGTGATGCCAACCGCGCGTCGAAAAATCGGGAGTCGATATGCGGTCGCCGGTCGCATTAGCGCTGCAGGACGACTGAAGCTCCCAGCCGGTCGTCAAAGCCATTTTGCCTTCGTGGGCATCACGCGCGGAGGCAATCGAAGGCAACGAAGCAACCACGAGCGCGATTCGCAGGCCAGGACGCAGGCGTTTGAAGAGGGTCAAGGACAATCGTCCTCCAAGAGATGCTCTCGCTGGGGAGTTCGGCTCACTATGTTTATCACACGGGGAAAGAGGCGCCTACGAGAAATGAACGGACGACAGGGACGAAACTGGAAATCGCTGCGAAGTGCTCTAGTCGCTGTCGCGGGGGCGTGCAGGACTAAATCGGAGGAATTTTCGAGACGTCCCAGCCTCCGCCGAGGGCCTTAATCAGCAGCACGCTGGCACTGAGCCGACGCGAAAGGATGTTGACCGCTGTGACTTCGTCGGAGAGCGCGGCCGTCTGAGCCGTAGTGACTTCGAGATAGTTCGTGACGCCGCCCTTGTAGCGCGTGACCGAAAGCTCCAAGGAATGCTCGGCGGCTTCGACGGCGCCGCTCTGGGTACGCGACTCCTGATCGAGAATGCGAAGAGCTGCGAGGTTGTCTTCAACCTCCTGGTAGGCGTTGAGGACGGTCTGGCGGTAGGTATCAACCGACTGGTCGTACGCGGATCGAGCCTGCTCCGAAATGCCGCGGCGGAGGCCGCCGTCGAAGAGCACTTCAGCGGCCTGGCCTGCTAGGGACCAGAACCCAGCGGGGCCCTGAAGAAGCGTGCCGATCGAGCCGCTTTCGAATCCTCCGCTGCCCGAAAGGCTGATGGCCGGGAAATATGCCGCACGCGCCACACCGATATTCGCGTTCGCTTCCTGAACGCGCCGTTCAGCTGCTGAGATATCCGGCCGCCGTTCGAGCAGCTCTGACGGCAGAGTCGTTGGAATCGGCGGAGGTGGAGTGGTGAGTGGAAGCGGAGCCATGCTGAAAGTTGCGGGTGCCTGTCCGGTGAGGACGGCAATGGCGTGCTCGAACTGAGCGCGCTGGACCTCCACGTCAATCGATTCGGCGCGGGTGGTTTCGAGCTGAGTTTTCGCTTGGGCGACATCAACCGCGGAGGCGAGGCCGCCGTTGTAGCGCGTTTGCGTCAGCTCAAGGGCTTTCTCATACGAGACAACGGTGGAATCGAGAAGCTGCTTTTGTGCGTCGAGGCCGCGCAGGGAAAAATAGTCCAGAGCGAGCTCAGCGTGAAGGCTGAGGTCGACATTCGCGAGGTCAGCAGCGGTCGCTTGGGCTTCGGAGCGGCTAGCCTCGACGGTCCGGCGGACGCGCCCCCAGACATCAGCTTCGTACGAAGCGTCGACCGGCAGGACGAAGTCGTTGTAGGTCGACGAAGATGTGCTCGAAGTAAGTGGGGCGTTTGAGGAACCGTGGGCTCTCGAGATGGATAGCGATCCCGTAGCGGTCGGATACAGATTGGAACGGCTGACGCGAACAGCCGCTCGGGCCTCGAGGAAGTGAGCTTGCGCTGCCTTCAGAGTCTCATTTGAAAGGGTGACCTGCTCCTCGAGCGAGTTGAGCCGAGCATCCTGATAAACCTCCCACCACTTCCCTCTCGCAATGGCATCGCTCGGTTGAGCGGGTTTAAAGTTCGCGTTCTCCTTGTAATCGGCGGGAACGGCGGCAGGAGGACGGACGTAGTTCGGCCCCACCTTGCATCCGGCAAGAGCCAGCATGACGAGGCTACTCACGAGCCATGCAGGCGGCCGATGCGACACATTAGCGCAGCAAAGTGAGAACTTCATAGGTCAAGAACTCGACTACGTGCCCGATCCGGCCTGAGATGACGAGGGGGCAGCGATGCGCACAGTTTCTCCGGAGACGATGGAGTCCGGCGGGCTCACAATAATATTGTCGTTCGCCGAGATGCCGGAGACCACTTCGACCTCGGCGCCGTAGTCGCGGCCGATCGCAACCTTGCGCAGGTTCGCGTGATTTTGATTATCGACGACAGCAACCTGCATGCCCTCGGATCGGAAGATCAGCGCGGTGACGGGAAGAATGAAACTCGGAGCACCCGCGGGAACTTTCAGGTGAACTTCCGTGTACGCGCCAGGCAAAAGCTCTCCGCTCGGATTGTTGACGTCGACCTCGACCAACAAGGTGCGCGTCGTCAAGTCGATCGAGTCCGCCGTGCGCACGAGCTTGCCGGCAAAGCGGCGTCCGGGAAACTCCTGAAGGGTGAGGTCGGCGGCGAGCCCCGGCTTCGCGGACTGCGAATACTCCTGGGGCACGTTGATGTAGACGCGGAGAACCTTCGTCGAAGCCATATGGAACAGCTCGGTAGCCGGCGCGCCCGCGCCGGAATTGATCAGATGGCCGACGTCGGTATTGCGAGCCGTGATCACGCCATCGAATGGGGCATATATTTTTTCGAAGGACTGCAATTCCTCGAGACGCTTCACGTTCGACTGCGCGGACGCCACCATCGCCTTCTTGGCCTGATAGTCGCCTTCGGCGTTGTCGACGTCTTGCTTGGAAACCGAATCGGTGTTCTTCAGCCCCTCATAGCGCTTCGCCGTAATTTCGGAGAGACTTAGGTTCGCAACCGCGGTGGTTAAGTCCGCGCGAGCCTGTTCCAACTGCTGATCGACTTCCGGCGTTTCGATGTCAGCGAGCAATTGTCCGGCTTTGACGTGAGCGCCGATATCGACATACCACTTTTTCAGATAGCCGCTAGTGCGCGCGTAGATGGGAGCGTCCATGAACGCCTGCATGTTCCCTGGAAGCACGATTTCCGATTGGGGCGCTCCCATTTTCGGATGGATGACGGCGACCGTCGGTACCGCAAGTTCCCTGGTTTCGACGGCCAGAGCCTTCGCGGCTCTCATGCGGGGCACGATTCCGGCGACGACAATCACCGCGACAGTCACCAGCACGACGATCGCCGTCACCAAGCCGCGCGTCCGCGAGCGGGGTGGTTCCTGCCCTCGAGTTCCCTGCGTCGAGTTTTCTGTCTCGCTCATTCGATTTTCTGGCGGCACATTATAGCCTTTAGATGATGCCCGGATGGAGTCGGTTCCAATCCGAGGACTATCCGGCGGACGCTCCCTCCCGACGAAGCGAATGCACAAAGCTAAAGAACACCGGAACGAAGAATAGCGTCGCAAGCGTGGCGAAAATCAGGCCACCGATTACCGCGCGGCCCAGGGGTGCATTCTGCTCCCCGCCCTCGCCGAGTCCGAGCGACATCGGCAGCATGCCGATGATCATGGCAAGAGCGGTCATCAGAACCGGGCGGAAGCGCGTATACCCCGCCTCCAGCGCCGATTCGGATGGCGTCTTACCTTCCTGCAGCCGTTCCTTCGCGAAGCTGACCATCAGAATGCTGTTCGAGGTGGCCACGCCCATGCACATGATGGCGCCAGTCAATGCGGGCACGCTCACTGTCGTGCTCGTCACAAAGAGAATCCACACGATTCCCGCGAGGGCCGCCGGCAGCGCCATGAGAATCACGAAGGGATCGAGCCAAGACTGGAAGTTCACCACAATCAGGAAATAAACCAGCGCGATCGAAAATGCCAGACCTGAGAGAAGTCCGAAGAAAGACGCATTCATCGTCTGAATTTCGCCGCGAACGATTAGCTGCGAGCCGCGGGGCAGTTGCTTCTTCGCTCGTTCGAGAATCGGGCCGATGTCCCGCGCGACGCCTCCGAGATCGCGCCCCTGCACGGCGCCAAAAATGTCGATAACCGGCTCCACATTGTAGTGGGAGACGAGTCCCATCTCGGCGCTGCGGCTGAAGCGCGCCACGTCGCCGAGAATCTCCGTCTGCCCCGACTTGGCATACACCGGAATATTTTCCAGATCCTGAAGCGAATCCGCGCGGTATTGCGGCGTCTGTGTATCGACGCTGTAGCTGACGCCGGTTCTCGGATCCAGCCAGAAAGTGGGCTGGGTTTGGAAGCTGCCACTCAGCGAAATAAGCAGGTTCTGCGCAACATTCAGCTCCGAGAATCCGATCTGCTGAGCCTTCGTGCGGTCGACGTCGATGTGGAACTTTGGCTGATCGAACATCTGCTGGATGCGCAGGTCTGACGTCCCGGGAACATATTTCAGCTGGTTCAGCAGTTGATCCGCGAAGACGCGATTCCCTTCCAGATTCCGGCCGACCACCTGAATATCGATCGGCGCAGGCAATCCAAAATCCAGAATCTGGCTCACGATGTCGGCCGGAATGTCGTAAAACGTAACGCCCGGAAAATCGCGCGAAAGGCGCTGGCGCAGCGCGCGGACATATTGCGCAGTCGGCTTGTGATCCTTCGTCAGCTCGACTTGAATATCGGCGTCGCCGGTTCCCACGGGAGCTGAGTTGCTATAGGAAAGATTGATGCTGCTATAGGGCAGGCCGATATTGTCGATGATGCTCGCGAGCTCTGAGGGAGGAATCTGCTGCCGAATTTCGTTTTCAACGCGATCGCAGATCGCCGCAGTGTCTTCGATGCGGGTCCCCGTGGGAGCGCGCATGTGCAGCTTGAATTCGCCGCTGTCAACCGAAGGAAAGAAATCCTCTCCGACGAAAGGAAGCAGCGCGAACGAAAAGATGCAGGCGCTGAAGAAGCAGACCATGAAAACCCTGCGATGCTGAATCGCTGAATCCAGCAAGCGGTGGTATCGTTCGCGGAAGCGTTCGAAGCCGATCTCGAAGGCTGCCTGCAGGCGCACAAACGGATTCCGCGAGGCGCGTGTTTGCTCACGGCGTTCCTCTTCGGTTTGCGAAACCAGGAGGTACCGCGCCATCGTGGGCACCAGCGTGCGCGAAAGAACGTACGATGCCAGCATCGCGAAGCTCACAGCTTCGGCCAGCGGCACGAACAAATACTTGGCGACGCCCGAGAGGAAGAACATGGGCACGAACACGATGCAAATCGAGAGCGTCGAGACCAGCGCGGGTACGGCAATTTGCGAGGCGCCGTCGAGGATGGCCTGAATGATTTCCTTCCCCTGGTCGATGTTCCGGTTGATGTTCTCGACTTCCACGGTAGCGTCATCGACCAGGATTCCGACGGCAAGAGCCAATCCGCCGAGCGTCATGATGTTGATCGTCTCGCCCAGAGCACTGAGGACGATCAGCGATGTCAGCACCGACAGCGGAATTGAAACAGCGATGATGAGCGTGCTGCGCCAGCTTCCGAGGAAGAGCAAAATCATCAAGCCCGTCAACACGGCGGCGATCACGCCCTCGCGCACCACTCCAGTGATGGAAGCCTCGACAAACAGAGACTGGTCTGCTACTGGGTGAATCTGGAACTGCGGCGGAAGCCCCGCGGCGATGATAGGCAGCCTTTCTTTCACGCTCGAAATGATGTTCAGAGTCGAGGCATCGCCGTTCTTCAGGATCACCATCAAGGCAGAACGTTGTCCATTGACGCGAACGATGTTGGTTTGAGGCGGATAGCCGTCGCGCACGTTCGCGACGTCCTTGATGTAAATCGTCGAGCTGCCGATCGTCTTGATCGGCAAATCGTTCAGCTCCGCCACGTTTTGCAGAGCGCCGTTCATGTCCACCTGGTACTCAAAGCTCCCTATTTTTGCGGTGCCGGCCGGCAGGATCAGGCTCTGGGCATCGAGTGCATTCACAACGTCGAGCGGCGACAGTCCTTTCGACTGCAGCTCGGTGGGATTCAAGTCCACCTGAATTTGCCGCTGCTTGCCGCCATAAAGGTAGGGAATCGCTACTCCGTTGATGGTTACCAGCCCCGTGCGGAGGAAGTTCAAGCCCAGGTCGCCGAGCTGCTGCTCCGTCATACCCTGGCCGGAAAGCGCCAGCTCGAGGATCGGCACGGACGAGGCGTTGTATTGAATCACCAGCGGTGGCTGCGTTCCGGGCGGCATCGAGTGGATCGCGGTCTGCGAAACCGAGGTGATCTGAGCGACCGCATTTCCGACGTCCACTCCCTGATGAAAGAAGACCTTGACGATCGCGCGGCCATTCCAGGACTGCGATTCGATGTGCTCGATGTCGTTGACCGTCGTCGTGAGAAACCGCTCGTAATTGAAAATAATCCGGTTCGACATCTCCTCCGGAGACAGGCCGGTATAGGTCCAGAGGACGCTGACAACCGGAATATCAATGTTTGGAAGGATGTCGGTTGGCGTTCGCAGAATGGAAAAGACGCCCAGGATCAATAGCAATATGGACGCAACGATGAAGGTGTAAGGCCTGCGTAACGCAAGACGTACGATCCACATCTATTTGGTACTCCCGATCCCCCGAGCGCATTCCGAGACAGACAGGTAATGGATGCATGGGAGCAGAGCCAGGAACCAGTTTTTATAACACGCTTCTGTATAGACGCGAGAGCCATGCCTGCGGTTTCCGGGGGATTCAACCTGACGCGGCGAGCCTCCTCCGGCGGAGGTGCTTTTCGGAGGTGGAGAAGCCTTCGTGGGCGACTTCGAGCGTCTGAAATGTTGCGGCGAGGCCGTGACGCTCGAACCGGCTGGCAATCTCGCGCCCGATCTCTCTAAACCGGTCCGTCGCCAGCGCAACGACACTCGGGCCCGCCCCGCTCAGCGCAATCCCAAGCAGACCAGGCATTCGAGGCATCGCGAGGATATCCTCAAGTCCGGGAATTAATTCCTGCCGGTATTGCTGGTGCAAACGGTCCTGCAGGGCGTCCCAGAGGAGGTCGTAACGCCGCTCCTCGAGCGCCGCTAGAAGCAGGGTGGACCTCTGAAGGTTATAGACGGCGTCGGCTTGCGGGGTCATTTTGGGAAGCACGGCGCGCGATTTTTTCGTCTCCAGAGCAAATGCGGGTGTCACGGCCACCACACGGATCATCTTGGGCCATCGCTTCTGAACGCCGATGACGCTGCCGTCCGCGCGAGTCACAGTGACCGCGAGTCCCCCTAGCAAAGATGCCGCGACGTTGTCGGTGTGGCCCTCGACCTCAGCCGCGTATTGCAGGGCGGTTTCGCGCGGCACGGAGCGGCGCGCAAGTGCGAAGGCGAGCACAACTCCCGCAACCGTCGCCGCTGCGCTACTTCCCAGGCCGCTGGCCATGGGTATCTCGTTTTGAACAGCAAGGCGAACTGGGGGAATCTGAAGGTCTTCACGATTTGCCGTGTGACGCATGGCGCGGAAAATCAAATTCTCTTCGGGCGACGTGGGTAGCTCGGAGCTGCCTTGCACGCCGCGGCTTCGGGCTGTATCGCGTGCTCCCGGCCCGAACACAACCGTGGCGCGCGCATTTAGGTAAAGCTCGAGAGCCAGGCCAAGGCAATCGAATCCGGCACCAAGATTCGCCGTGGAGGCTGGGACGCGAACATCGATCGAAAATTCAGGAGCGATTGTCATGGCGGTGGTCAGAAGCGGCGATGCAACACCTCAAGAACAGCCGACCTGTTGGCGGGAATGCGTTCGGTCGCGTTGCGAAGCCGGCCGGTGATTTTGCCACCGTCTTGCTCATCTGCTGGCCCGCTGGGGAGCGAAAGCGTTCCGCGGTGATAGTCGCTCACATATTCCGGATCCTTGAGCATGTGTCCCGTTATCACCGCGACGACGGCTTCGCCGCTGCGAATGTGTCCGGAAGCAACGAGCTTTCGAATTCCGGCCAGTGTGGTTGCGGAGGCTGGCTCGCAGCCGATACCTTCGCGACCGATTACGGCCTTAGCGTCGGCGATCTCCTGCTCGCTCACCGAAATCACCTCTCCTTCCGTGCGCAGCACTTCGCGCAGAGCCTTCTTCCAGGAAACTGGAGCGCCGATCTTGATGGCCGTTGCCAGCGTGCGCGGGTTCTTCTCCGGAGTGATCGCGGCGGGCATGGCTATTTCGTCGCGCTTGTTACGCTTGAGTTCCGCGAAAAGATGCGCGAACGGAGCCGAGCCTTCTGCCTGGACCACGTTGATCCTAGGGACGCGATCGATGAGGCCCAGTTCCCTGAGTTCCTTGAATCCTTTGCCGAGAGCGGTGCTGTTGCCGAGGTTGCCCCCCGGCACCACAATGTGGCCGGGAACGCGCCATTCGCATTGCTCCATCAGTTCGAAGGCGACAGTCTTTTGGCCTTCAACGCGGAAAGGATTGATCGAGTTCGCGAGGTAAATCGACTTGTCTGTGTCGAGATCCTTGGCCAGCCGCATGCAATCGTCGAAGTTTCCATCGATTTCGCAGACTACGGCGCCGTAGTCGATGCTCTGCGCGAGCTTCGCGGGGGTGATCTGCCCGTACGGCACGAGGATCAGGCATTGCAATCGCGCGCACGCTGAGTACGCGGCAAGACTCGCGGCCGTATTGCCCGTGCTGGCGCAGACCGTCGTTCGCGCACCGGTCACCACCGCATGGGTCAACGCTACAGTCATGCCGGTATCTTTGAACGAGCCGGTGGGATTGCAGCCCTGATGCTTCAGTCGCAATTCCTGCAATCCGGCGTATTCGGCACAGCGCGGCGCATCGTACAGCGGCGTGTTTCCTTCGAAGAGTGTCACGATCGGGCTGGATTCGTCGAAGGGAAGCAGTTCGCGGCGGCGCCAAACGCCGCTGCGGTCCCAGGGAAGTGTCGAACCAGCGCGCGACTTCCACAATTGGCGCAAAGCGATAGGAGAGGTCGCAACCTTCGCAATCTGATCGCGGTTCAGTTCTACCTCGAGCGGCTCACCGCACTTCGCGCAAACATGAATTCGCTCCGCAAGATCGTACACGGCGCCGCACGTGCCGCTGATGCAGCGTTGGGTAGCGCGCGCGGTCGTGCTGCCTGGTGCGTATGTCGTTCGGTCGATCATGGCTAGCTGAGCGTCGCCGTCAGTGTGGATGGTATCTGCGGGCCCAGTTGAAATTCGCGATGAACCGCTTTCAGCGCCGCCTTCATGTGCTTTTCGTCCACCACGAACGAAATGTTGAATTCCGAGGAGCCCTGCGCGATCGCAATGATGTTCACGCCGTCGCGCCCCAGTGCGGTGAACGTGCGGCCGGCCACGCCGGGCGTTCCGTGCATGTTCTCTCCGACCACTGCGACGATGGCGATGCTCGGGTCGATCGTGATGTGTTCCACCGTCTCGTGCGCGGCGTCCTGCGAAAATTCGTTGCGCAGTGCTTCGACAGTACGTTTGGCATCCGCGGCGGCGACAATGAAGCAGATATCGTTTTGCGAGGACGACTGCGAAATCAGTAGAACGTTGGCCCGCACCTCCGCCGTCGTCGAAAACGTGCGACCCACCACGTCCGGCACTCCCACGATTCCAGGGCCGCCGACGGCAATCAGCGCCACATCCTTGATTGCGGTCAGTGCCTTCACGCCGCCGCCGTTGCTTCGTCCCTCCGGAGTGATTTTCGTGCCTGTTTTCTCCGGCGCGAAGCTGTTCCGAATCCAGACGGGAATCTGCGCCTGCATCACGGCTCTCAGCGTCTTCGGGTGAAGAACTCTCGCGCCAAAATACGCCAGCTCCGCTGCCTCGCGGTACGAAATTTCCGGTATCGTGCGCGCTTCGGGCACCAGCCGCGGGTCGGCGGTCAGCACGCCGTCCACATCCGTCCAGATAACCACATCATCTGCTCCGAGGGCGGCGCCCAGAATCGTCGCCGAATAGTCGGAGCCTCCGCGCCCCAGCGTTGTCAGCACGCCCCGCTCCGTGGCGCCGATGAAGCCCGTCACCACCGGCACGATTCCCTGCTTCAGCATCGGTTGCAGCCGCCGCTGACAGTTCTCGCGCGTCCGCGCCATCACGGGCTCCGCGCGGCCGTGGCTCGCGTCCGTCACGATCAGCTCCGTGGCGTCCACCGCCTCGCTGCGCGCGCCCAGCTCCGAAAGAGCCGCGGCGACCATCGGCGCGGAGAGCCGCTCGCCCAGGCTCGAGATCGCATCCAGCGTTCGTGACGTCAGCTCCCTGAGCAGCGCCGTGCCGTCGCAAAGCCGCTCGCCCTCGGCGAATATTTCCTCCATTGACCGGCCCAATTCCGCGCGCTTTTCTTTTTCGCGAATCAGCGTCGCCAGAGCCATCTCATGCTGCCGCCGTAAATCGCCGAAAAGGCTGCTTACGTGATCGCGCTCGCCCGCTTCGGACTTCGCCGCCGCTTCGATCAGCCGATTCGTCACTCCGCTCATCGCCGACACGACGACCACGATCGACGCCTCGCGCGAAGCGTCGTGGGCAATCTGCGCCGCGCGTGCGATGCAGGAACCATCGCCTACCGACGTACCACCGAATTTCATCACTCGCAGCGGTTTTTTCATTAAAGACACTCTGGCCTGCAGTCGTTTCGGCACACGGAAGAAGAGAGCTGTTCAGGAGCGCCGCTCAGAAAACTATACACCTTCGCCCGACGCGCGGCTGCGCTCCAATGGGTCTTGAGTCATTCGCTTTTTGGATGGGTTCCATCGGAAATCCGGGGTGTGCGAAGCGAACCGAGTATGCCGGGGACCGATTCTCCGGCTTGCGATCGCAGAAACAAAAACCCGCTGACGCAGGTCGCGCCAGCGGGCCGATGAGCGCTTGCTTTTGCTACTTAGTTAGTCACACCGCCGCGGGCACGGGAGAGTGTGAGTATGATGATGAGCAGAGTGTGCCCGCAGGTCCATGACCCTTCTACCGTAAAGGAAGTGAATTAAGTTTGTCAAGATACTGAAAATCGTATCGCCATCGGAAATTGTTCATCGCAGCAGATCTTCGAGCTGCGCCTTGGCATCTGTTTTCGAGTCTCGATATTTCACGATCACCGGGGTGTAGAGCGAAAGGCTCCACTCCTTTCCGCGTCCGTGCGTGATCGCGCGGGATCCGGCAATCACTACGGCGTTTTCCGGGATCACGAGCGGTGCGTCGTCCGTGGCGCTGTGGATTGCGCCCGTGGTCAGGTC
The DNA here is from genome assembly GCA_035501415.1 of Candidatus Limnocylindrales bacterium. GTDB lineage: Bacteria > Acidobacteriota > Terriglobia > Acidiferrales > UBA7541 > Palsa-295. Next base: position 8,857 of record DATJWH010000024.1, on the reverse strand, counting down.
ATACACCGGCGTCGACCCATTCAGGATGGTGCCCGTGCCGAGCACTGCCCTGCGCTTTACGATCGTCCCCTCATACACTCCGCAATTCCCCCCGACCAGTACTTCCTCCTCGATCACCACTGGCATCGCTCCGACCGGCTCCAGCACTCCGCCGATTTGCGCAGCCGCGGAAATGTGGCAGTTTCGCCCCACTTGCGCGCAACTTCCTACCAGCGCGTGAGAATCAATGAGAGTGCCTTCACCGACGAACGCTCCCACATTGATGAACATCGGCGGCATGCACGTCACACTCTTTCCGACGAAGCAACCGTCGCGGATGCTTGAGCCGCCCGGGACGATCCTGACGCCCGCATTGGCATTGAGCTTCTTCACCGGATACGTGGACTTGTCGAGAAAGGGCTGGCGCGATGCGTCGATCGACATATCCACGATTGAGCCCATCCGGAATCCCACCAGAATTCCCTTCTTCACCCACGCATTGACCCGCCATCCCGTCAAAGAGCTTCCGTCCGGCTCCGCGGCGCGAACCGCGCCGGAGTTCAGCGCCTCCTTGAATTCCGCGAAGAGGCGCAGGTGCGCCTCAGTGTATGCGGCGGGAGGATCGTCGAAGAGCCGCTCGATCTCAGCTTGCAGCATAGGCTTGTTGAATCAGGCCGGCCGATTCAAGCACGGCGCGGATCTTTGCTTGACTCTCCGCACGCGGCGCGACGAGCGGCAGGCGCCAAACCGGCTCAAGCAGCCCCATCATCCCCATCGCCGCCTTCACCGGAATCGGGTTCGACTCGACGAAGTGCACTTCCATCAGGGCGAGGTAGCGCTGGTGGACTTCGCGCGCCGCCGCGAAGTCGTTCGCGAGGCAAAGCTGCGTTAGTTTTGTCATCTCCGCCGGAATCTCATTCGATACGACGGAAATAACTCCTCGCCCGCCGACAGCCATCAGCGGCACCGTCACGGCATCATCGCCCGAAAGCACACTGAATCGCTCCGGGACGCGCGCAGCAATCGCTGCCATTTGCCCGATATTGCCCGACGCTTCCTTGATTGCCACGATGTTTTCGATCTCCGCCAGGCGCGATACGGTGGCAGGTTCGATGTTGACGCCGGTGCGGCCGGGAACGTTGTACAGGATGATGGGCAGCGCAACGGCAGCCGCGATGGCTTTGTAGTGCTGATACAGCCCTTCCTGCGTCGGCTTGTTGTAGTACGGCGTCACGGAGAGAATCGCGGAGGCGCCGAGGGCTTCGAACTCGCGGGCGCGATCGATGACGGCGGCGGTGTTGTAGCCGCCGGCACCGGCGACAACGGGGACGCGGCCGCGGGCCTCGTCGAGGGTGATCTCGACGACGCGAAGCTGCTCGGCGCGAGTGAGCGTGGGGCTTTCGCCCGTGGTGCCGCACGGGACGAGAAAGCTAATGCCTGCATCGACTTGGCGGTGGACGAGATGGCGAAGAGCGTCCTCGTCGAGCGACTGGTCCTGCCGAAACGGAGTTACGAGAGCGGTGCCACAACCGAAAAACATATGATCCTCCTCCAAACCGAAAAAAGCCTCAGCCCGTACAGATTAGAAAATAGCAACTCGCGCGTTTTCAGCGAGTTACATGAATTTCTAATCTTCAAACGGAACATTAGAAGCGCCGAAAACGGGCAAAAAATCACTCAAACTGCTCATTCCAACTGCTCCACGATGTCGCGAAACGCAAAAACGCCCCTCTTTCCGGCCACCCAGCGCGCGGCGCGCAGGGCGCCCCTGGCGAAGCCTTCGCGGCTGCGGGCCGTATGGCGGAGGGTGATGGTGTCGGCCGGGGAGTCGAAACCAATCTCGTGGGTGCCGGGCTGGGAGCCGGCGCGGCTGCTGCTCGCGTCAATGGGGGCGGCGTAGCCGGCAAGCTTCATCTTCTCGACGAGGGTCAGCAGGGTGCCGGAAGGCGCGTCTTTTTTCGCGGAATGGTGGATTTCCCAGGCCCAGGCGCCGTAATCGGGCTGGCGGGACATCAGCCGGGCAGCCTCCGCGACGACTTGCGTGAAGATATGGACGCCAACGGAGAAGTTCGGGCTCCAGACGAGGGCGGTGCCGGCGCGTTCGACGGCCGAGCGAACGCGGTCCATTTCGGCGGTCCAGCCGGTGGTGCCGGCGACGACGTTGACGCCGAGGGCGGCCAGGCGCTCGATATTCGAAGGGGCGGCGGCGGGATTCGAGAATTCGATGGCGACGGGGACGCCGCGAAAGTTTTCCTGCGTGAGGGCTTCGCCGGCGCCGTTGCTGGCGCGCGAGGCGCGGAGCTTCACGTCGAAGCCGAAATCGGGAGCGAGCCGATCGATGAGGCGTCCCATTTTGCCGTAGCCGACGATGGCGAGGTTCATAGCGTCAATTGGCCAAAAGGCGGCGAACGAGATTCGAATAGATGCCGACCGCTTCCTTCAGCTCACCCTTTGCGACGCGCTCCTGCGACGTGTGCGCGACGTGGATGCTGCCGGGACCGATGAGCAGGGGCTTGCCCCAGCTGGGGCTCAGGATCGGGACGTCCGTGGTGAAGGAGACGACCGTGGTCGGAAAGCCCTCGACATCCTCAAAGAAGACGGCGGGGGCGGAGAGAACCTCCCGCAGCTCGACGCGGCCATTCAGCAGGGTGGCGATCGCGTCGCGAATAGGCGCAGAATCGCCCACCGTGCGAACCAGAATTTCCGCCTTTGCGGAATCGGGAATCACATTCGGCGCACGGCCTCCTGCGATGGTGCCGATATTCAGAGTGCAGCGGCCGAGCAGCTCGTCCGTGGGCAAAGGCAGGCGGCGGACGGCCTCGAGCGCATCGAGGAGCGCGTCGATGGCGGATTCGCCCAGCTCGGGATAGGCGGAGTGAGCCATTTTGCCGCGAGCAACGAGCTCGAGGCGCAGGGCGCCCTTCGACGCGAGCGCCAGCTTATTTTCGGTGGGCTCGCCATTGATCAGGTAGCGCGAGCCGATGGGCGAGCGGGCGGCGACGGAGGCTCCGGCGCTATTGCGCTCCTCGCCGACGACGAAGAGGAGCGCGAAATTTTCGACGCCATCGGCGCGCAGCCTTTCCGCGGCGACGATCATGGAGGCGATGATGCCCTTGGCGTCGCAGGAACCGCGGCCGAAGATGTATTCGGAGTCTTCGCGCGAGGCGAAGAAGGGCGGAACGGTGTCCATGTGCGTGGAGAGCGTGACGACGGGATGGCCCCAGGCGGCGACGACGTTGAAGCGGCCAGGCTCGACGCCCATGCGCTCGGCGCGGCCGCCGGTTGCGGCGGCGAAGCGCGAGAGGAGGGCAAAGAGAAATTCGCCGACCTGCGCTTCGGCGTTGGTGACCGATTCGATATCGACGAGGGCTCGCGTGAGCTCGAAAACGTCCATTTTCTGAAAGCCTATCGATGGAACGAAAAGAGAAGGGAAGGAAACCGGGGCTTCTTCACTCCTCGATAGCGCTCCATCCGTTGGAGACGGATGACAGTGGATACTTTTTAGAAGTATCCCCCAACCATCCTTGCATCAGCCGCAAAGGATGATTTCGGCGGAGTGACTGCTTGTGCCCCTTTCGCCAAGGCCTCCGAAGCTGATCGGAAGAGCGGCCGGGCTACTGATGGCCTCCGCACCTCTACCAAGAACGGGAAAAGTGTAGCGGGACGGGAGGTGGGAAGTCAACGCGATTGAGGTGGGAGGGCTAAAGCGGCGCGGCAACGGCAGAAGCAAGGTTGGATTTGGCAGTCGAGCTGGAATGGATTCGTTGACTCCCTTTGCGTCGAAACCTAAGATGGCGGCATCGTGGCAGGCTCTGACGCGCTAATCGGCCAAACCGTCTCGCACTACCGTATCCTTGAGAAACTCGGCGGCGGCGGCATGGGCGTCGTCTACAAGGCCGAGGACGTCAAGCTGGGGCGATTTGTCGCCCTGAAGTTCCTGCCCGAAGACACCGCGCGCGATAAGCAGGCCCTCGAACGGTTCGAAAGAGAGGGGCGCGCCGCCTCGGCACTGAATCATCCGAACATCTGCACAATTCACGACATCGACGAGCACGACGGTCATCCCTTCATCGCCATGGAACTGCTCAAGGGCGTCACGCTGAAGCATCGCATCGCGAGCGGACCGATCGCGACCGACGCTCTTCTCGAACTTGCCATTCAGGTGGCTGACGCTTTGGACGCAGCGCACGGCGAAGGCATCATCCATCGCGACGTCAAGCCGGGAAACATCTTCGTCACGGATCGCGGCCAGGCCAAAGTGCTTGATTTCGGGTTGGCGAAGTTGCTGCCGCAGGCGGCCGGGAGCGCGGTGGGTGCGGAGGCGACGCGCTCCCTCGTTGACGATTCGAATCTGACCAGCCCCGGCGTGGCTCTGGGAACGGTGGCTTACATGTCCCCCGAGCAGGTCCGCGGAGAGACGCTTGATGCCCGCTCGGACCTCTTCAGCTTTGGGCTGGTGCTCTACGAGATGGCGACGGGACGGCAGGCTTTCACGGGAAACACCTCCGGCCTCATCTTCAACGCCATTCTGGAACGCGAGCCGCCTCCCGCGACGCGCTTCAATCCAAACGTTCCGCCCAAGCTGGATGAGATCATCTCCAAGGCACTAGAGAAGGACGCCCGCGTGCGCTATCAACACGCGTCCGACCTGCGCGCGGACCTACAGCGCCTGAAACGTGACACGGACTCGAGCCGGCGCGTGAGGTTAGCCGACGACTCCTTGAGTAGCTCCGGCGGCGCGCTTGGGCCGCCAATAGGCACAGGCTCCGCTTCGGTGGCAGAGGGCGGTGGAAGAGAAAGCGCTGCTTCCGGTGCGCATGCTTCGGGCTCTTCAGCTGTGGCAGCGATGGCGCGCGAACACAAGTGGGGTTTCGCAGCTACAGTCGCTGTTACGCTGGGGATTCTGGCTACCGCGGCTTACGGCCTCTACGCTTTACTTCACCGTCCCGCTCCCGCTCCGTTCCAGGAATACGACCTCACCCAAATCACTCACACCGGAACCGCTCGCTCAGTGGCAATCTCGCCAGATGCCAATTATTTGCTGACCCTAATGGCGGACGGGAGTCTCTGGCTTCGCAACGTTCCAACGAAAAGCGACACGCAAATCCTCCCGTCCGAGAACAATCGCTACATGTACGACTTGCGTTTCTCTCGCGACGGCAATTCGATTTATTTCGTGGGGTCGCCTTCATCCAATTCCGGTCATGGCACTCTCTTTCGTATGCCTGTTCTGGGCGGCAATCCGCAACAAATCCTTGACCACGTTGACGGAGGGTTATCTTTCGCCGCTGACGGTCGCCACATTTCGTTCGGTCGCGAGGACCCTTCAACCCCCGGACAAGCTCAAGTCGTCTTCGCAGATCTCGATACAGGAAAGCAATCCGTGGTCTGGTCCGGTAACGACAACGATATTTCCGACGCTGCACTTTCACCCAACGGGAAGGAACTGGCTGCCAGCGTTCTCTCAAGCTCTTCAGCTGAAAACTCCCTCTTTTCGATCGATTTGAGCTCTGGCCGGCGCCATGATTTTTTCACCTCCTCGACTAGGTTTGTGACTGGCATGATCTGGTCGCCGTCGGGAAACGCGCTGCTGGTTCGATACAACGGGGCCGAAACTGGTTTGTCGCGGTGGGCGATTGCTTCCATTTCCTACCCGGGTGGAGTGTTCCGGCGGATTACCAACGACCTGAACACATATTCGAGCCCAAGCGTATCGCGCGACGGCAAAACCTTGGCAGCGATCCTCGGCCAGGTTCGAGTAAACCTATACGTTCTTCCCGCAGGTGCGCGGACTGCTAACAGCCCCGTAACCCTTGCCTCGCAGGAGCGTGTCTATTCCGTCTCTTGGACACCAACTGGGCGCCTGCTCCTCGATCAGGGAATGCAAATTCAAGAGGTCGCCGCGGATGGGTCGCAATCGAGAGCATTGTATTCGGATGATTCTCGAACCGCGATGGATCCTTGGGTTTGTCAGAGTGGCAAGACCATCGTTTTTTCCATCGGCAACAGGGAAGGCAACGTGAACCTGTGGCGGATGGATGCCGACGGCTCGAACCCCAGACAGTTAACGGATGATACGAACGCTGATACTCATCTCTGCTCCCCCGACGGAAAATGGATCTTCTATGTCAATGAGCGCGCGGGGCCTGCCCTGATGCGGATTCCCGCCGGTGGCGGCAAGGCCGAAAAATTCACCAATCTCGCGATCGGGTCCTTTCCAGCCATTTCGCCCGACGGAAAGCTGATCGGGGTCACTTTTGAGGACTCGCAGGCCAGAAGGATAGGTCTTCTGGATGCCGAGACGGGAAAACTGGTCCGGAAACTCCAGCTGGACCCTCGGAACGTCTGGCCGACGCTTGCATTCTCTCCCGACGGGAAATCGGTCGTTTATTCGGTTCGTGCCAGCGACGCGGAAAACCTCTGGGCGCAACCCCTCGACGGGCGTCCGGGTCACTTGCTCACAGATTTCACCTCGGAACACATTCTGAGTTTCGCGTGGTCACCCGACGGGAAAAAGCTGGCCCTCATTCGCGGGCGCACATCTTCCGATGCCGTCCTCCTCCGCGACTCAGGCTCCTCCCGATAACACTCACGCCGCGCTTGGCGGAATTCGCGATCGATTGCTTAGGGGCTTGGTCTTACCGGACATTCGGTCCAGGACAGGATGTGGTGCCTGGTGCCGCTGGAAAAGAGGAAAGGGAAAATGGAGGGCAGGAGCACGGGAGGGGCAGAAGGGCGTACCCGTAGGGGAGACAGGAACGGTCTAAGAATCAGGAGCCGAAGGAGACAGTAGAAGGCGAAGCGGAGGCTGTCATGAAGAAGAGACTCGGCCTGGTTCTTCTGACGGTTGGCGTGATGTCGGCATGCGTGGGGCGAGCGACGCTCTACCCGGTGCAGGGTCCGCTGGCAAGCCAAACGCCAGTGCCAGTGGCCAGCGCAAGGATATCAGGAGCATTCAATTCTGGAAGTATCAAGGTGACATTCAGCGACGGAGAAACATTCAACGGACGTTGGTCTGTCACACCCAGACCAGGAGGCCCGGGCGCGACGGTGCCGAAGAATGAGATGGCGCCGGTGTGGGATGCCGTCTACTAGCAGGGATTTTACACTGCGCACGTTCTGGGGCAGAGGCTGTACGTGCAGACGACGCTGACGGGCAGCAAAGGAACAACGCTCAACCTTGAAATGTACAGGTCGGACAGCCATGGGAAGGACGAATCGGTCCCGGGGCCCATTCGAGCTGTAGCGAAGGACAGCGCGGGGAACATTTACAAGGTGACGTTCTAAACGCGGACAGTTCAGCGGGTAGAAGCGCTGAATTTTTGGGAGGCGCGGTCCTTTGCAAAAGAAGCAGCAAAGGATTTGGCATACGACTGAAGCTCCGACTCGCCAAAGGGCGAAACGGGAGCGGGCACGGCGTGCCGTGCCCCTACGGGGAAATGGGCGGAGGCGGAAGCGAGATTTCCAATTGGCGAACTGGGCGCCAAGAGCTGTGCCACCTAAAGGCCCCGGGCATCAAGCTGTCGCGCCGCAACAAAGTCGCTTCGTCGGGGGATCACCGCAGTAAGTTGCCGACGAGCCAGTGATCGACGCTGAATTTTCCCGGACCAGAGCAGATCAGCCAGACAAAGAAGAGGACGTACAGGACTTCCGGAAGGTAGAGGAAATCGTCGAGCCAGCTAAGAGGCGAGAGTCCTTTAGGCATGGTGGAAATCGCGCTGGTGAGGGTGGCGACAATCATGTCGATCATTAAAGCCGCGCAGGCCGGGCTCGAAAGGAAACCCGCGGCCACTAAGGATCCGGCAACGAACTCGACAGCCGACACGAAATAAGCCATCGGGTGGGGAAACGGAACTTTGGCCTTGACGAGCGTATCGTAGACAGGTTTCGTGCCACCGGCGACAAACAATTTGTTTGCCCCGGAAATGGCGAAGAACAGGCCGATCGAAACGCGTACCAGGAAAATCGCATATTGTTCCAAATTACCGCTGCCCGAGAGCGCAAACTCGGCCAACCGTTTCCAATCCATCTCTTATCCCTCCATCGGCTTCGGCCTCGAGGCTATGTGTCCATCCGTTCGACCCATTGAGCGCGCGACGCGGGAGCCACGAATGGATCCGCAAAGTACTGCGTTTCCCGCGCAACCTTGTCGCCCCGGAACTCCATAATGCTCACGGTGTAGGACGGCTTGCCGTCGTACGTCAGGATGAAGTCGGTGACCCAAAGATCGCCGCTGCCAATGATTCGCCGGACAGAAAACCGCTTCTTGCTCGGCTGACTGGCGCGCTGGTTCTGTATGTTGCGCCGGCCGCGGGTTCGCTCGCCTGACTGCGGGTATTCCAGAACCGCGTCCTCGTGATAGATGAGGTGCTCCGTTTCAACATCGTTTGCATCGGACGCTGCCCAATGCTGATCCAGTGCCGCGCGGATCTCCTGATCTCGCACTCCGGAATGCCGCTCCTTCTTTTCTTGATCGTTCATCTCGAGCCCTCAATTTGACAAGGACATTAACGCTTTAGCGTAATCGGAGTGTGCGACTCGTCAGCTCGCGCCGACTCCTCCTACGAGTTGCTGTTTCGCGGATCGTCTTTGGCACTCAGGTATTCCAGTCCCAGCGGCCCCATGGCGCTTATTTGGGTGACATACTCGCTGGATTTCGCCCAGTGAAAATGGGACGTATTGCCAGGGAGAACGACCACGGCGCCAGGCGGATAGGCTTCCAACTTACTCGCGTCAAATTCATCACCTAGTCCGATATAAAAGACGCCGGAAATCACAGTATAGACGCGATCCTCCGGGTGCTTGTGAGGCATCAGCTTCTCGCCGTGGGGCACTTTCACCCTGATGGTGTAAGGACCGGCCTCCGAAGGCTGACCCA
>DATJWH010000023.1:0-6413 GCA_035501415.1 Candidatus Limnocylindrales bacterium | reverse complement strand
CTCATCGCAGAACGCGGCATCGCAAACTAGCAGCGCTGCCGCCGTGCAACGCAAGCCTCGCCTCGCCCTCTTCATCGCCACCGTCTGCGGCCTCGGCTACCTCCCCGTCGCCCCCGGCACCTGGGGTTCCCTCGCGGGCGTAATTATTTGGGCGCTGATTCTTTTTTTTCCCCCGCTGGATATGTTCCCCGGCGTGCGTGAGACGAATCAGGTCCGTATCTTCTGGCTTGTATTGACTGCACTTCCGGTTGCTGTGATTCTTGCAATCATGGGAGTCTGGGCATCAGATCGCGCTTCACAATTTGCTCGTTTGAAAGATCCTCAATTTGTGGTGATTGACGAAGTGTCCGGACAGCATCTCGCACTCTTTTTAGGCGCCGCATTGCCGATTTTTCGTAGTGACGCCAATTCAAGTGTGGAATGGCTTGGGGTCGGCGGGCTGAGTTTGAAATACTTGCTCCTCGGTTTTATACTTTTTCGCGCTTTTGACATCTGGAAGCCTTTTCCAGCGCGACAAGCCGAGTCCCTTCCCGGCGGCTGGGGTATCATGGCAGACGACTGGGTTGCCGGCATTTACGCCGCGATCGGTTTGTGGCTCGCGCGCGCTGCTGGGCTCTAGTTGCACCGGGCTTTCGCGCGGCCGTCGTGGCGTCAGGCTTTGTAGCGGCGGTCTTCAGACCGGCAGGTTTTCTTTGCGTCTTGTAGCGCCGGTCTTTTGGCTTGACGTTCGCGACGGGCAAGCCGGCAACCTAACTCGAACGCAACAAAACGTAACGTGGCAGCAACGGGACCATTTCAATTGAAATCCAACGGCACACCGAGAATTGAGAGCGTCACGCCCGCAGCAGCTTTGCCCGGCGGCGAAATCTCGATCAAAGGCACGGGCTTCAGCGCGCACAACCACTCGCGCGCGCAGGTGCAGTTCGGCACGGCGGAAGGCAGCCTCGTGATGGCCGCGGAAGACATGCTGATCGCGCGCGTTCCCGATGGCGCCGAAGGCGGCGCGGTGCGCGTGAAGACCGGCAGCGTCGAAAGCGCGCCGTTTCCCATGGCGCTGGGCGTGCAGATCGCCGATAACCTGCATCCCGTCGCCAGCCCTGCCGTCGATGCCGAAGGAAACGTGTACGTCACCTTCAGCGGCCAGCGCGGCCAGAAAGTTCCCGTGTCGCTCTACAAGATCACCTCGAACCACACTGTGAAACCCTTCATCACCGAACTGATGAACCCCAGCGGCCTGGCCATCGATCGCAACGGCTACCTTTTCGTTTCCTGCCGCAACGACGGCACCGTTCACCGCATCTCGCCCGACGGCCGCGCGATGCAATGGATCGAAGGCATGGGCATCGCCACCGGCCTCGCCTTCGACAAAGCCGGCAGCCTCTACGTGGGCGACCGCAGTGGCACGATTTTCAAAATTGGCGCCGACCGCGAAATCTTCGTGTTCGCCACGCTCGAACCGTCGCTTGCGGCCTACCACCTGGCTTTCAGCCCCACCGGCGATCTGTTTGTCACCGGCCCAACGACTTCGAGCTTCGACCGCGTTTACAAAATTACTCCCGGTGGCGACGTCAGCGTCTTCTTCCGCGGCCTCGGACGTCCGCAAGGCCTGGCCTTCGATCGCTTCGGCAACGTTTATGTCGCAGCGTCGTTTGGCGGCCGGCGCGGCATCGTGCGGCTCACGCCTCACGCCGAGCCTCAGCTCGTCCTCGGCGGCAGCAACATCGTGGGTCTCGCGCTGATGCCCAGCCGCCGCGCCATGATCACCACCAACAGCGCCATCTATTCTCTCGACTGGGACGTCGAGGGTCTCCCCCTCAACGGTTAACGCCCAGCGATGCGGGCAGAAATCATCGCCATCGGTTCCGAACTGCTCACGCCCTACCGGCTGGACACCAATTCCTTGTTTCTTACCGACGGCCTCAATCAGGTCGGCATCCGCGTGGTGCACAAAGCCGTGGTCGGCGATTCGCTCGACGAGATGCGCGCCTCGTTTCAGCACGCCCTCGATCGCGCGGACCTGATCGTCGCCTGCGGCGGCCTCGGTCCCACCGACGACGACCGCACCCGCGAAGCTGTTGCGGATCTTCTCGGCCGCAAGCTGCAGTTAAACGAAGACGTGCTGCGCCACATTCAGGAGCTTTTCCGCCGCTTCGGCCGCGTGATGCCCGAAATCAACCGTCGCCAGGCCATGGTGCCCGAAGGCGCCACTGTGATTCCAAATCCGCGTGGCAGTGCTCCGGGACTCTGGATTGAAGCCCACGGCCACATTCTGATTCTGCTTCCCGGCGTTCCTTCCGAGCTCCGCGCGATGTTTGAGCGCGAGGTTCAGCCCCGCCTTTCGAAGCTTGGCCATGACGAGCGCCTTTTCACCCGCGACCTGCGCGTCACGGGTCTGCCGGAATCCGAAGTGGATCAACGCGTCGCGCCGCTCTACGCCCTCTATCCCGATACCGAAACCACGATTCTCGCCTCGCCGCCCGGCATTCAGCTGCATCCGCGCGTCTGGTCGCGCGATCCGGCCAAGGCGAATCAGATCCTCGACGAAATGGTGAAGCGCATGACCCTGGCCCTCGGCGAGCACCTCTACTCCACAGAGGGTGAGACCATGGACGAAGTTGTCGCCCGCGTGCTCACCGAAAATCGCGCCACGATTGCCGTTGCCGAAAGCTGTACGGGCGGCATGCTCGCCGAACGCCTCACCAATGTTCCCGGGAGCTCGAGCTACTTCCTCGGCGGCGTGGTCTGCTATAGCAACGAGCTGAAGACGTCGCTCGTTGGCGTACCCCCGGAGCTGATTGAAGCAAAGGGCGCGGTCAGTGCCGAAGTCGCTCTCGCGCTCGCCGACGGCATTCGCAAAAATACCGGCGCCACCCTCGGCGTTGGCGTTACTGGCATCGCCGGACCTGGCGGCGGCACTCCGGAAAAGCCTGTGGGTCTCGTGCACATCGCCATTGCCGATGAACGCGGCCCGCGCGAACGCCGCTTCCAGTTCCCCGGCGACCGCGAACGCATTCGCATGAACGCCACCCAAACCGCGCTCGATTCCGTGCGTCGCTATTTCCTCTACCCGGCGCGCGGCGGCCGTACCTGAGCGTGCGCCTCTTTGTCGCATTGGATTTGCCGGACGACGTCCGCGAAGCCCTTGCCGGCCTCATCGCGAAACTCAAGCCAAAGTCCCGCAACGTCCGCTGGGTCGAACCGAAAAATCTTCACATCACGCTGAAATTCATCGGCCACGTGGATAACGCGAAATTGCAGCCGATTCAGGACGCTCTCGCCCTCGTTCACTCCTCGCAACCAATTGAATTGACGTTTCGCGGCATCGGATTCTTTCCCAACGAACGCCGCCCCCGAGTCGTCTGGTCCGGCATTGGAGCCTCGGCGAATCTCCCGAGCCTCGCCGCGGATATTGATGCCGCCCTTGCTCCGTTGGGAATCGAGAGGGAGACGCGCGCCTTCGTTCCTCATCTCACCCTGGCGCGATTCAAGTCAGACAAAAGCGTCCGCGATCTCGTTGCCGCCGTACAAACCATGAAATCCCGCGATTTCGGCGCCGCCCGCGATGCACGTTTTCATCTCTACGAAAGCCTGTTGAAACCAACCGGAGCGCAATATAATCGCTTGGCTTCCTTTCCAATTGTGAGCGGCTCAGCCGCGAAGGCAGACTAGAAAATGGCCGGCTGGAGTTTTGCCTCTCTCGCCCCGAGCTCTCTTTTCCTGAACGTCACCACGTTGATCCCGGTCGTCTCCTATCTGCTCGGCTCAATTCCCTTCGGACTGCTCGTCGTCAAAGCCTTTGGCGGCGAGGACATTCGCCTCGTCGGCAGCGGCAATATCGGCGCGGCCAACGTCGCCCGCAACGCCGGCCCTCTAGCCGGGGCGCTCACGCTGCTGCTCGACGCCGGAAAGGGTTATTTGGCGGTCTGGATTGCCGGCCACTGGACAGGCTGGAACGTCCGCTGGATGATGCTGGGCGCAATCTTTGCCGTGATCGGCCACGTTTTCCCCGTCTGGCTGCAGTTTCACGGCGGTAAGGGCGTTGCAACGGGTCTGGGGGTCTTCATTCCCATCTCCTGGCACGCGGTCATGGCGGCCGTCATTCTCTGGTTCATCGTCGTTCTGTTCTGGCGATACTCCTCGCTTGGCTCCATCGCCGCTGCCGCTGCGATGCCCGTTTTCGTCTATGTCCTTTACGCCCCAGGACATGCGCCGCCCGAATTCGTTAGCTTCGGCACCATCCTTATCGCCGTGCTGATCCTCGCCAAGCACCGCTCCAATATCGAGCGCCTCATCGCCGGAGAAGAATCGCGCCTGAAATTCCGGCGCTAGACTCATCTGCCGCAAACCCGGAACCTCCTGAGATTGTGTGACTTATCCGCCAACTCTAGTACTTTCGTCCTGTTGTGCGCCGTAACGCTGCCCGATAGCATTTGAAGCTGGGAATCCCTGTGCCCGTTAACGCCCTCAATCAGCTCACTACGCGGCGCCTGCGCATCCTCTGGATCGTGATGGGCGCGCTTCTGCTCGTCAGCGTCATGCCCCTCTGGCTGTACCACCGCCAGGTGCTGCGATTAAGCGAAGAAAAGCTGCAGGATACCGAGCGCGTTCAACAGAACGAAATCACCCGCTCGCTTGCCAGCGAAACTGTTCAGTTCGAATCCAGCCTTCGTGAACAGCTTCTCAGCCAGCGCCAGCTCCTCGCCCTCACCGGCTGGATTCAGAACGTCGACGATTCCGCGCACGCCCCGCAGATGACTCGCCTTCTGCAAAATTTCGTCGAGAACAATTCCGACGTTCTCTACGTCACCGCCGTCAACACCCAGGCCAAGGGTGAATCCGCCGGCAGCTTCCGCGCCGATGCCGACCCTTTCGTCGAAGTGGCGCTCAAGCGCGCTTTCACCGCCAGCATTCAGGGACTCAACTACGTCAGCGAGCCTTTCGGGGTGGGCCAGGATAATCGCCCCGCGCTCGTCGTCTCCATTCCCTTGCTCGCCGACGGCCAGTTCACCGGCATGTTCGCCTCGGTGGTTTCAATCGACCATCTGCTCGGCCGTCTGCGCGACGCCAGCGTGCGTGATCGCACCGTCTACATCGTCGACGTGCACGGCCACATCATTGCGCATCCCAACACGAAAGAAATGGTTCCTGGCCGCGACCTTTCCGCCACTTCCCCGCTGGTAACCAAATTCAAGGACTTGCCGCAGGAGCTGCGCGCCACGGAAACCCTGCATTTTTCCGTGCCCGGAAAAATAAAGAACCGTAAAGTGGAAATGATCGGCACCTACAGCACGATTCCCGAGCTTCGTTGGGCCGTCATCGCCGAGCGCGGCCTCGATGAAGCCCGCACCGACGCGGGCGTTCAGGAGCTCACCACCCAGGCTCTCACCTTCGTCGTGGGCGTCACCTTCGTCGCGCTGATGTTCGGATATCTCTTCGCTGTAGGCATCACGCGGCCGATTCGCGGCCTGGTCTTCTCCACTCGCGCCATCAGCCGCGCCGAATTTCACGAGCGCGTCGAAGTCCGCGGCGCGGCCGAGATTCGCGAACTTGCGGAGACCTTCAACCACATGGCCGGCGATATCGAGCGCTATGTCGAACGCCTGAAGCAAGCCGCCGCGGAGAATCGCGATCTCTTCCTCGGCTCCATCCGCATGCTTGCCGCAGCCATCGACGAAAAGGATCCCTATACCCGCGGTCACTCCGGACGCGTTGCGAAATATTCCATGATCATCGGCGAGTATTTGCAGCTCACCTCCGAGGATCTCGACCGCCTGCGCATCTCCGCCCTGCTCCACGACGTGGGAAAGATCGGCGTCGATGACCGCGTCCTCAAAAAGCCGGGCAAGCTGACCGACGAAGAATTCGACCTGATGAAGCAGCACACGGTGAAAGGCGCGAACATCATGCGTCCTGTGGCCCAGCTGAAGGAAATGCTCCCCGGAATCGAGCTGCACCACGAACGTCTCGACGGCGCGGGTTATCCCTACGGTCTCTCAGCCGATCAGATTCCGCTGATGGCGCGCATCATCGCCGTCGCCGACACGCTCGACGCCATGACCACCAATCGCCCCTACCAGACCGCACTCGACGTTGAAGAAGCCCTCAAGCTCATCCACAAGGTCGCCGGCACAAAGTTCGACACCAGCGTCGTGGAAGCGCTCGACGCACTTATCCGCGCCGGCGCTTTGCGCGTCACAGCCATCCTTGTCGAAGCCTGAAGCTCGTGCTCCGGCTCTTTCCGGAGCCTCTCTCCGATTCCCCCCTTGCCGTAAGGGTGTGGCGCTTCTGCTAGAATCGACTTGGCCCCCAAAATGTTCGAACTCCTCGATTCCAAGAAGCCATCGCTCCTCGAACGCCTGAAAGGCTCCGTCAGCAAGACGCGCTCGGAGATCGCCTCGCGCATCGAAAGCCTG
>DATJWH010000022.1:0-3533 GCA_035501415.1 Candidatus Limnocylindrales bacterium | reverse complement strand
CTGCCGGCGCCGGAACGCGGGGGAGGAAACAACGATGTCCATCGGAACGAGAAGGTCTGAAGCAAGCGTGACGCAGAAGTCCTACCGGGTGCTGGTTGTGGACGACCATTCGATCGTGCGCAGCGGGCTGAAACAGCTGCTGGAGGCGCAGCCGGGGATCGAGGTGTGTTGCGAGGCAACCACGGGCGTGGAGGCGGTGGAGCACGTGAAAAAAGCCAAGCCAGACATGGTGCTGCTTGACTTGACCATGCCAGAGATGAACGGACTCGACGCCGCACGCCAAATCCGCGAATCCGCGCCGAACACGGACATCCTGATCCTTTCGATGCACTACACGGAAGAGATCGCGCGGGAGGTGCTCCGCAGCGGCGCGCGCGGTTACATTCTGAAGTCCGACGCGAATGTAGAGCTGATGACGGCGATCAATCGCGTACGACGCGGCGAGCAGTATTTCACCGGGATGCTGGCGGCCACGATGGCGGAGACGTTTGCGCACTCGAAAGGCGACGGCTCCGACGATCCGGTGATTGCCGGCACGCCGCTCACCCCGCGCGAAGCGGAAGTCATCCAGCTGCTGGCACAGGGCAAGAGCAACAAAGAAGCGGCGGCCGTCCTGGGCGTTTCGACGCGCACGGTGGAAAGCCATCGCAACCACATCATGCACAAGATGGAGTTCGAAAGCTTCAGCGACTTGGTACGCTTCGCGATCCGCAAGAATCTGGTCGAGCCATAGGGAGCGTATTCAGTGGGACGGGTAACGAGTGTGACGGCAAAGATTGACGTCCTCTGACTTTGTTCCAAACGGGCGAGCGCGCGGGCGCCTCGGGGCCGTGGGCGGCCCGAGGCAATCGCGCAGATTTCAGTTCGAACGTGCTACGCGGAGGCTTTCTTCGCGGACTTGCGGCGGCCGCGGCGGCGCGCCGGCGGCTGAGCGGGAGGTTCGCCGATGAGTTCTGCGGTCCAGATGGAAGTGACGAACTTCTTCACGCCGTGATTATCGAAATCGATCGTGGTGCGCTCGTTGTTGGACTCGGTAACCACGCCGACTCCGTACTGCTCGTGCTTGACGGCCTGCCCTTCGACTAATGTCTGCACTGTTCCTCCTGTGAATTAGGACGCCCTTGAACGGAACCCCGATGTAAAGACTTCTATTGCCTTCGACTGCTCTTACGATTCCACTCTGACCGGTATCATTTGCGTTTGCCGCGAGTCGCATTTGCTGCGGGCCGCACTTGCTGTTTGCCGCTGCGTTCGCTGCTGAATGACCCGAAAGGGGCGAGGCTGGTCGCCCCCTCGGATTCCAAGCTTGCTCGATGCGATGGACAGCAACTCAAGCTGTGGTAACTGCGAAAGCCACTGCGGTGAAGCGGTTCGGTTGAATCTACAGCGCGTTCTGACGGGTTAGAGGGCGGTAACGCTCTCTGCCTGCAGTCCTTTGGGGCCCTGCTTGACTTCGAATTCAACCGCCTGCCCTTCGTTCAAGGACTTGTACCCTTCAGCCTGGATCGCGGAGAAGTGCACGAAAACGTCCTCGCCTGACTGGCGCTGGATGAACCCGTAGCCCTTGGCTGCGTTAAACCACTTGACTGTACCTTGCTCTCTTGCCACTTGTGACCACTCCTAATTGATTCATGGGAAAGCCCTTACGGCTGGGTTTCCGGAAAGCTATTTGGTGCTCGGTTCCCTTCCCCCGTCACAAAAAAAGGCTGCAAGGGCGGTTGCCCAGCAGCCTTCTCGAACGCGTCAAAAGGATCTCAAGAGCAACAAACGCAAAGGCATTCTAGCACGATTTGGAGGTGCTTTTCAACCCGGTTTCACGCGGATTTGTGGCAGCGCTTGGGCTTAGCGGGTGGCTCGGGCTTAGGCTGTCCGACAAGGAGTTATGGCTTCGCAGGGGACGCGATTGCGGTTGATAGCGCAGCACTGGGCGTGGCGCCAAGGGCGAAGGCGCCCGCGAGGAGCTCGTAGCTGCGGCGGCGGTCCGCGTGGTCGTGCATCAGCGTCATAATCATGATTTCGTCCACGCCGGCGCGCTCGGCGAGGGCAGTTAGCCGTTCGCGCACGGTGGCCGGCGAGCCGATGAAGACGCGGTCGCGATTTTGCGAGATGAGCCGGCGCTCTTCGGGCGAGTAATCGTAGGCCGCCGCCTCCTCGACGCTCGGCAACTGGCCCAGCCTTCCCTGCCGCAATTTGAGGAGCGAGAGTTCCACGGGGCCAGCGAGCTCGGCGGCGCGCTCGTCCGTCTCCGCGCAGACCGCGGAGACGCCAATCAGTGCGCGAGGCTCGGAGAGATATTTCGACGGGCGGAAATAGTCGCGATACATGCGCAGCGCGGCGATGGCGGGCTGCGGCTGAATGTGATGCGCGAAGGCGAACGCGAGGCCGAGCTTCGCGGCGAGTTGCGCGCTGACGTCGCTCGAGCCGAGCAGCCAGATTTCGGGCGTGCCGACGTCGGTCGGCATGGCTTTCACGTGGCGGAAAGGATGCTCGTCGGCGAAATCGTCGGAGAGAAAGCCGAGCAGCTCGTCGAGCTGCCGCGGAAATTCGTCTGCGAAGACGGCCTGGCGCGAGCGGCGCAGGGCAAGGGCGGTGACGGTGTCCGTGCCGGGTGCGCGGCCGAGACCGAGGTCGATGCGTCCGGGATGCAGCGCTTCGAGGACGCGAAATGCTTCGGCCACATGCAGCGGCGAATGGTTCGGCAGCATCACGCCGCCCGAACCCACGCGAATGCGTCGGGTGGCGCCAGCGACGTGGCCGATCATCACTTCCGGAACCGAGCTGGCGATCAGGCGCGTGTTGTGATGCTCGGCCAGCCAGTAGCGCGCGTAGCCGAGGCGGTCGGCGAGCTGCGCGAGGTCGACGGTGTTGGCGAGCGCCTGTGCGCTGGTCGAGCCGGAGGAAACCGGCGAAAGGTCGAGGACGGAGAGGCGGTAGCGCGTGTCGGGGGCCATGCGCTTGGTTTAGATGTATCGCGGCGGGCGAACGATTCGTGGTGCCTGCGAGCGATTCTAGCGCGGGAGCGCGGCGAGGATTGTGGTGAGGGGCGCGTTGTCGCCGAAGGTTTCGCTAATGTGCGCGAAGTGATCTATGTTACCGGGGCCGAAGACGAAGCTGGCGCCGAGCTGGAACGGATTCTCGCCCAGTTTGTGCTGCCGGTGGCCGGAAGCTTTGGCGCGGTTGCGCGCCACGGCGTTCACGCGGCGCAAGAGGTGCAGGAGGTTTGCGCTCTTCAGTTCGGCGGCGCGGTAGGCTTCGCGCTTTGCGTCAACGAGCAGAGGGAACGTGATACCGGTTTCTTCGCGGAAGAGGCGCGCGTAGTGGAAGTCTCCCAAGCCTATGGCTGCAAGGTTCGCGCCGCGCGCTTTGATCTCCGGCTCCCGCTCGCGCAACTGCGCGACGTGCTCGCGGCAGAAGATTCAGCCATAGTGGCGCAGGAAAACGATCACCGCAGGCTGCGAGGCCCAGAGCGAGCCGAGACGCACGGGGCGCTCGTCCGCGTCTGGCAGCGCGATTTCGCACAGCCGCGCGCTGAA
>DATJWH010000021.1:0-2293 GCA_035501415.1 Candidatus Limnocylindrales bacterium | reverse complement strand
CTCCGGCGAAAACGCGCTCCGGCGGGTGCAGGAAGAGTTAGAACAGCTACGGCCGAAAGAGGTGCTTTACGGCTCGACGGCCCCTTTGTTCGAACGACAGAGAGAACAGCCGAGCTTTGCTCGTTCCGAACCCAGCGGCGGCCTTTCACTACAAAGACCATCCGCGCGGGCCGCCGGTGCCGCATGGTCGGAAACGCCGCTCGAAGACTGGATATTCGCCCCCGACCACGCCCTGCCCTTACTCGAAAACCATTTTGGCGTCCTTTCGCTCGAAGGCTTCGGCCTGGCCGGAAAAACAGCAGCGGCATCAGCAGCAGGCGCAATCCTCTACTATGTCCGCTCCACCCAGCGCGGATCGCTCGATCACGTCGACCGGATCGGCTGGTACGAGCGACAGAACTGTCTGGTTCTCGACGCAGTCACGGTCCGCAATCTTGAACTGATCGAACCGCTCTTCGCCGGAACCGATGCCGGGGTCACACTCTTCCGCTCCATCGATGCGGCAACCACTCCCATGGGAAAGCGCCTGCTGCGCGCTTGGCTGCTTCGCCCTTCGCTCGACATTTCCGAAATCAATGGACGGCTCGACGCCGTCGAAGCCGGCGTCAAAGATCTCGTCGCCCGCGAGGAATTGCGCCGTGCTCTCGACGGTGTCCTCGATCTGGAACGCCTCCTGAGCCGCGTGACTCTGGAAACAGCCAATCCCCGCGACGTGCTCGCCCTGGCCGCTTCCCTCGGCAGAATTCCCTCCATCAAGGGCGCCGTCGGACGTCTCACCGCATCCCGCCTCCAGTCTCTGCACTCCGCGCTCGATGAGCTCCGCGATCTCCGCGAGCGCATCGAAAACACCATCGTGCCCGAGCCTCCCTTGAGTTTCGCCGACGGAGGCGTCATTGCCCCCGGCATCGACCAAGATCTCGACGAACTCCGCGATCTCTCCCGCAACAGCAAACTGGTCCTCGCCCAGATCGAGCAGCGGGAGCGTACGCGCACCGGCATCACTTCGCTCAAGGTAAAGTTCAATTCCGTCTTCGGGTACTACATCGAGATATCCAAGGCGAACCTGCACCTCGTCCCGCAAGATTACGATCGCAAGCAAACGTTAGTCGGCGCCGAGCGCTTCACCACTCCGGAATTGAAGGAGTACGAGGCCAAGATTCTCGACGCCCAGGAAAAAATTGTCGAGATCGAGCGCCGCCTCTTCGCCGAACTGCGCACCGCGATCGCCGCCGAAGCCAAGCGCATCCGCCAAACAGCGCTGGCTCTCGCCGAGGTCGATGTCCTCGCGTCGTTGGCCCACATCGCCGCTCTTCGGAATTATTGCCGCCCGCAATTTACCGCGAACTCCGGCGAAATCGAGATCATTGATGGCCGACATCCCGTCATTGAGCTGCAGGAACTCTCAGGGGGCAGCGACCGCTTCGTCCCCAACGACCTCTACCTGAACGACACGACGCACAACATCCTGCTCCTTACGGGCCCGAACATGGGCGGCAAGTCCACCTATCTCCGCCAGACCGCGCTCACCGCAATCCTCGCACAAATGGGATCGTTCGTTCCGGCCACATCGGCAAAGCTGAGTATTGTCGATCGCGTCTTCACGCGTATCGGAGCCAGCGACAACCTCGCCCGCGGACGCTCCACCTTCATGGTCGAGATGACCGAAACCGCGGCGATCCTTCACACAGCAACGGCGCGTTCCCTGATCTTGCTTGACGAAGTCGGCCGCGGCACCGCGACTTACGACGGCTTGGCCATCGCGTGGGCCGCAGTGGAATATCTGCATGGACGCGTTCGGGCAAGAACACTTTTTGCCACTCACTATTTCGAGCTGACCGAACTGGCCGAGCAACTGGAAGGAGTAAAGAACTACCACGTGTCGGTAAAAGAAACCGGCGGAGGAATCGTGTTCCTGCGAAAGGTTGAACCCGGAGCGGCGGATCGCAGCTACGGAATCGAAGTCGCCAAACTCGCCGGATTGCCAAGCGAAGTCGTTGAGCGTGCGCGAGAAGTTCTGGTGCAACACGAATTCGCCGAGCAGCAGGCAACGATGCATCTCTCTCCGGGCGCAATACCACCAGCCGCGCAGCTAACGATCTTCACTCCGCTGTCGCAACCGGTTCTGGAGAAACTGCGCGAAGTGGATCTGAATCGACTCACACCGCTGGAGGCGCTGAATCTGTTGGCGGAGCTGAAGAAAGAAATCTAATAAAGAGGAGATTCATTGTTGCGTGCGCCGAACGTTGGGCAGCTACTGATCATCGGCTTCGATGGCACCGAGATGAATACCCAT
>DATJWH010000020.1:0-68931 GCA_035501415.1 Candidatus Limnocylindrales bacterium | reverse complement strand
TCCTCGCCCATAATGTGGCGAATCGTGTTCTTGAGCTTCATCGACTGGATAAACAGATCATGCTCCGGGTACACACCGGGAGCCGAATCCGGATCCTTGAAGTAGAAGCTCAGCCACTCCTGGATGCCTAGGTGGCGGAGTGCCGGCGTGCGCTGCGCGAGATCCATAAACAGGCAAAGATCGAGCGCCAGCGGTGCCGCAAGGATCGAGTCGCGGCAGAGGAAGTCGACCTTGATCTGCATCGGATAACCGAGCCAACCGAAGATGTCGATGTTGTCCCAGCCTTCCTTGTTGTCGCCGCGCGGCGGGTAATAGTTGATGCGGACCTTGTGATAGAACTTCCCGTAGAGCTCGGGATAAAGCTTCGGCTGGAAAATGTATTCGAGGGCGCCGAGCTTTGATTCTTCCTTCGTTTTGAATGAGCCGGGATCGTCGAGAACTTCGCCGTCGCGATTGCCGAGAATATTGGTGGAGAACCAACCGGTGACGCCGAGCATGCGCGCCTTGAAGCCGGGCGAGAGAATCGTTTTCATCAGCGTCTGGCCGGTCTTGAAGTCCTTGCCGCCGATGGGGACGTGCTTCGATTTCGCGAATTCCTGGAGAGCGGGAATGTCGACGGTAAGGTTAGGCGCGCCGTTGGCGAAGGGGACGCCTTCGCTGATGGCGGCGTAGGCGTAGAGCATCGAAGGCGCGATGGCCGGGTGGTTGGTCTTCATCGCCTTCTCAAAGGTGGCGATGTCCTTGTGAGCCTCTTCGGGCTTCATAAAAACTTCGGTAGAACCGCACCAGACCATGACGAGGCGGTCGCACCTGTTCTTTTTCTTGAATTGCTGGATGTCCTCGCGAATTTGTTCGGCGAGATCGAGCTTCGTCTTCGCTTTTTTGACGTTGGGGCCGTGGAGGTTCTTGACGTAGTTCTGGTCGAAGGCGGCCTTCATGGGCTGGATGCTTTTCAGGAATTTCTGAACCCTGTCGAGATCGCGGGATTCGAGAACGCCAGCCTTTGTGGCTGCTTCGTAGGCGTTGTCAGAGTAGACGTCCCAGCCGCCGAAGACGAGGTCACTGAGCTTCGCGATAGGAACGAAGTCCTTGATTTTTGGGGCGCGAGATTCGGTGCGCTTGCCGAGGCGAATCGTGCCCATTTGAGTGAGAGAGCCGACGGGCACCGCGGCGTTCTGACGTACGAGTTCGACGCCGGCCATCAAGGTGGTGCTGACGGCGCCCATACCGGGCGTCAGCACGCCGAGCCTGCCCTTGGGCGGAGCAATAGTTACAGGCCTTCGCATTCCATTTCCCCCTGAAGATGAAGAAGAAGGGCGCGCAACCCCAGTCGACGCGCCGGTCGGAACCAAAGCCAAACATGATGGGGCATGCGAAGGTGTTTTGCAAGGCGGCGAAGCGGGCGGAGAAGGCGCGAGAATTGGATTTGCGGGGAGCGGAGCGAAAAGAAGGAGGCTATTTCCCGCTCTTGATCTCCGGAAGGACGATCGAGAGGCACAGGAACGCGAGCACTGCGACGATGCCGACCAGAATCAAGGAGATCATATGTCTGCCTCGAGACTAGCAATTGGCACGAGGCGTTCCAATCGGTGCCGCTATGTATTTTGATGACAGCAAAGGGATTAGGTCGCATGAGGCAGAATGCGGCTGTCAGGGGAAGTAGACAGTTGTCGCCACCGGAAGACATTGAAAAGGAAGGAGTTTGCCGCCGTGACGTTTTGCGGCGATGGGTGAAAAGGTTACAACGGCGGAGGCGTGACAAGGGAAGCGAGCCGTAAGAAGTGCCAGAAAAGGCCCCGGATTTGTATAGATTAGAAAAATGTAAGCTGCTGATTCGCTGAGGGTTGCGGCGATTTCTAATCTTCAGTGTATAGATTAGAATTTTGGTGGAGAGCGTCCGACGGTTGGGAGGAGAAGGTCGCCGGAGCATCCGATTTGTGCCTCTAATCTCTCATTTTCCTACTGACACTATTTTATCATGCGTGGCAACTTGACACGTGTGATCCAGGTCTGCAAGGCACGGGAACAATTGGAGTTACGAAATCGCGGTTTGTGGTCAGGAATCGAGGAAAAATGAAAAAAGATGAAAAAAACATTGGGGCGGGAGTGGCTCCGCGCCGATCAGAGTGCGAGGCAGCGCGAGAGACCTGCTCCGGAGCGGAGCCAGTGTCGCTCCGGACCTGCGTCCTTGCCGGTAAAAGGCACACGGGACGCAGAGGGCTCGGGCGGCAGGGCGAGAATGTCCTTGACATACCTAGCATTCTAGGGGTAATTGTTTGTCAGGCTAAGTTGTCTAGGGGTGGCGGAAATGGCGGGAAACGATCTTCAGGGAAGCCTGGATCTGCTGACGCTAAAAACGCTTTCGCAGATGGGGGAGCTGCACGGTTACGGAATCGTGCTGCACATCCAGCGGGCGTCGGACGAGCTGTTGTCGGTGGAGGAGGGTTCGCTCTATCCCGCGTTGCACCGGATGGAGCAGAGCGGATGGGTTCACTCGGAATGGAAACTCACGGACACGAATCGCAAAGCGAAATACTACCGGCTGACGGCTGCAGGCCAGAAGGAATTGCGCAAGGCCGAAGAAAGTTTCGAACAGGTGGTGAAAGGCGTGCGCGCGGTGTTGCGGTACGCGC
Source organism: Candidatus Limnocylindrales bacterium (assembly GCA_035501415.1). Taxonomy (GTDB): domain Bacteria; phylum Acidobacteriota; class Terriglobia; order Acidiferrales; family UBA7541; genus Palsa-295. The sequence goes on along the minus strand of DATJWH010000020.1, from coordinate 66,298 downwards.
AGGGGTGAGCCATGTCCATTCTTCGGCGAATCGCGAATCTGTTTCGGCGGTCAAAGCTGGATGAAGAGATCGAGGCGGAGCTGCGGTCGCATATTGAGATGCGCACGGCGGACAACATAGCGGCCGGGATGTCGCCGGAGGAGGCGCGGCGTCAGGCAGTGCTGCGATTTGGCAGCCGGGCCGCCATGAAAGAGCGCGTGATCGAGGCGGACGCGCAGATGTTTCTTGATTTGCTCTGGCAGGACTTGCATTACGCCCTTCGCGTGCTGCGCAAAGCGCCGGGCTTCGCCGCCGTCGCCATCCTCACGCTCGCTCTCGGCATTGGCGCCAACACCGCCATCTTCAGCTTCCTCGACGCTGTTCTCTTGCGCCCCATACCGGTAAAGGACGCGCAACAACTCGTGGTTTTCAGATGGAGGGCCCGTGCAAACCCGAAACTTCACGGCCATAGCGACTATGGCGACTGCACGGATGAAACTGGAATCGGCGACTGCTCATTTTCGGTACCGTTTTACAAGACTGTCCGCGCGCAAGCCGGCGTTTTCTCCGGCACGGCCGCTTTCGCCGGCCCGCTAGACGTCGACCTCAGCGGCAACGGCGCCGCCAGCATCGTCCGCGGGCTCTATGTTTCCGGCGATTTTTTCTCAACTCTGGGCGTCAACACGATTCTCGGCCGCCCTCTGGCTCTCCCCGATGACTCGCCCTCTGCGCCGCCCGTCATCGTTTTAGGTTACCCCTATTGGGTTCGCGCTTTCGGAGCCGCTCCATCAGTCGTCGGCCGAACCGTGCGACTCGATAACACGACCGTCACGATCGTCGGCGTGGCTGACCCGCACTTCACCAATCTCACGCCCGGCAAGCCCCTCGATTTGTTCATGCCGTTCTCGATCGCTGACACCGTCCGCGGCGAGTGGTGGCACAACCAGGACCGTGTCGGAGACCCCGCCAACTGGTGGGCCGTGATTATCGGCCGTCTCCAGCCGGGCGCTTCCGTGGGCCAGGCGCAAGCCGCCGCCACCAGAATTTTCCGCAACGAAGTGCTTCACGGCGCCTCGCCGCTCTCCAAAGCCGAAGACGCTCCCATCATCACGCTTCGTCCGCTGCGTTCGGCGCTCAATGGGGAAACCAGCGAGATCGCGCCTCCGCTCTACGTGACCATGACCATCGTCGCCTTCATTCTGCTGATCGCCTGCGCTAACGTCGCCGGACTCACGCTGGCGCGCTCCGCCTCCCGCCAAAAGGAAATCGCCGTTCGTCTCGCGCTCGGAGCCGGCCGCAGGCGTATCATTCGCCAGCTTCTTACCGAAAGCGTTCTGCTCGCCGTCGCCGGAGGCACGCTAGGGGTTCTCGTCGCCGTCTGGGGCGTCCGCGCGATTACCAACCTGCTTTCCAACGGCTCCGGCCAGCCCTTTTCCTTCACTGTCGCGCTCGACTGGCGCACGCTCCTCTTCACCGTGGTCATCACATTTCTCACCGGAATTCTCTTTGGCCTCGCGCCCGCGCTACGCAGCTCGCGCGTTGATTTGACGCCATCCTTAAAAGAGAGCGCCTCTTCTCTCGAAGGTATGGTGGTGCCCGCCGGCCGTCGGGTTCGTCTTGGCGACGCCCTCGTCGTCGGGCAAGTGGCCCTTTCGATGATCGTCCTCGTCGGCGCCGGACTTCTCGTCCGCACCCTGCGCAATCTTCGCAGCATCAATCCCGGCTTCGACGCGCAGAATGTCCTGCTCTTCGGGGTCGATCCGACGATCGCCGGTTACACCGATGAGCAAACGCAGCAGCTTTACGCCAATTTGCAGCAGCGCTTCGCCGTCCTTCCCGGAGTCAGCTCCGTGAGCTATTCCGAAGACGCGCTCCTGGATGGCGGCTGGTCCGCTGGCGACGTCCACGTTGATGGAGCGGCGCCAAAGGAGTACGCCAACACCGGCGAGCTTCGCGTCGGCCTCAATTTCTTCCCCACCATGCGCATTCCCATTCTCGCGGGCCGCGCGTTCTCGTCGGCTGATTTTGCGGCAGCGGCTGCGACCAATGCCGCAGAGAAAACCCGGGAAGCGGCTGTGACAAAGGCAAATCCGTCGCCGTCCGCATCTACCTCACCCACAGCGCTCGATGAGGCCTACTCTCATTCCGCGGCTGTTCCGGTCGTCATCAACGAGTCTTTCGCGCGTAAATACCTGGCAGACAAAAATCCGATGGGCTTGCACCTGGGCGACGCCGACCGCGATGACATTCCAAATCCCGGACCCGGCTACACCATCGTCGGCGTCGCAGGCGACACAAAGTACGCCCAATTGCGCAGAAAAACGGCACCCATCCTATTTTTGCCGCTTGTCAGCAACAGCGCGCATTTCGAATTGCGCAGCGCTGCGAATCCTACCGCTCTGGTGAAAAACGTCCGCGAAATCGTTTCGCAGGCGGGTGACAATCTGCCGCTCACCGACGTGCGCACCCAGACCGAACAGATCGACCAAATCCTCTTTCAGGAACGTCTCATGTCCCGGCTGTCCAGTTGCTTCGGGGCCCTTGCCCTTGTGCTCGCCTGCATCGGCCTGTATGGTCTGCTCTCCTACGAAGTCGCGCGCCGCACCCGTGAACTCGGCATTCGCATGGCCCTCGGTGCGCACCATGGCGATCTCTTGCGCCTCGTCATCGGTCAGGGAATGTTGCTCGCGCTCATCGGCGCGGCTATTGGAATTGCCGGAGCGATGGGCCTCACTCGTTTCATGTCCGCGATGCTCTACGGAATTCCCGCCGACGATCCTGCGACGTTCGCGGGAGTCGCGATTCTGCTGATGCTGGTCGCGCTCTTCGCGTGCTATATCCCCGCGCGGCGGGCGATGAAAGTAGATCCGATGGTTGCGTTGAGATACGAATAGTCGACCGCGGAAAAGAGACGGGGAGGACGGGGAAGAACACGGAAAAAAGGAGAGAGGCGCCCGGGTAAGCTCACAGGCGCCTCCTCTACTGCGTCAAGGTAAACCGAACCTCACTGGATCACCTCCTTCTCGGCAGGGTTGCCGATATCGACGAGATGTCGCATGATGCGAGTATAGCGCGGGATCAGAAAGTTTCCAGAGGGAGTTTCCTTCAGTCGGGCAGCGAGGCGGGTGGGTCGCGGTCCTTTTGGTGAAGCCCGCAAAGAGCGACTCCGGTGGACTGACGGCGGGTTGCCCTTGTGTTTCTAGGGGATGCGTGGCAGACTGCTTCCCTTGGAATACAAGGGGAGCGGATGGACGACGCCAAACTGGAATTATTTCGAGGGACACTGGATGTGTTGATCCTGAAGGCGCTGGTGTGGGGCCCGCTGCATGGGTACGCGATCACGAGCCTGATTCGGCGGCAGAGCGACGACGCGCTGCTGGTCGAAGAGGGGACCCTCTATCCGGCACTGTGGCGACTCGAAAGCAAGGGACTGCTCGATTCCGAGTGGGGGCTTTCCGGGAACAATCGCAAGGCGAAATTCTACCGGCTGACGGCCGCGGGGCGGCGACAACTGCGTCATGAAATGAAGACGTGGGAGGCATATGCCGCGGCGGTGGCAAAGGTCCTGGATGCGACGCGGCCTCCGGTGGCGGAGGAGATTGGATGACGCGGAGTCCACTCTGGCGGCGATACGCGCGAATGGCGGGACCGGATCCGGCCGCGGACGTGAAGGATGAGCTGCGGTTTCATCTCGAGGCGAAAATCGATGACCTCGTCGCGCAGGGGTGGAGTCCGGAAGACGCCCGGCGAGAGGCCGAACGGCAATTCGGCGACCTGCGCGCGGTGCAACAGGCGGGCGTAACGATGGGAGAGGAAATGGAGCGGCGAAAGCGGCTGACGGACTACTGGACGGATTCAGTGCAAGACGTGCGGCATACGTGCAGGACGCTGGTGCGCGACCCGGCTTTTGCGGCGGTGTCGATCCTGATCCTGGCGCTGGCGATCGGAGCGAACACGGCGGTGTTCAGCGTGGTGAACACGCTGCTGCTGCGGCCGCTCGCGTTTCCCAACTCGGAGCAACTGGTGTGGATCGCGCCGCCGCCGACGAAGTGCGGTCTTTCGTGCGCGACGTACACCGCCGACGCGTACGAGGAATTTCGAGCGCAGAGCCGCGTGTATCAGGATGTGAGCGGGTACGAGGCGTTCACCACGCCGGACAACCTGCAGCTGACGGGCCGCGGCGAGCCGGAGTCCGCGACGGGAATCGAAGTTATCGGCAACTTTTTCCAAGTTCTGGGCGTGGCGCCCAAGATGGGGAGGCTGTTCACGGAAGACGAGGTTCGCGGCGGACCGCATCCGGTAGCTCTGCTAACGGACGCGTACTGGCGGCGGCAGTTCGCGGCCGATCCAGCGATTGTGGGGAAGAGCATCGAGCTGAACGGAAAGTCGATAACGGTCGTGGGCGTGCTGCCGGCCAGCTTCGATTTTGGCGCAGTGTTTTCGCCGGGCGAGAAGGTGGACCTGTTCACGCCGCTCGACCTGAATCTGGAGCGTGATTGGGGCAACATCGTCACGCTTTTCGCGCGGATGAAGCCCGGCGTCAGCGTGGCGCAAGCGCTAGATGACGCGAAGCGCGTGGCGCCGAATCTCTATTTCAACACGAAATATCCGGACTCACTCGGACGCTATAAGGGGCAACTGATTCCCGTGCCGCTGAAGGACTACGTCACGGGCAAGCTGCGGCGTTCGCTGATTGCGCTGTGGTGCGCTGTGGGCGCGATCCTGCTGATCGCGGGAGTGAACCTCTCGAACCTGCTGCTGGCGCGAGCGGCGGCGCGGGCGAAGGAGTTTGCAGTGCGCGGGGCGCTGGGGGCGAGCCGGGGACGCATCGTGCGGCAGCTTTTGATGGAAAGCTTAATGCTGTCGGGAGCGGGCGCAATCGTTGGCGTGGGACTGGCTTTTGTTCTGGTGGAGTGGCTGGCGCATCAGGGATCGGTAGCGCTGCCGCTGATCGGGAGCTTGCGAATCGACGGACAGGCGCTCGGGTGGACCGTCTTAATGGCGATCTTCACGGCGATGATCTTCGGGCTGCTTCCAGGGCTGAGGATGGCCAGCGGGAACATCCAGGAGGTACTGAAGGATTCCGGCGCAGGCGCGGGACTGGGGCGGAAACACGAGCGCGTGCGGGCCGTGCTGGTGATATCGGAGGTTGGGCTGGCGTGCGTGCTACTGGTTAGCGCGGGGTTGCTGCTGCGGAGTTTCCTAAGGGTTCTCGACATCGACCTGGGCTTTCAGCCGGACCACGCAGCGGCGGTGAAGATCGCTTATGACGACAGCGCAGCCTCGAACGAGGCTAGCGAGGCGAAACGCGGGGCAATCTTCCAGCAGATTATTGAGCGAGTGAGCGCGTTGCCGGGCGTCGAGGCTGCGGGCATCGCGGATTACCTTCCGCTGGGACCGAACCGGTCGTGGGACGCGCCTGAGCCAAAAGGAAAGACGTTTCGACGAGGTGAATTGCCGGAGCCGCTGGTTTATGTGGTGACGCCGGGATTCGTCCGCGCGATGGGGATGAAGCTGCGTGGACGCGATTTCACCTGGGCCGACGGGCCGAACAGCGAGAGAGTCGTGCTGATCAATGCGTCGGCGGCGCGTCTCTACTGGCCGAAGGAGGAGGCGGTGGGCCAGATCCTGATGCGAGGCAAAGAAGAAGATCGGGTGGTAGGCGTGGTTGATGATGTCCACGAAGAGAATGTGGAGACGGGAGGCGGCGCGCAGATCTATTATCCGGCGATGCAGCAGGGGCCGGAGGGCGCGCAACTGGTGATCCGCACGGGCCTGCCTCCGTCAGCGCTTGCAGGCAGCGTGATGGAGGCTCTTCGCAAGTTGAATCCAACGCAGCCGGCGGCGGAGTTTCGTCCCATACGGACAATCGTGGACCGCGCTGAATCGCCGCGGCGTTTCTTCATGCTGCTGGTGACGGCGTTCGCGAGCCTGGGCCTGCTGCTGGCGGCGCTCGGAATCTATGGCGTGATCTCCTATTCGGTGACGCGGCGAAGGCCGGAGATCGGGATACGGATGGCGCTCGGGGCAAGCGCCGGCCGCGTGCGGCGCGACGTGCTGGCAAGCACGCTGCGGCTGGCGCTGGCGGGCATGGCGCTGGGGACGATGGTGGCGCTCGCGACGGCCAAAGCCATTGCGTCGCTGCTGTTTGCCACTTCGCCGTGGGATTTGCCGACGTACCTCGGAGTGGCTGCGGCGCTGCTGGTGGTGGCGGCGGCTTCGGGATACATTCCGGCACGGCGCGCTTCGAGCATCAACCCGATCGAGGCCTTGCGCAGCAGCTGAACAAAAACCTCAACAAAAGATTGAACCTTTGGCCGAGAAAGGGTAAGTTTGCGCGTCCCGGGCTGCCCGGATGGGGTCGATGGGGGCAAAGGGGTCGGCGCCTCGGGGAGCAATGCCCGGATACGGGTGTGCGTCGTACTCTGTCATAATTAGCTGAGATGCCCGGCGAGTGTGCCCAAGGAGCACGTGGATGAGAATCGCGAGCGTCGCGAGTGCCTTTCCTGAGAACTACTACAAGCAAGAGTTGTTGACGGAAGCGCTGAAGAACGATTGGCGGCACCGCTTGCCGAATCCCGACATTCTCGACCGGCTGGATGACAGCATGAAGGTGGACGGGCGGTTCACCGTCGAGAAGATCGAGTTCTACGAGCAGATGAACACCTGGGGCCAGGCGAACAACTGCTGGATCAAGCACAGCCTGGACCTGGGCGAGAAGGCGCTGTGCCGGGCGTTGGCGCGAGCGGGGCTGGAGCCGGAGGATTTGAGCGCGATTTTCGTGACGTCTGTGACGGGAATCGCGGCGCCGTCGATCGATGCGCGGCTGGTGAATCGCATGGGGCTTTCGCCGAACATCAAGCGCATTCCGATTTTCGGCCTGGGATGCGTGGCGGGAGCGGCAGGAATTTCGCGCGCGGCCGATTACGTTCACGGATACAAGGATCAGGCGGCGGCGCTGCTTTCGATTGAATTGTGCTCGCTTACGCTGCAGCGCGATGACCTCTCGATGGCGCACCTGATCTCGGCACTTCTTTTCGGCGATGGAGCGGCGGCGACGATCGTGGTGGGGTCGGAGATGGAATCGAAGGGGCCGGAAATTCTGGCGACGAAGTCGATCTTCTATCCCAACACAGAGCGGGTGATGGGCTGGGACATCTGCGAGAAGGGCTTCCGCATCGTACTGTCACCGGAAGTTCCGGATACCGTGGTGAAGCACCTGGGGCACGATGTCGACGAGTTCCTCGGCGAGCAAAAGCTGAAGCGAAGCGACATCACTAGCTGGGTGATGCATACCGGCGGCCCGAAGGTGCTGGAAGCGACCGCGACGGCGCTGAACATCACGGCGAAAGACCTGGAAGCGTCGTGGAACTGCCTGCGGAAAGTGGGCAACATTTCGTCGACGTCGGTGCTGCTGGTGCTGGAGGATGTGTACATGCACCGGCGGCCCGAACCGGGCGCACTGAGCATTCTCGCTGCGATGGGGCCCGGGTTCTGCTCGGAACTGGTCCTATTGCGATGGTGACCGAGCGAAGAAAGCGGGGTTCATGCAGCCGGATGTTGTCGTCGTTGGCGCGGGACCCGCTGGAATCGCAACGGCCATCGCGGCTCGGCTGAAGGGTTTTCGAGTCACCGTTTTCGAGAGTCGCAAACCTCCAATCGACAAAACATGCGGTGAAGGGCTGCTGCCCGGCGGCGTGGCGTCGCTGTGGGAGCTAGGCGTAGAGATTCCTCCTGGAGCTGCGATTCCATTCAAGGGAGTTCGCTTTTGCGGCGGCGGGGTGTGCGCGGAGGCTGCGTTTCCGAATGGAGAGGCGTATGGTTTGCGCCGCACAGTGTTGCATTCGTTGCTGACAGAGCGCGCGACGGCGGCAGGCGTGCGATTCGTGTGGGGCGCGCGAATCTCGGCGATACGCGCGGATTGTGTGGAGGTGGACGGCGAGCGCGTATCGTTTCGCTGGCTGATTGGCGCAGATGGGCAGAATTCGATGGTGCGGCGCAGCGCGGGGATCGACATGCGGCAGCGAGGCCGTTTGCGCTTCGGGTTCCGGCGGCACTACGAGATTGCGCCGTGGAGCGATCGAGTGGAAGTGCACTGGGGCGAGCGATGCCAGATGTTCCTGACGCCGACTGGCGCGAAAGAGATCTGCGTGGTGCTGCTGACGAGCGATCCGCGCGTGCGAATCGGAGGCGCGCTGCGGGAATTTCCCGAGATTGTGAAGAGGCTTGAGGGAGCCAGAGCGCTGACGGAGGAGACTGGTGCAGCAAGCATCCTGCGACAGGCGCGAAAGGTGGTGCGCGGACGCACGGCGCTTGTGGGAGACGCATCGTGCGCCTTGGACGGAATCGCGGGGCAGGGGCTGAGCCTGGCATTCGAGGAGGCGGTGGCGCTGGGAGAGGCGCTGTCGCGCGAGGACCTGGCGTCGTACGCCACGGCGCACGAGCGGATCACGGCGAACGCCGTGCGAATGACGAGGCTCCTGCTGCTGATGGATTCGCGCGCGTGGGTGAAAAGGAGGGTGCTGCGGCTATTTGCGAAGCGTCCCGAGATATTTGCAAGAATGCTGGCGGCGCATGCGCAGGAGGGCAGCGGCGGCGAGTTGAATGCGGCTGAGGTGATGAATCTGGGCTGGCGGGTTCTTTGGGCATGAGGCGCGGCAGAGCAAAGCGAGGGCGGACGCAGGAGCAGAACTGGATGCGAGCGCGCTCGCGTGTGGCGGTGACAGTTGCGCTGGTCTTGGCGCTGCTATGCTGCTGCGGCGCGGCGCGTGCACAGGAGACGAGCGTGGTATTCGATCCGGCGCAGACGACGATCGCGTTCAGCGTGGACAGCACGCTGCACATGGTGCACGGGACATTTCATTTGAAGAACGGGCGGATGCGGTGGGACGCGTCCACGGGGCAGGCGAGCGGGGAAATTGGTGTAGATGCCGCGAGCGGCGAGAGCGGGAACGACACCCGGGACAAAAAGATGCATAACGAGATTCTGGAGAGCCCGAAATATCCGGACATTTTGTTTTCGCCGACGCGCGTGAAGGGGGCAATGCCGCAGCAAGGTACGGCGCGGGTCGACGTGGACGGCGTGCTGCGGTTGCATGGGCAGGATCATCCGATGACGCTGACCTTTTCAGTGGAGAGCGGCAAAAGCGGGGAAGTACGCGCAACGACGCATTTCGGCGTGCCTTACACCAAGTGGGGATTGAAGAACGCGAACGCATTTCTTCTGCGCGTGAACGATACGGTGCAGGTGGAGATTCATGCGGTGGGTCATATCGAAGCGGCGGCTGCACCTGCATCGCACTTGTGAATTTCGATTCGGCCGGTTGGGACTCCTCGAACATCGCTAAAATGTGAGTATGAGCACCTTGGTGTTGCTGCCGGGGCTTGACGGCACGGGCTTGCTGTTTGCCGATTTTATCGCGGCGCTGGGCCCGGGGATCGAAACGATCGTGGTGGCATACCCGTGCCAGGAGTTTCGGAGCTACGTGCAGCTCGAGGAGCTTGCCCGAGCGGTTCTTCCGGCGAAGCGGCCGTTCGTGCTGCTGGGCGAATCGTTCGGCGGGCCGCTGGCGATTTCGATTGCGGCCTCGCGGCCGCCGGGACTGGTGGGCTTGATTCTGTGCTGCACGTTCGCGAAATATCCGCGAGCCGTGCTGCGGAAACTCCGCAGGGCAGCGCCATATGTGCCGGTGACGGGGCCGATCGTGTCGCTCGTGCGCGATATCTTTGCCCCGGCAAAGGTGTCAGACGCGGTGCGAGCGAAGCTGACCGACGCGCGCGACCGCGTGGCGAAGAGCGTGCTGCGAGCGCGCATCGGGGAATTGCTGCGCGTCGATTTGACCAACGAGCTTGCGCAGATCGATGTGCCGATTCTGGATTTGCGAGCGCGGCGCGACGGGGTGGTGCCGAATCGAGCGGGCGACGACGTTCGAACACGCGGGCGAAAGGTGCGAGCCGTGGATGTGGACGGGCCGCACTTTATTTTGCTGGCGAAGCCGGTGGAGACAGCGGCAATCGTGAAAGATTTTCTGCGAAGCTTGCCAGGGACGTAACCGGCGCCGGAGCCGCCCGGAGGGTTTCGCGAGCTACTTGTCGGTGAAAAGAAGCTCGCGGGCGCGCTGCGAGGCCTTGACGATGGCCTTAATCAGCGTGACACGTAGTCCGCCCTCTTCCAGTTCCAGAATGCCGTCGATGGTGCAACCGGCGGGTGTGGTGACGGTGTCCTTCAGAAGCGCGGGGTGATGGCCGGTTTCGAGGACCATCTTCGCCGCGCCGAGGGCAGTCTGCGCCGCGAGCAGCGTGGCGAGCTCGCGCGAGAGACCCATCTTCACGCCGCCTTCCGCGAGTGATTCAAGAATGATGTACATGAAGGCGGGACCGCTGCCGGAAAGGCCGGTGACCGCGTCCATATTTTTCTCGTCGACAACCACGGTGGCGCCGACCGAATCGAAGAGGGTGCGGACGAGGTCGAGGTGCGCCGGCGACGCGAACTTGCCTTTGGCGATAGCCGTGATTCCGGCGCCGATCATCGAAGGCGTGTTGGGCATCGCGCGGATCACGGGAATGTCGGCGGCGAGGCGCTTTTCCATATATTCAGTGGGGACGGAAGCGGCGATGGACACGACGATTTTCTGTGGAGTCACGTCCGGACGGATTTCCTCGAGAATCTGGCCGACCACCTGAGGCTTGACGCAGAGCAGAATCAAGTCGGCGGCGCGGGCAGCGGCGCGATTATCGGAGCTGAGAGCGACGGATGCGGGGAGCGCGCCCTTGCGGCCGGCCTCGGTATGCTGCACCGTGGCGAGAATGTTAGCGGGCGGAAGCAGATTGTGCTTCAGAAAGCCGTCAATCAAGATGCCGCCCATTTTCCCTGCGCCGATGACGGCGAGGCGCATTTGACTCACGCGGGCGACTTGTGCGGAGGCGTCTTGCATTTGAATACAAATGATACAGGAGACGGGAGACCTGGCAAAGGAAGCGGGAAGGCAGGTTCCGGGAACTTCGCGGCTCTATGGACGGAATAACCTGGTGTACCGAAACCTGGCCCGGCAGCGTCTCAGATGGAGAGGTATTGAACCAGGAGGTTACGAAGGTGAAAAAGGGAATGATGATGTTGGTGAGAAGGATTTGTCCGAGTCTGGTAACGGCGGCGTGCGCGGCAGCTCTTTTCATGCTTCCCGCGCCGAGCGCGCGGGCGCAGGCGACGGGCGGAGGTTCCGGGCAAGGTTCTGCGGCGCAGCAAAGCCAGCCGGCGGCTCAGCCAGCCGGGCAATCGACGGCTCAAGCGGCGAAGCCGAATCTGGCGGGAACGTGGAAGCTAAACCAGGACCAGAGTGACGACCCGCGCGCGAAGATGCGCGAAGCGATGGGCAACAGTGGCGGCGGCAGCGAACAGGGCGGCAGCGAACAGGGTGGCGGCGGGATGGGAGGCGGGCGCGGCATGCGACGTCCTGGACGCGGGCCCGGTGGCGGAGGCGGCATGATGGCGGAGTGGCAGCAGCTCACCATCGAACAGACGGACGCGGGCGTGAAGGTGAACGGCGCCACGGGGCGACTGCTCGCGACGACCGAGAAGCAGGCGCAATCCACTGACGATAACAGCGGCGGCATGGGACGGAGTTTTCCGCCGGCCGAGGCGCAGTGGCAGGGAAGTCAGCTGATCGCGACGAGCCATGGATTCGGCGGCGGCACGACCACGCGGACGTTTGAGCTTTCGCCGGACGGCAAGCAGCTCATCGTGACGTCGAAGATAGAGAATCAGCGATTCAACCAGCCGGTAACGTACAAGCAGGTGTACGACCCGGGCAAAGCGGACAGCGGTAGCAGCAGCCAGTAAAGGCGTTCGTTGAACCGGTCTGCCGAAGGTGCGGGCGTGAACGTAAGCGCGGACGCCAGGACGCACTCGCGGCAGGCCGGGCGGGCAGCGGGAGCTCGACCACACGAAGAGATGAGCGATAGGAGATGCGTGAGTCTTCCGATGCTTCGACGGGCCCTAACATCGATTGCGGCGCTGTTGCTGTTGACGGCGCCGAACGCAAGCTGGGCGGAGCGCACGGCGACCGCGACGGCCGCAGCCACAAGATCGCAAGAGCAATCCTCGCACTCAGCCTCGCAATCAACTTCACAGACAACGGGAGCGCAAAGCGGGGAAGCGAGCGCTCCTGAAGAGACGGTGGCAAACACCACCGGACAGGTGCAAACGGCAGGCGGAGTTCCGGTGCCGGGCGCAACCGTCCGAATCACGAACACGGACACACACAAAGTTTGGCTCAGCTGGACGGATGAGGCGGGGAAGTTCGTCTTCCCGCAGCTTCCGCAGGGCTATTACCACATTGAAGTGAACCAGATCGGGTTCAAGGCAGCGAGTATCGATGTGAAGCTGCCGATTGTGCCGGCGGGTCCGATTCCGGTGGTGCTGAATGTAGCGACGCTCGCAGAATTGGCGGCGCCGCCCGCTGAAAAACCGGCGACTCGAGCTGCAAGCGGAGCACAGAATGCCAATGCGGCGAGTCCGACGAATGCACGGCCTACCGGCACGCAGCAAGCCAACAACTCCGCAAACGCTCAGCGCGGCCAGGGTCAGGGCGGCCAGGGCGGATATGGCGGGCGACGCCGAGGCGGCATGGGGCAATTGCCACCGGGAGTGACGAACGCGATTCAGCAGGGGATGTCGAGCACGTTCCAGCAGACGGATTTGACGGGTGCCGGGGCCGGAGGCCAGGAGAACGAGAGCCTCGGGCAAGCGAATGGAGGCGAGAACCTGACGGCTGCGGTTTCGACTGAAAACGCCGCGAGCGCCTCGGCGAATTCATTCTTGCTGCAAGGGACCGTGGGTCAAGGGATGGCCATGAACGGGCCGGGCGGATTTGGAGGTCCCGGTGGATTTGGACCGGGCGGCTTTGGCGGACCCGGCGAGTTGGCTCCCGGCGCGCCGGGTGGACCCGGAGGCGGCGGTGGATTCGGCGGACCGGGCGGAGGGCCAGGCGGTTTTGGAGGCCCCGGAGGCCCTGGCGGCGGAGGTCCAGGTGGCGGAGGAGGGCGAGGTTTTGCAGGTGGCGGTCCGGGAATGCGCGGCGGGCCAGGCGGGCCAGGCGGTGGCGGCGGAATCTTCGCCGGCCGCAGCAGGCTGGCGCGGCAGGCGATCAATCGCGTCCGGTTCAGTTTCTATGATCAGTACGCAAATTCGGCGCTGAATGCGAAGCCGTATTCGATCACGGGCGAGGACTTCCCGAAGGTCGCGAACTACAACGAGCGCTTCGGCGCAAATCTTGGCGGGCCGTTCAAGATTCCGCACGTCTACGACGGAAGCGACAAGACATATTTTTTCCTCAACTATCAGCACCAACTGGTGAAGAACGGCGTCGATACGTTTTCGCTGGTTCCCACGTCGGATGAACGCAGCGGAAATTTCTGCAACGTCGGAAACGGGTTCACACTGTACGACCCAATGTCGAATCTCTCGGACCCCTCGAGCCCGAAGACGGTGCTGGGAAACGGCTGCCAGGTCCCAGCCATCAACAGTGCCGCCAGCGGCTTACTGGCTTTCATCCCGCTGCCGAACATCGCGCCGACCGCGGGGGCGCAAGGGCAGACCTACAACTACCTGCTGCAAGCAACGACTCCGCAGAACTCGGACACGGTGAATTTTCATTTGCTGCACACCATCAATTCGAAATTGAGCCTGAACGCCGGGTACAACGTCAATTCGGCGCGCTCGGACACGCTGGGAACATTCGCGTCGATTGCAGGGCACAACTCGACGCTGAGCCAGAGTGTGAACGTGGCGCTGAACCACAACTGGTCGCCGACAATGGTGGAATCGACCAGCTTCAACTGGAGCCGCAGCCGCGTGCAGTTGCTGAGCGACAACTCGTACGTGAACAACGTCGCGGGCGACCTGGGAATCGAGGGCGTCTCGACCGATCCGATCAATTACGGCATTCCAGAAATTTCGTTCAGCAGCCTCGGCAGCCTGAATGATCCGGTGCCATCGCTCGTGCGCAATCAGACGCTCCGATTCATGGACGGTTGGACGTGGGTGCACGGTTCGCACACGGTGAAGTTCGGCGGTGAGATCCGGCGAATCCAGTTGAATACAGCGGCGGATCCGGACCCGCGCGGCCGGTTCCTCTTCACGGGGCAGATGACAAGCCAGGTTGATTCGACCGGACGGCCTCTGGAAGACGCGACGACCGAGCCCTATTACGAGTTCGCGGATTTCCTGCTCGGCTTGCCGTACAACACGCAACTGCGGACCGGCGACGCCAATTCGTACTTTCGGAACTGGGAGTTCATCACATACGGGCAGGACGATTGGCGCGTGACGAAGAAATTCACCCTGCTTTTCGGGCTGCGATACAGCGCGGTGACGCCGCCCGTCGAGCTTTACGACCACATTGCGAATCTCGACTTGAACGCGACGGCTACTGCCGTGGACGTTGTGACGCCGGGTCAGATGGGGACCTTCAACGGAACTTATCCTCGCGCGCTGATTCACGGCGACTACACGAATTTCGCGCCGCGGATCGGATTCGCATGGGTGCCTCCCATCAAGCCGCGAACCGTCGTGCGCGGCGGCTACTCGATTTTCTACAACGATTCCGTGTATACGACGCTGGCGCAGAACTACCTGGCCTACCAGCCGCCCTTTGCCGAGTCGGACAACCTGTACACGTCGGCGTCGCAGCTGCTGACGCTGCAGAACGGATTTCCGGCGAGCACGTCGACGAACGGCCTGACAATTCTGAACACGGCGGGCGTCGACCCATTCTATCGAGACGGGTACGCGCAAATCTGGATGCTCTCGACGGAAACGGATTTGCGGCCGAACTGGATTCTGACGTTGACATACACGGGGACGAAAGGAACGGACCTCGACCTTTTCCGTGCGCCAAATCGCGCGCCGCTCGGAACCAATCCTCTTGAGACGCAATCGAACCTCGAGATTCCGTACGCGACGGCTTTCGACTACGACCAGTCAGGCGCGAATTCCCTGTACAACGCATTGCAGGTGCGGCTGGTGCACCGGTTCACGCACGGCATCATGCTCCAGGCTTTCTACACCTATGCGAAGTCGCTCGACAACGCGAGTTCGATCGGCGGCGGCTCGCCGATTGTGGTGCAGCAGGATGGGAATTACGGCGCCGAATGGGGGCTTTCGTCGTTCGACATGCGGCACCAAGTGCGCCTCATGTCGATGTGGGAGCTACCGTTCGGGGAGCGCCACCGTTTTGCCTCGCACGGATGGGAGAACCACGTCTTCGGCGACTGGCGGCTGATGAACATGATTACGTGGCACACGGGGTCGCCTTTCACAGCGTATCTTGGCGGCGGTGCATCCAATAATTCGGGCACCGGCGCGAATTTTTCAGAGCGCGCCGAACAGGTGGGCAATCCGAATGTGGGAGTGTGCGGCGGCGGAGTGCTCGACTTCTTCAATACGAGCGCCTTTGCCGTGCCTGCGACGGGAACCTACGGCGATGAGCGGCGCGGGGCGATCGAAGGGCCATGCAGCTTCAGTTGGAATTTCTCGCTGGCGAAGTCGTTCCGGTTCGGGCCGCGCGAGCGCCAGCATAGTGTGATGGCGCGCTGGGAAGTGCAGAACCTGACGAACACGCCGAGCTTCAGTGGGATCGCCACCACGGTGGGATCGCCGCTGTTTGGGCAGGTGACCAGCGCGGGCGCGATGCGGTCGATGGATGTGATGCTACGGTTTAATTTCTGATGAGACGCGCGATTAACGAAATGCTGAGTTGGGTGCCGGCGATGCTGCTGGTGATGGCGCCGCTTTGCGCTGCGGATGGGCAGTCACAGGCGCAGCAACAGGCTGCATCTCAAGCGGCGGGCGGGCAAAGCGCGCAGACGCAACAGCAGGGCACGCCCGCTCTGGTGCCCGCGCCGTCAGCGCCCCGGCAATCCGCTGCTGCAAAGCAACGGCGCTCAGTGCCATTGCGGTCCACATCGGATTTGGTGCGCATCGACGTCGAAGTGACCGACCATTCCGGCAAGCCGATCAAAGGGCTGAAGCCGGAGCAGTTCGTCGTGACGGACAACGGCAAGTCGCAGAACGTGACGTTCTTCACATACGAGGACATCGAAGCCATCGACACTGCGGGCGCAGCGAACAGCGAGGCGAAGCCGATTGTTGTGCCGATCGACAGCCCGACGCCAATTCCAGAGGAGACGATCACGAATCAGGTGCGCGACCGCCGCATGCTGGTGCTCTTCTTCGATCTCACGTCGATGGGCGACGATGACATGCTGCGGGCGCGCGACGGCGCGAAGAAATTCATCGAGAAACAGATGAGCCCCGCCGACCTGGTGGCGGTGGTTGTATACAGTTCGAAGCTTTCCGTTTGGGCGGACTTCACGAACGATCGCGCCAAATTGCAGAAAGCAATCGACCATCTAACGCCTGGCGTTTCGGCCGATCTTGCGTCGGGCTTGTACGCGGCTGCGCAAGAAGGCGAATACGACGTCCAGGGCTACACGGGCGCGGCGTACACACCGGACGAGACGGAATTCAACGTCTTCAACACGGACCAGAAGCTGGCGGCGGTCGAGGGACTGGCGAACGTCCTTGCGGACATTCCGGGGCGCAAGGCGATCATCGAGTTCACGAGCGGCGTGACGCAGACCGGCGAGGAGAATCGAACGGAGTTGCGCGCGGCCACGGACGCGGCCAATCGCGCCGACGTTTCCATCTATTCCATCGATGCGCGCGGGCTCTACACCGCTCCTCCCGGCGGCGATGCCACCACGGACTCCGCGACGGGCACGTCTCTTTTTAGCGGCGCAGCCGTGTTTCATCAGACGGATCAGCGGCAGGATTCGCGCGACACGCTGGCCACCCTCTCGACGGACACCGGTGGAAAGACGTTCTTCGATCTCGGCGACCTGAGCGACGCGTTCCCGAAGATTCAGCAGGACAACACGGGCTACTACTTGATTGGCTACTACCTGGGCTCGAATGTGAAGCACGACGGAAGCTGGCGCAGCGTCCATGTGAAGGTGACCGTGCCGGGAGCGCACGTGCGTTTTCGCAACGGCTACTACGCGCCGCGCGACTTCCAGCATCTCGAGCGCGCGGACCGCGACCAGCAGCTCGCGGACGCGATCCACTCCGAGGATCCGATTGTCGAGCTGCCGATTGCCGTCGAAACTGCGATCTTCCGGCTCAGCGGCGGGCAGGCGTACGTGCCAATAGACGCGAAACTTTCAGCGACGGCTCTCGATTGGGCCGAGAAGCACGGCAAGCGCGAGGCGGAATTCGATTTCGCGGCGGAAGTTCGCGCAGGTTCGAGCCAGTTCGCGGTGGCGCAGCTTCGCGACACCATCACGGTGAATCTCGATCCGGAGCGTTACCAGCAGATCAGCCAGGCGAATTTGCAGTATCAGGGCGGGGTGGTGCTCGCGCCGGGAACGTACCATCTGAAATTTGTGGCGCGCGAGAACGAGTCGGGAAAAATCGGCACGTTCGAGCAGGATATCGTTGTGCCGCCGGCGTCGCCCGAGAAATTGGCGCTCAGCTCGGTGCTGCTCTCGAGCCAGATCGTGCCCGCGGCGAAATCGCCCGAAGTGCAGACGAAGACGGAGGGGTTGAAGGCGAGGCTCACCGCGTCGCCGCTTGACGTGAATGGCGAAACCATCGTGCCGAGCGTTACGCGCTACTTCACACAACAGCAGACGCTCTACATTTTCTTCCAGGCATACTACCCGGAGAAGGGAGCGTCGTTCGATCCCAACACACTGCGCGCGGGATTGATATTCTTCCGGAAGGGGTTGCAGATCAACGCGACTCCGCTGCTCGCGCCCACGGAAATCAACGCGAGCGCGCATACGGCGTCATTCCGCATCAGCCTGCCGCTTTCGAAGCTGCCCACCGGCCGTTATGCGATTCAGGCCGTCGTGATCGGCGCGGGAACGGATCAGGCCGCGTTCGGGCGGTCATATCTGGCGCTACAGCAAGCCACTCCGGCGCCCAACGCAGCCGCTCCCGCAACGACGCCACCCACGCCGCAGAATCCTCCGCGTCCATAGCCACTCGCAAGGTACCCGCAGCAGCGCCAAAGCCTCCGCGCAGCCTCACGCCCAGGGGCCAACGCGCCAATTCGTGGAGGCACTAGTGAGGCTCAGAAGAGCACGCGCATCGGTCCAACCCCACAGAATCTGCGCCGCAAAAGAAAAGCGGGCTCCAAACTTCGGAGCCCGCAATGCTGGACCTTGTTGTGCTGTCCGCTGCTAGAACTGATACCGAAGCGCCAGCTGCAGGACACGCGGAGAGTTCTCCTGAGATGTGATAATTCCAAAGTTGGTGTTGATATCAGCCCCAGGAGGCGCAAAGCTCACGTTGTTGAAGACGTTGAACGCGTCTGCGCGAAATTGGAGCCTCTGCCCATCGGACCATGGCATCGTGAAGTTCTTGAATATCCCCATATCGACGTTGGAGAAGTTCGGCCCACGCAGGAAATTGCGATTTCCCGTGCCTCCACCGAATGGATAGGTGAACGCGGCCACGGCATCGGTCTGGCTCGCGAAGAACTGCACCGTTTGAGTGGTCGTGTCGGTCGTGATGTGTTGCTTGATGTTGGACGCCGGACCCACGTAAACGGCCGGAGCGCTCATCGTGAAATCGATGGGAAAAGTGTCGGTACCCGTGTTTACGGGAAAACCGGAATGCCAGGCGACGATTCCCGAGTTCCCCCATCCGCCCACAATTGCATCGAGCCATTTAGGAGCGTTACCCAGAAACCGTTGGCCCCTGCCTACGGGCAGCGTGTAGATGTAGTTCGCGGTGATCGTGTGCCGTGCATCGAAGTCAGAGCTCGCGCGGCAGGTGCGCAGATTGCGAAGGTCGCATATCAGGCCGTTTGCCGAGTACTGGAAGTCCACGAAGCTGTTGTTTACGTCCGACACGTTGTCGATCGAATGCGCGAGAGTGTAATCGAAGTCGAACTGAAGATTGTTCGAAAGCCTCTTGCGAAGAACGAGGATGAGGGAATTGTAGCTCGAAGCGGAAAAATTTCCGATGTAACCCGCAGACCCTGTCTGAGCGAGAAGCCCCGTGTTCGGATTGAGTAGGCCAAGTTCCGAGAGCACGAGGTCGGTGCTTGAAAGGTCGCCGTACGGAATAAGGCCGTAATCGAAGACCGCCGCCGCTTGCGTGCAGTTTACGTTTGGTCCCGGCCCGTAGTATGCCTCGAGTACATCCTGGCAGGTAGGGCCATATGGGTTTTGTTGCGCTGCAGGGCCCATTTGGTTCTCGAACCAAGGTTGAGACGTTACCGCGTATGGTGAAACTCCGGCCTGTAGTTCGGTCTGCACTGCGCCAAAAGCGTCGTTTAGGAATTGGCTGGACGTCGGATCCTTAAAGTTGAGCTGTTGAGCCGCATCGCCAATTCCTGCGAGCCGCCGCCCGAAGCGGCCAAAATAATCGACCTCAAAGAAGAAGTTGCCCGGGAGTTCGCGCTGGAAACCCAGGGATGCGGTAATCGAATAGGGCGATCTTAGTTTCGGATCGAAGTTGAAGAAACCCGGGAAGCCACCCAGTTCGGCGAGTCCAATCGGATTGCCCATCGAGTCGACGTTGGGCGTGTAAGGGTGGGTGATAGGAGTCGCGGCTGGGGCCGGGGCGGACGATAGTGACGTGAATCGGGGGTCATTCGCCAAGGCATCGTGAGCCGACGATCCCGTACCGAATTCCAAAGGAACTCCGATTGAGCTGAACAGGTAATTGAACTGGTCGAGCTCGAATTCGAGTGTATTCATCACGCGGTCGTATCCGATGCCGGCGCCGACACGGAGGCTGCTCTTGCGGTCGCCAAAGAGCCGCCCGAGAAAACCGCTCGTGAATGATGGCGAGTATGCCAAACCGACCCGCGGAGCGAAATCCCGGTAGTCAGGATTGTAATAGCCGGGAGCGTGATTGGCCGGGCCTGCAAGGTTAATGGACATAATCGGGGCGGCGGCATTTCCGTTGACTCCCGCCAAAGCGTTGGCAACCCGTGGGGCAAAGAGTTCCTGCTCGCTCAAATTGCCGGTGGACTCAAAGCCATTCTGTTCATAGGGAACGCCGTGGTACACCCAGCGCAGGCCGTAAGAAAAAGTGAGACCCGACGAGATGTGCCAGGTATCCTGGGCATAGAGCTCGGCTTCATTGGATACGTAGTTTCGAATCGCATCCGAACCGAGGGCCAAAGGGTTGCCTTGCGTGTCGTAGTAGAAATTAGTGCTGGCAGCGCTGTAACTTCCGAGAATCGAGGTGAACGTTCCATCCCACTCGTTCTGAGCTCCGTGGTCGGCGTTGATGTCCGAGGGCCGCAGGCTAGAATTCAACTGTTGGAAATTCGGGCCGAGGCCAATCGTCAGGAAATTGATACTGTTCCCAAGCTCCGAGTAGTAGCGGACCAGGCGGATGTCTCCTCCGAAGTCGAGATTGTGATGGCCCTTCTGCCAGATGAACTCGTCGCGAATTTCGGGAACGCCGACGCTGCGTCCCTGGCTGCCGAAGCCGCCGTAAGGCGAGCTAAAGCCGGTGTAATATCCGAAGCCGAAATTATTCGGAGCCGTCGGGGCATAGTCCGCCGGGAAGAATTCCACGCTGCGAGTCAGCCCGGCGTAAATCTTGTTCGCCATGGTACCGGAAATGTCGTAGGTGTAGCCGACAACAAAGGACCTGTTGTGGCCGATGAAGCTGGTGAGCGCCTCCGGATCGCCCGGGAACTGCTGTGCGGATTCGTCTCCGTTGTCGCGGTCCCATGTGCCGCGCGCAAAAATCTGGTGCTTGGCACTGAGGTTGTAGTCGAGGCGGCCAATAAACGTATTGTCCCTCGTTTTGAACGGCGCGTTGAAGATGAATCCTTCCGAGTTGACTCCGTCTCCGCCACCCGGGGCGTTTGGCTCGGGATAGCGGCTGCCAAAAAGGCTTAGAAGGCCCGGGTCAGCCCCAATATCCGCCGGGTCCATGGCTTTTACCTGAGAGGCGTCAAGTGTCGTGATGCAAGTGGGATCAGTGTTGAGGCGCGATGACCCGGTGCACGGGTTGCCCGAGCTATCGTTGCCCGAGTGAATGTAGTTTAGGCCGCCTGCCCGAACCGCGTCGACCGGCACATTGCGATGCTCCTGTTGCGGTTGAGTTGCTCGAAGGCCATCATAACTAAAGAAGAAGAAGAGCTTATTTTTCTGTATAGGGCCGCCGAGGTCTCCGCCGAACTGGTTGCGGATGAGCGCGGGGCGATCGATTCCGGACAGGTTGTTGAAGTAATTGTTGGCTGCAAAATCCGTGTTGCGGTTATATTCGCGGACGGACCCGTGGAATTCGTTCGTCCCTGGCTTTGTCGATAGGTCCACTTGTGCGCCCGCGGTGCGGCCGTAGGAGCTATCGGCGCTCCCGACGATGGTGCGGACTTCCTGGATCGAATCGACAGGGGCGGCACCGATAGTGTCGAACGCGAAGCCGCCGACTTCATCGGTGACATCCAGACCGTCGACGGTAATCGTCTGTTGGTCGGCACGGGAACCCGTGACGGACCCGTACTGGTTCGTTCCGCCTTCCGATTGCACGCCGGGCTGCAAGGTTAAAATTGCGCTCGCGTTCAAGCGAAACTGAATCGGCAACTGTTGGACTTGGTTGGGTTGAATCACGTTGCCAATGCTGGTGTCCTCCGTGTTGATGCTTCCTTCACCTTGCGCTGTAACCTCGACCTGCTGCATCTGTTCGCCGACCTGCAATTGCGCGTCCTTTGTTTCCGTTACGCTGACGCCGAGCGCTACATCCGCGATCGTGAGCTTGCGGAAATTCGCTGCGCTGAAGGTCAGCTGATAGCCGTTGCCGGGAGGAACGAGAAGGAACTGATAGATTCCCTGATCGTTCGTCTTTGTCGCGGCTTGGTAGCCGGTAGCGGGATTCGTCAGCGTTACGTCGGCGCCCACGACGACGGCGCCGGAAGGGTCCGTGACCACGCCGGTTACGCCCGATGTGGCCTGGGCCGACGCGCGCGTAGCGGTCAGCGCGAGCAGGGCGAAGATCACGGCCATCACCTGAGCCAGAAGCTTGGGCAGAACAGAGCGGGAAAGACCAGCTGCGGGCTGGACTGCATTCGGTCGCATACACACCTCAGTTTTTTCAGATTGAACTACACCCACATAACTGCTCGACGCGCCTAAATTGCACACCCCAGGCGCACCTAGGACTTTAAGTCTGTCACTTGATAGCAGGCACTTTCATCGCCATTCTTTGTCATTGCGCGAGCGCCCGTAAAGTGAACAAAACAAAGAAGAATGGACAAAGCACGCCCCACCTGAATCGAACTTCGTCCCAACCACAATAACCCTTGCCTATTATTTTTTGTAGGGAACTTCCCGGCACGTTCTCAACGAGTTACCCAGGGCGTATCGGCCGTGGCTGGAGCAGAACGAGAAGCAGAACCCGCGGCGAAGGATCGCTTCGCCGCGGGCACATTGCCAATTAGGCGCCGCTACCGGCCCGAGTGGGGCTTGTCCGGTTTGGACGGCTTTGACGGCTTCGACTCGCTCTTCGGAGGAGGCTTCGGGTGATTGAGCGGCGGATGAACGTCGTAGTTCCGATCATTCGCCTTGACGGGCGGCGTATACCGAACCGCCGGCCGCGACTCGTTCTCAGCCGACGAAGAGCCGTTCGGGCGATTCACATTAGGATTCGTCCGATTCTCCTGAACGTGGTTGACGTTTGGATTGCCGCCGGGCGTGTTCGTGTTGGTGTTCGGCCGGTTCGTGTTCGAAGGAGGCGTGAAAGGCCTGAAGCCGTTGTTCTGCTGCGCTCCTCCGGTGTTTCCCGTCGCGCGGTTCGGTGGCTGATTGAACCCGTGGCTGTCGTTCGTATATTCGGGAACGCGGCGGTTGACAGGCGTGGCGGGATTCAAGCGCGCAACCACGGGGCGGCTGGCGAGCGGCACAGACGGCCGGGCGACAGCGACGCGTGCGGTCGAGGAGACGTAGCTGGCCCTGGTTGGAGTCAACGGCGCGCTCTCCGAGACGCGCACGTTGCGAATCTGCTCCTCGTTTACGCGGACGGCCGCTCCCTGCACGGGCCGAGCGCCGACAAACGTCTCGCGCGACACGGCGGTGATCGCTCGCGAGTTGTTCTCGTAGGTGTAGTGGTTCACGACTTCTGAGCGATTCACGATTCTCGTGTTGTACACCCGCGTCACTTCCGTCACGTTCACGACGCGCGTGTTTGTGACGTTCACGTACTGAACGTAGCGCTCGCTGCAGCGATACCCCGGCACGAAAACGTCACGCGGACCCAGCGGGAACCATGCAACGCCGGCGAATCCTCCACCGAACGAAACGGACAGGCCGAAGCCGGGACCGCCGACAAAGCCGACGAGCGCAGGCGCGTAGACCGGGCGCACGACGCGAGGTCCAGGCACCCAGCCCCAGTGCGCGCCCACAAGAACCCAGCGGCCGTAGTGGAAGGGAGCCCAGCCCCACGGCTCGGCGTCAACCCACGTCCAGCCCCACGGAGCAATCCAGACCCAGTGGCCAACATGGTAGGGAACCCAGTCCGCTTGGACATTTTGCGGGATCCAGACTTCGCCGTAATCGGGGACTTCCGACCACGTGCCGTTGCGGTCGAGGTCATAGTAGCCGTCGACATCGCGCGAAACGTACTGCGCGGATTGGGATTGATTTTCGACCTGGTCGCGCGATTGGCACCAATTCGAGAAATCGTCGTAATCGGGAGCCGGCTGTGCGTTGTACGCGAGTTGATCCGTTCCCCCGAACGTGTACTCCTGGCCTGCAGTCAGGTCGTAGGAGTCGCCACCGCCCGTCACAGAGCCTTCGCCTTCACGGACGATAATCGTCGTCGTGTTCGACTTGGGATCGGTGGAGATGCGGTATTCACCGGCGCGCGTCAAGGTGAACGCGAGATTGGGAGTATCGATCTCCCAGGCATCGCCGGCCTCGAGGTCGCGAAGATGAACTTCGATGTCGCCCTGCGCGAGTTGAATCTGAGCGGTGCGGTCGTCGACGTTGAGGAACGAGATGCCGGTCTCGCTCGAAAGCCGAATCGCCGTGCTTCCGATATGAACTTCGCCGCGGGAATCTTTGTCGGACCAGAGATTGTCGCCCGTGGTGAGCGGGCGGTTTGGATCCGCCTGCACCCAGTCGGTGTCGCCGGAAACCTGATAGGAGATGGAACCCTCGCTGTAATTCAGGCGCGCCACGCGTCCGGGAGGATCAACCTGCGGCTGCGACTGATCGACTTGCGACTGATCGGGTGGCGGCTGATCGGGCTGCGACTGAGCCGACGCGGCCGCCGGGAGAATGGTCGCCAGCGCGGCAACAAGAAGGAAACCTAGGAAGAGCGACTTGGCCGTTTTCATGGGCGGGCTCCTTTCGCGAACCAGTCCTTAGATAGCACAGCTACCCGTTCCAGCCAACTGACTGCCATGAACCATGTCTGCCAAACTACAATGTACAGGTCCATCGCTTCGCTCCACTGATAAAACACTCGGCAGAGCTTTTTGTTTCGAAACGCGATCGCATCCGCTACTGACGACGAATATCATGAATCAAGAATTCCTTTGCTGCGCCCTTACACGCCACGGCCCCGATTCTCTCGGGGCCGTGGTTAGGGAACCGTCTTGCATCAGCGGCCGTGGCCGTGGCCACCGCCACCGTGAGAACCGCCACCACCGCGGGAACCGCCACCACCACGCGAACCACCGCCTCCGCCATGGAAGCTGCCGCCACCGGAGCTGCGCGGCGCGCTATAGCTACGAGGAGCACTATAGCTTCGGGGCGCACTGTATGAACGCGGCGCACTGTATGAACGCGGCGTGCTCTCCATGCGAGGCTGGGAGTAGCTGCGTGGCTGGCTGTAGGAACGTGGCGCGTTGTAGTTGTAGCCGCGACCGGCTGAACCGTAGCCATTGTTTCGCTGCGTGACGATCGGCTGTCGCATGTTCAGCGACGGCCGGCTGTTGTACGAACCTCGCGAGTTCGGCGAGGGCTGATTGAAGTGCTGCCAGCCGCCCTGATTCGCCGCGGGGCGATTGCCGCCGTTGGGCGAATTGAATGAGCCACGCCCGTTGTTCGGCTGATTGAACGAGCCACGGTTGCCATTGTTCGGCGAATTGTTCAAGCCGCGCGAATTCGACGAGTTCGGCGGAGTGAAGGTTCGCCATCCAGGCCGCGACGACGTAATTGCACCGTTGCCGCGGTTCGCGCCGAAACTCTGAGCCGCGCGAGCGGTACCCGTTGGACGCGAATTGAAGCCTTCCGTGCCGCGAGCGAAGGTTCCGCTCTGGCGAGCTCCGCTGAAGAAGTGCTGCGAGCTCGAAGGTGCGTTGCGGAACGAAGCCGGATCGGCGCGACGATTGGTCGCGCTATAGCTTTCGCGGCCCGGCTGAACCGGCATTCTGCCGGTGCTCATCCTCGCGCCGCGGAGAGTGGACTCGCTGATCCGATCCTGGTGCATCGAGACCGCTTCGCGACCGAAGTTGTGGCCGTCCATCGAGCTGATGCCGCCGCGAATCCGGTCGTTGCGGAAGGCACCATTGAAGTTCGAATACTGGTGCCAGCCTTCGCGTCCGAGCGGACGGAATCCGTCGTGGAAGGTGTTGATCCGGTCGAAGGCAACGGCGTTGTACCTGCCGCCCCAACGGCCCCACCACGGGTGATACCAGTCACCCGGTCCGCAGGGGAGCCAGCCAACATGGCCCCAACCGAACCCGAGGCCAAATCCGACTCCGAAGCCGAAGCCACCGCCGCCCCAGCCGAAGAACGAGACATAGGCTGGTGACCAGACAGGATAGTAGCCAGGATAGCCGTAAACCGGTCCAGGCCACCAAGCCCAGTTGCCGCCATAAACGAACCAGCGACCATAGTGATAAGGCGCCCAGCCCCAAGGCTCATAGGAAACCCAAGTCCAACCGTAGTAAGGCTCGTAGACCCAGCGACCAGCGCGATAGGGCGCCCAGTCGGAGTCCACCGAAGGAACCCAAACCTGGCCGTAGTCAGGAACGTCAGTCCAGTGGCCGTATGAGTCGAGGTCCTGCGAGCCGACGTAGTAGCGGTCGAGATGCTTTGATTGTTCGGCTTGGGCGATGACATTATCGCGATCGTTGTTCCACGAGTCCCAAGCGTCCGTGCCGGACGCGGGATCGATCTTGTACTGCGGATTGTCGGTGCCCTGAACGGTGATCATCTGGCCCTGGTCGACGTGAGTGCTGCCTTGGGGAGTCGACACTTCCATCGAACCCGAGCGGACGATGGCGACAGTTTCGCCGTCAGAATTCACCGTGATGCGGTATTCGCCCTGGCCATTCGGATGAACCGCGGCGTTGGGCGTATCGATCTCGGTAGCGGCCTGCGCGCCGTTCAGGACAGCGTAGGTGACGAGGCCCTGCCCGACTTGAACATGAATATTGCTCTGGTCGAGGCTGACGATTTTCGCGGCGGCGTTATTCGAGAGGCGGAGGATGTCGGCCCAGTCGAGTTGAAGTTCACCCTTCGCGCCGTCGGGCCCGGTGGAAACACGGTCACCGGGCATGATGGGCGTGTTGAGCGTGACGGCGGTCCAATCGGTGTTGTCGCCGCGCTGCATCGAGACGCTGCCGTGGATGAAGCTGACGCGGGCAACGCCGGGCTGGTTCTGCGCAGGCTGGTCCGAATCAGACGAGGGCGTCGTTTGCGGCTGGTCCGGGGGCGCAGGCGCCACGTCGGAGTCCTGAGCGGCAGCAACGGACGCCGTCATCCCGAACATCAGGAGGACCGCCAGAACTGCTAGAAGCTTTTTCATGAGATCACCTCCTGGCCTACTTGCCAGGAATCCACTGGCAGTAGGGCACGGAGGGTGCCAAATCGATTCGGCGCGGCAGATGTGTCGTAAGTGCTTACCGGGCAATAAGATAGGAGGCTGTTTAGGCCGTCACGGATGTCGCGTCGGTTTCGCGGGTCCGGTGGATTTGAAGCGAAGGTGGTGGTTTTCAGCCACCAGCCGCGAAGGCTGGGGAGAGCGGTCATGATTCGCCCTCAACGGGGTCGGGAACACCCATTTTCGAGAGGCGGTAACGGAGCGCGTTGCGAGAGAGGCCGAGTGTGCGGGCGGCCTGGCTCTTATTGCCGTTGGCTTGGCGAAGAGCTTCGCGGATCGCTTCTTCTTCCCACTGATCGAGTGTCATGCCAGGGGGTAGCAGCGTGGACGAGGCGGCGGCACCGGGGCGGGCGATTGGGCGGTCGATATCGATGTCGGTGGCGCCGATGGCTACGCCGGTGGAAAGCGTGACGGCACGCTGAATGACGTTTTCGAGTTCGCGGATGTTGCCGGGCCAGTGAAAGTCCATGAGCGCGCGCATCGCTTCGGGAGTGATGGCCTGGACCGGTTTGTTCATTTCAGCTGCGTACTTGCGGAGGAAGAAGTTGACGAGAGGCGGAATGTCCTCCTTGTGGTCCCGAAGCGGCGGGATGTCGATGGCGACGACGTTGAGGCGGTAGTAGAGATCCTCGCGAAATGTACCTTCCTCGAGGGCGGCGCGGAGATCGCGATTGGTGGCGGCGATGAGGCGGACGTCCACTTTCAGCGTTTTGGTGCCGCCGAGGCGCTCGAATTCGCGCTCCTGAAGGACACGGAGGAGCTTGACTTGCGTGGCGGCGGGAACGTCGCCGATTTCGTCGAGGAAGAGTGTGCCTTTATCGGCGAGCTCGAATTTGCCGGGCTTGCTGGAAGTGGCGCCGGAGAAGGCTCCCTTTTCGTAGCCGAAGAGTTCGCTTTCGAGAAGATTCTCGGGGATGGCTGTGCTGTTGATTTTGACGAATGGGCCGGAGGCGCGCTGCGAGTGCTGATGAATGGCGCGAGCGACGAGATCTTTGCCGACGCCGCTTTCGCCGCCGACGAGAACCGTGGCGTTCGTGGGGGCGACGCGTTCGACGAGGGCGAGAACGGCTTGCATCTTTTCGCTGGTGGCGACGATGTTGTCGTACTTGTATTTCACGCCGAGGGCTTCGCGGAGGGAGCGGTTCTCTTCGCGGAGGCGCTTGGAATCGAGTTCCTTGCGAATTACGAGGACGAGTTCTGCGAGGGAGAAGGGCTTGAGGACGTAATCGTTGGCGCCTTTTTTCATGGCCTCGACGGCGGATTCGACGGTGCCGTAGGCGGTCATCATGATGATGGGGACGCTGGCGTTCGAAGCACGGACGGCTTGCAGAAATTCGAGGCCGCTCATGCCGGGAAGCTTGAAGTCGGTGACGACCAGGTCGTAGGGCTGCTTGCCGAGCATTTGGAGGCCGGTTTCGGCGTCGGGCGCGGTCTGGGCCATAAAGCCCTCGTCGCCGAGCTGGAGTTCGAGGAGACGGCGCATCTTGGCTTCGTCCTCGACGAGGAGGATGGAGGGCTTTTCCGGGGTCATCGGGCGGGCCCCGGGAGCGAATGGGAGGCGAAGAAAAACTGCGCGTGACAAAACGGCGTTTTTTCGCGATTAGAAAAAGTTAAGCCATTGAAAGGCCAGGGGTTAGCGGGAGTTCTAATATTCAATTTCGCGATTAGAAATTGCGGGCGAGAGAGGGTTGGGGTGCCGGGCCGGATGCCCTTTCGGGCGTCACGATTGGCCATTCAGCCTCCCACGAAGCCTCCAATGGTTATTGTACCACGGGCCGCAAGAGGACCGAGGCTGTGGAAAAAAGGCAAAACCCTTTTTGGAACCACAGATGAACACAGATAAACACTGTTAAGACAAAACGATTTGAAATTCAAAAAGAAACCACCGCAGAGACACAGAGAACGCAGAGAAAAACAAAAGCGTTGGAACCCTGCCTGCGGCGGGCAGCAAGCGCAATCATTCGGTCGGGGTTTCGGCGGGAGTGGGGTGAGCGCGCCAGTGGCGGTAGAAGAAGAGGCCGGAGAACATCACGACGAGGCCCATGGCGGAGGGGAGCGGGCGCTGGATGCAGGTGTTTACGGTGAGGGCGAGAGCGCCGAGGATGAAAATGGCGGGGACGACGGGATAGCCCCAGGTGCGATATGGCCGCGGAAGATTCGGTTGAGTGGAGCGAAGGCGGAAGACAGCGATGGTCTGAAGAGCATAGAAGATCCACACGGTGAAGACGTACAGCGAGAAAAGGTCTTCGAAGGTTCCGCTGAGGGCGAGCAGCGAGGCGATGATGGCCTGAAAGATGAGGGCGCGGACGGGAGTGCGAAAGCGCGGATGGACGCCGCGAACGATGCGGAAGAAAAGGCCGTCGCGAGCGAGAGCGTAGTCAACGCGCGCGTTGGTGAGGATGGACGAATTGAGAGTGCCCAGGGCGCAGACGATCATCGCGATCGTGAGCCAATTGGCGGCGCTGGCTCCGGTGGCGCGCGCGATAACGTCGGAAGCGATGACCCGAGAGGCGATGACCTTGGAGAAGGGCAGGACGAAGAAGCAGGCAGCGCTCATGGCGACGTAGAGCGCGCAGACGAGGGCGACGCCGCCGAGAAGCGCGAGCGGGATATTGCGCTCCGGGTTTTTTACTTCGGAGCCGACAAAAGTGAGGTTGATCCAGCCGTCGTAGGCCCAGAGAGCGGCGACCATCGCAGTGAGAAATCCGGAGAGGCCCGCGGCGGAGATGCCGGACGCGGCGGAATGGAAATTGGCGGTGCTGCCGTGCCCCAGGAAGAAGCCGATCCCGATCACGGCGACGATAGCGGCGATCTTAATGATGGTCAGGACGACCTGAACGCGGCCTCCTAGGCGAACACCGAGACAGTTAATGAAGGTGACGACGGCGATGGCGGCCGCGGCGCCGGGCTGCGCCCACGTGAATGCGAAGGTGTACGGATGATTGATGAAGGGCAGCGAGAAGTGCCAGACGAAGATGGGCGTGGCGACAGCGGGGAAGAGGAAGCTGACAAAACGCATGAATCCGGCGGAGATGGTCGCGATGGAAGTGGGTGCGCCGAGAATCGAGTACATCCAGCCGAAGATGAATCCCCAGGCAGGGCCAAAGCCGTGATTCAAATAGGCGTAGGTGCCGCCCGCTTCAGGGAGAGCCGCGCCAAGCTCGGCGGCAGCGAGCGCGCCGAAGAGAGAAAGCACGCCGCCGACGATCCACACGAGGGCGACCATCGAAACAGAACCGGCGGTGCGGGCCATGTCGGCGGGAACAATGAAGATGCCGGTGCCAATCATCGTGCCAATGACGATGGCGGCGGCAGCCCAGCCGCTGAGGCCGCGAATCAGGCCGACCGGCTGCTTCGAAGGTGCGGAGTTGGCGATGGCGCGTCCTCTCGGAGAGTCAGGCGAGGGGCAGTGTATCAGCCTTTTGCGACGTGGGGCTGGCGAAGACGCTGGCGAGTGAGCCGACAGCAAACGTGACGACGGTTCCGGCGAGGACGTACCAAGTCCAGGCGAGAGGGGAGTTGAACAGCTTTACGGCAATCATGACGCAGAGACCCGCGAGAAAGCCGATGAGCGCGCCGCGTTCGTTCGCGCGGCGATTCCACGTGCCGAGGAGGAAGACGCCGAGCGTCGCGCCGTAGGTGATCGAGGCGATGGTCAATCCCGCGACGAGAACCGGGCCCCAGCGAATCAGTCCCAAGACGCCGAGGACGACGCCCCAGAGGAGCGTCATTCGACGCGAGCGGCCAAGGACGCCAGCGCTGGATTGCGTGCCGGCGTCTTTGCGCGCGCGACCGAGGTCCATGATGCTGGAGGAGGCGAGGGAGTTCAACGAGCCGCTGGCGTTGGACATGGCGATTGCAAAGATAGAGGCGAGGACAAGTCCGGCGATGCCGACGGGCATCTGGCGGACGATGAATTCGGGGAAGATGCGGTCGGGATCGGCGGTGGGGAGGGCGGCGCCCATGTGCGCGATGTAGACGAAGAGCATGACGCCGATCACGAGGAAAAGCGCGAATTGGAAGAGGATGATGACGCCGCTGGTGAGGAGGGCGGTCTTGCTGTCGCGTTCGTTGCGGGCGGCAAGGAGGCGCTGGACCATGGTTTGGTCGGTGCCGTGGCTGGCCATGGTGAGGAAAGTGCCGCCAATCAGGCCGGACCAGAACGTGTAGCTCTGCGTGAGGCTGAGAGAGAAATTGAAGATGGAGAGTTTGCCGCCGGAAGCAGCAGCGACATGAGCGACGGTGGGCCAGCCGCCGGGAATTTTGTGGAGTAGCAGAAAGAAGGCGATGACGGAGCCGGTGAGATAAATCACGAACTGGATGACGTCGGTCCAGATGACGGCGCGCATGCCACCTTCGAACGTGTAGAAGAGCGTGAGGACGGTGATGATGAAGATGGAGACGCGCTCGCCGGTGCCGAAGGCGACGCTGACGACTTTGCCGATGGCGGCGATGCGGACGCCCTCCGCAAGGGCGCGAGTGCCGACGAAAACGGCGGCCGCGGAGGTCTTCATGCGCCGGCCGAAGCGCCTTTCCAAGAGCTGATAAGCCGTGTAAAATTCGCCCTGGAAGTACTGCGGGATAAGGACCACGCAAAGAATTACGCGGGCGACCAGATAACCCAGCACGAGTTGCAAGAATCCGAGATTTCCGCCGTAAGCAATTCCGGGCGTGCCAATGATGGTGAGGGTGGAGGTTTCCGTGGCGACGATGGAGCATGCGATCGCCCACCACGGGGCGGTGCGGCCGCCGAGGAAGTAGTCGCGGACGTCCCTTTGTCCCTTGCGGAAGCGGGCACCGAAGAGAGTGATGCCCACGAGATACAGGATGAGGATGGCGAAGTCGATGCGGTCAATTTGCATTGAGTGGAGCCGGAAGCCGCGCGATGGTAACGGCGCAATTGCGAGGGTGTCAACAACGCATCTGGTTTTGAGGCAGCCGCTACTTTCGGCAGGCTTGAAGAGAGGTCCCTCCACTACGTCCCGCGCCCGCGCTGCGCGCGGGAAAAGCAAAGACGCGGGACTTCGGTCGGGATGACAAAGTTCGGCGGCCGTACGATGAAAATGAGAGGAAGAAGTCGGCTCGAATCAGGAAATCGTCGAGGCCAGACCAGTCAAGTAAGGCGAGGCGATGAGCGAAAACGTTTCCAAGGCGGACGCGACATACTTTCTGGGATTTGACGGCGGCGGGACGAAGACGGAGTGCGTGGTGGCGGGCGCGGACGGGAAGGTGCTGGTGCGGGCGACGTCGGGACCTTCAAATCCGCTGCGCGCGGGCTACACGAAGGCGTGGTTCAACCTGAGCGAGGCGGCGGACGTGGTGCTGGGGCGGATGAAGATCACGTCGAGCCACGTTCGAGGGATTTGCGCAGGGTTGGGCGGAGCCTCGAGGCCGGGAGTGGCGCGGCGTGTGACGGCGTTTTTCGAGCGGAGCTTCCCGAACGCCGAGATTGAAGTGACGACGGACCAGGAAATTGCGTACGAGGCCGCGTTTGGAACGGGCGAAGGAATCATTCTGATTGCGGGAACGGGCTCGGCGGCGTTCGGACGCGACGCGCAAGGACGGCGCGCGCGAGCGGGCGGACGCGGGCCGTGGTTCAGCGACGAAGGCAGCGGATTCGATGTGGGGCGGCGAGCGGTGCAGGCCGTAGTGCTGGCCGACGAGGGGCGCGGACCAGCGACGGCGTTGAGCGGGCGGCTGCTCGAGACGTTGCAGATGCGCGAGTGGGACACGCTGACGGACGCGGTGACGAAAAATGCGGACGATGTATTCCCGAGAGTGTTTCCTCTGGTGGCGCAACTCGCGGATGAGGGCGACGCGGTGTCGCGGGAAATTCTGGCGACGGGGGCGGCGTCGCTGGCGTCGCTGGCCGCGGCGGTGGCGGAGAAGCTGGGCGGGCGCGACCGCGAGGTGCGGATCGCCAAGGTGGGCGGGGAGAACGGACGGTCGCGATTTTTTGATTCGGCGATTGATACCGCGCTGACGGACCTGCTTCCGAAATGGCGCCCGGTGAAAGCGGAGATCAGCCCGGCGGAGGCAGCGGTTCGCGTTGCCGTGCGGGCAAAGGGAAATGCCGCCTCGATCGGATGAGACGCAGGCTGACGGCGCCGGGAATAACGCGAACGAGCGAGCGGGAGCAGCGCGGACGGCGCCCGCAGACGAGCTGAAGCTGCTGATTCACGACGCCGATGAAGGCGTCCTGCTGACGTTGCTGGAAAATCCAAACCTCGAAGAAGGCCACGTAACACAACTCCTCGATCGATTGGACCTGACGGCGAACGTGCTGAGCGCCGTGGCGGAACAGCGCAAATGGATTTCGCGCGAGGCCGTACGGCTGCGGCTGGCGAGGCATCCGCGAACGCCGAAGCGAATTGCGCTGGCGCTGGTGCGACAACTTTACCTTTTCAATTTGGTGCGGCTGAGCCTGCTGCCTTCGGCTCCAGCGGACATCCGGCGGATCGCAGAGGAGATCATCATCATGCGTGTGCCGCACGTGCCGGTGGGCGAGAAACTGACGCTGGCGCGGCGAGGGCCGTCGCGCGTGGCGGGAGCGGTGCTGGCGGAAGGGCATCCGCAGGCGGTGAAGCTGGCGCTGGACAACGCGTTCCTGAGCGAGAGCCAGATTCTGAAGGTGCTGGCGAAGGCGTCTGTGCCGGAGCGAGTGGTGGTGGCGATCGCGCAGCATCCGAAATGGTCGACGCAGTACAATGTGCGCGTGGCGCTGATTCGAAACAAGCACACGCCGGCGGGGCGAGTGATGGCATTCCTGCCGAACATCACGCTGCGGGATTTGAAGGACGTGGGGCTGCTGGAAACGCTGGCGCCGCACACGAAGAGATATATTCAACAGGAGCTGAAGAGGCGCATGGAAGGGAAACGCGGAGCGTAGCACGCAGGTTGGGACGCGGAGCGGCGAGGGTTCATGGCAAAGGGAAATCAGACGCGATGGATTGCGCTGGGCGCGGTGGCGTTCGTGGCGCTGCTGGTGTACTTCACGTTTCAGCAGTCGCAGAAGGAATATGAGGTGTGCATGACGTTCAGGGGACAGACGCACTGCTCGACGGCGAAGGGAGCGACGCCGGAAGCGGCGATCCGGAGCGCGCAGGAGATTGATTGCGGGCTGATTACGAACGGGCGCGACGAAAATATCGTGTGCCTGGATACGCAGCCGGCGAGTGTGAGGGAAGTGCGATAGGAGTGGAGCGTCAAAATCGGATTTGAAATTTGAAATTTCAGATTTCAAAGCACGGCCGAGGCGGTGCGAACTCCGAGACGGCGAAGCAAGCTTCGCCGAATGGCCGGCCCTCAAATCGAGCTTGGCGGAAAGGCGGTAGCAAGCTACCGCACTCCAAAATGGCGGAGGCGGTGAGCGCTACGGAGGAGCGGGTGCGACGCAGCCGGAGAGTGTGAGGGAAGTGCGCTGAGGGTGGCGTTAAAGCACATTTCAGAATTGAAATGGCTCTGTTGAGATCCTCGGTTTTCGAGAGGCTGGAAGAGAGATCCCTCGGCTGCGCGTCCCGACGCGAAAATCGAAAAGGCGCGATTTTCGCGGGAAAAAGCGTCGGGACGCTCCGCTCGGGATGACAAAATTCGCAGGTCGTGCCGAGAAAATGGGCAGCGGCGCGCCTTTGCATGAGGAAATCAACAGAGCCATTTTAGATTTCAAAGAGAGGCGAAACCTGCGAGCCGGCGAAGCAAGCTTCGCCGAATGGCCGCGCGCTCAAATCGAGCTTGGCGGCAAAGCGGTAGCAAGCTACCGCACTCCAAAATGGCCGGGGCGTTCGGTACGAACTGGCGAGTTGCGGCGGGGCGCGAGCTATTTTGCGGGGCGCTTGAAGGGTTCGGGAGCGGGAGTGCCGAAGATGCGTAGAAACGTCATGAGCTGAGCGCGGTGATGGATTTCGTGCTCGTTGATCCCGAAGAGGATGACGCTGACCTTGCGGCGAAAGCCGAGGGCGGAGTTGGCGCGCTCGACGTCGAATAGATCGAGAGGCGCGGCGGCAACGGCATCGAGAGTCTCGCGGTGGACGCGGCGGATGTTTGCGAGTTCGTCGGCGAGCGATTGAGGCGTGCCGACGATGGGGGCAAGGCCCTGTGGAATGCGGACTTCATAGTAGGCGAAATTCGAATCGAGCGCGACGCGGCGGACGCCTTCTTCGGAGGTCCAAAGATGGCGAAGCATTTCGCCGATGCTGAGGGCGCCTTCGGCGGGGCGCCAGGCCATGTGCTCGGGACGGAGCAGCGCGAAGACTTCCTCGGTGCGCGCACGAATGGCGAGCTTCTGCTTGAGGAAGAATTGCTGCAAGGTGGCGGTCACCCGAGAATTATACGACAGCCATTTGGGCGGGACGCGGTGTCTAAGTTCGTGGGAGAGTGACGTGCGATGACTCGGTGCCTGAACTGTGGAGCGGAGCGCGACGCGGACGTGTGCGAGCAGTGCGGGCTGGGATCGTCGGCGGCGGAGTTCGCGCTGCGGCGGAAGCTGCTGAACCGCACGGCGGTGTTCCTGGTGGGCGCGATTGCGTTCGTGGTGGCGAGCAACCGGTATCCGGCGTTGGAGCTGGACGGAATTTTGATTTTCATCGGCGTGCTGTTTTTTCTGACGCTGGGGCTGGCGATTTGGGTGGAGCGGCTGGCGCTGCGCCACGCGGAAGTGGAGGCGATGAAGCGCGTCTACTACGGGCTGATTCCGATTCCGTGGCTGCTGGCGGCGCTGCTGCTCGCGAATGGGGCGCTCGACGGGTCGAGACCGCACATCGAAGAGGTGCGGATCGTCGGGAAATTTGCGATGGCGGGGCCGGTGCCGACGCACCGGCTGGTGGTAACGTCGTGGCGCGAAGGGCACGAGGTGGAGCGAGTGCCTGTGAGCCGGAGCGATTACGACCGATTCAGCGCGGGGGAAGAGGTAACAGTGAAGGTGGAAGGCGGGCTGGTGGGGATTCCGTGGGTGGCGGGCGTGTCGATGCGATGATGCGCGTCGCGACGCGCGGGAGGGAGTGACACGGTGCGGTTGCCCGAGGCGTGGACGGAGCGGTTGCCGTTCCTGGAAGCGCTCGAAGAGGACTGGAGGCCGGTACCGCGCGTCGCCCTGGCGGCGTGGCTGATTTTCTTCAGCCTGTTTCTCTATCAGGAGGCGCGGGGAAGCGGAATCCTGCTGCTGATGGACGGCGTCTTCGTGCCGATTCACGAAGGCGGGCATCTGCTGTTCCGATTTTTCGGGACGACGGTGAGCGTGGCGGGCGGGACATTCTTGCAACTGTTCGTTCCGTTTGCGCTAGCGACGTATTTCGTGTTCCAGAGGCAAGCGCAGGGAGTGGCGTTCTGCCTGTTTTTCTTCTTCGAGCAGTTCCTTCCCGTTGCCACGTACATGGCCGACGCGCGCGCACAGGATTTGCCGCTGCTGACGGTGGGCGATGCGGAGTACGTGATCCACGACTGGAATTATTTGTTTTCGAGATTCGGCGTGCTGGAGCACGACACGCAGATCGCCGGTGCGATGCGGTTCATTGGGTGGATGGGGATGATCGGCGTGATGCTGTGGCTGCTGTGGCGCGGGCTGAATGACGTGAAGCAGAAGGCCGTGCCGGTGAAGGTCGACACGAGCGGCGACGCGGTGGGCGCGGTCGGCGAGGCAGATGCGGAGCGTCAGTAGAGGCCGCGAAGGTCGGGCATGTGCGGCAGCTGGACTTCCATGACGCGCTTGTAATCGCCGAGCGTCATCCTGATCTGTTCGGCCGGCCCCACGTCGCGCACGACCCAATCCGTGGTTGGAATCAGGCGCGAAGGCTGCATCAGATCATCGCTTTCAAAATTCTTGCCGTCCGCACGAAGGTCCGCCGGCATGACCAAATAGACCTGTTTCGCCTTGAAATCGAGCGCCAAGTAGCGGTGCCCGAGGAGCACGAGGACTAGGTTCGATTGCTTCTTTTTGTCGGGCTGGAAGACATTCCAGGCGAGCGGCGTCTTGCCATCCAGCTGGAGCCGGGCCAGCTCGACGGGCTTCCAGCGGATATGTCCCTCACTTGCGATTGCCAACGAAGGCAGAACGCCAAGTGTGCAGGCGCACACTGAAAGCATGCACACCAGCAGTCGAGCGAGCGAACTTTGCGCCAGCCTGTTCAGCATCTTCCCGGTTCTATTCTACGGGAATTTGATGCGGAAGATGATTGGCAGGGGGAAACGCGGCTAATAGATCGAGGATTCGCGCTTGCGGCCGGTGTAGTCGATATAGACGATCTTCAGCTCGCTGTAAAAATCGAGGGCACTGCGGCCGACTTCCTTGGGGCCAACGCTGGTGCCCTTGGTGCCGCCGAAGGGGACGTGGGCTTCGCCGCCGACGGTGGGCGAGTTCACGTGGGCCATCCCGGCTTCGACTTTGTCAATGAACTCGAAAATTTTGTTCGAGTCGGTGGTGTAGATGGAGCTGGTAAGGCCGTAGCGAACTGAATTGGCGACGTCGAGGGCCTCGTCGAAATTCTTGACGCGGATGACGCTGAGGACGGGGCCGAAGATTTCCTCCTGCGCGATGGCGCTGTCGGCGCGTACGTGGTCGAAAACGGTAGGAGCGACGAACCAGCCTTTATCGTAGCGCGGGCCGGTGAGGCGTTCGCCGCCGCACTTGAGTTCGGCTTCTTTCTTGCCGACGTCGATGAAGTGGAGCACGGTGTTCATCTGGCTTTCGTCGACGGACGGGCCCATTTCGATGCCGGGCTCGAGGCCGTCGCCGACGGTGAACTTTTTCGCCCGGTCGACGAGCATCGCGACCCAGCGGTCGGCGATGCTTTCCTCGATGATGACGCGGCTGGTGGCGGTGCAGCGCTGGCCGGTGGACGCGAAGGCGCCAAAGAGCGCGGACTCCATGGCAAGCTGCAGGTCGGCATCGGAGAGAATGATGATTGGATTCTTCCCACCCATTTCGCACTGGCACTTCTTCATGCAGAGCGCGCCCGAGGCGTAGAGCTGGCTGCCGACTTCGTTGGAGCCGGTGAACGAAAGGCCGTGGACGTGCGGATTCTGGACGAGCTCGTCGCCGGTCTCCTTTCCAGAGCCCATCACGAGATTCAGGACACCGGCGGGCAGGCCGGCCTGCTCGAAGATTTCGACGATGCGCATGGCGGTAAGGGGCGTGAGCGTGGCGGGCTTGAAGACGACGGTGTTGCCGCAGACGAGCGCGGGGGCGATTTTCCAAACGGGAATCGCAACGGGAAAGTTCCAGGGCGTGATTATGCCAACGACGCCGAGCGGCTGGCGAATCGTGTAGGAGAAATTCTTGGGCAGCTCGCTGGGTAGGGTTTCGCCGGTGAGGCGGCGGGCTTCGCCGGCCATAAACTCGAGGATGTTGATGGCGCGCTGGACTTCGCCGAGGGAATCCTTCAGCGCTTTGCCTTCCTCACGGGTGAGAAGGCGCGCGAGGTCGTCCTTTTGGTCCTGCATCAGGCGCGTGGCCTTGAAGAGAATGTTGCCGCGGGCGGGAGCGGGCGTGTCACGCCAGGCAGGCAGGGCGGACTTGCCCGCGATGATGGCTTCCTTGGTTTCCTGGCGCGTCGAGAGCGGGATGCGCGCGACAAGATCGTCGGTGTTCGCGGGATTGCGGCGCTCGACGATCTTCTGGGACTTGGATTCAGCCCAGTGTCCGTTGACGTAATTTCTGCAGAGAATCGTGCCCGCCGTAGCCTCTGTAACGATCACTGTCACCCTCCTCTTTCTTGCAAGCTGGCTTTCTTGGCGCGTATCGATCCCCGTAAGAAGCCGACAACAAGAATTATGAACACCGGGTCTAGAACGACCTGGAACCACGCCTCGAACCCGGGTGCACGGTAAAGGGCGCGATACACGTCCATCGCGATTTTAGCCAGTACGACGGTGAGCCAGGCCCAACATATAGTTGGGGTAAGGGTCGCCTTTCTTGCGATTTCGTACGCAGTTATGAACAGGACCGCGAAAAGCAGAAACCCCAAGGCTCCGCGGGTCCAATGACTCTGGCGAATCAAGGAGAGACCGAGCCATCCGCAGACAGCCGCCAATAATCCAAAGAAGGCAGCGCCGACGATGCGCCAAGGCATCGAAAGGTAACGCGGTGTGGGTACGCTCCGCGACTCGCTATTGAACACTTCTACGTTTTCACCTCGCTGAAGGTTTTATCGAGGAGGCGGATGCCCTCGTCGACGTCGGCTTTCGAGATGTTCATGGGAGGCGCCATGCGGATGACGTTGCCGTAGAGGCCGCCTTTGCCGATGAGGAGGCCGTTGCGGCGCGCGCCCTCGAGGACCTGCGTGGTTTCCGCGGGAGCCGGCTCTTTTGTTGCGCGGTCCTTCACCAATTCGAGGGCCTGCATCATGCCCATGCCGCGCACTTCGCCGATGAGCGGATATTTCTCCTGCAGCTCTTCGAGGCGCTTGCGGAAGTAGCCTCCGACCACGAAGGTGTTCTCGCGGAGATTTTCCTCTTCGATGACTTCGATCACGGCGCGCGCGGCGACAGAGGTGACGGGATTGCCGCCGAAGGTGGAAATCGTGAGGCCCTGGAATTTGTCGGCGAGCTCAGCGGTGGTGATCGTCAGGCCGACGGGCACGCCGTTGCCCAGGCTTTTTGCCGACGTGATGATGTCGGGCGTGACTTCCCACTGCTCGATCCCGAACCATTTCTTGCCGGTGCGGCCCCAGGCGGTTTGTACTTCGTCGGAGATGAAGAGGCCGCCGTAATTCTTCACGATGCGGTAGACAATCTTGAAGTATTCCGGCGGGGGCGTGATGAAGCCACCGACGCCCTGAATCGGCTCGGCGATGAAGGCTGAGATCGAGCCGCTGGTGGTGGTCTGAATGACGCTTTCGACATCGTTCGCGCAGGCAACGCCGCAATCGGGATATGTCAGATGCAGCGGGCAGCGGTAGCAGTAGGGGTTCACGGCATGGGCCATCCCGACGCTGATGACGCCGCTCTTGCGCCAGGGCGCTTGCGCGGTGACGCTCTTCGCGAGCATCGAGCTGCCGGCGTAGGCGTGGCGGAGCGCGACAACGTCATAGCTTTGCCCCACCATGCGCGCGAGGAGGATGGCGGCTTCGTTGGCTTCGGTGCCGGAGCTGGTGAAGAAGCTCTTCTGAAGCTTGCCCGGAGTGATTTGCGCCAGCTTTTCCGCGAGGGCGACGATGTGCTCGTTGGGGAAAAGCGTCGAGGTGTGCTGCAGCTTGTCGACTTGCGCCTTGATTTTCGACGTGACCTTGGGATTGCAGTGGCCGACGCCGATGGTGACGATGCCGCCGAAGAAATCGAGATACTTGTTGCCTTCGATGTCCCAGAGATATTGCATCGAGGCGTGATCGGCGACGAGCGGCTTCTGGAAGTAGTTCGTCACCGCGGGCCAGATGAATTCCTTGTGCTTGCGGACGATCTCGTCGCTGCGGCTTTCCGTCATTTTGGGTGTGGTGGTCATGGGGCTGTAGGGCGCCTCCTGCTTGCGAATCCGGGAGGAGTTTACCGTGCGGCAGGAGAGGCGGCAAGCGAAGCGGAGGGTGTGACTGGCCTCGGGTGCGGCCAAATCGGCCGCGCAACGGGCGCCGGGAGCGCCGGGGGCAAGGGACCCGAAGGCGTACGGCAAGGTCGCGCAGGGGAGGGAAGTCCCGTATAATCCGCTCCACGAAGTGAACGCGTGCGGATGAAAAAATTGTGACCACACGGGTGAACGGCACGTCCAAAAGCCGACCACACCAGCTATGGCGCGCATGACCAGAACCATGTTTCGCAGCCTCGGGCGAATTTTTCCCGACTGCGTGACCCTTGGTCAGGCGATTGCGTTCAACATGTTCCTCGCATTTTTCCCGATTCTTCTGGTGGCGCTGGGGCTGGTGACGGGCATTCCGTCACTTCACGACGCGATTCGGGAAATTCCAGACCGCCTGAACCTGATCCTGCCGGCGAGCAGCACGCAAGTCGTCTCCGACTACTTTCTCCGGCGCGGCACGCATCCGGTGCGATGGATCCTTCTCGGCCTCGGGGGCACGCTGATCGCGGGATCGCAGGTGATGGTGGGGTTCATCGAAGGGTTTCGTATGGTCGAAGGCGACCTGATAACCGCGGGATACTGGCGCCGACACTTGCGGGCGCTGCTTCTGCTGTGCGTGACCATCATTCCGGCGCTGGCCGTACTCACGCTCACCATTTTCGGCAAATCGACGCGCGCGTGGCTGACGCAACGGACGGGCGCGCCGAACTATATCGTGCACGACCTTGCGATTCTTGGGTACGCCGGCGTGGTATTTGTGCTGGCGATGATTGTGCTGGTGGCGCTTTACCGCATCGGCCGGCCGGGACACGCGGGCGTCGCTGCAGTGTTTCCCGGCGCAGCGATGGCAACGATTCTCTGGTGGCTCGCGGATGTGATCTTTGGCTTCTACGTGCGCCGCGTGCCGTATAACGTGGTTTACGGCGGGCTGGCCGCCGCGATCGGGTTGCTGCTGTGGATGTACCTGACTGCCATGATCGTGCTTTTCGGCGCGGCATACAACGCCGAGGACCGCGAGGCGCGCGGTGAGGAACGCGCCATTTTGAGTCACCAGGTCATCAGCCGTAGCCGATAAGGAACTCACTCCAAAAAGCGCCCGTTGCGGGCGCATGCCAAGCTGCTAAGATGGCGTTGTAGAACTTCTTCTGCGGCGGACCCCCTTCCGCCCCGCGGAGGCGCGATGAACGAAATGCGCGTCGAATGTTACGCGGGGCACCGTGCTGACGAACGGCCCCTTCGGTTTGTTTTCCGGGGGAGGCAGTTTGAAGTGAACGAGCTGGACGGCCGGTGGTACTCCCCCGATGCAAGCTACTTCAGGGTCCGCGCTGACGACGGCAATTACTACGTACTCCGCCATGACGAAGCGCAGGATTCCTGGACGCTCGACGGCTTTCGTGCAGCGCGCTGAACTGAGGCGCACACACATGGACAAGCCTGATCTGCGCCGCCACCAGCGAATTCTGGTGCCGGCCGGTTACAACATGCGGGCGACGGCGAACAGTGGCGGGGCACATCTCCAGGGTACCGTCAGCGTGATTGGCCTGGGCGGCATGTTCATCCGCACGAAGAACACGTATTCGTTCGGAACCGTGCTGCACCTCCAGCTGGATGATCCCAGCGACTCCTTCGAGGCCAAGTGCACCGTGCGTCATGTGGCGGAAAATGGTGTCGGAGTAGAGATCACCGAGATTTCGGATGCAAACGAGCAGCGGCTCAGGAATCTGCTGCTTCGCCTGAAGGCATAGTCGTCTGGAGACATGGTCGCTGGGTGTGACCTTGGATTAACTCCTTCGCTTACCACGCAACTTTTTGGAATGCCTGGGGTTAAACTGGGGCGATAGCCATGAGGGCCTCCAGCGCATCGCGCAAAACCCAATTTTTGCGGGCCCCGAAGCGCG
Source organism: Candidatus Limnocylindrales bacterium (assembly GCA_035501415.1). Classification (GTDB taxonomy): domain Bacteria; phylum Acidobacteriota; class Terriglobia; order Acidiferrales; family UBA7541; genus Palsa-295. Next base: position 24,063 of record DATJWH010000020.1, on the reverse strand, counting down.
GACGCGGCGGTCCTTGGGGCGCACACCGAATCGACGCTGCGGGCGCGGCGTTTCTGGCCGTCACTCTCACCGCAACTCTTGCCATCATTCTGGGCTTCGGCGCGCCCGCGGCAACGGCCAATAACGGAGCCACGAAGGCGCCGCCAAAAACAGCGCTCGACAAGAAATTCAAGGGCAGCCTCCCGATCACGGAGCTTACCGAGGATGAAGCAATCCTCCATGCGCTAAACCGGCTGGCCTACGGCCCGCGACCGGGCGACGTCGAGCGAATCCGTCAGATGGGCCTCGCCAAGTGGCTTGACCGTCAGCTTGATCCCAAGTCCATTGACGATTCGGCGCTCGATCAGCGTCTTTCGCGTTATCCCACGCTGACGATGTCGTCGAAGAAGCTCCTCGACGATTTCCCGCCGCCCGGCCAGGCCGCGAAGAAAGAAGGCATGACGAAAGAGGAGTATCAGCAGCAGATGGCGGAGAAGCGGCAGGACTCCGTCGCGCAGATGCTACCCACCGGCAACGAGAATTTCGACAAGGCCAACGTCCAGCTCGCACGCATGCAGGGGCCGGGACGAATCACGGCCGAACTCGCGATGGCGAAGCTCGATCGGGCGATTTACAGCGAGCGGCAGCTCGAAGCGGTGATGGAGGATTTCTGGTTCAACCACTTCAACGTGTTCGCCGGCAAAGGCGCCGACCGGTGGCTTCTGGCCGCGTATGTGCGCGACACGATTCGCCCGCACACGATGGGGAAATTTCAGGATTTGCTGATCGCCACGGCGAAGAGTCCGGCGATGCTCTTTTATCTGGATAACTGGCTTAGCGCCGATCCGGTGGCGTTTCAGCGGATGCAGCGGGAAATGATGATGCGGCGCCGGCGCTACTACGGGGTGTTCGGCGAGATGCCGCCGGGCCCGCCTCCCGGATTCCCGATGCAGCGGCCGAACCAGCCTCAAAAGAAGCAGGACCGAGGCCTGAATGAGAACTACGGCCGCGAAGTGATGGAGCTGCACACGGTGGGGGTGGACGCGGGCTACACGCAGCAGGACGTAATCGAAATGGCGCGGTGCCTGACGGGCTGGACGGTCCACGAGCCGCGCAAGGACCCGGAATTCTTCTTCGACGAGCGGATTCACGCGCAGGGCAAGAAGATCGTGATGGGCCGCACCTTCAACTACGGCGGCATGAAGGACGGCGAAGAAGCACTAAAGATGCTGGCGAACGATCCGCACACGGCTCAGTTCATTTCCACGCAGCTGGCGCGACACTTTGTTTCGGACAATCCGCCGCAGGCGCTTGTCGACCGGATGGCAACGGAGTTCGAATCGAGCGGAGGCGACATTCGCTCGGTGCTACACACTATGATTTATTCGCCGGAGTTCTGGTCGAAGGAAGCCTATCGCGCGAAGGTGAAGACGCCGTTCGAGCTTGTGGCGAGCACGGCGCGCGCGCTGAATGGCGACGTGGAAGTGACGTTGCCTCTTGTGCAGTGGGTGGGGCGAATGGGCGAGCCGCTGTACCAGTGCCAGCCGCCGACGGGCTATTCGGACAAGGCCGAGACGTGGGTGAACTCGGGCGCGCTGCTGAACCGGCTGAACTTTGCCCTGGCGTTCGCGAGCGATCATATGGGCGGCGCGGAGGTCGACCTGAAGGCGATGTTCGGCGATGCCGCGGCCACGGACCCGAACGCGGCTCTTTCGCGATCGCTCGATATCTTTCTCGACGATCAGGTGGCCGATTCGACGAAGAAGACTCTCGAGGCGCGCCTGAGCGATCCACAAGTTCTGCAGGCGAGGCTCGACGATCCAGTGAAGCAGGTGAACGAAGGCCTGATCGCCGGGCTCGTTCTCGGGACGCCTGAGTTTCAGCGCCGGTAGGCAGAGGTGGGCAGGTAGAGTCAGGCAGGCGGAGTCAGACCATGAAAATTTCACGGCGCTATTTCATCAAGTCGGGCGGCATCGCGATGCTGGGGATGGCATCGCTGCCGTCGTTTCTGCAGCGCGCAGTGGCGGAGACGACCGGCGGCGGGAAGAAGAAGATGGTCGTGCTGTTCCAGCGGGGCGCGATGGACGGCCTCAATGTGGTCGTGCCATTTGCGGAGCCGAACTACTATTCACTTCGGCCGACGATCGCGATTCCGCAGCCGCGCAGCGGAGGCGCCGATGCGGCGCTGGATCTTGACGGCTTCTTTGGCCTGCATCCCAGCCTGGCGCCTCTTGTTCCGCTCTTTCACAATGGACAGCTTGCCATCGTGCAGGCCGTGGGCTCGCCCGATCCAACGCGTTCCCATTTCGACGCGCAAGATTACATGGAATCCGGCACGCCGGGCGTGAAGGCCACCGACGACGGCTGGCTGAATCGCGCGGTGCAGTCGATGCCGGAAGACAAAGCGTCGCCGTTCCGCGCCGTGGCGTTCGGTCCGTACCTGCCGCGCACGTTGCAGGGAAGCGCGCCCGCCGTGGCGATTCCGGACTTGAAGCAGTTCAAGATGTACGGCCCGCCGCAGACCACGGAAGGCGGATTCGAAGCGATGTACGCGCAGACCGTCGACGAGGCGCTGCGCGGAGTGGGCCACGAGACATTCGAGGCGATCGAGCAGCTCAAGAAGATCGATCCCGATTCCTACCAGCCGGAGAACGGCGCGGAATATCCCAAGGGACGCTTCGGGCAGAGCTTGATGGAAATTGCCGAGCTGTTCAAGGCGGACGTGGGTCTCGAAGTCGCGTTCCTCGATAGCGGTGGCTGGGACCATCACGTCAACGAAGGCGGCGTGCAGGGGCAGCTCTCGAGTCTGCTTCGCGATCTGGGGCAGGGCCTCGCCGCGTTCCATCAGGACATGGGCGATCGTATGAGCGACGTCGTTTTCGTGAGCATGTCGGAGTTCGGCCGCACGGCGCACGAAAACGGCAATCGCGGCACGGACCACGGCCACGCGAACTGCATGTTCGTGATGGGCGGCGATGTGAAGGGCGGGCACGTCTACAGCCGGTGGCCTGGCTTGAGCGAAGGACAGCTTCACGACGGCCGCGACCTGGCGGTGACGACCGACTATCGCAGCGTGCTGGGCGAAATTATTACGAAACATCTCGGCGACGGGAAGCTTGACGCCGTCTTCCCCGGCTTCTCCAACGACCCGCGGCAGTTCCTCAACCTCGTTAAGTCCTGAAGGATTCGCGCAAAATCCCTCTCGTTTTGGGGGCTTTCGCATCAGCCTGCTCGGTATTGTAAGCAAATCTGCGGCGGCAACCACAGCGCCCGCGTTTGTGCTACTAACGTGTCTTTGCTTGCCTCGCGGGAGGCCGACTCGTGATTGTGGCGCGACGTTGGGATGAGGAACCGACAGATCCGGGAAGTTTTGAGCCGCAAAATTTTCTCTTGCATTGCTCCCCGCACGGACGTACAAGGGGAATTGAATCTGCTAGTGCACGGAAAGGGAGGTATGACTCCACCGGGCCTAGAAGAAAAGGCAGTAAAGCCGATTACACACCGCTTTTGCGGTGCGCACCGCGGGTAAGCTTTCAGCTGCGCCGCGGCTTGAGAACTGAGCAAAACGGGGAGCTGCCAGGCTCCCCGTTTTGTTTTTCCACCGACCGCCTCAGGTTCGCCCTGTATCTCGTTGCTCCCGGCGCTTCCTCGCACAGCCGTTCCAGTCCTCGCGTTACGTCTCGGTTTTATTGCTTTCAGGATTCGCACGTCGGGAGGCCCTTATGCTTGAACTAAAACAGGTCGTTGCGTTCGTCGTTACCACGAGCCCCAAGCTGGCCAGGCATTTTTATCAGGATCAGCTGGGATTCAACTTTCTTCACGACGATGGCTTCGCGTTGGTGTTCGACGCGCACGGAACCATGCTGCGAGTAGGGAAACTTCAGGTCGGGCAGTTTATCGCGCCGCAATATACGGTGATGGGCTGGGAGGTTCCGGACATCACCAGCGCCGTGCTGGAACTGAAGCGGCGCGGCGTGCGGTTCGAGAACTACGATCCCATGCCGCAGGACAGGAATGCGATCTGGACCGCGCCTAACGGAGACAAAGTGGCATGGTTCAAGGATCCGGACGGCAATCTGCTTTCGATCTCGCAGCACCTGCCGCGGCCCAATCAGGAAGCCGCGCAGGAATTGAGTCTGGAAGCGCCCCAACCGCAGCCTTCACAGCCGAACCGGCAGATCAGCCGGCCACCGAGTCGTCAGCCGGCCCGGCGGGCCGCCCAACGAACAAATCAGGAACTGAATGAGCAACTGAAGCAGCTACTGAACCGGCAGCCGAATCAATAGTCGTAAACGTGTTCGACTGTGACGGGGGCTTTTTCTGCAGCCAGAGTGTTGAGCACGCCGCTTAGCGATGAGACGTCGCATCCCAGAACGACGCGCTTGCGGCCCGGCTCGGTGAGAATTGGTGAATCGAAGAGCAGCCGCGCGTTTGAATCATCGTATTTCCATCCCGACGTCGCGAGCACCGACAGCGTGATCTGCGAATTCCCGGCAATCTCGACGAATTCCACGTCGCGCGCCGCCAGCGCTTCGGCGATGCCGGTGAACTCCTGATATCGCGGAATGTCTGCGATAAACGCCTCGGGCCCGACCTGCTTGACCTTTTTCATGCGCGGTAGTTGCTCGAAGATCGATTCGTTCGTCTTGTCGATCCACGCGAAGGTGTCCGCGGGCTCGTATCCATAGGACGCATGAGTGGCTTTCTCGATCAGCCAGCAGTAGAACGCCTCAATCGTGTAGTCCAGCGTGAGAAAGCTCTTGCGCTCCCATTTGCGCAGCCAATGTGAGCCCCACAGCGGCGTTTGTTGCCACAGGCCGGCCACGTGGCGGGCGAAATGGAATTCGTAGAACGGGCGGATGTGAACGAAGTCCGCATATTGCCGTGCCACCTGGTACGCGTATTCGTCTTCCGCGACCGGCTGGCCGCCGCTGGTCCATTCGCTGAGCCGCCCAATCGTCTTCTCATACAGGCCCTTCAGGATGTACTCCGCTGAAAAACTGGTGCCGATAACAACGAGCATCACCTGCTCGCCGCCGTTGAAGGGATACCGGCCGCGCATCAGGCGCGAAATGCAGCAGTAGCTTTGCCAGTACTGGCGGACGGCGCCGAAGTAGGGAAACCCGCTCGGCAGATGGGATCGCTGGTGGTCGGCCTTCTCCTGATAGCTCCAGACGATGTACCACTCGGGATAGCCAAGGTAGGTGTCGTCCTCGGGTCGCGAGTAATCGTTAATGCCCGCGGTGGCGGCTTTGCGATCGCTCGGCTGCGGGACCGGATCGTGAATCTGGCCGCGCAGGTTGCAGTTCCACGAAGCGACGATTTCGATGCCGATCAGCAGGAAGAGTGCCGCAAAGAATGCCAGGAAAAGTTTCAGGACACGGCGCAGCCAAACGCGCGGCTTCAAGGGGTCGAAGCCTTCGGCTTACTCACGGTGAGCGCGATCCAATAGGCGGCCACGAAAATCAGGATGTGCGGCATGTTGACGAGAATATTCGTCTTCAGACTTAACGCGTGCAGATGCCCGAAGAAATAGGTGAACACGTCGATCGTGTACCAGATCCCCAGCAGCCAGAAGCATACGCGCGCGGCGCTCGCGGAAATCAGCGCGCCGATCAACATGAGCGTGCCTGCTCCCAGGTGTCCCAGGTCGATGATGCGGCTCATATGAAACAGGCCGAACATCAGCCCGTTCGCGTCCATCACTCCCGGCACGTAGTCGAGCAGGTAGACCCCGAGGAAAAGCGCCGCGAAGCCGAACGCGCACTTCTGAATCGCGCTGAATTGTCTTGGCATGGTGGCTTGGTGCGGGTAATGTGCAACAACACAGGTATTCGTACAAGAAGTTTCTTCGGCCGCAAGCGCGGCCGGGAATGGGGAGATTCTTGCGCCGCCGGAAGTCGTGGGTGCTCGCGCTCGCTCTGGCCGTGGTGGCATTCGTCATCGCGGGCGCCAAAAAAATCTTCGATTATTCCGCCGCTCCTAACAAGCCCAAGGAAAGCGACTTCGTTTTTCCCGAGGCTCCCGACCAGGAAAAGCCGGTGGAGCTCACGGCCACGGCGAGCGCCGAAGGCATCCCGTTCGAGCAGCGCGGCGGCTTCACGAACGACGCGAGCCACCTGAATAAGACCGCCATTTTCGGGATCGTCCATATCAAGAGCGAGGACGACGTCCGCAAAACGTTGCAATTCGCGCGCGCCAATGGACTGAAAGTCACCTGCGCAGGTCAGCAGCACAGCATGGGCGGCCAGACGTTTACGCACGGCGGCATCGTGCTCGACTTGCATGACTTTAATCGCATCACGGTCGACAATTCCAACATGCGCGTGAATATTCAGAGCGGCGCGCGATGGTGGCAGCTTCAGGAACTACTCGACAAGCAGGGGCTCGCCGTCAAGGCGATGCAGTCAATCAACATCTTCAGCGTCGGCGGAACCCTCAGCGTGAACGCGCACGGGATCGATCCTGTGCCCGGCCCGGTGGCGCCGACGGTGGGCTCGCTCCGCGTGATGCTGAGCAACGGAGATATCGTCACTGCCAGCCCTACGGAGAACGCCGAGCTGTTTCGGCATGTCCTGGGCGGATACGGCCTCTTTGGCGTGATTCTCGACGCGGATCTCGACATCGTCCCAAACGAGATGTATTCGCGTGAAACGGTCTACATGGATTACCGCGACTATCCGAAGTATTACCGCGCCGACATCGAAGGGAACGGCGCCGTCGGGCTCACGTTCGGGCGTCTTTCGGTGTCGCCGGGCTCGTTCCTGCGCGAGACGGCCGTGCACATCTATCGCAGGGCGCCATTCGATCGTCCGCTCCCGGCGCTCGTTCCGGACCGGCACGAAGCGTTCGAGCGGTTCGTAATCAATTTCTCGAAGACGGGCGACATCGGCCGCTGGTTCCGCTGGGAGCTCGAAAAGAATTTTGCGCCGCGCCTCGAAGCGTGCGTCACGCGCAATCAGGCGATGGACGGCAAGAGTGAATGCCTCATCTCTCGCAACGAAGGCATGTACGACAATATGGGCTATCTCGAAAATCGTCTGCGCGATACGGACATTCTGCAGGAGTACTTCGTTCCCTACGACCGCATGCCGCAGTTCGTTGACGGCCTGCGCGACGTCGTCGAGCGCAATCGGGCGAATCTGCTGAACGTCACGATCCGCACGGTCCACAAGGACGAAATCACCGCGCTTCCGTACGCCCGCGACGACATGTTCGGCTTCGTGCTCTATTTCAATGTGAAGTTCAATCAGCGGGACAACAACATTCTCGAGAAGACGACCTCCGACCTGATCGACGCCGCCGAGCAGGCGGGCGGAACCTACTACCTCCCATATCAGCTTTTCTATTCGCCCGAGCAGCTCCGCAAGTCCTATCCGGGTATCGACGACTTCTTTGCCGCCAAGAGGAAATTCGATCCCCTCGGGCTCTTCACCAACAAGTTCTACGAGAAATATGGCTCGTGATTCCCGGCCATCGGATGACTCGACGGCCGGCGCCGGGCAGCAGCTGGAACTGCGCGAAGGCTGCGGCGCGGCCTCATCTGGTTTATTATGTGCGGTCTTTGGCGGCGTCCATCGGACATAAACGAGGGGGAGAGTAGCGCATGAAACTTCGCAATCATCGCACCTGTGCGGTTGAGCGCGGCTTGCGGTTGCCATTCGGCTGCATGGCGCTGCTGGTCGGCCTATTTCTTCTTGGCGCGAGTCTCTATGGCCACACGCAGAGCGGCGCTGCTGCGCCCCCGCCCGGCGCGTCGCAGGAGAGAGAAGCCGCGCCGCCCGTTCGCGCCAATTATGAATTGGCGTCGCGCTTCATGCCCGACCGCATCAGCAAGCTCGTCTTCGATACTTCCGTCACGCCGCATTGGTTCGAGACTTCCGACCGTTTCTGGTACCGCTACGAAACCACGGACGGCGCGCGCTACTGGGTCGTCGATCCGCTGAAGCGCGTGAAGACGCCGCTATGGGACAACGCCAAAATCGCGGCGTCGCTCTCGACGCTCACGAATTTCCCGTACGACGCGCAGCACCTGCCCGTGAAGCACCTCCGCCTTCTCGACCACGATACGAAGATGCGCTTCGACGTGGAGATTCGGAAAGACGCGGTCGTCCCGAACGAGCCCAAGCGCGAAAAGAGCCAGGAGGATATCAGCGAGGCAAATCAGACGAACCAGAACCAGGCGGAGCAGACCGACGCGCAGAATCAGAAGAAGGAAGACGAGGAGAACGCGGACGACGAAAAAGCCGGCGAAAAGCCGCACAACACGCGCACGATCTACTTCGAATATGACCTCGCAACGGCCAGCCTGAAGCGCCTGGACAATTTCGACGCGCCCCCAAAGCGGCCGAAATGGGCCTCGATCTCGCCCGACGCCAAGACCGTCATCTTCGCGCGCGGCCAGAATCTCTACATGATGGACGGCGACAACTACGCCAAGGCCGCCAAGAAGGCGGGCGACACGAGCGTCGTCGAGACCCAGCTCACCACCGATGGCATCGACCGATTCAGCTACGCGCGCACTATTCTTCCGGAGCAGGAAGAGGTGGTGAAGAAGGAAGACAAGGGCGACACGAACAAAGCGGGCATACGTGTGCCGCCCGTGATGATTCACTGGTCGCAGGATTCGAAGAAGTTCGCGCTGATCCGCGACGACGACCGCAAGGTTGCCGACTATTGGGTGATTCATTCGCTCGCGAACCCGCGCCCCACCCTGGAGACCTACAAGTACGAACTGCCGGGCGAGGACAATGTCACCATCCAGCAGATCGAGATTTTCGACGTGGCGTCGAAGCAGCGCCTCATCGTGCCGACGAGGAACTTCTCAGGCCAGTACCTTCAAATCGAGAATGCGCCGATGCGCGAGCGCGACCGCGAGGACGTCCGCGAGCAGCAGGAGGATCAGGAAGGCCCCAGCATGCTGGTTCAGCCGATGAACCGCTGGCTGGCAGAGACGTCGGACAAACTCTACTTCACGGCCGGCAGCCGCGATTTTCGCCGCATCGACGTTTGCGTCGCGGACACTTCCACCGGCACGCCGAAGACTCTGATCGAAGAGCGCTCAAACGTCTGGATGGATACGCGGCCGCTGCGCTCGATTGCGAACGGCGCCGAACTCATATGGTGGTCGGAGCGCGACGGCTGGGGCCACTACTATCTTTACGGCGGCGACGGCAAGCTGAAGAATCAAATTACGTCCGGCGAGTATATGGCTGATGAAATCATCTCGATCGACGAAAAGGCGCGCGTGATGTATTTCACCGCGAACGGCCGCGAAGCGGGCGAGGATCCCTACTACACGCACCTCTATCGCACCGGGCTCGACGGCACCGGCCTTAAGCTCCTCACGCCGGGAAATTTCTCGCACGCCCCGAGCGCGCCGGATTCCGGCAGGTCTTTCGTCGACACGTACTCGCGTGTCGATACGGCGCCTAAATCGGTGCTGCTCGACGACCAGGGAACGCAGTTGTCCGATCTCGAGACGACGGACGTGAGGCAGTTGCTCGCCGCAGGCTTCCAGTATCCTGAAACATTTCACGTGAAGGCGGACGACGGCATCACGGATCTCTACGGCGTGATGTACAAGCCGTTCGACTTCAATGCCAATCGAAAGTATCCGCTCATCGAATATGTCTATCCCGGCCCGCAGACTGAATCGGTGAACAAGACGTTCACGCCCAAGAGTCCCAACATTCCTTTGGCGCAGCTCGGCTTCATCGTGATCGAAGTAGGGAATCGCGGCGGCAGCCCGCAGCGCGACAAGTGGTACGACAGCTACGGCTACGGCAACCTGCGCGACTACGGCCTCGCGGACAAGAAGGACGCAGCCGAAGAACTCGCGGCCATGCATCCGTACATCGACCTCACGCGCGTCGGCATCTGGGGACACTCGGGCGGCGGCTTCATGTCCACGGCGGCCCTGCTGCAATATCCCGGATTCTTCAAGGCGGCGTGGTCCGAATCGGGGAATCACGACAACAACGTCTACAACCATTTCTGGAGCGAGAAGTACCACGGCGTGCGCGAGGAGACGGAAAAGAACGGCACGGAGAAATTCATCTACGCGATCGACAAGAATTCAGAGATCGCGAAGAACCTGCGCGGCCACCTGATGCTCACCACGGGCGACATGGACAACAACGTGAGCATGGTGAACACCATGCGCGTAGCCAACGCGTTGATCAAGGCGAACAAGCGCTTCGAGATGCTCGTCTTTCCCGGGATGCGCCACAGCTACATGCCGATCAACACGTACGTGATCGCGCGGCGCGGCGACTTCTTCGCGCACTGGCTGCTCGGCAGCGACGAGACGGACGCCGACATCATCGAGTTGCAGCGCGAAAAGCAGGCCACGCCCAGCAAGAAGTTTTCAGAGTGAGGTCGCTTCGGTTTGCCGCCGGAAAGTAGCGGCTCCTACTCGGGCCCGGCCCCGTTTACCGAGGGAGCGCCCTTGCGCGGGCGCGCTTTCCAGGCATGGTAAGCAGCCGGCAGCAGAGATACGACGATTACGACCGCGATGACGTAGTGGATGCGCTTGTCGATATTTGGCACGGAGCGCCCCAGCGTGTAGCCCACCAGAATCATGCTCCAGACCCATAGAAAGCCGCCGAGGATGTCGAAGCCCAGGTAATGCGCATAGTTCATTCGGGCGGCGCCGGCGACCGGCGGGCAGAACGTCCGGATAATAGGCACGAATCGCGCGAGGATGATCGTCTTCCCGCCGTACTGCTCGTAGAATTCGTGGGCCCGCTTCAGGTGTCGTTTCTTGAAAAAGCGCGAGTCGTCGCGCTTGTAAAGGTTCGCGCCTGCCTTGCGGCCGATCAGGTAGCCGAGCTGGTCGCCGAGGATCGCGCATAGCGTAACCAGCGTCAGCAGCATCGCCACACTGAGCCGTCCCGCACCAGCAAATACGCCCGCCGTCACGAGCAGGGAATCCCCCGGCAGGAAGAACCCGACAAACATGCCCGTTTCGACGAAGACCACCAAACACACGAGCGCAGTCCCGCCCCACTCGATAAGTCCTCTAACATCATAGAGTTGCGAGAGTAGGTGCCTCAGCGATTCGAGCACGTTTCAGCCGTCCTTATGCACTTCGGAGCCTGAACAGCATATCAGAATGGGGCGGGCGCGGGCCTCCCAATTCGGGTTCACTAGCCCCTTGCGGACGACCGAAAATCGAGTAGTACTTCGCTCCTACCGATTCTAGCCGCCTGTACCATTTCCCGGTATGACCCCATTCCCGAGAATGAGGTTGTTCGACGAAGCCATTCTTTGCTGAGGAGCAACCGATGGAAGGCGGGTATGAGGTGTGGATGGGGCAGCCGGTGGTTCTCCGGATCCTGGCAGGGAATATTCGAGTTCCCCTGCGCGGCAGGCTGATCTCTGAAACAGAAGACGCGGTTCGGTTGCGCATCGCGGATAGCTGGGACGTCGACATTTTCAAGTCCATGGTTACGGCAGTGGAGCACGATAACCCGGTTTACGTGGTGAACTAAGCCGGGCGGCGAGAGAACCCATGGCAGCAATTGCAACCCGAAACTGGAGCTCGCGGGCGGCTTCCCCAACGCCGAGTTCGCCGGCATCAAAAAGCGGCTTGCGCGAGACCGTTCGGACCATTCGCGAAACCGCGATGGTAATTATGGTTCAGCTGGCATTTCGAACGGCGTTGATGTTGAGACGCTGGAATTACTAAGAGGATTTCGCAAAAGTTCCCGGCCCCGCTTCTTCCCTCAACCCCCACCCCGGGCCTGTCTACCCCCAACAGGCCCGGGACTTCTTTTTAGAGCCGGTTATCGCAGCTAATCTTTTCCACAGCTAAATCTTCTCGACGTGAATCGAGCCGTCGCCGGACGTGATGCGCAGCGTTCCGCCGCCGCCATTCATCTTGCCGCGGACGGTGGAGTGGCTGAGCGAACCCGCCACGGTCACGGGGACGTCCAGCGTAATGCTTCCATCACCAGTGTGCGCATCCAGATCGGCGCTCAGATCGCCGGGGACGCGCAGGTCGATGTGGCCGTCGCCGGAATGCAGGCTCCAGCCGTTCGCCACCTTCGAGCCATTGATCGCGGAGGCCTCGATATTGCCGTCGCCGGTTTTCAGGTCGAGCGAATCGAACCGGCCGCTCACTGTAACGTGGCCGTCGCCGGTATCCACGCGGAGATTGCCGTCGAGATTTTGCGCCTGAATGTGGCCGTCGCCGGAGTGCATGTAGATGTCGCCCTTGGTTCCATCGGCGGTGATGTTGCCGTCGCCGGTGGTGATGCGAATCTGGCCCGCTACGGGCTGAGCGGTCACGCTGCCGTCGCCGGTTGAGACGTCGAGGTCCAGACTGCGGGGAACGCGAAGATCAACGTGGACGGAGCCGTGTCCTCCTCCCCAGAAGCTCCAATTGAAATGCGGCATGCGGACTTGAATCGTCACGCTGTCGCCCGACTGGCTTTCTTCGATGGTCACATCGTGAGGGCCGATCTTGTAGCCGGTGGTGGTGACGTGCGCCGAGATGTCCTTCTGATCGGCGGAGGTGATGCTGACGTCGCCGTCGTCGGTGGTCACGTGCAGATTGGCGCGGCCGCTGATCGAATAATTCTTGGACCATTCGTCTGCGCGCGCCGAGGGCGCCGCCGAAGCAATAATCGCCGAACAGAGCAGGATGCCCGCTCCCAGCCAGATTGCTCGTCTCATCGGTTCGTCTCCAATTCGTCGCCGCGCTCTGGGTGATGTTGGCGGCGTTTGGCCGGTGCGGCCACACTCCCGGCCACACCCGGCTTTCGAAGATAGGTACGAGGTGCCCCGTGAAAATGTTCCGTTCGCGCGCCTCGAAAGTGCCCATTGCGTGCGCTCATTTCTTGGCGGCCTTGGCGGCGCCGGGCTTGGCGCGCAGGGCGGCCTTCAGCTCGGCGAGCGGCAGGGCATTGATGACGTCCTTCTTCTCGATCCAGCCGCGCCGCGCGGTGATGACGCCGTACTTCATGAAGGCGAGATGCTTGGTGGCGTGCGAGTCCGTGGAGATCACGATTTTCACGCCGCGCTGCTTGGCCATGCGCAGGTGCGAATCCTTCAGGTCGAGGCGGTCGGGATAGGCGTTGCACTCCATCGCGACGCCGTACTTTTTCGCAGCGTCGAGAACCCTCTCCATATCGTAATCAAAAGGCTCGCGGCGCATCACCAGGCGGCCGGTAGGGTGCGCGATGATTTGCGTGTAAGGGTTCTCGATGGCGGCGAGAATCCGGTCCGTCATTTCGGCACGCGTCAGGTTCATGTAGGAGTGGACGGACGCGACCACCACGTCGAGCTGCGCGAGAACTTCGTTGTCGAGGTCCATCTTCCCGTCCTTCAGGATGTCGCACTCGATTCCCGCGAGAAGGTGAATGCCGGAGACCCGCTGTTGCGCGGCGCGAATCTTCTTGATCTGTTCGAGGGTGCGCTTTTCGTCCATGCCATTTGCGACGGTGACCGCTTTGGAGTGATCGGTCAGCGCGATGTAGTCATAGCCCAGGTCTCTGGCAGCCTCGCCCATTTCCTCGATGGAATTGCGGCCATCGGACGCCGTGGTGTGCATCTGCAGGTCGCCGCGCATATCGCGAAGCTCGAGAAGCTTGGGCAGAGTTCCGTTTTCGGCGGCTTCGATTTCGCCGGTGTTTTCCCGCAGCTCGGGCTCGATGTAGGCGAGTTTCAGTTTGGCGTAGATGTCCGCCTCCGTCTTGCTCGCGACGTTGCGGCCGCCTTTGAGGGTGGTCAAGGCGTACTCGTTGAGCGTCCAGCCCATGTCGTTGGCGCGGCCGCGGAGGACCACGTTGTGTTCCTTCGAGCCCGTGAAGTAGAGAAGGGCAGCGCCGAAGCTGTTTTTGTCGAGGAGCCGGACGTCGACCTGCATGCCGCTTTCGAGCAGGATGCTGACTTTATTTTCTCCGTGCGCGAGCTGCTGTTCGATGCGCGGATATTTCAGGATGTGTTCCGCGACGGCATCCACGTCCTTCTGCTTGTCGCGGCCCGGCCGCATGGTGACCAGCAGGTCGAGGTCGCCGATCGTTTCGCGGCCGCGGCGGAAGGAGCCTGCGGCAGTCACGGATTCGACGGCGTCGCCCGCTTCGTGAATGTAGGCGGACATGCGGTCGGCTTCGTCGGAGGCTTGGTCCAGCCGGAAGCGGCCGGTGGATTTCTTGAAGAACGCGGCGGCTTTAAGGATGTTCTGCTCGGTCTTTTCGCCGAAGCCGGGAATGTCGCGAAGTTTTTCTTCGCGGGCGAGTCTCTCGACATCTTCCACGGTGCCGGCCTTAAATTTCTTCCAGAGGATCGCGACCTTTTTGGGACCGAGCCCCTGCAACTGCATCACGTCGAGCAGAGTGGGCGGATATTTTTTAAGAAGCTTTTTGCGGAGCTCGTAGTCGCCGGTCTTCAGGATTTCGTCGATGTGCTCGGCCATGCCCTTGCCGATTCCGGGCAGCTCCATGAGTTTCTTGGGATCCTTGGCCAGTTCCTCAACGCGCTCGTGAAGGCTGTAGAGCAGCTCGGCGGCTTTTTCGTAGCTGCGGTAGCGCCCGATGATGGCGCCGTCAATTTCGAGCAGTTGCGCCGTCTCCCGCAGGATCTTCGCGATTTCTTTATTTTCCATGGCCCTCTCTTTGAGACCCTTTATCCTTCACGCTCTTCGTCCAGAGTTCCCAAACTTCGGTGCCGATTTTTCTGTAGTGCCCTTTGGTTCCAGCGGTGGCGGCGTCAAACCATCGGACAAACTCCTCGTGCACAACATTCAGCGCGTCCTCCTCGGATTGGCAGGCTTGCAATCGAGGCAGGATCGTGCCCACCTCGGGCTCATATTCATCGGAATTATTCTCGAAATTAATTCCGATAGGGTCCAAACGAAATAACAGGTCGGCTAGATCCTGGTACAACTGACCGTACGCGGCCCTGAGCCGCTGTCGCTCCTCCAATATCTGACCGCGAGTCTTTGCCATACCTTTCTACAAATCGGGCTCCAACTTAGCGCGAGACGGCAGCGGGGTCAACGCCGCCCATTGCCCGCGCGCGAGTCAAGGTATCGAAGGGAATCGCTGTCCGGTTCCGCGACACGCTCTCTCGCGCCCGAACAACCACATTGCAGCGCCGCCGCTCGCACGGGCGCTAACCTCCTTATACCCAGGCACTTGGCACATTCGCCCTTCGGACGCACACTTGCATACTTCACAGCACTTCTGGAGGTGTGCCCGTGCAAACGATTTGGAAAGACCTCAAGTACGGTCTCCGGATTCTCGCCCGGTCGCCGGGATTTGCCGCCATCGCCATTCTCACCCTGGCGCTGGGCATCGGCGCAAACACTGGAATCTTTTCCGTCGTTTACGCCGCCCTGCTGCGGCAGCTCCCCTATTCGCAGCCCAGCCGGCTGATCACACTCGGGGAAGTGCGCGACGCTTCCGAGAAGTATTGGAATGTCGCTTACCCTGACTTTCTCGACTGGCAGCAGCAAGCCAAGTCGTTCTCCTCCATCGCCGGATTCAACGGCGACGGCTTCGTATTTCGCGGCGCGGGCGAGCCGGAAATTCTTCAGGGCGCTCAGGCAACCACGAACTTCTTCTCGACGCTCGGCGTCCGACCCATTTTCGGACGGGATTTCGCTCCTGGCGATGAAGTGATCCTTTCGACAGACGACACCGCGTCTCCAAGAGTGGCTTTGCTCACTTACGGTTTCTGGCGCACGCACTTTGGCAGCGATCCCCACGTCGTTGGCCGCTCCATTCAGCTCGATGGCAGCAGCGTATCGATCATCGGCGTCCTGCCTCGCGAGTTCCAGTTCGCGCCGGCTGGGAAAGCGGACGTCTGGGTGCCGCTTCATATCCCGAAGGACATGGCCACGCGCCGCAGCCTGCGCTGGATGCCCGCGTTTGGCCGCCTCGCTCCCGGCGTCACTCCGAAGCAAGCGCGCGCCGAGATGGATGCCATCACCGCCCGGCTTGCGGCCGCCTACCCGCAGGCCAATGCCGCAATTCAGGTACAGATGATTCCGTTGCGTGAACGAATCGTCGGGCAGATCCAGGGGCTTCTGTGGATTCTCTTCGGCGCTGTTGGCTTTGTGCTGCTGATCGCGTGCGCGAACGTCGCGAACCTTCTGATGGTTCGAGCAAGTGGCCGTCGACGCGAATTCGCGGTTCGCGTGGCTCTTGGCGCAAGCCGCCGCCGGCTGATTTCGCAGATGCTCACGGAGAGCCTGATTCTTTCGCTCGCGGGCGGAGCGTTGGGGATCCTTGTGGCGAAATGGGGCACGGCGGCCCTGATCGCCGCGATTCCGGAGCAGCTCGCGTCCTCCATGCCTTTCCTGCAGGATATGCATCCCAATGCCGCCGTCCTCGCATTTCTCTTCGGCATCGCGGTGCTCACAGGAATCCTCTTTGGCCTTGCACCCGCTTTTCAGGCTTCGCATGAGAAAGTTGGCGACGCGCTCAAGGAAGAAACGCGCACCTCGGTTGGCGTTCACAGCCGTATGCGCGACGTTCTGGTCGTCTCGGAGATCGCCTTCTCACTGGTGCTGCTCGCGGGCGCGGGACTCGTGGTGCGAAGCCTTGTTGCGCTCCTGCATCGCAATCCCGGATTTGATACGAGCAATGTGCTCACGTTCTCCGTCAACCTTCCCAGCAACTCCTATCCCAAGGACCCCGACTCGGTCCGCTTCGAACATGAATTTCGCACCCGCCTTGCTGCCGCTCCGGGCATTGCCGGCGTTGGTGATACGAGCATCGTTCCGCTGACGGGCGGCGGAAACTCGGTTCGGTTCGTAGTCGAAGGCGAAGTGGTCCAGCCCGGCCACGAAAATGAATCCGCGATTCGCGACGTTTCGCCCGGGTATTTTTCCGCGCTGAAGATTCCGCTGATTGCGGGCCGCTTCTTCGATGATGCCGCCGATTCGGATACGGCGCCGAAACACGCCATCGTCAACCAAGCTTGGGTCAAGCGCTACTTGAACGGCCAGAATGCCATCGGCAAGCGCTTCAAATTCACGCTGTCGGCTACGCAGCCCTATCGCGAAATTGTTGGCGTCGTTGGAAACATTGCGGACGCGCAACTCGATAGCGCCGACGAGCCTGCGCTCTTTCTGCCTTCCGGCCAGGACGCCAACAGTTACATCAGCTTCGTCGTGCGCACCGCCGCGAATCCTGTCGCAGCGCTCGGCCAGGTGCGGCAGACGCTGACGCAGATAGACCCGCAGCTTTTCGCCATTCAGCCGTTGACCATGGACCAGATCATCGACCAATCGCCTTCGGTCTTCTTGCGCCGATATCCCTCGTACCTGATTGGCTGCTTCGCGGGCCTCGCATTGCTTCTGGCGGCCATGGGACTCTACGGGCTCATTTCCTATTCCGTTTCGCAACGCACGCGCGAAATCGGCGTGCGCGTTGCGCTGGGCGCGCAGCAAGGAGATGTCCTGCGCCTCGTTCTCGCGCATGGACTCCGTCTTGTGGCTGTTGGAGTTGGCGTGGGAGTCGTCGCGGCGCTCGGGATCACGCAACTGATGTCCAGCCTGCTCTACGGGGTTCGCGCGTACGACCCGATCACGTTCGGCGGCGTTGCTGTGCTGCTGGCGCTCATCGCGTTGCTGGCGTGCTATTTGCCCGCACGCAGAGCGCTTCGCGTGGACCCGATGGTCGCGCTGCGCTACGAATAATTGTTCGCTGGATTCGCTCCTAGTTTTTCTGCGGTGTGGTTTCGTGGTGGAATTTCACGTCGACGGGCTGGTACATGTGCGGCGTCTGCACGCCCTTTTTCTCGAAGGCTGAAATTTCTTTTTCGTGGACGAGAGTGAGGCCGATGTCGTCGAGGCCCTTCAGCAGGCAATCGCGGCGGAAGGGATCGATGGTAAAGGAATATTTCAGGGCCTGGTCGCCCGCCACGGTGGGCAGGTCCGTCACAGTTTGCGTTTCGAGGTCGACTGTGACTTTGTAGCCGGGAGTTTTCTCGGTGCGGCGGAAAAGCTCGTCCATCTGCTCGTTGCTGAGAGTGACGGGCAGAATGCCGTTCTTGAAGCAATTGTTGTAGAAGATGTCGGCGTAGCTCGGAGCGAGGATGGCGCGAAAGCCGTAATCGAGAATGGCCCACGGGGCGTGTTCGCGGCTCGATCCGCAGCCGAAGTTGGCGCGCGCCAGAATGACGCTGGCGCCCTTGTAGCGCGGCGCGTTGAGCACAAAGTCGGGATTCGGCTTTTCGCCGGGAAGATAGCGCCAGTCATAAAAAAGGACGCGGCCGTAGCCCTGGCGTGTTTGCAGCTTCAGAAATTGCTTGGGGACCATCTGGTCCGTATCGACATTCACGCGATCGAGCGGCGCAACCAGCCCCGTATGTTTGATGAAGGATTCCATTTTTTGTCCGTCCTCGATTCGAACCGCAAATCCCAGGGCTAAAGCCGTTCAAACATGAGCGCCTTGTCCCGGGCCTGAACGCCCGGGCTTCCACCCTAAACCAAGATGCCACGATCGCAGCGTATCATTCGGCTCCGTCCACGTTCCAGTTGCGGATATCCACGAAGTGGCCTTCGATGGCGGCAGCTGCGGCCATCAGCGGGCTGACCAGATGCGTGCGGCTGCCCTTACCCTGGCGGCCTTCGAAATTCCGGTTTGAGGTGCTGGCCGAACGCTCGCCGGAGGGAAGCACGTCGTCGTTCATCCCGATGCACATGCTGCAACCGGCGTCGCGCCATTCGAAGCCTGCCGCCTGGAAAATCTTGTCGAGGCCTTCCTCTTCCGCTTCGACCTTCACGCGGCGCGAGCCCGGAACGACCAGAGCTTGCTTGAGCGACTTGGCGACGTGTTTTCCGGCGACAACCTTCGCGGCAGCGCGCAAATCTTCGATGCGCGAATTGGTGCAGGAGCCGATGAAAACGCGGTCGACGGGAATGTCCTCGATGCGAGTACCCGGCTGGAGAGCCATGTACTCGAGGGCGCGCTCGGCGGCTTTCTGATCGACGGGATCGGTGAAGGAATGCGGGTCGGGTACGCGATTCGTGACCTGCGTGACCATGCCCGGATTCGTGCCCCAGGTGACCATGGGCGCGAGATCGGCGCCGCGGAGAGTAATTGTGTCGTCGTATTTCGCGCCGGGATCGGTGCAGAGCGACTTCCAGTAATCGACGGCGACCTGAAAATCCTTGCCGCGCGGAACGAAGGGGCGGCCCTCCATGTAGGCGAAGGTGGTTTCATCCGGCGCGACCATTCCGGCGCGCGCGCCGCCTTCGATGGACATGTTGCACATGGTCATGCGGCCTTCCATGGAAAGGCCGCGAACGGCTTCGCCGGTGTATTCGACCACGTGGCCGTTGCCACCGGCGATTCCGATTTTGCCGATGATGGCGAGGATGATGTCCTTGGCGGTGACGCCGCGCGGGCGCTTGCCCTCGACGTCGATCTTCATGGTCTTGGATTTGAATTGCGAGAGGCACTGCGTGGCGAGGACATGCTCGATTTCGCTGGTGCCGATGCCGAAGGCGAGGGCGCCGAAGGCTCCGTGAGTGGAGGTATGGCTGTCGCCGCAGACGATGGTGAAGCCGGGCTGCGTGATGCCGAGCTCGGGGCCGATGACGTGCACGATGCCCTGATTGCGGCTGTGCATGTCGAAGAGGTTGACGCCATATTCCTGGCAATTGCGGGCGAGCGCTTCGAACTGGCCGGCGGCGTCGGGATCGAGGACAGGAAGGTCGCGATTCTTGGTCGAGACGGAGTGGTCCATGGCGGCGAAGGTGAGCTCAGGGCGGCGGACGGTGCGCCCGGCGGCCTTGATGCCGGCAAAAGCCTGCGGGGAAGTGCCTTCGTGGATCAGGTGGCGATCGATATAGATCAGCGAAGGCTGGCCCGGCTCGTCGTGGACGAGGTGGGCTTGCCAGATTTTTTCAAAGAGTGTGCGAGGCGGCATGGTCTCTATCTATCCGGGTCCCGGAAGGCCGGGACGGGATTCGAGTGTACACGGGCGGCGGAAACGAGGCCCGCGCCATCGGGCATTGTAACAATTTGGGCGGGGGAGCGCCAATCGGGAGCGAGAGCGAACCATTGGAACCACAGATGAACCTGCCTGCGGCAGGCAGGCACGATGAACGCAGATAAAACCCTGTGGCCGGGGGGCTCGGAACGGAAGGCATAACCGTACGGCTTTTCGGAGCGGTGAGCCCCGGGAACCGTAGATTAAGCATGGTGCCGGTCCTTTGTTTTCAACGACTTACGAGAGATTTTAATCCCGTTACCGTAGATTATGGTTCGCTGGGATTTCGCTCTGGGATCGCGTATCGGCAGGGGAGGGATCCCTCGGCTCGCGATGCTTGCTCGGGACGAGGATGCTCGTCGCACCCTTGTTTTAACCCCGGAACCGCGGACTAAGGGCCTCCGCATGGGAGGACGCAAGGATGAAAGGAAGCGGGGAGGCAGGGAGCGAGCCCGTTTGGCTTCAGGGGTTAAAACCCCTGAGGAAGAGGGCCCGCGTACGCCGGGGCTAAAGCCCCGGCCTCCTGAAAAGCCTCTTCGTGACGAGACTGGCTGCAACCGTAGATTAAGCATGACCCCGGTCCTTTGTTTTCAACGGGTTACGAGAGTTTTTAATCCCCGTACCGTAGATTAAAGTTCGCTGGAGTTTCGCTCTGTGCTCGCGCATTGGCGGCGGAGGGGTCCCTCGGCTCGCGTTGCTCGCTCGGGACGAGGATGCTCGTCGCATCCTCGTTTTAATCCCCGTACCGTGGATTAAGCCCCGCCGGAGTCTCGCTGAGAGCGCGGAGGTCCGATGAGGCAAGGATGTAAGGAGGCAGAGAGGCAAGGGGCGAAGACCGTCGGTAGACGCCAAGCCCTCGATCTTGTTGCGATTAGAAATTTGTTTGTCCTTTGTTTTCATCGAGTTAGCTCGGTTTCTAATAATGGACTGTTGCGATTAGGCTTTCGATTCCCCCATGGACGGACTCCTCCGGGCGTCAGATGGGACGCCCAAAATGAAACGACACATGTTAGCACATTCGTAAACACAAGTCAATAGGAAAGAATTTGCCACTCCAGGGCTGGGTCGGCGGCCCGGGTGGGGGACTGCCTATTCGTAGCGGAGGGCGATGAGGGGATCGACACGGGTGGCGCGGCGCGCGGGGATGTAGCAGGCCAACGCGGCCACGGCGGCGAGCAGAAGGGCGACGGCGGCGAAGGTGAGCGGGTCGGCGGCCTTGACGTTATAGAGCAGGGAACTGAGGAAGCGGGTGATGCCTAGCGCGATCGCGATGCCGACGAGGGCACCGACGGCGGCAAGAGCGATGCCCTGACCAATGACCAAGCGGAGAACATCGGCCGCGCGAGCGCCGAGGGCCATGCGAATTCCGATTTCACGCGTGCGGCGAGAGACTTCGTAAGAGAGCAGGCCGTAAAGGCCGATGCAGGCGAGGGTGAGGGCGAGGAGACCGAAGAAGCTGGAGAGGCGGGCGATGAAGCGCTCCGCGAAGAGGCGGCGATCGATCTGCTGAGATTCCGTGAGGATGCGAAAAACGGGGAGGTTACGGTCCATCTGGCCGACGATGCTGCGGACCTGCGGAACGAAGGAGGCGGGATCGAGCGCGGTGCGCATCTCGAACGAGGCGGCGCGTCCGGAGGAGGGGGTATAGATGGTTGGGTGCGGATCGCGGCGGAGCGAATTGTAGCGGGCATTGCCGACGACGCCTTCGATTTCCCAGCCGGGATTGACGCGAGGATCATCCGGAGTGGCCGGATGGCTGCCGAAGCGCAGGCCGAGAGGATTTTGATTGGGGAAGTACTGCTTGACGAAGGCTTCGTTGACGACAGCAGGCGTCGGCGAGAGATCGGCTGCAGCGGCTTTGTTTTGGTCGAGGACGGAAGAGCCGGGAGACTTGAGCCCCGCGGCGATGCGTTCATCTTCCTGTGCGAGAGTTTCGGCGACGCGGGCGGCCTGGTCGAAATCCTGGGAAGTGAACTGACGGCCGAGGCGGAGCGGGATGCGCATCGTATCGAAGAAGCCGGAGCCGACGGTCATCATGTCCGCATCGAAGAGCTGATCCGGGGGGTGACCCTGAAGCGAAAAGGAGGTGCTCCAGAGACCGCCGGCGAGAAGCGGACGGAAGGAATAAGTGACATTGAGCACGCCGGGGATCGCCGAGAGGCGCGTTTGCAGGTCGCGGTAGAACGTGTCGACTTCGGCGCGCTTGTAGTCGCTGAGAGTGGGATCGACGCGGAACGTAAGAATGTTGCGGGTATCGAAGCCGGGATCGACGGATTTGAGATTCTGAAGCGTGCGAACGAGCAGGCCGGCGGCGGCAAGAACCACGACGGTGAGGCCGACCTGCGCAACGACAAGGGCGTTGGCGGTGGTGAACCAGCGGCCCGAGCGATGAGCTTGAGGGGCGGCGCCGCTGCCTTCTTTGAGCGCGGGAGTGAGGTCGATGCGCATGCCGCGAAGGGCCGGAGCGAGGCCGAAGAGAACTCCAGTGAGGATGGAAACGGCGGCGGTGAAGGTGAGAACGCGGAGGTCGAGGACGGGAGTGAAGACGGCGCCGTCAACGTTGGCGCTGACGAACGAGATCATGGCGGTGGTCGCCCATCGGGCGAACAGGAGGCCGAGCAGGCCGCCTGCGACGGAGAGCAACAAGCTTTCCGTGAGCAACTGGCGGACGATGCGTCCGCGACGAGCGCCGAGGGCGAAGCGAAGAGCGATTTCCTTGTGTCGCGCAGCGGCGCGCGAGAGCAGCAGGCCCGCGACATTGGCGCACGCGATGAGAAGAACTACTCCGACCGCGAGCATGAGGACGTAAAGCAGCTTGGAGAGATCGGTGGTGTAGCCGGTGAGTCCGTCCTGCGCGGGGAGGAGAGTGACGGCGGGATTGTCCTCCGGCGTCAGCATTGGCACGCGCGGATTGTTGAGGACTTCGTTGTGGAACAGAGTGCTGACGGCGGCCTGAGCCTGCAGGCGCGAGACGCCGGGCTTGAGGCGGCCGAGAACGACGAGCCACCAGTCGTTGAAGTCAACGTCGCGATTGTCCCAGGGAAGTTCGACGCGACGGGCGTCAGCGAGCGGGAGCCAGATTTCGGCGGTGTTGCCGGGAGAGAGGGCGTCAAATTTGGGTTCGACGATGCCGATGATGGTGAAGGGAGACTTGTTGAGAGAGATGGTCTTCCCTATGGCGGAGGGCGAGCCGCCGAAATTGGAGCGCCAGTAGTTGTAGCTGAGGACGCAGACGGGAGAGGCGGTGACGGCGTCGTCGGCGGAGGAAATGAGGCGGCCGGCGAAAGGATGGATTCCGAGAGTTTGGAAGAAGTCGCCGGAGACGTAGGCGGGGCTGTCGATTCGGGTGGCGTCGCCATTGCCGCTGAGATCGGCGCCATCGCCGCGGGCGAAGGCGGCCATGCCGGAGAAGACGCTGGTGCGGGTGCGAACGTCATTGAACATGGGCTGCGAGAAGGCGCAGCCGACCGTGGCGGGGGATTCCTCGTTCTGGCAATCGCCGTAGGAACTCCAACTCAAGTGCTTGGGGGAGTGGTGAGAGGTCCATGTGAGGAGGACGAGGCTTGGCGCGTCGGCGACAGGGAGAGCGCGCATGAGAGCGCCGCTCACCATGCTGAAGATGGCGGTGTTGGCGCCGATGCCGAGAGCGAGGGAGATCACCGCGATGGCGGTGAAGCCTGGACTGCGGCGCAGCGTGCGAACCCCGTAGAGGAAATCGCGAATCAGCAATTCGAGCATGGGTACGCCGCGCCGATCGCGATAAGTCTCCGCAGTCTGCGCGACGCCGCCGAACTCGCGGCGGGCGGCCAGATCGGCGTCATGGGCGTTCATGCCGCGGCGGCGCTGGGTCTCGACTTCCATTTCGAGGTGGAAGCGCAGTTCCTCCTCCAACTGACGATCGAGCGCGCGGCGGCGGAAGAGGCTGGCGAGTCGGACCAGGAAGGGTCGCATTATGCTCCGCCTTCGAGCAATCGCTCGATCGCGCCGGACATGCGGCTCCAGTTGGCGCGTTCGGTGACCAGCTGCTTCTTGCCGGAGCGGGTGATGGAGTAGTAACGCGCCCGCCGGTTGTTCTCGGAGGTGCCCCACTCGGCGGAAATCCAGCCTTGCTGTTCGAGGCGGAGCAGCGCT
>DATJWH010000019.1:0-19292 GCA_035501415.1 Candidatus Limnocylindrales bacterium | reverse complement strand
GGTGCCGATGGGGACGTGGCTTCCTCTGTGGAAACGACTTCTGTCGCCCGCCAGGCGGGCTAAACGGAAAATGAGAATTCGCCGACCCGGGGCTCACGCCCACGGGCTACGTTCTTCTCGCCCGCTACGCGGGCTCAGGCCGGACAGCACGCCAGGGTTGCGCTGCGCGCGGATTCGTTCTCGCAGCGGCGAAAGCGCTGCTCCTCCCACTGAAGTGGGAGGCTTCCACCCCAGGAAAAATTCAACAGACCCACCGTTCGAAAATCTCGAACGATGGGGCACCCCGCGGGGGGATTCATTGAGCGAGGTGAGTTGCGTGGGAGTGGCTTGCGGGTTCGATCTAGCCAAGAGCAAAACCCCTAGGGCACCCGGCAGAGGCGCGGCCACCCGCGTGGTCCTCATTTATGCTTGGTTCGGCAGCCTGGATAGAACGAAAAGGTGCCGGGGTCGGTATCCGTGGATTCGAAGACAAGGATGCACGACCGCCGAATTGCGGCTCCCTTAGGAACAGCCCATTGATAGCCTTCGTCGTAGCGTCGCTCGGCGAGGAGAAGTGTCCAATCCCGCGCCGCAAATCGCGTAGCGGGAAGATCAGGGATAAGAATGCGATCGCTTTCTATGTCGGCGGCAAACGTAACCTTCTGCGCACTCACAAATTCCGGAGGGATCTTAAATCTGCCCTCTCGAACAGGTATGGTTGCGGAATGTCTGTCGAAACTGAGCGTGACGTAATCAGGAGGGCGCTCTTCCTTTCCGTCGTGTCTTACCGCTAGGCTTATGATGGTAGCTTTTTCCTGGGCAACTACGGGGAGCAACAACATCAGCAACATTCCAATACCTACAAGCTTCCTCGGTATGTTCATTTCATTGCCTCAGAAAATCTTTCAGCTTCATCGGTTTTCCGATGACGCCCTGATGGTTGTAGAAGTAGACACGCTTGTCCCCGGCACCCACGACGATGTTGATTGGGAAGTTCGCCTTGCGCAAGTCCGTGGGAGACGGAGACTGGACGAAAGAAGAAACTGAATAGGAGAAGCCGTTACTTCGGTAATCGAACCGGATGGATGAACATGCCACTGAATTACGACTGTTGCGAGTTGGTCCTTGAGAGCTGGGTTTGCGGATACCATAGGATCAACGTGTGCAGCGTCATCCTTCTTCCGCGGATCGCCGAGGGGACCGGGAACCGCGGGTACCGGCAGCGCGTTTCCTGCGTGTTGGTGACCGCGAGTTCTTTGTCGAAGGGGAGGAAATCGGCGTCGTAGCAGGGCGAAGTGCCTCCGGACTGGACAATCGCGCGCGAGCTGCCGAGCATGTCTTCCGCATACTAGTCGATTCTGAGGAGCGGAGGAAGCGGTGTCGCCGCGGACGTGCGTCCTACGCGACGGCCTGCGGTCCCGCTGGGCACACGGGACGCAAACGACGCGCAGCAAGGTACGCGCTTCGCGCGGGTTCGCTTTCGCAGCGGTGAAACGCTGCTCCTCCCACCGAAGTGGGAGGCTTCCACCCCAGGGAAAATTCAACAGACCCACCGTTCGAAAAATCACGAACGATGGGGCACCCGCCGGGGGGATTTGTTGACCGAGGTGAATTCTTCGGTGGAGGCTTGCGGATTTGATCTAGCCAAGACCAAAACTCCTGGGGCACCCGGCGGAAAACGGTACCGATGGTTGACTGTCGGAAACCGATTCTTCTAATGCGGTTGCTGTGACGAGCTAGGTTGGGGATAGTCGATATGCCCTATGTTGTAGTTTACGGAGAGTTGATCCCAGCTTCTCCTCTGCAGGAAAATCGAAGAGACCCTCGAGATCGAAATCAATACTCTGTCTGGCCCAGAGGCCGTTACGACAGGCAGAGGGCTGTTCGACGATTCCGGGTCGTATCGAAAGAGAAGCGTCCTCTTGCCCAGCAATGCGAGAAGCGGGTTCCTGTTTCCTTCTGCCTTCGAGACGTACACGCTCACGAATTCCTCTTTCGCGAGAGCATCACAGTTTGTATAGACGATTTGAAAATCACTGCCCAAAACGCCCGCTACTGTCGCCCTTGTTTCTGAACTGCACGTGGATGGCCTAGGGACGACACCGATGTAAGCGAGGAATAGGTATGCCAACGCGAGCAGCGCGGTGCCGCCAGCAATGAGGCCTAGATGCTTCTTCGTGACCCTGATGGAAATCCTCCTTAGTTACGCGCTCTTCATCTTCTAACACTGGTTAGGGATAGTCGACGGCTGCACCGTACCGAGGGCCCAGACTTCAAGGGCAACGGCAACAGCAGCGCACCCTTTGCAAACAACGCAAAGGACGCGGCACCCGAAAATTCTAAGTCAAAGGCTGGGCCACTCGGCCGTCTCTGTCGCCCCTGAAAGGGGCTGGAGGCTTCGGTGCCCTGTGTTCCCGCGGCTCACGCCACGGGCCACACTCTGCCGCACCTTTGGCGCTCAACAAGCCATTGCTAGGCGGCAGGGATTTCGGCGACTGTTCCCGGGTTGCTAGGGGTTGAGGCGGCGGGTCTCGATCGCCTTCAGGTGCTGCCGCAGGCGCTCGACCACGTCGTTGCCCTGGCCCTGCGCGATCTCCCGCTCCACCTCATCCAGCGCGAAATGGACAATATCGTGGTGATGCAGCTCGATTCCCGGCACTTTTTCGCTCAATTCCAGCCACAATTTGTGCAGCAGGTCGATTTCCTTCGGCGTCAGCCGCGGCGCGTGCGGCCCAAGATAAAAAATTTGTTCCTGGCCGGACGACGTGAAAATCTCGAGCGTCACTCGGGGCTTCGGCTCCGGCATGCGCTCCCAGGCCAGCCCGATGTCCCGCGCCTGCTCCGTCACCGGCATTTTCGACGAGCTCCCGGCCACGATCGTGCTCGATTGCAGGTTCACCGACGCCCGCAGGATGCCTTCCCACAGATCGTTCGCCGCCGCAACCGCCAGCCGGACGGGCTTGCCTTCCTTCTCGGCGATCGCCAGCACCTTCGTGAAGAGCAGTTGCTCGATGGTGCTGAAGAGCTGGTCGGGCGCCAGGTCGTACTCGCCGGACGCAGCGCGCCGCAACAGTCGAATGTGCAGCACCACGACTTCCGCGTCGTGGCTGCGAACCCGCCGCAGGACGGATTCGAGATGATACAGCGCGTAGTAGTTGCTCACCGGCACCAGGATGTTGCCCGGGCGCACGCCCACTGTTTCGGGTGTGAGCTCGCCTTCCTGCGCCAGATTGAATTGATCCAGCTCGACGTGCGCCGAACCCGCCTGGCGCCTGTGAACGCGCCGCTCCGAAATCTCGAAAATGGTGAAAAGCATAACGGAGAACGTCAGGCCTGCGATCGTCGCTTCCGGCTTCGTGAAGAGGTTGACGATCGCGATCGAGAGCAGCGTCAGCGTAATCAGCCCGAGGCCGATCGGTATCTCTTTGCCGAAAATCACCGGGTTGAACGGCACGCGGTACTCGCGGTCCTGCGGATGCGTATAGCGCAGGACCAGGACCGCAATGCCCTTCATCGAAAAGCTCCAGATCACGCCGAAGGCGTACAGGTTGCCGAGGAACGTCACGTCGCCGCGGCTCGCCAGGATCGTCACAATCTGCAGCAAGACGATCATGTTGATGATGCGGTGGGTGGTGCCGAACCGGGGATGCGGATGCCGGAACCAGTCCGTCAGCACGCCATCCTCGGAGACGCGGTTCAGCACTCCGTTCGAGCCCACGATCGCGGTGTTCACGGCGCCGGCCAGGATCAGCGTCCCCACCACCACCACGAACACGTGGAACGCCAGCCGCGCCGAGAAACTCCCGACCAGATGCATCGCCAGGCCGCCGATCAGGTTCTCGGTGTACTGATGCCGCTGGCCGTCGGGGATGATCATCACCGCGAAGAATGAAACCAGCGAGGTGAAAACGAGGCTGTAAATGAAAATTACGAGGCCGGCCTTTTTCAGATTTTTCAGCTTGGGATGCTCGATTTCGCGGTAGACCTGGGCGAGCGATTCCTCGCCGCTCATGGCCAGCACCGAATGTCCCAGGCCGACCAGAATCGCAATCACCGTCAGCGTATGCGCCCACTGCCAGCGGTCGAGCCAGCCGAGGGACAGATGGTCCAGCTTCATGTTCGAAGGATGAGGAAAAGGCGGCAACTGCGCGCCGCGGACCCACATCGTGTAGCAGCACCACGCAATCAGCATCACCACCATCAGCGTGGTGAACTGCATGATGCGCAGCGCCTTGCTGGCCGATTCGGGCACGCCTTTGATGTTTTGCCACCAGAAGTACAGCGTGATGAAGATGGCGATCGCGGCGGCTGTGGAATTCACGTTCAATTGCAGATTGATGTGAGCGAACACCAGCAGCTCGTTGATCACGCCCACCAGGTACTGCCCGGCGGACACGCCGCTGATCGGCCCGGTGAGAACGTAGTCGAACATCAGCGCCGAAACCGAGAATTTCGCCAGGTTCCCGCCCAGCGCCTCCTTCACCACCCGGTAGACGCCGCCGCGCACGAACATGCTGCAGCTCTCGACGTAAATCGCACGCACCGCGTACGAGAACAGCATGATGCCGAGGATGAACCACGGGGCCGTCTTCCCGATGAATTGCTCCGCCTCGCCGCCCGCGTAGTAGGCCGACGAGGCAAGGTCGTTGAGGACGATCGCCGCCGCGCGCCAGAACGAGATGAAAGCCAGCATGGCCGTGGTGGCCACGAGGACTTTTACGACGGGGCGAGACGAACCTTGGCTGGACGAAGATCCCGTGAAATTGGAAGCCATACGCTAAAGGAGCACGGGGCAGAACTATACGTTGAAACGGAGACGAAGGAAAGGCGAGGAAGGAGAAGAGACACAGTAGGTTACAACGGGGGGACCTTATGCCGAGGCCTGGCGGAACGCGCGAGCGCACTCTTCACAGGGGCAGATTTCGCGCAGGTGTTCGAAGCTGAAGATGCCCGTGGCGTGGCCGTCGGTGAACTCGATTTGCACGGCGTAGTTGCCTACCGCATTCGCCGACTTGGCCTTCACGCGCGGCTTAAACATCGGCAGCTCCGAAGCGCCGCCGGCGGCCGAGGAGGCAAACTTGTCCTTCTTCTGGCGCTCGTCGTTGCAGAGGGCGCAGGGGCAATGGTCGCGAAGGTACGGAAAATCGTAGCGGCTCACGTGGCCATCCGACCACGTGATTTCGACGCCTTCGCCCGTCGAAACGAGCACTTTGACGCTGGCGGGCCGCTTGCGGATATCGATGGGAATGGGCATTGGAATTTTATTTCCGCGGGCAGCAAGGACCCGAAGGAATGGGATTGCCGTGCGGGCAGGTTTTCGGATGGCCCAGGAACGTGCAGATGCGCTGATCGAGTTCGGGGCTGATGATGTGCTCGAACTTGCAGGCATCCGAATTGGCTTCCGCTTCTTCGATGGCGAACGTGTCGGTGAGTAGCCGCTCCGCGAGCCGGCGGCGCCGGACGATGTCGCGGGCGCGGTTTTCGCCTCGCGGCGTCAGGGCCACGTGGCTGTTGCGGAGTTCGAGCAGGCCGAGGTCGCGCAGACGGGCGACGAGCCCCGCGGGGTCCTGCGCCGATTTCGGCGGAACGCAGTCGAGTTCCGGATCGACGCCGCGCTCGCCGCACACCCACATCTGCTCGAGGAGATGATCGAAGCGCGCCTCCTCTTCGGCGGAGAACGTGACAATGCCCGCGAGTTTTCCGTGAGCAAGTTCGATGCGCCGGTCGGCCAGCCGCCCAATCGAGGGATCGTGCGTGACCATCAGGATCGTGTGCCCGTCGGCATGCAGTTCTTCAAAAAGACGGATGACGGTCTCTTCGTTGGCTTCGTCGAGATTGCCGGTGGGCTCGTCGGCAAGGATGAGTTTCGGGTGATTGATCAGCGCACGCGCCACAGCCACGCGCTGCTGCTCACCGCCCGAAAGCTGCGCGGGAAGATGATTGATGCGGTCCGCGAGCGCCACTCGAGCGAGGGCTTCGCGAGCCTCGTCCTCGTTCGTCGTGCTGTGAAAATATTGAGCCAGCATCACGTTTTCGAGCGCGGTCAGATAGGGGACCAGATGAAACTGCTGAAAGATGAAGCCGATTTTCTCGGCGCGAAAGCGGGTGAGTCCCACTTCGTCGAGCCTTCCTACGTCGACCGAATCGACGATGGCCGTACCGGACGTCGGCGAATCGAGGCCCCCAAGAATATTGATGAGCGAAGTCTTGCCCGAGCCCGAAGGCCCCATGATGGCGATCCACTCGCCCTCTTCGACATTGAAGGAAACGCCGTCGAGCGCGCGCACTTCGCCGAACTGCTTGCGAAGATTGGCGATTTGGACGAGCGGGGCCAAAGTTCTCTATTCTCCTCGCAGAATCACGGCGGGCTTCACCCTTCCGAGCAAGCGCAGCGGCAGCGCGCCCGCAAGAGCTACCAGGATCATCAGGCCCACGGTGAGCGGAAACACCTGCCAGCGCGGCGAAATCGCGGTCGAAAAAACTCGCTGGCCCATCCAGCGCGAGAGCGCGACACCGGCCAGGCATCCGAGAAGGCCGCCCACGGCGCCGAGGACGCCCACTTCGGCGAGAAATAATCCCACAACGCGCGAGATGGAGCCTCCGAGCGCCTTCATCAAGCCGACGTCCTCGCGTCGCTCCATGGCAAGGGCGGCCATGGTCGCAAGAACGCAGAGCGAGGTCAACACGAGAATCAGCAAAACGGTTGCGGCTATGAGCAGGCGGATGCGCCCGAGCAGATCGCCCTCTGCGGCGGTGACCTGGCGAATGGGATGCACGTCGAAATCCGGGAATGCTGCCTGGAGGCGATTCACGGCAGCCGAAACGTCGCTTGCAGCGCCGCTTGCGTTCAGCTCGACGAGGCTCACTCCGCCCGGGAGTTCGGCGAATCGTTGCACGACGGCGAGGTCGATAAAGATTTGGTTATCTTCCGGCCCACCTGTATCGAGCACGCCCGAAACCGTGCAGCTTTGCGGCCGGCCTTCGTATTCCAAGGCGACGAGGCTGTCCGGCGAAGCGTGCAGGTGGTCCGCAGCGTTACGGCCGACAACGCAGGAGGGAGCCGCGCTCTCGTCCATCGACCACCGGCCGTCGATCTTCCACGCCGGCTGAAGCGTGGCGAGGGATTGGAGATCCGTTCCCGCGGTGACAACGGGAGCGCCGGCAGTCCGCGCCACGATGTAGAGAAACGGCACGACGGCGGTGACGCCCGGCCCCGCGGCTTGCTTGATTTTTTCGGCGAGATCCGCCTGATTCATGAGGACGGGCGTGGACGCGCCCGCGTCCAGCGCAGGCACAGCCGCGTGCGGCGCGATCACCACGTTCGCACCAAGCGAGCGAAACTCCTGCGTGAGCTTGCCCTGGATGTCGAGCTGCAGATTCAGCAACGCCGAAATCACGGCGGCGCCGCTGATAAGGCCGACCATCGCCACCGCGAGACGCCCGCGGCTGCCGCGCACCAGTTTCCAAAGCAATCGCCGGAACATCATTCGCCTCGCAGGATGGGCGCGGGATCAAAATGTGCGGCGCGCCGAAGAGGAACCAGGCTGCCAAAAATCGCTACTCCGATGGCGATGGCCAGAACCACGGGCAGGAGAACAAGACGCGGCTCGGCCGGGCTGCCAAAAATGCTGGTTCCGAGAACGCGAGCGAGCGCCAGACCCAGGAAAAATCCGACGGCTCCGCCCGCGACTGCGAGAATCAACTGCTCCGTCAGAAAGATCCCCGCGACAGTCAGGTTCGCGGCGCCAATCGCTTTCATGATGCCGATTTCGCCGCGGCGCTCGAGGATCGTCGTCGCGGAAGTGGCGGCAACGGCGAGCCCGGCCGCGATAAGAGCGCCGAGCGTGACGATCCAGAGAAGCGTGCTCACGCGATCCAGAATGCGGCCCTCCGTCTCCGCCACGCGGCGGATCGCGCGAACCTCCGTGCCCGGAAGGACCTGGTTGATCTGGTACGCGATCGACGAAATGTAGGGCGAGCAGAACCAGCGGTCGTGCTCGGCCGGAGTCATGGTGGAAGGATTGCGCTCGGAAAGCGCGTCGGCCGGCTTCGTGAGAGCGCTGACAAACAGTTGGCGGAACTGGCCCGGATGATTCGAGAGCCGCTGCGCGATGGAGAGCGGCGTGATGATTGCGTTGTCCTCGGCGCCGCCCGTGGAAACGATTCCTGTAACAGTGAGGCGCTCCGGCTTTGCCGCGCCATCGAGGGCCGAGGCGGCTTGCAGTGGGTCGAGATCAATGGTCTGGCCGATAGTGAGGCCGCCGGGAAATGTTCGCGCGAGCGCCTCGCCGACGAGGCATTCGTCCGCTCCCTCGCTGAACCAGCGGCCGCGAACCGTCCACCATGGATGCGTTGAAGCGGCGCCCGTCTTGAATTGCGTGCCGTCGGGAACCGGAACTTCATGCGCAAACCAGGTTCCGACGAGCGTGACGCCAACTGGCTTCGCGCCATCGGCAGGCACGATCTGCGCCGGGACATCGAGGAAAGGAGTGAAGCCCAAAATGTTGTGGCGCCAGAAAATCGTCTTCAGCTTGCCGAGATCGTCCTCGCGAAGGTAAGCGCCTTCATCGACAGGGCGATAATCGACGCCGCCGATTTCGACGGGCAGCGTATCCGACTGCGGCGTGACGACGAGGTTCGCGCCCAGATCGCGAAACTCGCGGGCGAGGCGGTCGCCCACTTCGAGCGCGACAGTAAGAGTGGCCGTGGCGACAGCCATACCGATCATCAGCGCCGCGGCCGTCAGCAGCTTGCGGCGAGGATTGCGGATGAAGGATTCCCTGACGAGCCGAACGAACATGTTCAGTCGCCTCGAATCTCGGAGTTCGCCTGGGCGAGCGCGGAAAGATCGACGATCACTTCTCCTGCCTCGACGTGCGATTTCACGGGTATGGGATTGCACCCGCCGGCCTGCCCAATCGAAGGAATGTAAATCGCCGCGCCACAATTGCGGCACACGACGTTCTGGCCCTCCTGCCGGTAGCCCTGGCGCCCGCAAATCTGGCAGGCGTCGAGGGCCGTGGCGTAGTCGCCGTTGAGCCGGTGAATCACGAGGAAGCGGATGACCGCGTTGTCGACGTCCGCCGTATAGAAATGGAGGCTCGAATCGGTGAGCTGCGAAAGCGGGATGCGGACTTCGCCGTTCTGCGCGACAAGCATCTTCGCGGGCGACGGCGCATTCAGGGCACGCGCGTAGACGAATTCAGCCGCAAGCGAGAGGACGACGAGAATGCACAGAATCGCCGCCGCGAAGCTCCAGCGGCGCTGCCGGCGGAATTCCCATTCGCGCATGCGGCGCTCGGCCGGATTCATCGCCACGTCCGCAACAGGACGCTTCGCGCTGAACCATTCGCGGAGAACAACCAGCGCGGCAACCCCGAGAATCACGACGAAGAAAAAGAATTCGTTGCGCACGATGGGACCGACAGTCGCCATCTCACGGCGACTCGACCAGATCCACATGGCTTCACTCAATTCGTGAACGCCAGTGAGCGCAAGCTGGAAGGCCACCACGATCAGGATGACGCTGGTGGCGGAGAAGAACCGGTGCAACGGAATCTTCAGCGTGCCCTGGAAAAAGAAAATGCCCACCGCGACTGCCAGCGCGACTCCCAGCCCAGTGCCGATCCAGACCTGCATGCCGGCGCTCGAAAGCTCGACGGCGCGAAGAATCAGGACCAACTCCGCGCCTTCGCGCACAACCATCAGGAAGACGAACGCGCCGATTCCCCATCCGGCGGCGCGAGTGGATTTTTGGGCGTAGGATTCGATGCGCTGCTCGATGTTCTTCCGAAGGCTTCGCGCGACGCGGTTCATCCAGATGATCATGGTGACCACGAGAACGGCGGCGACGAGCATCAGCAGGCCCTCGAAACCGTCTTCGCTGATGCGAAGCCGGTCGAGAAGGACGGCCGCGGCGATGCTGGAGGCGACCGCGAGGGCTACGCCGCCCCAAACGTAGGAGGCAAGGGCGCGGCGGCCGGTGCGGTTCAGATAGACGAGCACGATGCCGACGACGAGCGCGGCCTCGACACCTTCGCGAAGAGCGACAAGAAGAGCAGAGAGCATAATAGGGTCGCTTAGCCAGTTGAAAACGAGTTTCAACTGAAGAATCGAGTGTAGCCTTGTCGTCCCGTAAAATCAAGTAACTGAAGGCGTTTCCAAGCAACTGTTTTGGGCATCGCGGAAGACATTCCCTGTAGAATGAGCGTCTAAAACAAGATGCGACGGACGGGGAAATACCGGCTGATTCGCTGTGCCGCAGCGTTCGGAGCGGCCATGGCCGTGGCGTCCGCATGGGCCACTCCACCGAGGCAGCAGACCGCCTCCGCGCCCGGCAGCGGTTCGCAGGGTGCGGCATCCCCGCAGGATGCGCCGGCCCAGGTGAAGCCAGACCGCAAAGCCGCGAAAGAAGCCTACCGGCAAGGCCTGGATGCCGAAAAGCGTCAGGATTGGGCGGCCGCTTACGCGGCTTACGCGGATGCGGCTCAAAAAGCGCCCGGGGAGCGTGACTACGCTCTGAGGCGCGAGGTCGTGAAGGCGCGACTCATCCAGGCGAAGGTGGACGAGGCGGAGAAGGATGCCGTGTCGGGCGAGCTGGTGCAGGCGCGGAAGGAATTGCTGGACGCGCATTACCTGGATCCTTCGGATTCGGTGATCGAGGAGCGGCTTTCGCAGTTGATGGCGCTCGAGCCTGCGCGAAATGACGAAACAAGGAAGGAGCCCCAGCTGCTTGGCGGGATTCGTCTGGACTACAAACCGGGGACGCAGAATTTCGATTATCACGGCGACATGCGCGGCGCGTACCAGGAGATCGCGCGACGATTTGGAGTGGACGTGGCATTCGATGCCGATCTGAGTTCGCGGGAGGTTCGGCTCCAGGTGAATTCGGTGGACTTTCTGCACGTGATGGATCTCATGGGCCTCATGACGAAGACGTTCTGGCAGCCGCTAACGACGAAGCTTTTTTTCGTGGCGCAGGATACGGAGGAAAAACGCCGCTCTTACGAAAACCTGATCGTGCAAACGATTCCGCTTCCGGCCTCCGCGACGCCCGAGGACATGACCGAGCTGTTCCGCATGGTGCGAGAGGTGGGCGAGGTCACGCATGCGCAGCTGAATGTCCCGGCACGCACGATCACCGTCCGCGCATCGCCGCGCGGCGTCCAGGTGGCGCGCGACCTGATCGAGACCCTGGAAAGGCCGGTGGGCGAGCTGGTACTCGAGGTGGAGATTCTCGAAGTCGACCGCAACTACGCGCGGCAAATAGGAATCACGCCGCCGCAGACGGCGACGGTTTACTCGATCGCGAGCCAGCAATTATCGGAGGCAAGTTCTCTGGCGGGCCTGGTGGGCGTGCTCGAGCAGCTCTTCGGAACGCCGTCGGCGCTTTCGGGCCTGACGCCGGACCAGATTGCGTCGGAGATTGCGTCGGGTCAACTCGACCCGAATACGCTGCTGCCGCCCGTGGTTGCGTTTGGAGGAGGCAAGTCGACATTTCTTACGACACTGCCCGGCGTAACTGCCAACCTGGGCTCCATGCTGTCGCTGGTAAAGCAGGGGCGGCGCATCCTGCTGCGGGCGGAAGACGGGCAGCCGGCCACGTTCTTTGCCGGGGAGCGGTTTCCCGTTTCGCTGGCGCAGTACTCGTCGAGCCTGACGTCGAACGTTTCGACAACCGCGATCAGCACGCAGAACTTCCCGATCTCGAGCCTGACGACGGGAAACGCGCCTGCATTCGTGACGGCTGCGAGCCTCAGGAACAACGCGATACAGGACCTGATTGTCTCCAATCATGCGGACAACACGGTTTCGGTGTTCCTCGGCAACGGCGACGGGACGTTCGTAACGCCGGTCACATACGCAACGGGAGTGGGGCCCTCGGCGCTGGCAACCGGAGTGTTCAACGACACGAGCACGAACGTCGATCTCGTCGTGGTGAACAAGGGCGCGAATACGATTTCGTATCTTGCGGGCAACGGCGACGGCACGTTTCAGCCGAAAGTGGATCTGCCCACGGGCGCCGTGCCCGTGTCTGTGGTGGCGGGAGACTTTGACGGCGATGGGAAGCTCGATCTCGCAGTGGCGAATCAGGCCGACAATACGATTTCCGTTTTCTTCGGGAACGGCGACGGAACCTTCGCTGTGCCGGTTTTGCTCGGCGCCGGGCACGCGCCAACCGGGCTGGCTACGGCAGATTTCAATGTGGACGGCCGCAACGACCTCGCCGTGACGAATCAGAGCGACAACACAGTTTCGATTTTCCTCGGGAACGCGAACCGGACCTTCACGGCCCTTGCGTCGAACGCGACCGGCGCCGGACCCGTTGCGGTCGCCACGGGGGATTTCAACGGCGACGGCGTACTGGACCTTGCGGTGGCGAACAACACGGACGACACGGTGTCCATCCTCTTTGGCCAGACCACCAACGCCACGCCGGACGGAACGTTCGGCACCCGGACGGATTACGGGGCCGGTGCGGGACCGACCTCCATCGCCGTCGCCGATTACAATCTCGACGGAATTCAGGATCTGGCGGTCACGGACTCGACGAGCAATACGATTTCGCTTCTCTTCGGCCTGACCGGCGGCACGTTCAACGCAAACTACGAACTATCGGTGGGCGACAACCCATTGTCGGTGGTCACGGCGGACTTCAACGGCGATGGGAGGCCGGACGGAGCGGTGGCGAACAACTCATCGAACACCATTTCGGTGATCCTGAATTCGATCAGCTCTTCGAGCAGCTCGACGGGCGGCGAAGGAACGCAGTTCCCGAACGCCGAGTATATCGACCTCGGGTTGAAGATGAAGGCGACACCGCGAATTCATCCGGACGACGACGTGACGTTGCAACTGCATCTCGAGATCTCCAGCCTGGCGGGGCAAAGTTTCAATTCGATTCCGGTGATCAACAACAGCAGCCTGGATCAAACGGTGCGTCTGAAGGAAAACCAGACCACAATGCTCGCGGGGATTATGGAGCCTTCAGTGACGCGGACGGTGGCGGGGCTGCCCGGAATCGGCGAATTGCCGGGCGCCGGAGTCATCGGCGGAAACACGAATGTGCAGCAACAGGACACGCAGTTGATAATCCTGATTACGCCACGCATGGTTGCGCTTGCGCCGCGGAAAGATCACATCATATTTGCCGGGCGCAATGTCCCCACGGCCGGCTTCACGCCCAGCGGCCGGTTTGAGCGCGGATTGCAGCCACAGCCAGAGCTGCCGCCTCGCCCGGACGAGCAGCAGTAGTAGGCAAGTAGGCTCCCGCAACCCCGCCTCCCGGCGTGAACCCCCTGAATTTTACGGCGAAGTTTCGAGCACGACGACAGGCTGGTACGTGCGAAGCACCACCGCTTCAGCAACCGCAATCAGGTGTCCCTGCTGATTGAAGACGCGAAGGCGGCTCGGCTTCCAGTCGCCCGAATCCAGGTTCTCGGGGCTCATCTGTCCGGCAGTGCCGCGGCCCGGCTGAATCTGCGCCAGGGGCAAATTGAATTTGGCGCCGTGGCGAACGCGCTTTTCAACGATTGGCAGCACGGTGGCGCAAGGCAGTTCGAGAAGCATGCGCTCGAGAGGGATTACGCGCTCCGCAAGCTTGTCGGCACGGGCGTCCTGGTCGAGTTCGGCGAGCGGTACGGCCTGGTCGAGGCTGAATTCTCCGACGGCGGTGCGCTGGATTTCAGAAAGATGCGCTCCCGCGCCTTGCAGCTTGCCGAGCTCATGAGCGAGCGAACGGATATAGGTTCCGGCGCCGCATTCGACGTTGAAGCGCGCGACCGGACCTTCGATTCCAGTGAGAGAAAAGTCGTAGACCTCGACCTCAACAGGCTCCAGCGAAACCGGCTTATGCTTGCGGGCCAGCTCGTGCGCGGGACGCCCGTGAATCTTCTTCGCGGAAAATGGCGGCGGCACCTGTTGAGTCCTGCCGACGAATTTCGAGGCGAGCGCCGCAATTTCGGCGGCGTCGAGTGGGGGAGCCGAATCGGGCCCTGCAGGCTGACCATCGGCGTCGTAGCTATCCGTCGCGAACCCGAACCGAACCGCACAGGCATATCGCTTTCTGCGCCCGGAGTAGAAGCGCGCGAGGCGCGTGGCCCGTCCCAGAGCGAGAACGAGGACGCCGGTCGCGAGCGGGTCGAGTGTGCCCAGGTGGCCGATCTGGCGGAAGCCCGCCAGCCGCCGCACGCTCTCGACGATGTCGTGCGACGTCTTGCCGCGCGGCTTATCGACGACGAGGATGCCGTCGAGAGGAGCAGGTTGTGGGGTACTGGACATGAGAAGAGAGCCAAGCGGCCGTGGAAGGCGCGAATGGCTTATTTGCCCTCCGGCCCTTTCGCTTTGCGGAGGAGATCGTCGATGTGTTTTCCGTAGTTCTCGGATTCGTCGAGGTTGAAGAGAACCTCGGGAGCGCGCCGCAACTGCAGGCGCTCGACGAGTTCATGGCGAATGTATCCGGAGGCGGCTTTCAGTCCGTCGAGAGCGGCGTTGCGCTCCAGGTCGTCGCCTTCGAGACGCACGTAGACGCGGACCGTGCGAAGGTCGGGCGTGAGGCGAACCTCCGTGATGTCGAGCGGAACAGCGAGACGCGGGTCCTTGAGTTCACCCGCGAGCATCAGGCCCACCTCGTGGCGAATCTCTTCGGCCACGCGCTCCGATCGATGCCCACCAACCGTCATGACTCTGTGTCCTCGAAATAGGCGATATCGCGCGACACCAGGTCGCGCCCGAGAATGCGCTCGGACTCGGCAGCAATCGCTTCGAGCGATTCCTCCAGATGTTTGCCGTCGCCCGAAATGCTTACCACGCCGACGCGGGAGCGCTGCCACAATTCCTGGTGCTCCAACTCGGCAACCGCTACGTTGAAATGGGCGCGAAGGCGATCTTTCAAGCTGCGCAGCACCTGCCGCTTGTCTTTCAGAGACCGCGCATCGGGGATGTGGATTTCCAGCGTGAGGAGCCCAATTGGCATTTCAGCTCTCACTGCACAGCGATGATGACGAGACGAAAGAGCCTCAACCGCTGCGACGCGCGTCCCCGCCGTCCGCGGCCCGGCCGCGATCCGGGGCTCCGCCCTCGGCGGGCACCGTCTTTTCCATCTTGAAGCATTCGAGGACGTCGCCGACCTTGACGTCGTTGAAATTGGAGACGCCTACGCCGCACTCGAAGCCCGCGCGGACTTCGTTGACGTCTTCCTTGAAGCGGCGCAGCGACGACACGCGGCCCGTATAGATCACCACGTTGTCGCGCAGGACGCGCACATCCGCGTCGCGCTTCACGATTCCATCCTGCACCGAGCAGCCTGCGATCACGCCGGCGCCTTTCACGCGGAACGTGTCGCGCACTTCCGCGCGGCCGAGATACGTTTCCTTGATTACCGGCGCCAGCAGGCCCGCGACCGCCTTCTTCAGCTCGTCGAGCAGCTCGTAAATGATGGTGTGCAGGCGGACGTCGACATTTTCGCGCTGTGCAAGATCCGTCGCCTTGCGCTCCGGCCGTACGTTGAACGCAACAATGATGGCGTTGGACGCGGAGGCGAGCAGCACGTCCGTTTCCGTCACGGCGCCGACGCTCGCGTGAATCACCTTCACCTTCACTTCGTCATTCGAGAGCTTCGGCAGCATTTCGCTTAGAACTTCGACGGAACCCTGCACGTCCGCCTTGATGACGACAGGCAATTCCTTCACTTCGCCGGCCCTGAGCTGCTCGTGCAGCTGATCGAGCGTCAAGCGACCCGAAGAAGCTGTCTTCGCCAGCGAGGCCTCGCGCTGCTTGGCCTGGCGGTACTCGACGATGTGGCGCGCCCTGGCTTCATCCGCCACCTGGAACTGGTCGCCCGCTTCCGGGACACCCTGAAGGCCCAGCACCTCGACGGGCGTCGACGGAGCGGCCAGCTTAATGGGCTGCGCGCGATCATCGAAGAGAGCGCGAACTTTTCCATAGACCGCGCCGACGATGAAAACATCGCCGACGTGCAGCGTGCCGTTCTGAACGAGCACCGTGGCAACCGGGCCGCGCCCCTTATCCACGCGCGATTCGAGCACCGTGCCGCTCGCCGGCGCCTCCGGATCAGCCTTGAGTTCGGCGAGATCGGCAACGAGCAGGATCATCTCAAGAAGGCGCGGAATATTTTTCTTGGTCTTCGCCGAGACCTCCACCATCACCGTATCGCCGCCCCACTCTTCGGGCATCAGGCCGCGGTCAGCCAGTTGGCGCTTGACGCGCTCGGGCTGCGCATCCGGCTTATCGATCTTGTTGATCGCCACGATGATCTTCACGTTCGCGGCTTTCGCGTGTGAGATGGCCTCTTCCGTTTGCGGCATCACACCGTCATCCGCGCCAACCACCAGTACGACGATGTCCGTCACCTTCGCGCCTCGCGCCCGCATGCGCGTGAACGCCTCGTGGCCCGGCGTATCGATGAAAACGATGCGGCGATCGTCCAGGTGCACTTCGTAGGCGCCTATGTGCTGCGTGATGCCTCCGGCTTCTCCGGCCGCAACTTCGGTTTCGCGGATGGCGTCGAGAAGGCTGGTCTTGCCGTGGTCGACGTGCCCCATCACGGTCACGACGGGAGGCCGCGGCTGCAGATTGCCCGTGCGCTCCTCTTTGATCTTCTCTTCCTGCGCGACTTCTTCTTCGAACGTGACGACCTGCACGATTCCGCTGAAGGCCTCCGCCAGAGTGGTCGCCGTCTGGACGTCGAGAGCCTGGTTGATGCTGGCGAAAACGCCGCGGTCGAGCAGGGTCTTCAGAAGATCCTTCGCGCGAATGTCGAGCTTCTCCGCCAGGTCGCGGACGGTAATTCCTTCTGTGACGGTCACGAGCCTCGGCTCGCGCTGAACTGGAGCCACCGGCTCGGCTGTGGCGGCCCTCCCGCCTGGTCCAGCGCCTGGACGCGTGCGCACCGGATGAAGCTTGCGCTCGCCTTCCGCGAAGCGCTTCTCTATAAGGGGGCGCCCGCGCGGCGCGCTGGCTGGCGGTTTTCGCGCATACAGCGGCTTGCCGGGCTCAGCCTTCGGCAGACCGCCAAGACCGGGACCTCCCGGTCGCTGTCCGCCTGACGGACCGCCGGGTCGAGGACCACCGGGGCGCTGCGGGAAACGGGATGGGGGACCACCCGGCCGTTGCGGACCGCCGGGACGCTGCTGCCCCGGGCTCGCCGCCGGCCTCATGCCGCTTGGCGCTGGGCGGCCCTGCCCTTGCCCTGGCCCACCCGGGCGCATTGGCATTCTCTGGCCCATGGGAGGACCTGAAGGCCTCTGTCCCGGGCCTAGCGACGGAGCCGCTGCCGCCGGCCGCTGAGAAGCTGGTTGACCCGGCCCTGCGGGCGCGCCCGCTGGACGAACTGGAGCTGCCGGACGTGCCGCGCTCGGCGGCACCGCTGGTTGGCCTGGCGCGATGCCGGGCTTTGCCGGCGGCACCACACGCGGAGCCGCGGGAGTCGCCGCAGCCTGAACGGTAGCAGGTGAGCCAGGGGTTGCAGGCACGCCTGGACGCGGCGGCACAACCGTTGGTTTCGGGGCGGCCGGTGACGCCGCTCCCGGAGCTGCTGGCCGAGCCGGAACACCGGCGGCAGGAGCCGGGGGAGCTTGCGCGGGAGCGCCAGCCGGCTTAGCCGCCGGCGGTGCAACCACGGTGGGGCGCGGCTTGGCCTTCGCCGCCGCAGCCTTTGCTGCTTTGTCGGCTTCAGCCTGCGCTTCCTTGGCCGCTACTTCACGGAAGTGCCTGCGCGCCAGTTCGGCGTGCCCCAAATCGAGCGAGCTCGAGTGCGTCTTCTTTTCCGTGACGCCAATTTCCGGGAGATAGTCGATCAAGACCTTGGCCTTGATCTCCAGCTCCCGGGCCAGCTCATTGATTCGAATTTGATTGGGGTCTGACATCCGCTCCTAATCTTCCAGCTTCACTCAGAAGCTTTCGAGCCATCTGCTTCAGATTCTGAATCCGGCGCGGCCTCCGCAGACTTTTCCGGCGCCGCCTCGGTGCCTTCTTCCTGACCCTCGAGCTGAGCCTCAGCCGCTGCTTCAACCTCGCCCTCGGCCTGCTCGGTCGCCGCCTCGGCAGATTCTTCGGCTTCGGCCGCCGGTTCAGCAGCAGGTTCGACGGCAACCTCGCCCTCTGCGACAGCTTCCTCCGCCGGAGCGGTCGCCTGAGATTCGATCCCTTCGAAGTGCGCCGCAACCGACTGGTGAATCTTCTCGACCATTTTCTCGCCGATGCCGGGAATTTCGACGAGCTGTTCCGGCGTCATGTCGGCCAGCTTCTCGATGGACGTGATTCCGGCGGCCTCGAGCTTCTCGATGGTCTTCGGCCCGACGCCCTTCAACTCCGAAAGCGGCGTGCCCGGCGCGGTGAGTGCCGCCATCTGCGCTTCGATCTCGCGGCGCTTCTCTTCCTCGCTCTTGATATCGATGTCCCAAGTGATCAGCTTGCTGGCCAGGCGAACGTTTTGGCCTTTCTTTCCGATCGCCAAGGAGAGCTGCGAATCTTCCACGATCACTTCCAGTTTCTTGTTCTCTGGATCGGTAATCTGTACGCGCGTCACTTTCGCTGGACTGAGCGCCTTCTGCGCAAACGCCACCGTCTCTTCGTTATACGGAATGATGTCGATCTTCTCGCCCCGCAGTTCGCGGATGATCGATTGCACACGCATGCCCTTCATGCCCACGCATGCGCCCACCGGGTCCACATCCTTGTCCCGGCTGGCCACCGCCACCTTCGTCCGTTCGCCCGCTTCGCGAGCCGCCGCGCGAATCTGCACGGTGCCGTCGTAAATTTCCGGCACTTCCATCTCGAACAATCGCTGCACCAGCGACGCGTCCGCGCGAGACACAATCACTTGCGGGCCTTTCGCCGCACGATCCACCGCCTTGATCACTACTCGCAACCGCTCGCCAATGTTGTACGTTTCCAGTCTCGATTGCTCGCGCTTCGGCAAACGCGCTTCCGTCCGCCCCATGTCCACGATCAGGTCCGGACCTTCCGCGCGCTTCACAATCGCCGTCACCAACTCCCCCGCGCGCGTGTGGTACTCGTTATAAATCGTGTCGCGCTCCGCCTCGCGCACCTTCTGCAAAATCACCTGCTTCGCCGTTTGCGCCGCGATGCGTCCCAGCACATCCGTGGGCTTCGAGGTGCGGATCTCTCCCCCAATCTCCAGGGTTGCATCCTTCTTCTTCGCATCCGCCAGCGTGATTTCGCGCTTCGGATCCGTCACTTCCTCCACCACCGTCAGCACCGAATACACGTCCACCTGTCCGGTTTCCGCATTGAACTTGCCGCGCAGGTCCTCTTCGGACTTGTAATATTTC
>DATJWH010000018.1:0-5297 GCA_035501415.1 Candidatus Limnocylindrales bacterium | reverse complement strand
CTCGATGCGGAGCAGAAGAAGTATCAGCTTGGCTCATCCACCAGCTACCAAGTGGTGCTCCGCTCGCGCGACTTGACGTCCGCCCAGGGCAATGAACTGCGCGCCAAGATCAATCTGATCGAGGCGGCGGTGAACTTCGATCAGGCCGTAGGGCGCACGCTCGATGTGAATCACATTATCGTGGCCGATGCGGGCAGAGGCAAAATCTACCGCCAGCCCAACATACCAGGAGCGCCCGAGGCGGACGGCGGCGTAGCCGGCAAGTAACCGAGGGCGCTGCTGGATCGGTTACCTCGCAGCGACAACTGCGAGACAGGACATGACGGCATCCTTGTCGGGTCTGCGCCCATAGCCTACAATGAGTGTGTCGAGCTGCTTGCGAATCGAGCGAGCTGCCTCATCGCTGCGGAGCGCGCCCATGAGCAAAGCCGTGAAAACGCCGCCAACTCAAACCTTCGAATCCGTGCGCAAACCATCGGCTGCCGAACGCGAGTGGGAAGAAAAGGTGCTCACTCCAACTCTTCAAAAGACGCCCGATCGCAACGCCGACTTCACTACGGTCTCCAGCTATCCGATTCGGCGGCTCTACACGCAGGCTGATCTCGCGGGCTGGAACGCTGAGCGCGACCTGAGCTTCCCGGGGCAACCTCCTTACACCCGCGGCATTCACTCCACGATGTACCGCGGCAAGCTGTGGACCATGCGGCAGTTTGCGGGATTTGGAACTGCGGAAGACACGAATGCGCGGTTCCGCTATTTGCTCTCACAAGGGCAGACAGGGCTTTCCGTGGCGTTCGATCTGCCGGCCCTGATGGGCTACGACTCCGATCACCCACTCTCGGAAGGCGAAGTGGGGAAATGCGGCGTGGCGATCAGTTCGCTGGCCGATATGGAAGTGCTTTTCGACAAGATCCCGCTCGCCGACGTCACCACTTCGATGACGATCAACTCCCCCGCGGCGGTGATTTGGGCGATGTACCTGGCGGTGGCCGAAAAGCAGGGAG
The DNA here is from genome assembly GCA_035501415.1 of Candidatus Limnocylindrales bacterium. Classification (GTDB taxonomy): domain Bacteria; phylum Acidobacteriota; class Terriglobia; order Acidiferrales; family UBA7541; genus Palsa-295. The sequence continues at coordinate 4,293 of DATJWH010000018.1, read as the reverse complement.
CCGATTGGAAGAAAATCTCCGGCACGCTGCAAAACGATATTCTCAAGGAATACATCGCGCAGAAGGAATACATCTATCCGCCGGAGCCATCGATGCGCCTGGTGATTGATACGCTCGAGTTCGGCGCGAAACACACTCCGAAATTCAATCCGATTTCGATCAGCGGCTACCACATCCGCGAAGCCGGCTCGACCGCCATTCAGGAGCTGGCCTTCACGCTGCGCGACGGAATCGAATACGTGGACTACGGCATCCGGCGCGGCATGAAGGTGGATGATTTTGCGCCGCGGCTTTCGTTCTTCTTTAACGCGCATAGCGACTTCTTCGAGGAGATTGCCAAGTATCGCGCGGCGCGCCGCGTCTGGTACAAGACGATGCGCGACCGCTTCGGCGCCAAGAACGAGCGCTCCTGGGCTCTGCGGTTCCACACGCAGACCGCGGGCTGCTCGCTCACCGCTCAGCAGCCGTACAACAATGTGGTGAGGACGGCGCTACAGGCGCTCTCCGCCGTCATGGGCGGCACGCAATCGCTGCACACCAATTCGCTCGACGAAGCGTGGGCGTTGCCGACCGAGTTTGCCGCCACGCTCGCTTTGCGCACGCAGCAGATCATCGCGCACGAAAGCGGCGTTACGAACACGGCCGACCCGCTGGGAGGGTCTTATTTTGTCGAAGCGCTCACGGATGAAATCGAACGCGGCGGCTGGGACTATATCGAGAAGATCGACGCACTCGGCGGGATGATTCCGGCCATCGAGCGCGGTTTCCCACAGCGCGAGATTGCCGAAGCGGCATACCGCTATCAGGTGGCCGTCGACCGGAAGGAAAAGATCGTGGTCGGCGTCAACGACTACGTGGCGGAGGAAAAGCCGCTCGACATTTTACAGATCGATGAGACGGTGGCGCATCGCCAAGCCGAACGTCTGCGCAAACTGCGCGCCGAACGCTCGCATGCGGAAGTGGAGCGCCGCTTGAACGCGTTGCGTAAGGCGTCCGAAGGGAGCGAGAACCTGATGCCTTATCTTTTCGAGGCTGTGAAATCCTACGCCACGCTCGGCGAAATCTGCGACGCCATGCGCGCTGTTTTCGGCATCTACGAAGAAGTTGCCGTCACCTAACCAACCCGCCCGAATGTAAACCAGGACAGACTGAGGCTCAAAAGAACAATGTGGAATCGAGTGCGGTTCAGCTTGAAACAGAGCGCGGTGGCGGTGTGCATTCTGGTGTGGAGCGTCCCTGGCGTCACATTTGCTGCGCCGTCGTGGGCTGCTGGCGGCTCGTCCGTAGCGAGACCTGCGCCGGTCGTGCCTGCGAAGGACAAGAATCCGAGGTCCAGGAGCGGGTTCGTAGCGTCGTGGGACGGGACGAAGATTCACTACATCGAATCAGGACGTTCGAAAACGCCCGTCGGGGACGCGGAAGTCGGCAATCCTCTGCCGCCGACGGTTACGATCACGAAAGGACAGATCTCCGTCACTGGACCGCACCGATTCCCTTCCATTCTGTTTGTTCCCGGCTGGACGATGCCGGGATGGATCTGGGAAAACCAGATCTCGCATTTATCGGTTGATTATCGCGTTGTCGCTATGGACCCACGATCCCAGGGCGAGTCCGCAAAGCCTTGCGACGGCAACTATCCAGCCGCGCGCGCCCGAGACATTAAGGCGGTGATCGACCAATTGCACCTTGCGCCGGTGGTGCTGGTGGGCTGGTCGATGGCCGCGACCGAAATTGCTTCGTACGTGGATCAGTTCGGAACCAGCGGGCTGGCTGGTATTGTCTTTGTGGACGGCGCTGTGGCTTTCGACATCGCAGGCGACGGCCTCAAGGGGTACCTCGATTTTCTGAAAGCAGCGCAGACAAATCGCGAGAAGTGGACGAGCGACTTCGTGCGTGGAATGTATAAGAAGCCACAGGCTGAAGAATATCTGCAGCGCGTAATCAAAGCCTCCCTGCAAACGCCGACGGACTCGGCTATCACAATGGCCCTGGCCATGATCACAACGGACAATCGGCCAGCGCTGGCGAAAATCGATAAGCCTACCGTCATTGTGGGGTCTACCGAGCGCATGAAACCGATGTTCGAGGAGATGCAGAAGAAAATTCCAGGCGCCCGGCTCGAGATGCTCAGCGATGCCGGCCACGCGCTCTTTGTGGACGATGCGGAAAAGTTTAATATTCTGCTCGATGAATTCCTGACCAGTTTGAAGTGACTGCGGAGAATCGGAACTGCCAGCGCTGCTACCGCGCGCCGGATGTTTTGAAGTATGCTTCTTGGCCCACGCCACGCAACGCGGGCTGCGGATTGAAGCTGAGCGAATAAAGAATGGCTGAGAAAAAAATCCGAGTGTTGATCGCGAAGCCAGGCCTCGACGGGCACGACCGGGGAGCGAAGGTGATCGCGCGGGCTTTGCGTGACGCCGGAATGGAAGTGATCTACACGGGTCTGCGACAGACGCCGGAGATGATCGCGTCGGCATCAGCCCAGGAAGACGTAGACGTGATCGGCCTTTCGATTCTCTCTGGCGCGCACAACACGATCTGCCCGCGATTGATGGAACTGCTTCGCGAAAAGGGCATGAACGATGTGACTGTCTTAATCGGCGGCATCATTCCAGAGCCGGATATTCCCGCGCTGAAGCAGGCCGGAATCGCCGAGGTTTTCCTGCCCGGAACGCCCACGCAAGCCATCGTCGAGTTTATCCGCCAACGCGTCTCCGCTTCGCCGCACAGTTCTTAGAGCGAGGCCGTCGTCCCAGCGAGAGCGGTCGAGTCGCGCCAATCGCGAACGAACTTGGTTCGCGTGTAGACAACGCGGAAACCCTGGCGTTCAAGATTCCGCTGCGAGCCGCTCGACGGCTGCGTGACGCTCATGGCGAGATCGCAGCCGGCTGCACGCCCTGCCTCGAGCCGCGTGGAAATCAGGGCAGCCTGCACGCCGTGGCGGCGGAATTCAGGCAGCGTGGAGGTGCCGAAAAGGCCCGCAATTCCCTTTCGAACTCCCAGCGTACCCCCGCCGACAGGCCGACCGTCGATTCGAGCGAGATACGGCACGAGACCCGGCGCAGAGAAGAATTCCTGAATTGTATTGATAAGCTCCTCCGTTGGCTCAAAGTGATCCGCAAACCCACGCGAGACAGTCTCAGCGAAGAGGCGCGACTCTGCCGGACCAGCCGTGTGAATCGTCAGACCCGGTGGGATCGCTGGAAATGCTTCCTGTGGATCGATTTCACGAATGAGCATGTTAGAAAACTCGAGGACCCGGTAGCCCCGCTGTCCCAGGGTTTCGACAAACGACGGATCCGCCATCGGGCACACTTCGATGAAAACCGCAGAGCCACGGCTGCGGTAAAACTTCTCCATCCGCTCCAAGTCTTCTTCGCTGACGGGTCCATTCAGGCCGAGCCCTTCGGCCTGGGTGACCGGCGAATTGACGCCGCGAAATTCAGCGACACCACCGCCCACAGCAATGCGCGCATCTCCCGGCCGCGCCAGTGGAACAGCGTCCGGGCGATTCTCGCCGTCCGCAATCCAGTCGGGATGCCCCGCCATTTCCAGGCGGCGAGCCAAATCCATGTCCACAAATCTCATTTGCTGAATCTCCTTAGAATTTCAGGCCCATTCACAAAGGGCGATCGAGACGATGTCGAAGCCGAGACCGATAAGTCGGCAACTGCAAGTACCAGAGATTTGGAAGCGAAGAAGCGTCGAGCCTGAACGGCTCGCCGTTAATGCGACGGGCCGGAGGCAGACGTCTCCATCGCTCGAAAACTGCAGCGCATAGGCGCCTCCGGGAGGAGATTCGCTCGAAGGTCGCCCAATTCCAGTGCAGGCGGCCGTCGAAGCGGTTCGATTCTATCGCGGCGCTGGGAGAAGTCAAAATGATTTGCGAATGGTACAATGCGTAGTTTCGGCGTGCTGGTTTGCGAAATTCGTGCGGGCGAACGCGACCCGGCCTACAGAAAAGCAGCGGCGAAGGAGTCTGGTGAGCGACACATTGATTGAGACGAATGTGGATGCGAAGTCTGCCGAATTTCAAAAGAATAGCCGGCAGATGGTGGACCGCCTGACTGAAATCAAGAATGAGGAAGAGCATATCCGCCAGGGCGGCGGAGCGAAAGCTATTGAGTCGCAGCACAAGAAGGGCCGGCTGACCGCACGGCAGCGCATCGCCAGACTGATCGATCCGAAGAGCGAGTTCTTCGAGCTGGGCCTATACGCCGCCTACGAGATGTACGAGGAGTGGGGTGGTGCCCCTGCCGCGGGAACGATCACGGGGCTCGCGCGCGTTTC
>DATJWH010000017.1:0-237300 GCA_035501415.1 Candidatus Limnocylindrales bacterium | reverse complement strand
CGAACTGGATGAAGCGGTTGAGGATGTCCTCCCCGATCTCCGCGGCTTTCGCGTTGATGCTTTCCTTCAACTGGTCCAGGATGGTGCGATTGATCTGGTCCGGGGTGAGAGCGGCCAGCTCGGACGCGCTCTGCGAGGGGTCGAAAAAGAGGCTTTCCTTCAGCTCCACCAGCAGCGCGGCCACGCGCCCCTGGGGGGCGTCGCCCGATTTCCGATACCGCTCGAAGATCTCCGCAAACAGCTCCTCTCCCGTCGCAATAACGCGGTCCTTGAGACGCGGGTCGGAGATGATCTCGTCGCGGCGGGCGTAGATGAACTTCCGCTGCTCGTTCAGCACGTCGTCGTATTCCAGCAGGTGCTTGCGCACCTCGAAGTTCCTCTCCTCCACCTTCTTCTGGGCGCGCTCGATCGACTTGTTCAGCCAGGGGTGCACGATGGGCTCCCCCTCCTTCATCCCCATGCGGGACATGAGCCCCTTGATGTTCTCCCCGCCGAACAGGCGCATGAGGTCGTCCTCCAGGGAGATGTAGAACCGGGAGGACCCCGGGTCCCCCTGGCGGCCCGAGCGGCCGCGAAGCTGGTTGTCGATGCGCCGCGCCTCGTGCCGCTCCGTCCCGAGAATGTGCAAGCCTCCCAGCGCCACCACTTCGTCGTGCTCCGCCTTGCACTGCTGCGCGAACTGGTCGTAAAGCGGTTTCCACTGTTCCAGCGGCACCTGAAAAATCTTGCCTTCCTGCTGGAACAGCACCATCGGAACATTTCCCGCTGCCGACCCGCCGTTCGCCCCGGATGCCGCAGCATCAGCTTGTGCTGTGGTTTCGCTCGCAGCCCCGTTTCCTCCCGCCGGATCGGCGCCCACCACAGCCCCTGCGGGCGCGTACGGCATCGCCAGCTTGTTTTTCAGGCAGTATTCGCGCGTCATGAGATCCGGATTGCCGCCGAGCAAAATGTCGGTTCCGCGGCCCGCCATGTTCGTCGAGACGGTCACCGCTCCCTTGCGCCCCGCCTGTGAAATCGTCTTTGCCTCGCGCTCGTGCTGCTTCGCGTTCAACACCTGGTGCGGAATGCCCGCCTTTTTCAGCAGCTCAGCAATCTTTTCCGATTTCTCGATCGAGATGCTGCCCACTAGCACCGGCTGCCCGCTTTCGAAGTATTGCCGGATGCCTCCCGCGCGCGTGTTGTCTTCCTGCAGGATCCCGTTCACCGCCGCTTCGAACTTCTCCGCCTCGGTCCGGTACACCACGTCCGGATTCTCGATTCGGATTAGCGGCTTGTTTGTCGGAATCGCCACCACGTCGAGGCCGTAGATCTTGTGAAATTCCGGCGCTTCCGTTTCCGCCGTCCCGGTCATGCCCGAAAGCTTCTTGTACATGCGGAAGTAATTCTGAAACGTGATCGTCGCCAGCGTCTGATTCTCACGCTCGATCTTCACGCCCTCTTTGGCTTCCACGGCCTGGTGCAATCCGTCCGACCAGCGCCGCCCCGGCATCTGCCGTCCGGTGAATTCGTCGACGATCACCACCTCGCCGTCCTTCACCACGTAATCCACGTCGCGCTCGAAAAGCGTGTGCGCCCGCAGCGCCTGGTAGACGTGATGGATGATGTCCATGTTCGCCGGATCGTATAGGTTCCCCAGATTTAGCAGCCGCTCGCATTTCGAAACGCCTTCTTCCGTCAACGTCGCGGTTCGCTGCTTCTCATCCAGCGTGTAGTCGATCTCCTGAATCAGCTTCGGAATGATCTTGTCAACGCGGTAGTACTTGTCCGTCGATTCTTCCGCCGGACCCGAAATAATCAGCGGCGTCCGCGCCTCGTCGATCAAGATCGAGTCCACCTCGTCCACCACGGAGAACTGGTGCCCGCGCTGCACGCAATCCTTCAGGTCATACTTCATGTTGTCGCGCAGGTAATCGAACCCGAACTCGTTGTTCGTCCCGTATGTGATGTCTGCCCCGTACGCCGCGCGCCTCTGCACGTCGTCCAGGTCGTGGACGATCACTCCCACCGTCAGCCCCAGCAGCTTGTAGATCGGGCTCATCCACTCGGCGTCGCGCCGCGCCAGGTAATCGTTCACCGTGACGATGTGCACGCCCTTGCCCGCAAGCGAATTCAGGTACGCCGGAAGAGTCGCCACCAGCGTCTTGCCTTCGCCGGTCTTCATCTCAGCGATTTTTCCTTGGTGCAGAACGATCCCGCCGACCAGCTGCACGTCGAAGTGCCGCATCCCGATCGTGCGGCGGCCCGCTTCGCGCGTCAGCGCAAACGCCCGCGCCAGCGCCGGCTCCAGCGCGTCCTGCAGCTTCTGCCTGTATTCCGGATCGTCGCGCTCCAGCCCCTCGATCTTCGCCTGCACTTCGGCGCGCAGGGCCGCCGTCCGCTCGGGGAACTCTGCGTCGGTGAGCTTTTGCATCTCCGGCTCGAGCGCGTTGATCTGCTCCACGAGCGGCTGGATCCTCTTGATGTCCCGCTCGTGCTTCGTCCCGATGAAGAACGAAATAATCTTGTCTATAAACTTCTCTACGTCCATAAGTCCTTGTTGTGACGATGCTTGGCTTGCGGCAGGTAAGCAACGCCCTCGTGCCTCACCGGTCGAGGGCGAGAGAGCGGCTCACAGCCCGCTTGCAGGATAGTCCTCACAATCCGCAAGCTTCTATTGTAGCCGCTCCCCTCATTTCCTGCAAAGTGTCCGGGGTCGGGTTGAAATACCTATTGTGACGCTCTCGAATTTGTTGGGCTAATCACGCGAACAGCCGCCGTTCCATGCATTTCAGATCGCTCGAATCGAACCATGGCTGCGTCCACTTGTTGTCCGTTGAAAGAAACCATCCCGCCGATTCTGCCGCCTGCGTCGCATTGGCCTGAGGCTTGCCAGCGGCAGTCGCGGTCTTGCTGCTCGAACTGCTCGAGCCGCCCGTGCTTCCCGTCGATTTGCGCGAGTACGTGTCCAGGAAATCGAAGTGGTCCACCAGCGCCAGCGCCTCAATCGCAAACGCCGTCGCCACATCCGCGTCGTGAATTTCCAGCAGGTTGTCGCCATTCTCTTGTTCGCCGCCCAGCGCCAGATTCGACGACCCGCAGTACACCACCGGGTCCGCCCCATTCACTCCGCAAACCACGAATTTGTGATGAATCTGATGCCCTGCCACATCCGCCACCTGATCGAACGGCGGCGGCAGCAGCGTGTTTCCAGGTTTGCCCGTCACCAGCACTCCCGTCGATTTTCCCGGAATGTAGAGATAGATGCCGCCTGGGCTGTCAGAAATTCCGTAGCTGAAGATGGTCTGATTTGCATGCAGCGCCTGCAGTGCCGTGTACACCGGATTCAGCGCCGGCGTCTTCTTCGTTGTCGTCTTCGAACTGGAAGTCGAGCTCGAAGACGTGCTCTTCGCGCTCGTCGCATTCGCCGAAAACGGCTGCTCCATGCTGTCGCCGTCGTCCAGTTGCATCACCGCGAACAGCACATTTCCAATCGTGTTTCCCTTCGTCTTCTCCTGGTTTACGCGGTTTACCAGTCCGCCCAGGATCGTCTCCGCCTGCGCTGCCGTGTGCGGCGAAAACGTGATCGTCATCTTCGGTAGCGCGCTCGACGGCCCCGCTGAAAACGGCGTCGCCGCCAGCGCCGTCTTGTTGAAAGCCTCCTTCGCCCCGTCGTTCCACGCTTCCTCAAACACCTTCTCGTACTCGCCTGCCACCGCCGCGTCGTTGAATACCAGCACGTGGTTCGAATTCACGTACAGTCCCGTTATCGCGAAATTCGTCGAGCCCGTCAGCACGGTCACCGGCCCCTGTTTATTCGAGATGATCAGCACCTTGTCGTGCGCGTATCGTCCGAACTTCCCGCGCAGGATCGCTGCCGGCGCTTTCATTGCGTTCGTGAAAAGCTGCTCGAACTGATCCTCCGGGGTCGTCCCCTTCGCATTGTGGTGCAGCGACGCATTGTCCAGAATGATCCTCACCCGTCCCTGCGCCGCCAGCTTCAGCAGGATGTTCAGCACGTCCGGTTCGTCCAAATCGTACGCAAACATGTCGAGGCTCAGCGTCGCGTCTCCAAGCACCTGATTGAGCGCCCCGAAAATCTGCTTGCGCGCGCTGTATCCCGACCACGCGTACTCGTCTGCGAACGTGAACGTCTGGCCCTTCGCGTTCGCGCCCGCCTGTTGCGTGGTGTCGTAGAGCAGCGCGTTCCCCGCCGGCCGGATCAACCCCTTCAGCCCGAAGTGATGCACGAACGCCTCCGACTGCACGAAGCCTCGCGTGAATCCCAACGTCAGCGCGCCTTTTACGAACGGCCCCACGTTGATCGTCACGCTTGCGCTCAAGGTTGGATCCAGCGGCTGCATCGATTGCTTGCTGTCGAAGTACCGCGGCGTCACTGTGTACGTGTACGGCCCCAGAAACGGCGCCACACCCTGATGCGAGCTTCCCGGCACGTGCACCCAGTTAAATTTGTGAAACGGCGCGTTGATGCTGGAAGTTGCCGGCTCGCTGGGGTCCTGCGCGTGGTTTCCCGGCGTCTGGAAGCGGAGCTCGTTCAGCAGGTAATACGCGCTCTGCCCCTGCGGCTTCACCTGAATCGTGAATCCCGCCAGGTTCGTCAGGGCCTTCTTGTCCGCCAGATCAAACGCGAGCAGAGTCTTGCAGTCCCCGGCATACGCGCGAACGGAAAAGGAACCCGTCTTCCCGGTAACGCTGGCCATAGCAGCCTCCTGAGTTGTCGATTGGTTAAGTAACCAGAGGCTACACGAAACTCACCCAAAGCGCAACGCCGCCGAACTGGAAGCCTCTTCGGCTGGCGGCGGCCCGGGTCAGCTGGAAGGGGGGCTACCGCATTGCCTTCATCCCGCGTCGGAAAGCTGTGCGCGCCACAAGGCAGCCTATGATCACTGCTAGCACAGCGCTACCCCCCAACGTCGCCCACGTCGCGACGTGTTCGCGCCAGGTGATCACGGGATGCCTCTCAAAGAGGTGCAGCCGAAGCCAACCCGTTGAAAAGAAAGCAACGGCCATCGCATCTACGATGGCAATCCACGACGCGACCGCACCGGCAATGCCCAGCACAATCGAGCCTGCTAGAACCGCGTCGCGTCTCTTCTGTAATCTTGTCTCCACTTCGCCGATTCTAGCATCGGGACCGCTGGCCGGCGTCTTGCCGCTTGGCCGCCCGCGGCCTATCATGTGGGGTTGGGTTGGCCGCACTCATTGCCAACCTATCGCGCCATTTCAGAAAGGACCTCATGCCTCCGGGACCCGGATTGACCAAAGCGCCCATCCCGGGCGTCAAGAATCTCATCACCGTCGCGAGCGGTAAGGGCGGCGTCGGCAAGACGACCGTCGCCGTCAATCTCGCCATCGCCCTGAAAAATCTCGGCGCCTCCGTCGGCCTCCTGGACGCCGACGTCTACGGCCCCAACGTCCCCGTCATGCTCGGCACCACTCAGCAGCCAGGCGCTGTCGACGAGCGCACCATCATCCCCGTCGAAGCCTACGGCCTGAAAATGATTTCGATGGGCCTCTTGAATCCTGGCGACAAGCCGCTTATCTGGCGCGGCCCGATGCTCCACAGCGTGATTCAGCAATTTCTTCGCAGCGTTCGTTGGGGCGAGCTCGATTACCTCATCGTCGATTTGCCCCCCGGCACCGGCGACGTTCAGCTTACCCTCATCCAGACCGCGCCCATCACTGGCGCCGTTGTTGTCACCACGCCTTCCATCGTTTCGCTCGCCGACGTCCGCAAGGCCATCGAGATGTTTCGCCAGGTCAACGTCGAAATCCTCGGCGTGGTCGAAAACATGAGCTACTTCTCCTGCCCGCATTGCGCTGGCCGCATTGACGTCTTTGGTCACGGCGAAGGCCAAACCATGGCCCGCATGTTCGGCGTCCCGTTCCTCGGCGAAATCGAAATCGATCCGCAGATTCGCATTGGCGGCGACACGGGCAAGCCCGTCGCCTCTCTCGGCGAGGACGCGCCCGGCGCAAAAAGCATCTTCGCCGTCGCTCGCGCCGTGCAGGACCGCCTGCAGGTCGTGAATTCCTCGGCCGCTGCTCCAGTCGTGCAGATTCTGTAAGGCGCACCGGCTCGCCCCGGTGCATCGCAGGGTCTGCCACTCGCACGCGCTGCAGCGCAAAGGAGAGACAACTTGAACTCGCTCGTTTCGCGCCGCCGATTCCTTGCTGGACTCGCCTCAGCCGCGGCCGCCTCCTCTTTATCTCGGGCCGCTTTCGCGGCGGCCGCCGCAAACGCAAAACCCCTTCCGCGGAGCGCCCGCATGAAATCCCCTTTTCGCATCAGCGTCATCAACGACGAAATCACTCAGGACTTCGCCCGCGCCTGCGAAATCGCCGCCAATGAATTCGGCATGAGCTGGATCGAGCTCCGCGGCATGTGGAACAAGAACGTCGTCAACCTCGACGCCAAGGAAATCGCCGAATCGCAGCGCATCCTCAAACAGTACGATCTGCGCGTCAGCGATATCGCCAGCCCGCTCTTCAAAGTCGATTGGCCCGGCGCGCCTAAATCCAAATTCAGTCCCAGCGGAGCGCAATTCGGCGCTGACTTTTCCTTCGATCAGCAGACCGAAGTCCTCGACCGCTCGATCTCGCTCGCCAAAGCCTTTGGCGCCGATCGCGTCCGCTGCTTCGATTTCTGGCGCCTCGAAGACCCCGCGCCCTATCGCGAAGCCATGAATCGCAAATTGCAGGAAGCCGCCGACCGCGCCGGCAAAAGCGGCATCATCCTGGTCCTCGAAAACGAACCCTCCTGCAACACCGCCACCGCCGCCGAAGCCGCCAAACTTCTTGACGCCATCCAATCGCCGCACCTGATGCTCAATTGGGATCCCGGCAACGCCGCCGAGCACGGCGAAATCCCCTATCCCGATGGCTACCGCTTGCTTCCGAAAAATCGCATCGGCCATTGTCATTGCAAGGACGCCGCGAAGAAGCCCGGCGGAGGTTACGAGTGGGCCGCCATGGGCCGCGGCCTCATCGATTGGACCGGCCAGTTCCGCGCGCTGCTCCACGACGGCTATCATTACGCCGTCAGCCTCGAAACGCATTGGCGCGGCGCCGGAACCGCCGAGGAATCCACGCGCCAAAGCTGGGCCGGCATGAAAAAGGAATTAGCCGCCGCCGGCGCTCTCGATAGTGTGTAGGCCTGTCTAAACAAGCGCTGTTTAGGGGGTCGGAGCTCTAGCTCCGACATAACGCCGTCACTCCCTCAGGGGTTTTAACCCCTGAGGGAAGTCTCGACATTCGGCCCGGGGTTCAGAAGGGCGGGGCTTCAGAGAGTGTGTGAGACCCTGGATGCGCGTCAGGGCACGGCTTCAGCCGTGCCGTAGGCTTGAGCAAGAGAGAAGGGGTTTTAACCCCTGAGGGAAGTCTCGACGTTCGGCCGGGGTTCAGGAGGGCGGGGCTTCAGAGAGTGTGTGACAACCTGGATGTGCGTCAGGGCACGGCTTCAGCCGCGCCGTAGGCTTGAGCAAGAGAGAGGGGTTTTAACCCCTGAGGGGAGTCTCGATGTTCGGCCCGGGGTTCAGGGGCTTCAGCCCCGCAGAATGTGGCCCACGGCGTAAGCCGTGGGAAAGGATGCTCGAGATGAGACTCCGAGCCCCTTCAGGGGCGACAGAATCGCCGCTGAGCAAGCTCTAAATTTCTTTGGCTTTAAGGAGGCTCCATGACCGCGAACGACAACTCTCGCCGCACCTTCATCAAGCAAGCCGCGCTCGGCACCGCTGCTCTCTGGGTCGCCCCCACCTCCCGCATTCTCGGCGCGAACGACCGCATCCGCGTCGGCATGATCGGCGTGGGCGGCCGCGGCCAGGACCTCCTCCGCCAGGTCATCGCAGTCCCCAACGTCGAGCTCGTCGCCATCGCCGACGTTTACACGCGCCGCTGGGAAGAAGCTCGCCGCCTCGCTCCCAAAATCGACGCGGTCAACGATCATCGCGCTCTCCTTGACCGCAAGGACATCGACGCAGTCATCGTCGCCAGTCCGCTTCACATCCACGCGCGCCACTTCCTCGATTCGCTCGCGGCAGGGAAGGACCTCTACTCCGAAAAGACCATGACCTGGTCGATTCCCGAGGCCGACGAATGTCTCGCCGCCGCGAAAAAATCCGACCGCGTCGTCCAGATCGGCCTCCAGCACGAAAGCTCCGGCCAGCTCGCCGACGCCCGCAAATGGATCGCAGACGGCCTTGCCGGAAAAGTCTGCAGCGTCGAATCCTGGATGAGCCGCAACACCCCGCACGGCCACGGTCAGTGGCTGCGCGCCATTCCTTCCGATTGCGTCCCCCTCAACGTCAACTGGACCGCTTTCCTCAATGGCCGTCCCGACATCGAATTCAGCGCTTTCCGCTTCATCAATTGGCGCCTCTACTGGGAATTTTCCGGCGGCAACGTCACCGAAAACATGGTCCATCAGATTTCCTGGATCATGAGCGCTCTCGACCTCGATCTCCCTTCCTCCGCCTGCATGTCCGGCGGCATCTTCTCCGAAAAGGACGGCCGCGAAGTCCCCGACACGATCTCGGTCGTCTTCGAATTTCCCGGCGATAAGCTCGTCACCTGGCAATCCACTTTTAGCAACGACCGCTACGGCCTCGGCGAGCGCCTTCTCGGCAGCGACGGCACCATCGAGCACGTTGCCGGCGCCACCGACATGGTCACGGGCGCCTCCGACGAAATCCTTCGCTACTATCCCGAGAAGGTGAATCGCCCGCAAGGCGCCGCCCTCACCGGCAACAGCCCTGACCACAATCACATGGCCAACTGGCTCGACTGCATCCGCACCCGCAAAACTCCCAACGCCCCGGTCGAGAAGGGCTATTCCTCCGCCATCGCCTGCCACATGGCCAACCTCTCCTATCGCCGGAAGCAGCGCATCACCCTCGCCGAAGCCCGCGCCGCCCAGCCCGCCCTCTAGCTTCGCCCGCCTCCGCCGCCACGGAGCCTCGGCCTCTTAGGGGGTCGGACCTTCAGGTCCGACATAATCGCCGCTCTTATTCGGGGGTTTTAACCCCCGAGGCCGCAACGCCGCACTCTTCGATGTAGGCTTTGTGTGTCGCCCCTTATTGGCTGAATCAATTCGACCTCCCCGTTCGATCCCTTCTCGTGCTGGTGGCCATGCTCTGCCTTTCCCGGCCTAAACGCGACGACACGCAGTTGGCATAGCGCGTTTCCGCGCCTCCGCCAATTTGGAGTGCGGCAGCTTGCTGCCGCTTTCACGGCAACCGCGCGCACGAGAAAATCTCGCCCGACGGAGCTCGCTCCGTCGGTCTCCGTCCATCGCCCTCCGCGCTTGTCATCCCGACCGGAGTCCCGCGTCTTCGCTTTTCCCGCGCGCAGCGCGGACGCGGGACGCAGCGGAGGGACCTCTCTTCGTCTTCTTCCGGATTTCATTTGCCTCTGCCCCGGTTTTCCCTGCGCTCTCTGCGCCTCTGCGGTGTGTCTTCTCCGTGGACTCCCGTTTCTCCCCGTAACCTCTGTGGTTCGCCTCTCTTCATCCGCTTTTGACTTTCAAGTTTCCAAATCTGAAATTGCCCCTCGCCTCTGCTCATGAAATCGCTTCGCGCAGCCCATTTTCCCTTTTCGCTTTTCCCTTTTCCGTTCTTTATCTGTGTTTATCTGTGCCTGTCCGCCGCAGGCGGATTCATCTGTGGTTCCAAAGCTTTTGCCTTTTTCTTCCATCGCCCCTGTGTTAGCTTCGCTGTTCATCTCGCGCGGCGCGAAAATCCGCGCCAATTCGCGAAATCCGGGAGCCTCGCCTTGCTTCGCAGCTATCGCGGCCGCAAGCCTCAAATCGCCGCCACTGCCTACATCGACTCCGCCGCCGTCGTCATCGGCGACGTCACCATCGGTGACCACTCCAGCGTCTGGCCCGGCGTCGTCATTCGCGGCGACGTCCATTACATCCGCATCGGCTCGCGCTCCAACGTCCAGGACGGCTCCATCCTCCACGTCATGCGCGACGAATATCCGCTGATTCTCGGCGACAATGTCACGGTCGGTCACGGCGTCCTCCTGCACGGTTGCACCATCGAATCCCGCTGCCTCATCGGCATGGGCACTATCATCCTCAATGGCGCGAAAATCGGCGCCGGCTCCATCATCGCCGCGGGCACCTTGGTGCCGGAGCGCACCGAAGTCCCGCCCGGCAGCCTCTTCATGGGACATCCCGGCAAGTTCCGCCGCGCGCTTACCGCCGAGGACCAGGATTCGATCGACCGCTACGCCCAGCGCTACGTCGAATACAAGGACACGTACCGCTCCGAGCCCGGAAATTGACCGTTCGCCCTCGGATTTTCCCCGTTCGCTGCGAAACGCTTGCACGCGTGCGGTAAAATGGTGTGATGCGCAGAGCGCAAAATTCTCGGCTGGCGGTTGGCGGACGCAAATCCGGCCCCCGAAGGGCCTCGGCAACAACCTATGATTTTTTTAATCGCCAATATGGGATATTAGAACCCCTCGTAAGTTGTTGGAAACAAAGGATGGCGACCCCGTCTAATCGCCAAAAAACGCGATTTCGTCACCTTCCGGGCTTCCGACGGGCTTCGGCAGCCTATGATTTTTTTAATCGCAACAGTCCATTATTAGAATTCATCGTAAGTTGTTGCAAACAAGGAGGATGTATTTTTCTAATCGCAACAGAAATGCCGTTGTTGCGGTTCGTGCCCTAATCCCATGACCGAAAAGCGACAATTCCGCGCCATCAAGGGCACTCGCGATATCCTCCCGCCCGACTCCGCCCTCTGGAACTGGTTCGAGCAGTCCGCCCGCTCCACGTTCGAGCGCTACGGCTTCCGCGACATCCGCACCCCCATCTTCGAGGAGACCGAGCTTTTTGCGCGCTCGATTGGCGTCGAGACGGACGTCGTCGGCAAGGAGATGTACACCTTCGAGGATCACGATCTACCTGAGTTGGAGTCTTGGCGCGGCAAAATCCTAATGAGCCAAGGATTTCCTGGCAACCTATCTCCAACGAGTGATTATGTTCGTGAAATTCGCGCTTTCCTCGACCGAGTGAAATCGCTAAGCGGAGCGGGCGAAGGGAAAATTCCCAAGACTCCGGAGAATATCAAGGCCGTCGAGAACGCGGCGCACTTCCTCGACGCACTGGCAAACCCAGCGCTCACTACTGGCGAAGTCGAGGTCACCTTGGCGCAGGCGCTTAGTAACGTTCAGAATCTCGCCTTCGGGGATGTGCTGAGCTTACGCCCCGAAGCCACCGCCAGCGTATGCCGCGCTTACATCGAGCATGGCATGCACACGCTTCCCGGCAACGTGAAGCTCTACTACATCGGCCCGATGTTCCGCCGCGAGCGTCCGCAAAAAGGACGCTACCGCCAGTTCTACCAGATCGGCGCCGAAGTCCTCGGCCAGTCGGACGCGCCCGCCGTCGACGCCGAAGTCATCGAAATGCTTCTCACGTTCTTCCGCCGCGTGGGCCTCTCGAAGACGACGCTCTACATCAACTCCATCGGCGACAAAAACTGCCGCCCGCAATATGTCGAGCTCCTCCGCGCCGAACTGCGCAAAGTGAAAGATAAACTCAAGGAAGATTCGCAGCGCCGCATCGACACCAACCCGCTCCGCGTCCTCGATTCGAAATTGCCGGAGGAGCAGCCCATCATCGAACAGCTTCCGCGCATCGCCGACCATCTCTGCGCCGAGTGCCGCGACCACTTCGCAAAACTGAAAGAGGAATTGAAGCTGCGCAACGTCGCCTTCGAGGAAAACTGGCGCCTCGTCCGCGGCCTCGACTACTACACGCGCACTACTTTCGAAGTCATCGCCGCCGGGCTCGGCTCGCAAAACGCAGTCTGCGGCGGCGGCCGCTACGACGGCCTCGCGGAACTTCTCGGCGGCCCGCCGACGAAAGGCATCGGCTTCGCCATCGGCAGTGACCGCTGCATCCTCTCGATTCAGGAAACCGGCAGCCTGCCGCCGCTCCCCGGCCTCACGGTCTTCATCGCCTGGATGGGCGCCGCATCCTATTCCACGGCCGTCGGCATTGCCCGAAAATTGCGCGATTGCGGCCTCAGCGTCGAATTGCCGCCCGAGGAAATGAAATTCAAGAAATCGCTTGCCCTTGCCGACAAACTCGGCGCCCGCTACGCGCTCATCATTGGCGAAGACGAAGTCGCGTCGCGCACCTTCACCCTGAAGCGCCTCGCCGACGCCGACCAAAAGAAACTCACCGAGCAGGATCTGCTCGAATATCTCGAATCCGAAAAAAGAGGCACCGGTGCTTGACACGCTCGGAAATCTGAAACGCACAAAATACTGCGCCGATGTGCGCGAGACCGACCTGAACCAAGAAGTGACTTTGATGGGCTGGGTCCACCGTCGCCGCAACCTGGGCAAACTCATCTTCATCGATCTCCGCGACCGATCCGGATTGGCTCAGGTCGTATTCGACTTCAAGAGCGATCCGGAGGCTCATGCGAAAGCGGAACAGCTAGGCCGAGAATATGTCGTCGCCGTGACCGGCACTGTTAAGCAACGCCAAGTTGCACCAAACGACAAGACCACTGTCCCGGTCGAAATCGCGGCACATCATCTCTACATCCTCAACACCTCCGAGACTCCTCCATTCGAGATCGAAGACGAAACGAACGCCAGCGAGGAGACGCGCCTCCGCTACCGCTACCTCGACCTGCGCCGCCCAAAACTCCACTCCAATATCGAGCTGCGCCATCGCATCGTCTTCGAAATTCGCAAAACCTTCGACGAGCTTGGCTTCTTCGAAATCGAAACGCCGCTCCTCACGCGCTCCACTCCCGAAGGCGCGCGCGACTGCCTCGTCCCCAGCCGCCTCCATCACGGCCAGTTCTACGCGCTGCCGCAATCGCCGCAAATCTTCAAGCAGATCCTGATGATCTCCGGCATGGACCGCTACTTCCAGATTTGCAAGTGCATCCGCGATGAAGATTTTCGCGCCGACCGCCAGCTCGAATTCACGCAGGTCGACGTTGAGATGTCGTTCCCCACGCAGGACATGATCTTCGACGTGATGGAACGCGTGATGGAGCGCGTCATGGCCGTTGCCGGCGTGAAAGTGCAGCGGCCGTTCCGCCGCCTCGATTACAAGGATGTCCTTCGCCGCTACGGCTCGGACAAGCCCGATCTCCGATTCGGGATGGAACTGCAAAACGTCACGCGATTCTTCGAGCCCGCACGCGAAACCCTTCACTTCGAAGGCAACGTGCAGGCCCTCGTCGCGCCAGGCGCGGCCACATGGTCGCGCAAGCAGCTCGATGAGCTCGCCGAAACTGCGAAGTCCGCGGGCGCGAAGGGCGTTTACACCGTGAAGGTCAGCCCCGAAGGAATTTCATCGCCACTCGAAAAAACACTCGGCGCCGACGCGCTCAAGAAATTATGCGACGCCGTCGGTGCCAACCCGGGCGATCTCGTCGTTGCCGTCGCAGCAAAAGAACAAATCCAGCACTCCGACACATCGCTCAACGTCGCGGGCCAGGTCCGGCTCTACCTCGGCAACAAGCTTGATCTCATCGATCGCACCAAATGGGAATTTGCCTGGATCACAGGTTTCGCGCTCTTCGAATGGAGCGAAACGGACAAAGCCTGGGTGAGCGCGCAGCATCCCTTCACCGGAATTTTCGAAGAAGACCTCGACAAGCTCGAAACCGCGCCGTGGGAGTGCCGCTCGAAGGGCTACGACCTCGTCCTCAACGGCTACGAACTTGGCTCCGGCAGCATTCGAATTCATCGCCAGGATATTCAAGCGCGCATGTTCAAGGCACTTGGCCTCTCGGACGAAGTCGCGCGCCAGCGCTTCGGATTCTTCCTCGACGCGCTCACCTACGGCACGCCGCCGCACGGCGGCATCGCCCTCGGCGTCGACCGCATCGCCATGCTCCTCTCCGGCGAAAAATCCCTGCGCGAAGTCATCGCCTTCCCCAAGACCGCCAAGGCTCAAGACCTCATGGCCGAATCTCCCTCGCCCGTCGATCCCGAGCAGCTCGACCAGCTCGGCCTCGCCATCAAGAGCAAGGAAGGAGGGAGCTAAGATGTTTCCTCCGGCATTTCGGCCACAGGGGAAGCCGGGTCGAAGGTTTTTAGGGGGTCGGAGCTTCAGCTCCGACATAAGGCATGTAGGAAGCAGCGGCTTTAGCCGCTGAGGAAAAAATGGGCAGGCTGACTCATCGAACCGCTCCGAGTCCAATGCGAGAGAGGCGCTACTACGGCGCAGGTTTTCAGGAGGCCGGGACTTCAGTCCCGGCGTAAGAGGCGCATAGAGAAGGGGCTTTAGCCCCTGAAGAAAGTTTTGAATGTCGACACCAAAGCATCGAACGGCGCCCGGGACATCATACTTCGTGACCACAAAGTGCTGGCAGGCTCACCATGCCTTCCAGGTGCCTGAAGTCGCCGAGATCCTCCTGCAAACGATTCTGAACCATCGCGACAGAGGATCGTTTCTGCTCCACGAATTCGTCATCATGCCGAATCATCTTCACGTGATGCTGACTCCCGCCGCAAATGCAAGCCTGGAAAAGTGCGTCCAGTTGATCAAAGGAGGCAGTTCGCACGCAATCCACAAACAACGCGGTCAGCGACTCGAAATTTGGCAAGAGGGTTTTCACGACTGGACCATCCGCGGTGCCGAAGATTGGCAATCGAAAGCTGAATATATCCGCCTGAACCCGGTCCGCGCCAAACTCGTCGAGAGACCCGAGGATTGGCCGTATTCTTCTGCCAGCGGCCGTGTCGCGCTGGATCCGGCGCCGCTTCGATACTCACACCTTTCTTCAGGGGCTAAAGCCCCATTTCAGGCCAGCCTAACGCAGGGGCTGAAGCCCCTGCCTCCTGAAAGGCTGAAACCATGATCAGAATGTTTCCTTACTACTTGCGGCTTAACGGATTCTTGGGACTGGTTCTATTGCGCTGGAGGTTCTTAGGAGGCCGGGACTTCAGTCCCGGCGTAAGAGACGCATAGGGAAGGGGCTTCAGCCCCTGAAGAAGGCTTTTGAATCATCAGCTGAGGAATATGAGTCGCATACGCATATTGCCGGAGAATGTGGCGAACAAAATTGCCGCAGGCGAAGTTGTCGAGAGGCCCGCTTCCGTCGTCAAAGAGCTGCTCGAAAACGCGCTCGACGCGGGCTCGCGCTCGATTCGCATCGAGGCGGAATCCGGCGGCAAGCGGCTGATTCGCGTCATCGACGACGGCACGGGCATGAATCACGACGACGCCCTGCTGGCCTTCGAGCGCCATGCCACTTCAAAACTGCGCACCGCCGACGACCTGCTCTCGATCGCCACGCTAGGATTCCGCGGCGAGGCGCTTCCCTCGATCGCCGCCATCTCGCGCCTCGTGCTCGAAACGCGGACGCCGGAAGAAGAGCAGGGAACTCGGATCGAATTCGCGGGCGGCAAGCTCATCAGCGTGAAGCCCGCCGGTGTGCCCGCCGGAACGTCCATCAGCGTCGGCGACATCTTCTACTGCGTTCCCGCGCGGCGAAAATTCCTGAAATCCGAAACTACGGAGCTGGGCCACATTGCCTCGCTCGTCACGCACTACGCGCTCGCGCATCCCGAGTGCCACTTCCTGCTGAAAACGCCATCGCAGGAAATCCTGAATTGCGCGCCGGTGGAAAAGCTGGCGGACCGCGTCTACCAGGTATTCGGCCGCCAGTCGCTCGACGAACTGGTGGAGATTCCGTCGCAGGAAGCGCCTGTGCGCTCCGCGATCACGGAGCCGCAGCTCGAATCCGGCGAAGAGGCCGCCACGATCCGCGTCACTGGATTCACATCGCGGCCGGAAGTGCAGCGCGCAAACCGCAACGGCATCTACATTTTCATTAACCGCCGCCTCGTGCGCGACCGGCTGCTGCTGCACGCCATTGGCGAGGCATATCGCAACATCATGCCTCCGGGCGTGTTTCCCGTGCTGCTCCTGTTCCTCGAACTGCCGTATCAGGAAGTCGACGTCAACGTACATCCCGCAAAAATCGAAGTGCGCTTCCGGCACCCGCAATTCGTCCACGATTTCACGCGCGATTCGCTGCGGCAGGCGCTTTCGCTGGCGCGACCGATTCCGGGATTTCCCGCGGCCAGAGCAGCAGCCACCGCGGCGCCAAGCGACGCATCTGGAGCGGGCGGCTTCACTTCCGCGCCCGGCAGCATGCAGGGCTATGCACCCATGCCGGACGGAAGCGCGTTCCCCGGGCCGCCGCGCGCGGAAATTCCGATGGCGCTCGGAGCAAGCGCCGGCGCGGGAGTCGCAGATGCATTCGAGCTTTCCGGCGCGCCCGACCAGCCGCTGCCGCAGCGGCTGCAATTCGAATCGGACGGCGCGATGAATTTTCCTGTGGGCGGCGCTCCCGGCGCTGACCCAGCAGCAAGCGCGCCGCCCGCCTACGAACCGGCCACTCTGCCCAGCGCCGACGAGATTATGGACCTGAAGCCGCTCGGTCAGGTGAACAGCAGCTTCATCGTCGCGGTGAACGGCGAAGGCCTCTGGATCATCGACCAGCACGTGGCGCACGAACGCGTGCTCTTCGAGCAGCATCTGCGCGCGCGGCGGGAAGGCGAAATGGGCGGCCAGCGGATGCTCGCGCCGCTGATCGTGGAATTGAATCCGCGGCAGCTCGCCACGTTCGAGCAAATCGCGGACGAGCTGCGTGCGAACGGCTTCGAGGCGGAACTGATGGGCTTGCGCAGCGTCGCGATTCAGGCTGCGCCCGCCGGAATTTCAAGCGCCGACGCGGAAAAGCTGCTCTTCGAGATCCTCGACGGGATCGCGCGCGAGAATCAGGCGATCTCGATTGATTCGCTGCAATCGAAAATCGCGGCATCGACGTCCTGCCACGCGGCGATCAAGGTGAACACGCCGCTGGACATGCGAAAAATGGAATGGCTGCTCGGCGAGCTGGCGAAGACGGAATACCCGATGAGCTGCCCCCACGGCCGCCCCGTCGTGCTGCGCTATTCGGTGCGCGAAATCGAGCGCGCCTTCAAACGGCTCTGACAAGGAGGTTGATATAGGACGCCAACTGTGGTAGTCAGCATGTCCGCAGAGACTGGAATTAATCAAATTAGTATCAACTTGGGAGGAGCGACTATGCCGCGCGCCGGTGGCATGTTGAGTGACACGGACATCAAGGAGCAGCTCCGGATCGGCCCCCAGGCTGACCTACATATTGAGCGAGCTGAAGAATGCCTAATCACGCCCGTCGGTTATGACGTCAGGCCGGGGGATACAGTCTTCAGTCTAAGAAAGAAAAAGAAGCTGTTGCTGTCGAAGTCTAAGTCTAAGCCAACAAGGATCGCTCCTGGCGACACTTTTTTTATTCCGACGTATGAGTCCTTCAGTCTTTCTTCAAATATTGGAGGGCTTACTATATCGCGCCTTGGACCACTGCTTGATGGGCTCCAAATGACCGCGCTGACCGTGGATCCCAGTTGGAACGGGAAGCTTTTGATTATTCTCACGAATCAGGGCGTTAAGCCGGTCCCGATCGAACCGGACAAGCCATTCATGACGATTTGTTTTTTCTGGGCGGCATCTACTTCTGCCAAGCAACACGACCGAAAGACGTGGGATGACAAGGAGGTGGAGGAGAGATTCGTAAGGCTAGAGAGCGAGGCGAGGAAAACCGCCAAAATCCAGCTTGCGAAGGACGTCATCGTTGTTTGTCTTTTAGCTCTTCTGTGTTTTCTGCTCTATCGCTTCGAAATGATAGGAAAGTATTTAGATTCGTTCTCTCTTTGGTTGGGAGCCACTTCCATATATTTTAGCCTTGTGCGCAAGTGGCTCTGAGCGTGTGCCCCTTTGTCAGTTCTCCCTTTCGTGCTCCGAAGCGAAAGGCTGCCGTAATCCACTTTCGTCCATCGTGTGATATTCCGCTTCCGGGCCTTCCAGAGTAAACTCTTGTCTACGGATAGCTATGGAGGCGTGGTTTTGATCGAAATCTCCGCGACGAACTATCGCGACGCAGCGATAGACCGGTGGTGCGCCGAATTCGCCGAACTCTACGGGACGGCTGACCGAGGAACTTCTCCGGCCGAAACCTGGCTGCATGTCGTCCAGCATGTCGGGCGCCTTTCTGAGTCGATTCAACAATCCGAACTCTCAACTGCTCTGGAATATCTAAGCAGGGTTTTTTGTTGGTCGTGCGTGTTTGCATCTCGAACCGAAGCGTTGCACGATCCGACATTGGGGTCGTTTTCACTCGATAGGGTTATCTTTCGGAAGTACCCGAACCGCTGCCCAAGATGTCTGCTACCCGTCTGTCGGTGTCCAGCTAACAAGCTCTCGGGACAGGCCGTGGAGACCTTTGATGGACCTCCTCGGACTGATGCTCCTCGTACACTGGACGAGCTGGTGATGATGTTTCAGGATGTTTATTCTAGCGCTCACCAGAGCCTCGACTTGCGGGATGTAGCCCTTCGCTTAGTGGAAGAGGTGGGCGAGGTCGCGAACGCAATTCGAGCGCTCCAGACAGACACCGACTCTTTTGTGGGTTTGGAGGGCGAAATCGCCGACGTTTTTTCGTGGATCGCCATGCTGTTTCTAAAATTGGAGGTTTGGAAAGCGGCCAATCCCACGGCGTGGGACTTCGAAGATGGTACCGATGTAGTTTCCCTGTCCGATGTCTTCACTTTGTCGTGGCTACTCTGGCAGGTGTACGGCGCGCGGTCGGGGCTCATTACTTGCCCAAACTGCGGCAAGCGACCCTGTATTGAGCCAATTCCAGAAGAGCCTGCGAGGATTCCGCTTTCCGCTTCCAAGGCCATTGGGCGCTCTCGCTCGCGGTCTATAATTACAATTGACGGTCCTGTTGGCTCGGGGAAGAGCACTGTGGCAAGGCGGGTGGCCGAGCTCCTCGGACTCACTTACTTGGACAGTGGCGCGATGTACCGAGCGCTGGCACTAAAGGCGATTCGCCACGGCGTTCCCCTTGATGCTCCTACCCAGCTCGAGGCGCTGGCGCGTGAGACACAAATCGATCTTCATCCGACGGCTTGGGGTCTGGAGGTTCTGCTTGACGGTAAAGATGCCACACGTGAAATCCGTGCGCCTGAGGTCGCGTTGGCATCCTCCAGGGTGGCTATGGTTCCTGGTGTGAGGAAGGTGTTGGTCCAGCTGCAGCGGCGCGCGGGCAAACAGGGCGGCGTGGTGATGGAAGGCCGCGACATCGGCAGCGTCGTTTTTCCCGATGCGCAATTGAAGATTTTTCTCACGGCGTCGCCGGAAACGCGCGCGGAGCGCCGCTGGCGCGAACATCAGCAGAAGGGCGACCAAATCGATCTCGCGCGCACGCTCGAAGAAATTCGGGAACGCGACCGGCGCGACCAGGAGCGCGAATCGTCGCCGCTGGTCCGCGCGGCCGATGCCGTCGTGGTCGACAGCACCGCGATGGAACCGGAAGAAGTCGCCCGCCTCGTCGTTCTGTTGGCGCACGAAAGCACGCGCGCAGCGATACCGTAGGATTGCCGCGAAGCAACCGCCGAAGATCAGCTCAAGATCCGCTGTTAGAGATGGGAATCTATGACGGGCTGGACATGGAGGCGAGGAACTCGGCGTTCGTCTTGTTCTTCGTGAGGCGGCCGAGCAGAAGCTCCATCGCTTCGACGGTCGAGAGCGGGCTGAGCACCTTGCGCAGCACCCAGATGCGATTCAGCTCGTCGGGCGGCAGAAGCAGTTCGTCCTTTCGCGTTCCAGAGCGATTGATATCGATCGTGGGGAAGACGCGCTTATCAACAAGCCGGCGGTCGAGGTTGATTTCCATGTTGCCGGTGCCCTTGAACTCTTCGAAGATGACGTCGTCCATGCGGCTGCCGGTATCGATCAGCGCGGTGGCGATGATCGTAAGGGAGCCTCCCTCTTCGATGTTTCGCGCGGCGGCGAAGAAGCGGCGCGGGCGCTGCAACGCGTTGGCGTCGATACCGCCGGAGAGAACTTTTCCGGAGGGCGGCGTGACGGCGTTGTAGGCGCGGCCGAGACGCGTGAGCGAGTCGAGAAGAATCACGACGTCGCGCTTGTGCTCGACCAGGCGCTTGGCCTTTTCGAGAACCATTTCCGCCACTTGAATATGGCGCTGCGGCGGCTCATCGAACGTGGAGCTGATGACCTCGCCCTTCACGGTGCGCTGCATATCCGTGACTTCCTCGGGCCGCTCGTCGATCAGCAGCACGATCAGCGCGACCTCCGGATGATTGGCGGTGACGGAATTGGCGATGGACTGCAGCATCATCGTTTTGCCGGTGCGGGGCGGCGCGACGATCAATCCGCGCTGGCCCTTGCCAATGGGGCAGAGCATGTCGAGCACACGGCCGGTGAGATTTTCCTTCGTGGTCTCCAGCCGGATGCGTTCCTGCGGATAGAGCGGCGTCAGGTTATCGAAGAAAATCTTGTTGCGCGCGACTTCGGGATCTTCGAAGTTGACGGCTTCGACCTTGATCAGCGCGAAGTAGCGCTCGCCGTCTTTGGGCGGGCGGACCTGGCCGGAGACGGTGTCGCCGGTGCGCAGGTCGAATTTGCGAATCTGCGACGGCGAGACGTAGATGTCGTCCGGCCCGGGGAGATAGTTGTACTCCGGCGCGCGGAGGAATCCGAAGCCGTCGGGCAGGCATTCGAGAACGCCCTCGGAGAAAATGAGGCCGTTCTTTTCCGTTTGCGCGCGGAGGATCTGGAAGATCAACTCCTGCTTGCGCATGCCGGAGGAGCCCGGGATGTTCAGTTCCTTGGCGATTTTCGCCAGGTCGGTGATGTTCTTGTCTTTCAGTTCTGCAAGGCTAATGCTCATCGAGTTGTTTCCTTCTTACCTTAAATTGTGAACCAGATTATTTTGGTGGACCGCGGGCGGGCGCATCTTCGAACCAGCCACTCTGTCCAAACTACAAACGGGAGCGTACAGACATTCCAAATCCTTCGGTCGCTTGCCGAGCCAGCATCAAGAATGGGAGAACCGAAGGGTCTAATTGGTCAATTCATTGTCCTGCGCGACATCTGCCCCAAACTTCGGATCCACTTCGACCGGCGGGTGGCCCGGTGCAGGGAGCGGATTCTCCAGCGCGAATTGCAGGACCTCATCCATCGATTCGACAAAGTGAATGGTCATGCGCGCCTGGATTTCCGGCGGAATCTCCGCCAGATCCTTCTCGTTGTCTTTCGGCAGAAGAACAGTGTGCAACCCCAGGCGGTGCGCTGCAAGCAATTTTTCTTTGACGCCGCCGATGGGGAGCACTTTTCCGCGAAGGGTGATTTCTCCGGTCATGGCCAGATCGCAGCGGATCGGAATGCGCGTCAGCGCGCTGACAATCGAAGTGCAAATGGTGATGCCTGCCGAGGGGCCGTCCTTCGGGATAGCGCCTTCCGGCACGTGCACGTGGATATCCAGATGGCGGTAGAAATCCTTGGGCAATCCGAAAAGATGGCTGCGCGAGCGGACGTAGCTCATGCCGGCCTGCGCAGATTCCTGCATCACGTCGCCAAGCTTGCCGGTGAGAGTCAGCCGGCCCTTGCCCTGCATCAGCGTGGTTTCGGTGGAGAGCACTTGGCCGCCGACTTCTGTCCATGCGAGGCCCGTTGCCAGGCCGATTTCATTTTTCTTCTCGGCGAAGAAATCGCGGTACTTGATGATGCCGAGATATTCGTTCGCGTTCGTCACGTTGATCTCGGCGTTGAACTTCTTGCCGTCGGCCACCACTTTGCGCGCCACCTTGCGGCAAACGTTCGCGATTTCGCGGTCGAGATTGCGCACGCCGGCTTCATGCGTGTAATGACGAATGATGTGCGGAATGGACTCTTCGGCGAACTTCAGATGGTCCTTCGAGAGGCCGGTGGCCTCCAGTTGCTTGGGAATCAGGAAGCGCGTCGCGATCTGCTGCTTCTCCTGCTCCGTGTAGCCGGGCAGGCGCAGGACTTCCATGCGGTCCTGGAGCGGCTGCGGAATCGTGTGCAGCACGTTGGCGGTGCAGATGAACATCACCTTCGAGAGATCGTATTCGACGTCGAGATAATGATCGGTGAAGGCGTGGTTAAGCTCGGGATCGAGCACTTCCATCAGCGCCGCGGAGGGATCGCCGCGGAAGTCCATCGACATCTTGTCGACCTCATCGAGGACGAACACCGGATTTATGGTGCCGGCCTTGCGCATCATCTGGATGATCTGGCCGGGCAGGGCGCCGATGTACGTGCGGCGATGGCCGCGAATCTCGGCCTCGTCGCGGACGCCGCCGAGCGAAACGCGGACGAACTTGCGTCCGGTGGCGCGGCCGATCGACATTGCAAGCGACGTCTTGCCGACTCCCGGAGGCCCGAGGAAGCAGAGAATCGAGCCCTTCGGATTCTTCACGAGCTGGCGGACGGCGAGATATTCGAGGATGCGTTCCTTGATCTTTTCGAGCCCGTAGTGATCTTCCGTGAGAATCTGCTCGGCGCGCTTGATGTCGCGCAGTTCCTTCGAGCGCTTCTTCCACGGCACGGCCAGCAGCCAATCGAGGTAATTCCGCGAAACAGTGGACTCCGCGGACATCGGCGGCATCATCTCAAGCCGCTTCAGCTCCTGCATGGCCTTTTCCTTCGGGCCATCGGGCATGCCGGAGGTTTCGATCTTTTTCTTGAGCTGCTCAAGCTCGTTCGCTTCGCCGCGCCCCAGCTCCTTCTGAATCGCCTTCAACTTTTCGTTGAGGTAGTACTCCTTCTGGGCGCGCTCCATCTGGCGCTTAACGCGCGTATTGATCGAGCGGTCGACGTTGAGCTTTTCGATTTCGTTTTCGAGGATGTCGCCGATGCGCGTAAGACGCTCGAGGGGATCGAAGACCTCGAGCAATTCCTGCTTTTCCTCGACCGGAATCTGAAGGTTGGCGGCGATGGCGTCGGCCAGCTTGCTGGCGTCCTCGACGCGAACCGCGGCAATCATCGTGTCGTAATTGAGGCTCTGCGAAAGCTTGACGTACTGCTCGAAGAGGTTGGTGACGCGCTCCTGGGCCTGCTGCAACTGCGGGCCTGGCTCCGTCTTGATGGGAACCACGCGAACGGTGGCGCGGAAGAAGCCTTCCTCGCTGGTCACCTGGACGATTCGCGCCCGCTCGGCGCCTTCCACCAGGACTTTGATGTTGCCGTCAGGGAGCTTGACGCTCTGCACGATATTGGCGAGCGTGCCGACCTGGTAGATTTCCTCGGGCTTGGGATCATCCACCGAGGCGTCGTGCTGCGTGACGAGAAAAATCTTCTTCTCGCCGGCCAGCGCCTCTTCCAGCGCGCGCACAGACGCTTCGCGGCCCACGATGAAGGGATGCATCATCTCCGGGAAGATCACCATCTCCCGGACCGGCATCATCGGAACGCGCCTGACTTCCATTTTTTCCTTGTTGAACATCGAGTTTGTCTGACCTGGTTTCTCAGCCGGCCTTTTCGAGCAGGCTCCAATTGATCTCGCGGCCCTTCACCATATCCGCGGTTACGACGAAGTCGCGAAGCTTCCGCTGCGCCGGCAAGTGGTACATCATTTCCAGCATGAGGTCCTCAAGAATCATTCTCAGCCCGCGCGCGCCTACTTTGCGCTGCAGCGCGAGGTCCGCTACGGTTTCCAGCGCGTCGTCGGTGAAGCGCAGGCGGACGTTTTCGAACTCGAAGAGCCGCTGATATTGCCGCACCAGCGCATTCTTCGGTTCGGTAAGGATGCGAACCAGAGCGCTCTTATCGAGGTCGCTCAGCACGCCTACGACCGGCAAGCGCCCCACGAACTCAGGAATCAGGCCGTAGCGAATCAGATCCGTCGGCTGCGCCTGCTCGAGCATCTCGATGTTGCGGCGCGTCGCAGTGGCAGGCTGCGCATCGGCGTGGAAGCCAAGCGACCGCTGCCCAACCCGGCGTTCGATCGTTTTCTCGAGTCCTACGAACGCCCCTCCGCAGATGAAGAGGATGTTCGTGGTGTCCACCGGTGTAAATTCCTGGTGCGGGTGCTTGCGGCCACCCTGCGGGGGAACGTTGGCGACCGTCCCCTCCAGAATCTTGAGTAGTGCCTGCTGAACACCCTCGCCCGAGACGTCGCGGGTGATCGAGGGGTTTTCGTCTTTCTTCGAGATCTTGTCGATTTCGTCTATGTATATGATGCCTTGCTGGGCCTTTTGGACGTCGCCATCTGCGGCCTGCAGCAGCTTCAGGATGATATTTTCCACGTCCTCGCCGACGTAACCCGCTTCGGTGAGCGTCGTGGCGTCCACGATGGCGAAGGGAACCTCCAGCATCCGCGAAAGCGTCTGCGCCAGGAGGGTCTTGCCGGTGCCCGTGGGGCCAATCAGCAGGATATTCGACTTCGTCAGTTCGACGTCGCCAGGCTGCCGGTTGAGGAAAATGCGCTTGTAGTGGTTATAGACCGCCACCGCCAGCTTCTTTTTCGTTTTGTCCTGGCCGATGACGTAGCCGTCGAGGAATGCCTTGATCTCCGGAGGACGCGGCAAGCGGCGATTCGCGGGGGTACCCTGCTCGCGCTTCTCGTCTTCCAGGATCTGCTGGCAGACGCCCACGCATTCGTTGCAAATGTACGAGCGGGGATACTCGGAGGGAGAGCTGATCAGCTTCTCCACCTGCTCCTGAGTCTTATGACAGAATGAGCAGCGCAGCGGCTCTTCTGGCGTGAATCGTTTCACCGGCAAAGTGTCCCCTTAGACCCCACACCCAAGACGAAAGATACCTCCCATTGTAGGACGGAAATTCCCGAACGGGGGGAGATTCGCCTGTCTAACTACTAACCCTTTGGAACGCGCGAATGCCTCAGCGCTATCGATGCTTTGAGATGATCTCATCGACAATGCCATACGCCTTCGCTTGCTCCGCGGTCATGATGAAGTCCCGCTCGACGTCCTTCTCAATTTTCTCGACCGGTTGACCCGTGTGGCCCGCAAGCAGCTTGTTGAGCGCCTGGCGCGTGCGAATGATTTCCTTGGCATGAATGTCGATGTCCGTGGCCTGGCCTGACAGGCCGGACATCCAGGGTTGGTGGATGAGAACGCGGGAATTCGGCAGAGCGTAGCGCTTCTTGGGCGTGCCGGCCGCGAGAAGCACGGCCGCGACGGACGCCGCCTGGCCGATGCAATACGTCACGACATCCGGACGCACGAACTGCATGGTGTCGTAGATGGCCATACCGGCGGAAATCACGCCGCCCGGGGAATTGATGTACAGCGAAATGTCTTTCTCGGGGTCCTCAGAAGCGAGAAACAGCAACTGCGCCGTTACTAGGTTGGCGACGTGGTCGTCAATCGGCGTCCCGATGAAAATGATGTGGTCCTTGAGCAGGCGGGAATAAATATCGTAGGCCCGCTCTCCGCGGTTCGTCTGTTCGACCACCATCGGAACTAAAGTTGTTGCACGGGGATTCGCGTCGTCTGTGTATTTCATCTGGAAACTTTTTGCGCGCTGAGGAGGCCTGAATCGCGGCTACTTTTCACTTTTGGCTGTCGTCTCGATTCGGGCAGTGCGGTAGAGCCACTCGATTGTTTTGTCGCTACGCAACTTCGATTTCATCCTATCGAGCGCTCCTTGCTTTGTCAAGCGAGCACGAATCGCGGTAGCAGATTCGCCACTGCGCTCCGCCAGCGTTGCAATCTCCTTCTCGACGTCTTCGTCGGTTGCATCGATCTTTTCGGCCGTCGCGATGCGATCGACCAGCAATTCCGCCTTCACATCGGCCACCGCGCGGTCGTGCTGGCGCTTTCGAAGCGAAACCCAGTCGACGTCCACCGCCCTGGGATCCACTCCTTGCGCAACCAGCGAACGAACCACGCGTTCCAGGCGCACATCCAGTTGATTTTCCACCAGCGCCTCGGGAACGGGAAAATCGTGCCGTTGAATCAGCAGCTCGAGAATCTTCTCGCGCGCCTGCGCCTCCTGCTGTTGCTCCTTCGCCGCATTCAGGTCTTCGAGAATCTTCTTCCGCAGGTCCGCAAGGGTCGCAATGTCTTTCCACGGAGGATTCTGGCTCGCTGCGTCTTTCACGAATTCGTCGTTCAGCTCGGGCAGCTTCTTTTCCTTGATCGACTGGACCTCGATGGCGTAATCGTAGGTCTTGCCGGCGAGCTTCGCGTCTGGATAATCCTGCGGATACTCGGAGCGAAAGCGTTTCGTCTCGCCCGGCTTCGTGCCGCGGAGATTCTCGGTGAAGCTTTCGAGCGTCTCCTCCGCGCCGATGTGGCACAGCACGTTTTCCGCCTGCACGGGGTCGCCGCCGCCGACCGGCGTGCCCGTCAGCTTGATCAGCGCAAAATCGCCATCGCGCGCTTCGCGACCTTCCACGGGCACAAAGGTCGCCGTTCGCTCGCGCATCTGATCGAGAACCTTGTCCACTTGCGTGTCGCCAACCTCGACCGCATCGATCTGAACCTGCAAGTCCTTGTAATCGCCCAGCTCGAATTCAGGAAGAACTTCGAACACCGCGCGGAATTTCAGGGGCTCGCCCTCTTTGAACTCCACCTTGTCGACGGACGGGCGCGTGACCGGCACCATCTTCTTCTCGTCGAGCGCCTTTTCGAGATATTCAGGCACAAGGGATTGCACCACCTCGCCCTGAATATCGTCCGCAAATCGCCGGCGAATCAGCGTCACAGGAGCCTTGCCCGGACGGAATCCCGGAATGCGCGCCACGCGAGCAATGTCGCGCGCCACCTTTTCGGTTGCTTTCTGAACATTCTCGGCTGGAATCTCCAGCTCGATTTCGCGTTTGCAGGTTGCCTCGGCCATGAACTCTCAGTGTTCCTGTGAACGGATTCCCACGTTTCAGTCTGCCTTTCGCCTGTTCGAATCTAGGAGGAGGAGGGCAGGGAGCGCGGTATGTGCAAACCGCAGGGACACGCCAGTATAGGAAATTCAAAATCGGGCGTCAACTGGAGCGGGAGCACTGCGAGCGGCTCGAGGTCCGCCTCGCAACAAGATCCGGAAATTTTTCAGGATTTCTGACAACGCGTGCGCGCTCCGATTTACGATATAAGGTTGCACTGCTGGCGGCAACTACGCCGGGAGGACGCGGCACGACCTACATGATCCCAAGCTCGAGAATTCAATTTGCGATGCGGCTGCCGAGACAAGGATGAGCTTCCCCCGCCACGCCCTCGATTCGTGGAAGACGATTGCGCGCCGGATGGGCAGGGCGTCTCACCTGGCCGTATTCACCGACTTTGATGGGACACTCGTCCGAATCCGCAGGCGCCCGGAAGACGTCGTGTTGCCTCCGAACGTTCGCCATGTGCTGGCGGCGATTGCGCGCTCGGGCGTCACTCTCGGAGTCGTGAGCGGCCGGGAAGTAGCGGACCTGCGGCGGCGCGTGAACCTCGATCGCATCTGGTACGCGGGAGCGCACGGGTTCTTTATTCGAGATCCTCATAATCGATCGATTGGCTTTCTGAGGCCTGCGGAGAAGCAGCGCATTCGAGCGATCTCCCAGATTCTTACGCAACGCCTGGACGGCGTCCCGGGCCTGCGGCTCGAGCCGAAGGAGGCGACGATTTCCGTTCATTATCGCGCGGCTCCCGAGCGGAGCGTGCGGATCGCCCGTGGAGTGGTGTCAGCAATCGTTCAGAGACACCCCGAAATCTGTCTGCTGAGAGGGAAGAAGGTCTGGGGGTTCCTGCCGGGAACCCGCACCGACAAGTGGAGCGCGATTTCCTTCATTCTTCAACGCGCGCGACCGTCTTCCGCCCGCGGCCGTTCGCTCACTATTTTCCTGGGTGATGACGCGACGGACGAGCGCGTCTTCCGGCAAATGCGCGGCATTTCCGTTTCAGTGGGCAGGAAGCATCGAACGAGGGCGGGCTACTACCTTCGTTCTCCCGCCGAGGTCGTTCGGCTTCTTGAAAAAATCAAGGCGCTTGCCGACGCGCGCTTTGGAAAGTCCCCTTGAAAATCGATCGAGACGTGAGCGCTGGTGCGGAAGAAGGGAGTCGAACCCCTACGGCCTTTCGGCCACCAGCTCCTAAGGCTGGCGCGTCTGCCAATTCCGCCACTTCCGCGAAGTGCGCACATTATTCTAGCTTACGGGTTGGGTTCGGGCGAACGACTGTTTGGCTGGGTGCTTGGCGAAGCACGCCTGCATGTGGTCAATCGACGGTTACGCCCCTTGCACAGTGGCGCGGGCAGGGAGGGGAAGCGTCGCGGTCAGGCGCGTCTCTCCGGGCCGGGATTCGATCTCGAGCGTGCCGCCCAACTCGCGAACGCGCTCCTTCATCCCGGCGATACCGATGCCCGCCCCAGAATTTCCGTTGCGTCGGCTCAACGCGGCTACGTCCATTCCTTTTCCGTGATCTTCCACGGACAGAACGATGGCCCCACTATCTTCGCGAAGCGCGATGCTTGCGGTCCGGCTTCCAGAATGCCGATGGATATTCGTGAGCCCTTCCTGAACGAGTCGAAAGACGGACGTTTCCAACTCGGAAGGAGCGCGATTCAGCGTGGGCGGCAGGTTGAGCTCCACGTCGATTCCGCTGCGCTGGGAAAAGCCTTCCACATACCACTGGAGAGCCGAAACAAGCCCGAACTCGTCCAGGAGCGGGGGATGGAGAAGATAGGAGAGCGTGCGGATTTCGCGGAGGCATTGATTTGCGATCTCGATGCTTTCGGAGAGCGCGGCTTTTGAACCTTGGTCGAGTCCGGGGCAAGTATTCTTGATCTTGGAGAGCGTCATCAGCAGCACGCTGAGGTTTTGTCCCTCGCTATCGTGCAGCTCCCGCGCGATGCGCCGCCGTTCCTGGTCCTGCAGATTCATCAGTCGCGCAGAGAGCCGTTGCAGGTCTTCTTCCGCGCGTTTGCGGTCAGTCACGTCGCGCGTCACATTGATGAAGCCCTGCAGTTCTCCGGAAGCGTCGCGCAGCGGCGTCAGGATCACGTTGGCCCAGAAGCGCGAGCCGTCCCGCCGCACGCGCCAGCATTCCATCTCCATGCGATCCTCGGCGGCAGCCACGTGAAGGTCGTGCTCGGGCTTTTTCCTTGCGACGTCTTCCTGAGCGTAAAAAAACGAAAAGTGTCGCCCCATCACCTCTTCCGCTGAATAGCCCTTGAGTCGCTCGGCGCCCAGGTCCCAGCTCGCCACATTGCCCGCGGAATCGAGCATGTAAATCGCGTAGTCCTTGATATGCGAGAGGATCAGTTGGTGATGTTCCTCTTTCATTTTCAACGCGCGCTCGGCCAGCACACGCTCGCGCTCCGCCCGCTTCTGCTCCGATAGGTCTGTCGCGACCATGCACACCGCGTCCATCTCGGCGTCCTTGAAAGGGCTGAAGGACAGATAGACCGGCAGCGCCGCCCCGTTGCGCGGCAGTTCCGTCTCGCACCGAACCGCACCAGAAGCCGCCGATGCAATCAAACCGCCGATCCCGGATCGATGCTTTGAAGGAAGCAGGTCCAGCAACGATCTGCCGATGAGCTTTTCGAGCGGAAGGCCCAGCATTTTCGCGAACTGGCGATTGCTATAAAGGATTGTCCCGTCCGGCATCAGCGTCGCGGCGCCTTCGTTAATCGATTCCACCATCACGCGGTAGGGATGTTCCGCGCCTTGAAGTGTGAAGATGCGGTCGCCCTGGGTTCCCGCCACGACCAGCGCATCCACCTCGCCGCGCTGGATTGCCCCCAGGGCTTCTTCCGCCTCCGAGAGACGCGACCTCAGTTCGTTGATTTCGAAGACCAGTTTCTTGTCTCGGCCAGACTGAGCCATTTCAGGTCCCCAAAGGTTCTTTTATGTCGAGCGCGAGGCGCACTCGGTCCGTTTGCGAAAAATCGCCCACCAATCTGCGAAGCGGTTCGGGGAGTTTCCTGACCAGCGTCGGCGCGGCTATGATCTGTTCCTCTCGCGCATAGGTCGGCTGTTGGTAGATGTCGATGATTTCGAGCTCGTAGTGGCCTTTGAGATTCTCTTCGCAGAAGCTCTTGACCTTCATCACTGCCGCTTTGGCCCGTGGCGTCGTACCCGTGATGTAAAGCCGCAAAATGTACGTCGTGTTTCCTTCCGGCGGAGTTGCGTGGCTCCTCCCCGCCTTGCGCCCCGCGCCCTTCGCTTCCTTGCCCTTTGATTTTTTCATGGCCCTTCTTCTCATCTCGTTTCTTGTATGGCCAGCCCGATCAGGACGCGCTGGGTATCCGACAGGTCGCCAATGATTTTCCGGATTGGGATAGGGACTTGACGCACAAGAGTGGGGATGGCGAGAATCTGGTTTTCTCTCGCCATCTCCGGCTTTTGAGCCAGATCGATCACTTCGATCTTGTACTTTCCCTTCAGTTGGTGCTCGCAAATCGTCTTGAGATTGTTCAACGCAGTCAGCGATTTCGGCGTTTGCCCCGCCACATAGAGCCGCAGGACCCAACTGGCCGAGTCTTGCCCCTGCTTCGCTTCGTTATTATTGCGTTTCTTCATGGAGTCTCCGGCCTGCAGCGACGGGCGCTTGCCGCGAGCCATTCGAGCCGCGGCTCTTGGCGAACTTGGCATGATCGGCGGTCGATTGCTGGCGCACCAACTCCGCCTCTTCGAGAATGGACATGATTTCTCTTCCCGCGACTTCGTATTCGGCACGCAGCACGGCGATCTGAGCCTCCATGGCCTTGCGCTTTGTTTCCAGATTGAAGCGCTTCCGCTCGAGTTCGCGCTCCATCTTCCTTCGTGTCGCCGTTTCCTGAGCTTCCTGAATCACGCGAGAGGTCCCCGTCAGCACTCCCTGGACCCCCAAATACGCGGGAATCAGGCGAACGCCGTTACTCGTTATCAGGAACTCTCGCACCTGGTTCGAATGCGCCATCCCGCGCGACTTGATAACGTACAGGCCGCGGTTCCGTTCGCCATTCGCCTCCACGTCCCGCACCAGCAGCCAAGTGTCGATCAACGACGAGACCCCCACATCGGTAGCCTCCGCTGCCGAACCCGGGCTGTTGAGGCTGGTGAACATCGTCGTGATTTGCTTCATTTTCAGAAAGTCAATCAGCCGGGTCAGTGCCGACGTGACCTCTGACAAGTCGCCCGCCACGGCTGTCAGGTTCGAAATGGGATCCACAATGACCGCGCTCGGCTTTGCCTCCTCGATCAACTTGTGCAGACGAACCAAATGCATTTCCAGGCTGAAGCTGGAGGGGCGCCAGGCATGAAAATGCAGCAGCCCTTTGTCAATATGCCTCTTGATATCGATCCCGATGCTTTTCATGTTTCGGGCAACTTGGCTCAGCGATTCTTCAAGAGCAAAGTACGCGCAGCGTTCTCCCGCAGAGCAAGTTGCATCGGCAAAATGTGCCGACATGCTCGTTTTTCCGCTTCCCGCGTTCCCGGAGACGAGAGTCGTCGACCCGCGAAAGAAGCCTTTGCCTCCAAGCATTTCGTCCAGTCCCGCAATCCCTGTGGGTACACGCTGGGTCGAAGCCTGATGCTGGAGGCCGAGCGACGTAACCGGCAGGACGGAAAAGCCCGTCTCGTCGATCAGGAAGGGGTATTCATTCACTCCGTGCGCCGTTCCGCGGTACTTCACGATTCGCATCCGGCGCGTGGCCACCTGCCCCTTGATTCGGTTGTCGAGCAGGATTACGCAGTCCGAAACGTACTCTTCCAGGCCATAACGCGTCAGGACGCCTTCGCCACGTTCTCCCGTGATCACCGAGGTTAGACTGCGATCCTTCAGCCATCGGAAGAGCCTTCGAATTTCCGCCCGCAGCACGGCCTGGTTTCCCAGGCCCGAAAACAGTGCCTCGAGCGTGTCCAGCGCCACGCGTTTCGCTCCCACCGTGTCGATCGCAAGCTGCAACCGCACGAACAGGCCCTCGAGGTCGTAATCGCCCGTTTCATGAATCTCGCTCGGATCGATGTGGACGTAATCCACGTACAGCTTCTTCCGCGCGATCAGGTCCTCGAGGTCGAAGCCCAGCGATGCCACATTCTGCGCGAGCTCCTGCTTCGTCTCTTCGAACGCCATGAACACGCCCGGCTCGTTTTGCTCCAGCGCGCCATGCACCAGGAATTCGATCGCCAGCATCGTTTTTCCTGATCCCGCGCTTCCGCAAATGAGCGTGGGGCGCCCCTGCGGCAGGCCGCCCTGCGTAATCTCGTCCAGCCCCTTGATACCGGTCAGCGACTTCCGTATCCCGGGCGGTCGGCCGTTCTTTCCGTTGCTGCCCTTCGACACTACGCATGCCTCCATTTGCCCATAACCACTTCTTGAGTTCGGGCCGCCGAGTGGAACTTCAGCTCTCTAGGTGGCCTGGAAATCGGGTGCAGGGTCGGTCGAGCAGCTTCGCGAGAGCCGAAGTCAGTAGCGGAGTATCGACGCGGCGCATACGGTCAAGCTATACAAAGTTTCAGGTATATTCGTACACTGTATACCCTAGAGGAGAGAGCGCGGGGTCAAGCGCCCGCAAAATCGGCCGATACCCCTTGTCGCTGAGAGAATTCGCATGACCGCATCGCCGCTCCACGTCAGCCTCCGCGGAATGCACTTGCTCGACACGCCCCTCTACAACAAGGGGACAGCTTTCACCGAAGAGGAGCGCACCGCGTTCGGCCTCCACGGCCTCCTCCCGCCACAAATTGAGACCCTGGATGAACAGGCCGCGCGCGCCTATGAGGCCTACCGTCGCAAGGCTGACGATCTGGAGCGCCACATCTATCTACGTGCTCTTCAGGATAACAATGAGACCCTCTTCTACCGCCTGATCCACGACCACATCGAAGAGCTGATGCCCGTGGTCTACACGCCGGTCGTCGCTCTCGGCTGCCAGCACTTCAGCCAGATTTACCGCCGCCCGCGCGGCCTCTTCATTTCGTACCCTCTGCGCGATTGCATTCCCGAGCTTCTTCGCAGCCGCCCGAATCCCGAAGTCGACATCATCGTCGTCACTGATGGCGAGCGCATCCTTGGCATCGGCGACCAGGGAGTCGGCGGCATGGGCATTCCCATCGGCAAGCTTTCGCTCTATTCGCTTATCGGTGGTATCCATCCCGCGCGGACTCTGCCTGTCGTCCTCGATGTCGGCACCAACAACCAGGATCGCCTCAAGACTCCCGAATATCTCGGCTGGCGGCACGAGCGCATCTGCGGCGACGCCTACTACGAATTCGTCGACCAGTTCGTACAGGCCGTCAAGCATGAGCTTCCCCGCACCTGCCTCCAGTGGGAGGACTTTGCCGGTTCCCACGCGCGTCCCCTGCTCGACCGTTACCGCGATCAGCTCCTCACCTTCAACGACGACATCCAGGGCACTGCCGCAGTCGTTCTGGGCGCGCTGATTGGTGCCATCAAGATTGCCGGCATTCAGCCGAAAGACCAGCAGATCGTCTTCTACGGTGCCGGAGCCGCTGCGATCGGCGTTGCCGATTACCTTCGCGAATCGCTGGTACAAGGCGGTTTATCAGAAGAGGAAGCGCGCAGCCGATTTTGGATCGTGAATCGCGCGGGCGTGCTCCGCAGCGACCGCACCGATCTGTCGCCCGAGCAGCGCGTCTATGCTCAGCTCCCGGAGCGCTTCTCTCAGTGGCGGATGCCGCCCAGCGGCACTCTCGATCTCGAAACCGTTATCCGCAACGTGCGGGCTACGATTTTGATTGGTCTTTCCACGTCGGCCGGTTCCTTCACAGAACTCATCGTGCGCGAAATGGCGAGCAAGGTCGAACGCCCCATCATCTTCCCGCTCTCGAATCCGACGGATCGCTCCGAAGCCGCCCCGGCTGACTTGCTGCGCTGGACCGATGGCCGCGCCCTCGTCGCCACCGGCTCTCCCTTCGCGCCCGTCGAATTCCGCGGACGCAAAATTCCCGTCGCTCAGTGCAACAACGTCTACATTTTTCCAGCGGTGGGGCTCGGCCTGATGGCTTCCCGCGCTGGCCGCGTCACGGATAAGATGATGATCGCCGCCTCCCGCGCTCTTGGCGAAAATTCGCCCGCACTTCGCGATCCCAGCGCTCCCTTGCTTCCCGCACTCACAGAGTTGCGTCGCGTCGCGCGCGACATCGCCTTCGCTGTCGCCACCGAAGCCCAGCGCTCCGGCACGGCCGCGCCATCTTCGCCGCGCGAGTTGCGTGATCTCATCGCCGCAACACAGTGGACGCCCGAATACGTCCACCTCGTCCGCGCGAAACCGTAGCCTATTCGAGTTCCTTGCCTTTTGTCTCCGGCAGCGCCGCTCCCAGCATCGCTCCGGCCAGGAACGCACCGGCCAGTACCAGGAATGATGGTCCGAGCCCGAATTTGTGCGCCAGCAGCCCGACGATGAATGGCGCCGCCGCCGACGTTCCCCTTCCAATGTTGTAGCTCGCGCCCATCGCGGTCGCGCGAATCTCGGTCGGGAAAATTTCCGAGACAATCGCGCCAAATCCCGAAAAGTGTCCGGTGCCGAAGAACGCCACCAGTGGCCCCAGCATCAGCAGCCACAAAGGGCTTCGCGTGAACCCGTAGAGTGGCACCAGTGCCGCGGCCACCAGCAAGTACGTCACATAGCTTTTTCGCCGCCCGAAAATATCCGCCGAAAATCCGAACACCGCATATCCCAGCCACTTGCCCACGCCCATGGCGATCAGCCACGTGGTTGTTTTCAGCAGGCTCAGTCCACGCCCGCCTTCCGCCACCGGCAACGAGAGATACGCCGGAATCCACGTGAAAAGTCCCCAGTATCCGAACATCGCGCACGCATTCATCGTCGTCGCGATCACGCCGTTGCGTCGCAGGTCCTTGCGCCAAAGCAGGCGCAATGAACTCCCAACGCTTTCTTTCTTTGTCAGCGTCTTCGTCTTCCAGATTTCCGGTTCCGGCACTCGCCTCTGAATCCAGAACGTCACCAGCGCCGGCAGAATCCCAACGAAGAACACCGCCCGCCAGCCGTAGCGCGGCAGCACGAGCCCCACTACTCCCGCCGCCGCCATCTCTCCGAGCGCGTACGCCGACTGCATCAGCCCGAGCGCTTTGCCACGATGCTCCGCGCGCCACGTCTCCGCCACCAGCGCCGCGCCCGTGCTCCATTCGCCTCCCATGCCCAGGCCCAAAATGAATCGAAAAATCGCCAACTCGATCACCGTTTGCGACAGGCCGCACGCGCCGCTCGCAACCGAATAGATTAGGATCGACGCCATCAGCGCTCGCGTTCGCCCGATTCGGTCTGCGATCATTCCAAACGCGAACCCGCCGAATGCCGAGGCGATCAGCGTCATCGAATTCAGCAGGCCGCCCACCGCTTCGCTCATCCCGAAATCCCGCATCAGGTGTGCGAGCACCAGCGAATACAGCGCCACGTCGAACGCGTCGAGCATCCATCCCAGCCCGCCCGCCACCAGCGTCCGCCGCTCGGCGCCGGTTGCGCTGCGCAGCCATTCAAGTCCGAGGTTTTCTCGTGTGGAATCCATGGATTCCTTCGCGCTCGACGCGAGTCGCGCGCCTTCTGCCGTTTCGCCGCGCCATTCTAGTGCCGTTCGCGGCCACGCATCTCCCTTTTCTCTGCCAACCCACCCCCGACAGATATTGGTTTGCGCTTGCCCGCCGGAATCGCTTTTGTTAGTCTTCGCGCCCAATGGGGATGTGAACTCTCGAGGAGGCTCTATGGCGCATTGCACGAAGTGCGGAGCTGTAGTCGGGGAGAACACCGCGTTCTGCGGTAGCTGCGGCGCGCCGGTTTCGGGAGGCGCGGGCGCATCCGCCGCGCCGGCTCCTGCGGCGGGAGTTCAACAGACTGGATTGACTGAAAATGTTGCGGGCGCTCTGTGCTATTCCGTCGGTTGGATTACGGGCCTCATCTTCTTCTTCAT
Source organism: Candidatus Limnocylindrales bacterium (assembly GCA_035501415.1). Taxonomy (GTDB): domain Bacteria; phylum Acidobacteriota; class Terriglobia; order Acidiferrales; family UBA7541; genus Palsa-295. The sequence continues at coordinate 201,580 of DATJWH010000017.1, read as the reverse complement.
CGACAAGCGGCCGTTCGTCCGCTTTCACGCCGCGCAATCCATCGTCGTGTTTGGCGCCCTTCACATCATCAGCATTGCCTTGGGGATTTTCTTCGGCTTCAGCATTCTGGCCGGGGGACTCGCTGGCTTCTCGGTCGGCTTCGCTCTCTATCGACTTGTCGAGCTCGCCGCGTTCATTCTCTGGCTCCTGCTCATGATCAAGGCGTATCAGGGACAGAAATTCCGGGTCCCGGGCGCCGCCGACGTTGCGGAGAGCATCTTCGGAAAATCCTGACGCGCCGGGATCTTCAGGCGCGCAACCCTTCTTTCCCGCGAACGGCTGGGCAGCGGCGGGGATGGATCGATTGCTATGACGGTTGAGGTTCGCTCTTTTTCAACGCATCGGCCTCGCGAGCGTTGAAGTAAGTCTTACCGTCGAGAAGGGCTTGGATGGCCGGTACGAGTTCGGCGTCGAGCGATCCCTTCCTTACGAATCCTCGAATGCCTGCTTGTAGAACGCGCGGAATGACCATTTCCACGTCGTAGTTGCTGATTGTCAGGACCGCCGTTTCTGGGCAGTTCTCCCAGATGTAGCGAGCCGCTTCCACCCCATTCAATCCCGGCATGGCAATGTCGAGCACCACAACGTCGGGATGTAGCGCGAGCACCTTCTCCACCGCCTCGGCTCCGTCGGCGGCTTCGGCGCAACTGCACTCGCCCCCTAGCTTCACTTGCAGCAGCGTTCTAATCGCGCGCCGGGCCACAGCGCTATCGTCTGCTAGGAGAATCGACTTCGACATAGGCGCCCCCTCCAAGAGAAGCCCTTTCGCGGCTGCTATCCAATAACATGGGTGCCAGTCGACCGCCATACCGTAAATTCCCATGTCCGGCTCATTTTGCTCCCGGTGTGAACCTAAGGACTTTCTCGGAGTCTCGCGCGACGCTCTCCTCCGGTGTGGGGCCGCCCTTGGCCCCGCCTGTCTTTGCATGCCGCGGCATTTGTCATGCGCCAGCACAACTTCCGTGTTTACAGCGAATTAGCAGGTCACAAACTCGTCCGCACCGGGTCCTTTGACTCGCCGTTCCTCTTGGCTTATCCAGGGAACCGCAGGCCAGACTCAAAGAGGAGACGCCGATGCCTCATTTCCGCCTTTCCCCGACCAGCCCAAGCTGGATCAGCCGGTGCTGCCGCCGGCTCACTTCGAGCCGCGCGATTGCCCTCTGCACGGCCGCGATCATCCTTGCCGCCGTTGGCTGCAGCAAGGGCCATTCGCCTTCGGAGGCTCCGAGCGTAAGCTCCGCCGGCGTCCCGAGCTCATTTCACGACCTCCGCGACGTCCCGGGCACAGTCTTCGATGTCACCTACACTCCAAACACGGTTCCCATCGACCTTCCCACCGTGCAAAAGACGCTGCGCAGCGTCAGCCCCGACGGGATCGTCTTCCTTTTCGACGCCTCCGACCCTCGCATCCGGAGTCTGGGCGAGGGCAAGGTGATGTTCCTCGAACATCTCGGCGTTCGGCGCGTGGTTGGCGTTTCGAATCAGGGCTCGAACCTCGCCGTCGTCACCGAGGAAGCCTCCCTCGGTGACTTCATTCAGAATGGGCACATCCAGTTCTCTGTCCCGATCAAGTTCACGCAGGCAAATACGCAGGCGCTCCCGGTGCCTTCGCAGCCCAGCGAAGTCGCTGCCCTGCTCGACCGGATTTTCTCGCCCGCCCTCGTTTACGCCTCCGAGGGAAACAAGGGCGCCATCGCCGTCCACGTGAAAGGCGAAATCAATAACTGGGAATTTGTGGTCGAAGGTGAACCGGAAGGCGAGGGCTTTTCGCTCTCGCTCGAGGCTGGCAAGAAGCTTGCCGGCATCTCCGCCAGCATCAAGGCCAAAGGAGAACTGCAGAACATCACTACTAAATTCAACGCGGTCATCAACGGTTCAACCGTTCAGCAGTTTGAGTACAGCACTCCCCTGAACGGGAAGATGCACGTCTCATGGGCGGCCCTTACCAGCGGCGAAAATTCCGGAATTGGTGAGGCGCGCCTCAAGCTTCCGCCATTCGCGAAAGACGTCTTCGACGTCTACGGACTTCCTCTTCTATTTCGCATCGACGAATCTCTCATCTTCAAGCCCGGCTTCGGGACCAAGAAGGACGCGGCATCGGGCGGTTTCGATCTCGAGTACAACGGCACCGGCGGTCTCTCCGTCAGCGGCGCTGGCGGCCAGGCTCAATCCACTCCCGAAGGCAGCATGACCGGTGAGCCCACCGCTCAAGATACGACCGCGGAATCCCTCGCGGCGCATGGCATCGTTCTTGCTGTCGACGCGCCGAAAGTTTCGGTTTCGATTGGCACGGAAAGCATCACCGAGGCGATTCAGGAAGCCGTCCCCGGCGCGATCTTGGATAAAGCAGCCGAAGGGCTCGAAAAACTCGGTCTCGGCGGCCTCATAAAGAAGGCCAAGGAGGATTTCTTCAAGATCGAAGGCGCCGCCTACCTTCAGATGGTCACCGAATTCGATTACGCCGGCTCCGGTCCCATGAGCCTCGTTCCGTGCACCATGACGCATTTGAATTTCTATGCGCAGGCAGGCGTCGATGGGCAGTTGCTCGGCGTCAAGGGCGAGAGTCCGCACCTCGACCTGTACAAGACCAGCAAGGCCATTCGCAATCCGGATATCGACGCCTGCGGTCAGAAATAGAATTGGCGGCCGCGAACGCGTCGCGCAAAAACTTGGCGTGAGAACTGAAGGAGGTAGAGATGGCGAAATTCTGTGTGCACTGCGGAGCCCCATGGGATGCTAACTCCCGCTTCTGCGTTCGCTGCGGGGAGCCCGCTCCCGGTCAGCCGGCGCAGCCTTCGCAAGGCGCTCCCGCTGCTCCCGCTCCGCCCTCTTCCACTCCGCCGCCAGTTTCCGCTCCGTCCTCAATGCCAGCCCCGGCTCCTTCTTCCTCAGCAGGCCAGCCGCGCAAGGGAGTCATCTTGCCAATTGCCGGCGTGATTGCTTTCCTCATTCTCGTCGCCATCGCCGCTGCCATTAAGAACAGCATCTCGCGCTTCGAATCGAGAAGGGAACTCGAGGCCTTCGAGAAGAAGTACAACGCCCGCGAATCCGCCCACACACCGGCGCAATCATCCTCATCATCTGCTGCGCACTCTGCCGCCCCCGCGCAATCCATTCCTCCGTCGCAGCCGAGCGCCGCTGCCCCAGCATCCGCCCCTCCGCAGCCTATCCCCACACCCGAAAACATCAATCAACTCGATCCGCCGCAGCCTCTCGGTCCCGGCGAAGCCGAGCGCACCGTCGACGGTCCGGAAGCCGACCTTCTTGTCCGCACTGGCAGCGTCAATAATCTTGGCTTTGGCTGGCCACAGGGCTTCGATCCCTTCTCCGGACAATCCACTCCGCCCCACGGCTACCCCTGGAATCCTCGTGCCGGCGCTGCCGACGGGACTGACCGCATCATGGTCGGCTCCGTCGTTACTCAGGCCGATCTCCAAAACAATTCCCGCGACGGTTACAGCGGTCAGATGTACGCCTGCTGCGCGATCCCCGGCCGCCAGGATCCTCCCAGCAAGCAGCGCCTCGAGACCATGCCTCGCCCCATTGTCCTCAACATCGGCTCGTTGCCGCCCAAAATAACCGCCGTGGTCTTCCAGATTTTCGTCGACGATTTTCAGGCTCCCGTCTGGCACTCGCACTTCCAGGTCAGCCTCAACGGCACTCGCATTCCCACCTTTGAAGACGCTGTCAATTCCCTCGACCAGACCGGGCCCATCGGCAAGCTCATCACGCTGCGTCTTCTCCCGGAATATTGGCCGCTGCTGCAGTCCGGCAGCGTGAAGCTGTTGATCGACGATCCCACCACGCACAAGCCCGATGGTTACGCCGTCGACTTCGTCCGCATCCTCGTCAACCCGCACAAATTCAAGTACGAAGTTTCCCTTGCTGCCACCGTCGTCGACGCCGATACGCACAAGCCCATCAGCGGCGCCAATGTCGCCGCCTCTCTCGTCACCTCGCTCACTGACGCGCGCGGCCGCTGCTCGCTCTCCGGCCTGCCCGCTGGCCTCGTCGTCGCCGCTGCCAGCGCCGAAGGTTACGACCCCACATCGCTTCCCGTCGACATCCCTGGCGGCCAGGCCGGCCACGCCGATTTCCAGCTCCATCGCCACGCCGAGGACACCGCTGCCCTCGAGCGCGCCATCGCTGCGACCGGCTCAGCTCAGATTTATGGCATTCACTTCGACACCGGCTCCGCGAAGCTTCGCCCTGACAGCGCTCCCGCTCTCGAAGCCGTCCTTGGCCTCATCAACAATCGTTCCGGCTCGCGCTGGAACATCTCGGGCCACACCGATAATCAGGGCGGCGCTGACATGAACCAGAAACTCTCGGAGGCTCGCGCCGCCTCCGTCGTCGCGTGGCTCGGCGCTCACGGAGTCGCCTCCGATCGCCTCGTGCCGCAGGGCTTCGGCCCGAATCGTCCTATTGCGGACAATTCCACCGCGAACGGCCGCGCCCTAAACCGTCGCGTCGAGGTGTCACTTGTAGCCGCGCACTAGCTATCGTAGTTCTTGGAAGGGAAGTCGTTTTACCGTGCGAGGTTCTTAGCGAAAATTCTCGCCGAGAATAATTTCCGAACTCTGATATTCCTGCTGCGAGAACACAATCGAACGCCGGTCTGGCGACACCGTCATGCCGCCGAACCACGCATCAGGTTGGCCCTTCATGCTTAGGATGAGCGTCGATTTTCGCGTTGCAAAGCTGTAGAACTCGATGCTGGGCCGCGGCCTCCCGTGTAGATTCACGTAATAAATCCCGTCGTTGAACACCGCCCAGTATCCCGGCAGCGCCGGATCCATTTCTTTTAGCACCAGCGTTTCTTCTCCGCCGTTCCGAGGCATTTTCCAAATCCCCGCAACCGTCCGCTTCGTGAAGTAGAGGAACTTTCCGTCGGGAGATTCCATGGAGGAGAAGCCCCCGTTTCGCGTCACTTGAACGGGCTGGCCGCCGGTTATTGCGATCCTCCAGACCTGCGTTTCGGCGTTCTCGCCGAATTTCCAGTAATAAATCGAGCGTCCGTCGCGCGACCACACCGGTCCGTCATAGCCCCCAAGATCGGGTGAGACGCTCCGGGGCTGCCCTCCCGTCGCGCTGACCAACTGATTCAATCCGCTGGCGCCGAACGCGATCGTTTTCCCGTCCGGCGACCAGCTCGGCATCTCGGGATCGCTCGTTCGAAGGAACGTGATTTGCTCCGCGTTGCTGCCGTCCGGATCGCTCACCCAAATTTCCGCCGTGCCGGAGCGCAGCGATTCGAACGCGATTCGCTTGCCGTCAGGCGAAAACCGCGGCGCCGCTTCCACGCGCGTCGAGCTAAGAACGTGCGTCACTGGTCCGCCCGGGCCGTGCGGAGAAACAAGCTTCGTGCTCCAGAGATCCGAATCTGATAGGTTGCGCACGAAGGCGATTCGGTCGCCCTGCTTCGCAACCGAAGGGTAATAGCCGTTTTCTCCTAACTCCTTCAGCGGTTCCTCGTGCCCATCGCTCACGTACACGCGCCACAGTTGCCGCACCCCGTCGCGTTGTCCCGTCAGCACCAGGCTTCGGCTGTCCGCGCTCCACGCGAGCGTACCCACCCACTCTTTGTATCCATACACCGTCTTCGGCTCTCCGCCGCCGCTTGGAATCAGCACAATCGCCACCGGCGTTGTCAGCGACGCCATATGTCGCAGAACGGCGAGAGAGCGCCCATCCGGCGAGAACGCGAACCTCAAATCTCCGCCCGTCTTCTTCTCCGGGAAACTGATCTGCCTCTCCTCGCCGCCGCTGCTCGGAACCACAAAAACCGCATAGGGATCATCCACTGAGGCCCGCTTCCCAAACGCGATCGTTTTCCCGTCTGCTGACCAATCGACCGTGTAATACCGGTCCGGCTTCAGTGGCACGATCTTCCGTTCCGGACCTCCCAGCGCCGAAACCGCGAAGACGCCCGCTTCATCAGCCGTCTGTTTCAGGAACGCAATCTCCCGTCCGTCCGGAGACCACGTCGCCGAAAAATCCTCCGCCCCCTTGTCGAACGTCAGTTGCAGCGGTCTCTCGCTTCCCACCAGCTTCACGAAAATCTCTGTGCCCGGCAGTTGCGAGTTTCCCCACGAAAACGCCACCTCTTTGCCGTCGGGCGACACCGCCGGATAGCTCAGATCTCCGCCCATGTTCATGAATGCCGTCAGCGCCAGCGGCGCATTCGCGGATCGCGTGTGTCCCGGAAAGAGCATCAGCCGCGCGCCCGTCACGGCCACCGCTGCAACCGCCAGCCCCGCCGCTGCAAGCCAGAAGTACCTCCGCTTCGGCGCAACCGGCGCAGTTGCGGCCGCCGGCGACACCGCCCCCGCGACAGGCTGCGCGGCCTCGGCGGTGCCGTTCTCTGGCCCGTTTGCTTCGCGCCCCTGCTTCCACCACGCATCCAGTTCCTTCTTGTACGCATACACCGCCGCCCGCGACCGATGCACATGCCGGTGTACCGGCAAGCCGCTCTTACCCCATCGGCGGACGGTGCTCTCGTCCCGTCTCAGGTAGGCAGCTATCTCTTTCCAGGAATCAAGACGGTCGTTTTCCGGCGGCTGGGGAGAGAAACTCCGGTCGGACGCGCTGGGTGTGTCCATAAGCTAGGGAAGCGAGGTTGCCCAAGGATACCAGTCTTCGCCTTGAAAACCAACGCCCTCGGTCGCCGCCTCCGGCCACCCCAAAATTCAGCCGCTCATTAGCGCTCATCCCGCTCTTGCCCGTTGCCAAGCTCCCCGAGCCACGCTAGTTTCCCGGCTGTCCCGCAGATTCGACAGGATCACCTCGTCCATGGAGGCCCGCATGCACGCACGACCGATATGCCCATCTCTGTCGCCCGGGAGCCGGAAGCTCTTGTCCAACAGGCCGACTTGGGACCGTTCACTCCTATCGAGAATCGCCTTTGCGCTCGCCCTCGCCATACTCGGAAGCGCAACCGTTGCTTGGTGCGATGACACGCCCCAAGTCTCTTTAGTCTTCTTGGGCTCGTCTTTCAACACAACCCTCGGGGAGCAGGAGTACGACTACGGGCTGCTCTTCCCGCCCGGGACTTACACTGAGTTTGACTTTGGCGACGAAATCACGATTTCCGGCCTGTCCGGTGTCAACGGAGCCCAGATCTCCGGAGAATTCATACCGGACGGATTCGCTGGCGTCGAGACGACCGCGGACAGCGCCTCCATGTTTCTGATCGACCTGCAAACCCTCGGAACAACCGTTACGGGTAACTACACTCCGCCTGGAGCGATCGACGGCACGTGGGCGATTTATTCCTCCGTCACTACGACAGCCGAAGCGAACTGGTCGATCGAGGATTTCGATGGCCTCATCACCGGAACTGTCCTCGGCCCGGTCGCGCCTGATTCCGACGGAGGGAATCCCGGTGGCCCCGGAAACGCCGTGCCCGAGCCCGGCGCGTTGGACCTGCTGCTTGTAGGGGCCCTCGTGGTTGGCCTCCCCCTGGGTCGCCGCAGAAATCGTTTGTCGCTGATCCGGATCGCTTAGCCGACGTGTCGCTGAAAATGAAATCGCTCGATCCCAAGAGGCTCGGAGGAAAGCAAATGTCACTGCGGCGGACGCTGGCAATTTCAATCATTGCAATTTCATTCGGCTTCGCACCCGGCGCTCGTGCTCAGAGCGTTTCCTTCATTGCGGCGCCCGCCTTTCCCGCCGGAACCTCGCCCACAGCCGTCGCTGCCGGCGACTTCAATGGTGATGGCAAGCCCGACCTCGCCGTCACCAACCAGCACGGCGTCCAGATTCTTCTCAATAACGGCAGCGGAGGCTTCACGCCCGGCAACAGCTACGTTGTAGGCACGAATCCTCAGCACGTAGCGGTTGGTGACTTCAACGGCGACGGAACGCCCGATTTGGCCGTCGTTAACCAAGGCTCAGGCACCGTTTCCGTGCTCCTCGGCAGCGGCGGAGGAAACTTCGGCGGGGGCACCCCCTATCCCGCGGGCACGAATCCGCGTTTCGTCACCATCGCCGACGTGAATGGCGACGGCAAGCAGGATCTCATCGTCGTCGACTCCGGCACCGCGCCGGGCACCTCCGGCGTTTCCATTCTTCTGGGTGACGGCCACGGCAATTTCGGCACCACCACGTTCTTTGCCGCAGGCAGCGTCTCGCTCTCGGCCGCTGTCGGCGATTTCAATGGTGACGGCAAGCCGGATCTCGCCGTCGTCAACTCGGGCTCAGACAATATCTCCATCATGCTCGGCAACGGCGCCGGCGCTTTCGGCGCCCCCGCGAACATCAGCCTTGACCTGCCCGGCATCAGCGTCGTCCCCAGTTCGATCGTCGCCGCCGATTTCGATTCCGACGGCAATCTTGACCTCGCCGTCGCCACTCCCAGCCACCGCGACATCGCCGTGCTCATGGGCAAAGGCGGCGCCATTTTCGGCCCGGTCGTCCACTACGCCCTGGACGACCCGAACTTCGTCAACAACATCAGCAAGCTCGCCGTTGCCGACCTCAACGGCGACAACAAGCCCGATCTCATCCTTTGCAATCTCAGCTCGAACCATGTGACGGTCCTCGTCGGCAACGGTGACGGCACATTCCCATCCGCCAGTTCCTATGCTGCCGGCGCGGAACCCATCGGCGTAGCCATTGCCGATTTCAATGGCGACGGCCATGCCGATATCGTCGCCGCCGACAACGCCGTCGACGGAACAGTAGCGCTCTTGCTCGGCAATGGTGACGGCACTCTCCAAGCCGCTCCTCTTCGCCGCTCCGGCTATTTGCCCACGTCATTCGCCGTCGGCGACCTGAACGGCGACGGCAAGCTCGATCTCATCACGGGCTCCGTCGTCACTCCCGCTCCTGCGGGCACCGGTACGGGCGTTGCGATGCTCGGCAATGGCGACGGCACCTTTAGCGTGCCGAAAATATGGTCCACCTCGCCCATCAGCTCCGTTGCTCTCGCCGACCTCGATCATGACGGCAAACTCGACGTCATCGAAACCAATCCCAATCCCGGAAATGGCAACCTCTCGGTTCTGCTCGGCAAGGGCGATGGCACATTTCAATCCGCCGTCAATTACACCGTCGGCACCACTCCAGAATTCGTCGCAGTTGCGGACCTGAATGGCGACGGTTGGACTGACGTTGTTGTTGGCAACCGCAATTCCGGCAACATCTCCGTTCTCCTGAACGCTGGCAACGGGACTCTCAACTCTGCCGTCAACTATGCGACTCCTGCCACCGGCACTCCGGAATCCATCGCGATCGGGGATTTCAACGGTGACGGCATACCCGACATTGCCGTCGCCATTTCCGGCATCAACGCCACTTCCATCGCCATCTTCCTCGGCAACGGCGACGGTACTTTCCAGTCCTACATCGAAATTCCTTCCGGCTTCCACAGTTCCGGCATTCTTCATATTGTCGGGGCCGACTTTGACGGAGACGGCAAGACCGACATGGCCGTTACTGACGGCAACACCCTCACCGTCCTTCTCTCGAGCGGAAACAGTTCGTTCCTGCCTCCGGTCACATATCTCGTTGGCCCCGGTGCCGGCGTCAACGGCACCCTCGCCGTCAGCGACTTCAATGGCGATGGAGCGCCCGATCTCGTCGCCAGTTCGCGCGATGGCCTCGCCATCTTCATTAACAACGGGGACGGCACTTTTCAGGCCGCGATCCCGATTTCTCCGTTCCTCGGCGGCGCAATCGCCGTCGGCGATTTCTCCGGCATCAACAAAACCGTCTTCGGCAGCGTCGGCGACGGCAGGCCAGACATCGTCGCCGCGGACAGCAGCCAGGACCCCACCTACACCGACACCATTGCGGTCATCGCTAACTTGACGACGGGCCCGGACGTTCCCGTCACCATCGACACGTCGCCAAGCGGTCTCTCCTTCAGCGTCTATTACCAATTCCCTCCCGGGGGAATCATCTCGGAGTTCACGACTTGCGTCGCGGGGCCATGCACGTATAACTCGGCGTTTGGACGCTTCTTCCAGATCTATGCCTCCCCGGCGATTGCGGGTGCTCCCGGAATCCAGTACGCCTTGGATCACTTCAGCGACGACGGGTTCAGCGTTCCAGACGTCGGCGATATCATTCATGACGTCAACGTCAAAGCGGTTCCCATCACCGTCACCATTTTTTATAAGACTCAGTATCAGGTCGTCGCGGAAAATGTCTCGCCTCCGAACTCGGGCGTTATCTCGGGACCAGTTGTCGGCACGTATCTCGACTCGGGCAGCGAGCAAACTTTCACAGCCACACCCAATCCCGGATATGTGTTCGATCACTGGTTCGTCACCTTCGCCCCATCACCAACCACACTGAGTTGCCCCATCGCCGCGTGCGCCTGGGCCGCCTACGGCCCCGAAGTGATCACGGCGTACTTCGTACCTCAGCAGGTCACAGTGCCCAACGTTGTCGGCGATGCCGAGGCTGCCGCAACCACCGCCATCACCAGTGCCGGCCTTGTCGTCGGCAACGTGACTCACTCCTCCAGCAACACCGTTCCTTCCGGTGACGTCATCAGCCAAAATCCCTTGGCCGGCACTCAGGCTGGCTCCGGCTCGGCCGTCGATCTTGTAATCTCCACTGGTCCGCCGGTCGTGCCTCACGTGGTTTCCTTCAGCGTCCTGTTTGGCGCTCAGTCCTACAACGTCACTGGCTCCTCGCGCGTCCATCTGCCCTGGCAGATCACGGGCATTCGTGTGGTCTTCTCCGAACCGATCGCCGCGGCGAGCGTATCGAGCCTCACAGGCGCGGCGCCTACCGGCCTCTCCGGCGTCGGCACGAACACGCTCACCTGGGGTATCACCCCGATTTCGATTGGCAACGTTTCGATCGGCTTGGCCGGCAGCGGCGCGAACGCGATCAAGGACGCGGCGGGGAATGCCGTCAACGGCGGTTCTGGATTTTCCCAGCCGTTGCAGATACTGTGGGGCGACTTCAACGACGACGGCAATGTGAGCGCCACCGATATGGTGCTGGTCAACACGGCTCACTCGCAGCCGTACAACGTTTTTGCCGATATGAACGGCGACGGAGTAGTGGACGTTTCGGACGTGCAGATCGTGCGCGCCAGAGCCGGCACGCACCTGCCGTAAAGGAATCAGAAGGGAATTGCCCATGGGAGGCCTCGAATGAAGACGCAACTGCGAATGCCGTTTCTGATGTTCTTGACGATGATCCTCGCCGCTTTTCTCGCCGCGAGCCCTTCGCATGCTGACGGGCTGATCGTCTCGCTCTCACCGTTGAGCGACGTCCCTGCCGGTTCCACCGGCAATACTTTCGACGTCCTCCTCTCCAACACGTCCGGGGCCTCGGTCTCGGTCGCGGCCTTCTTCTTCGAGGTCACCTCGTCCAGTTCCGACATTACCTTCACTGACGCCACGGTGGACACCAGCGATCCTTACATCTTCGGTGCCGATTCGCTCTTCGGGCCGGACATCATCGGCTCCGGCAGCACCGCCACGGACATCAACGCGAGCGACCTCGATCTCGACTTCGACGGTTTCGCGCTCGATCCCGGAGTTACCGTGGGCCTCGGCCACGTTTCCTTCGACGTTGCCTCTGGCGCGCCGACCCAAACCGTTACCTTCTCCCTCGCCGGCTTTCCGGGAACCAGCCTGGCCGACGCGGCCGGCAACGACATTCCGATTGGTACTCTGGTTGGTGGGCAATTCCAGATTATCGGCGGCGTCACTCCGGCCCCGGAGCCGTCGTCGCTGCTTTTGCTTATCTCCGCGGTGCCGTTCGCGTTCTTGCGCCGGCGCTCGCGCTAGGTCGTCCGAGGCAAGGGGACAGGCGATCAGTAGTCTCTGACGCGGTGGCCGCACAGCCAGGAGTGGCTGTGCCACCAAAATCCGCAAAAGACGCGCGAAGTGGCGAGGCCTCTGTCTCAACGCGCGCGAATGTTCGTTGATATGAAGACGGAAAACGTGACAGCCGCAAGGATCAGCATAAATGCTGCCGGTGCAAGGCCTTTGGTGTCTCCTACGCGCAGATGCGCCACCACAGCGCCCACAAAGTAGATGACGAGGCCAATACTCGCCGCCAGGCCTGCCCACGGCAGCCAGATTCCAACGATTAGGCCCAGCGCCCCGGCGAATTCGCAGGCAGCCAGCAGGGGAAACCATTTCAGCGGCACGCCGACGACTTGGATCGCGCGGACCACCTTGGGATCCTGGCGGAGCTTGGCGATACCCGAGAACGCTGCCATGGCCGCCATGAAGCCGGCGACCGAGATATACGCGATGTGCATGAGAGGACTCCCGACTGGCGCAACATCGTACTTCAAATCCCGCCGGAGATTCGCGCGTTTGCAGAAAAAGGGCCGGGAGGGTGTATAGATTAGAAAAATGCAAGTTGATGATTCGGCGAGGGTTGCGACGATTTCTAATCTTCAGTGTATAGATTAGAATTTGGATGGGGAGCGCCCGGCGGTTGGGAGGAGAAGGTCGCCGGAGCATCCGATTTGTGCCTTAATCCTTCATCTTTCCCTGCTAGCACTATTTTATCACGCATGGCAACTTGACACGTGTGCTCCAAGTTTGCAAGTCGAAGGAAGGATTGGAGTTACGAAATCGCGATTTGTGAGTAGAAACCAAGAAAAAACGAAAAAGTTTTGCGGACGGAGTCGAAGGCTGCCACGATTACTGCCGAGCGGCGCGAAAAAGGCGGGGGAGATTTCTACCCGACGAGGAACTTGTACTGCTCGGCGGTAAGGGGAACCACAGAGAGACGTCCTTGGCGGACAAGCGGGGAATCGGCGAAGATCCGGTTGGCTTTCACCTCGGCGAGGGTGACGGGCTTTGCGATTGGCTTGCCAGCCTCGATAACAACGCGAGGGCTCTTGGGGTTCGAATCGTCCACCGAAACGACGGTCGCGGTGCCCACCGTGCGCTTTTCATCGCCCGTATGATAGATCACGAGCCGCGCTCCGGGCTTCATCTCGCGCAGGTTCCTGAGCGCGACGGGGTTCGAGACGCCGTCCCACTCGGTTTTCTTGTCGCGCTGCAGACTCGCGAAGGAATATTCGCTGGGTTCGGTCTTGAGCAAATAGTGTTCGGTGGCCATGCGGCTACTCTAATCCAAAACGGCGGGCCAAAGAAAGTGCGGGAGCCGCACGCCCTCACCTCAGTTATAGAATCTCCCGAGCCTGCCCGGCCATAGAATCTGAAGTTGACTGGAATGCCTGAAGATGACTCCTCAAGATTGGTCTTGGTTCACGAAGCCAATGCCACATGTTTGGTTCGTGTTTGGGGTCTTCTTATTGTTCCTGGGTGTGGTTTATACGTTTGCGGGCAAATCGTATATCCGCTTTCAAGGATGGGTCTACCGCTCCGAACAGCCAAAGGAGTTTTGGTCGTCTATCGCAAGGTATTGTCTCGGTGGGGTTTTCTTCATTGGCGCCGATGTGTTCAACGTACCAGCAGATCTTATTATCGGTGTTTCGTTCATCGCAGCATTCTTATACATCGTGTATTTGCTGATCCGTTGGATGATTCGTCGAAAACGATAACCAGGCAAGGCACCACAGACCGGCAATCAGTTATCGAGTCCTGATAAGCCCGGCAACCAACAAGCTCAATGATCGGACTTCCTTGGTGTTCGGTCACCTGGCAGAAATCGAATCATACAATTCGAAAGACAAGCAGAAGGTAAAGAGTCATAGAAAAAATCCCGAGAAACTCAATAAAGAGAAAGATTTTGACGGGCCAAGGCCTCGCAAGGATTAGTCCGACGATCGTCAGGGTAATGGGGACTACGGAGCATATAAACCACGCGACAAGCGACGGCTGACCTTCAGACGGGGTTAGTCCACCACCAATTACGCCGACGACCCCGAAAAGAATGGCTGCCACGAAACCCATACCCAACGGGATGACAAGAGATTTGGCGGTGAGGTTCATTACGCCCCCATCTTAAATTCAGAATGTGTTCATCCGTCCAAAAACTTCGGGCTAAGATTCTCGTCGACCGGTCGCGAAGGGTAGTTCAGTTCCCGTTTTGAAAAGGGCGGCGGCGAATGGCAGCGCGAGATCGACGGCAACCATCGATGGATTGACGCTGATCGTTCCCGACACAGAAAAAACCGTTCGCCGAACCTGAGCCCTCCCACAAGATGTCGCTTCGGACCTGCGTCCTACGCGACAGCCTGCGGCAGCAAGGCGCGCGCTTCGCGCGGGGATCTTTTACCCGGCACTTCCGTGCCGGGCTACAGACTATGACGTCCCTGCGGGACTCGATGCGAGAATCTCGTCTGCAGGATGCCGGCGCGCGGGAATCGCGCGGTGATGATGCGTGAACCAAGAACTCCCGCATGGCGTCTGGCTGAATGGGCGGGACGCGCAACCCTTGTGGCGAGGCTGGCGCGTGGTGCGGCGGCCACGGGGACCGCGCTCGACGCTGCCGAGCGGTTCTCGAATCGAGGCCATCGAACGAGGGCGTGCTCTGGTAGACTCACCGCACTCGCTGGATGGCGAAGGAGACTTGCGTGACCGGAATTCGATTCGTGATTGTTGCAGTTTGCCTGGTTGTCGCAGCGCAGCTTGCGCATGCGCAGGCCGCGGAGCCTGCTCCGCGTCCAGCGCTGACCGCCGCACAGACGGAGGCCATCGACCAACTGGCGAAATCGGAGATGGCGCGGCAGCGCATCCCTGGTCTTGAAGTCGGCGTGTACAGCCGCGGACGGATTCTGCTGGCGAAGGGCTACGGTCTCGCGGACGTTGAATTGAACGTGCCGGTGACGGCGGAAACGCTGATGCAGTCCGGCTCGGTGGGCAAGCAGTTCGTTTCCGCGGCAATCATGATGCTGGTGGAAGAACACAAGCTTTCGCTCGACGACAGCATCACACGGTATTTCACGGACGCGCCGGCGAGTTGGAAGCCAATCCTGATCAAGAACTTGCTTTCGCACACCTCCGGCCTATCAGAGTACGAATCAGATGACCGCACCGGACCGAGCGGCCCGTTCTATATGCGGCTCGACTTCAGCGAGGATGAGCTGATCAAGAAAATTTACGCTTTGCCGATCGAATGGCCGGCCGGCACAAAATGGGACTACCGCAACACCAATTACGTGATCCTCGGCATCCTGATTCACAAGCTCACGGGAGAGAGGTACGACCAGTTCCTCCACGACCGGATTTTCGCACCGCTGGGGATGACGTCCACGCGCCTGATCAGCGATCGCGACATCATCATGAACCGCTCTTCCGGCTACGAGATCGACGATGAGGACCAGCTCAAGAACCAGGAGTGGGTTTCGCCGACGTTCAATTCCACCGCGGACGGCACTCTGTATTTCAATGTTCTCGACGTGGCCAAATGGGACGCGGCGCTCTACACCACGCGGCTGCTGACGCAAGCCAGCCTCGATCGAATCTGGACGGTGTACCCGCTCAATGACGGCAAACCGAACTCGGCCGATTACGGATTCGGCTGGTTCATCATGCAGTTCCACGGGCACAAGCTCATCGAGCATAGCGGGGCGTGGCAGGGGTTCACGTGCGACATTTCGCGCTATCCCGATGATTCGCTCACCGTCGCCGTTCTGACGAATCTTGACGCGGGCCATTCGCGGCCGAAGCTGATCGCGCACGTCGTCGCCGGACTGGTTGAACCGGCTTTGATGCCGGCGAAGCTGACGGCGATTGCCGACAAGGAGCCGGGCATAGCCGACGCAGTGCGGGGGCTGCTGGATCAGATCGTCGGCGGCACCGACATTCGCCCGCAGGTGACGCCGCAGCTCGCCGCCCGCATCACGCCGGAAGCGACTAAGCGAGTGCAACATATTTTGGCGGCGGTCTGGCCGGGCGGGACACTGACTCTAGTGCAGCGCGAAGCCGCTCCCGGTCTGCCGGGCGTGACTGCATCCACGTTCCGGGTGAGCAAAGGGTCCGATTCGCTGCTGATTTATTATGGGCGCAACGCGGAGGGGAAGATTGCCATGCTGGGGTTTACGGCGGATCGCCCCTAGGAGTAGGTCAGGCCAAGATTCTGGTCAGTTGGTCGCGAAGGGCGGTTTCAATTCTCGATTTGAAAAAGGCGGCGGCGAACGGCAGCGCGATATCGACGACAACCATCGATGGATTGACGCTGATCGTTCCCGACACGGAAAAGCCGCTCGCCGAACCGCTGAGAGTTCCCACAGTACCGTTCCAGCTTTCCTGAAGGTCGTTGACCGTGCCTGCGTACTGCGTCTTGAGTTGCGCGATGTAGCGCTGGATGCGGCGGAGCGCCTCGTCCTGCGGGATCTGATAGGGAACTGAGATGTTGAGATCGGGCATCGCGTACGGCCGTCTGTCGCTCAGTGTATCGAACTCGGATGCCTTCAGCCATGGACATCGCTTCGGCGTCTCCGCGGTCGCCAAGCGACGACAGTGTGAGGGCAACAGTCCTCCGGCACATCAAGGCTTGGCCCGCGTGCTAAGATAGAGGTACCAACGGGGGCGACACGGTTTCGACGGAAGCTGTCGCGGCTCGAAGGCATGCCGGGCGCCACCTGCCCGCAATCGGGTGGAACAACACAACTGGCAATTCCCAGTTGGCTATCGCTGCCTAACCAAAATTAGGTAGCGCGTCTCCCCAAGCGTCGCCTGCGCGTTTGGGATGAGGCGTCACACAGTAGGCTGGCTGTCGCGTTTCGGTCCGTAATGCGGCGGCGAGATCATCGGACTAGCCGGGGGCGCGTCTTGCCCGTTCTGAGCGTCGCCGGCGAAACCAAACGGAACGGGCTAAGCATGTAGTCTTCGGGTGGCAAGGCTTCTCGGACGGGGGTTCGACTCCCCCCGCCTCCACCATTCCTATTCTCGCGCGTTCGGACGAACGCCACGCTAAGCGTTATCCCGCCTGCGGACGGCCTTTGTTGCAAGAAGGGCGGTGAGAGGTGTAGGCTGCCCTGCGTAATGTCGGGGCAAAATTTCTGATTAGATGACGGCAAGGTACATTTCTTGGGGCAAGCGCAGGCTGATACACCTCTGCTGCCTAATCGTATTTTTCACCACCCCCGCGTTTGGATTCTGCTTGGAGCCTCATCCGAGCATCGCTTGCGATTTCCTAAACAGCGATGCGGTATTTAGCGGCAAAGTCCTTTCCGTAGAGACCGTGAAGAGTGGAGATGCATTTGAATACCGTATCAGCGTAATCCGGCTCTTTCGGGGACCGCGTGACGGCGTGATCGACATCTATACTGGGAACGATAGTGGAGGGTACAGGCTCGATCCAGACAAGGAGTATGTGTTTTTCGCCCGCGAATACAGAGGCCAGCTTTGGATTTACAACTGCGACGATTCCATCCCCCTGTCGCAAGCGAAGGAACTGATGCCCAAGATCGAGGGGATCGCGATTCCCCAAGATGCGATCGTAGAAGGGCGGATCATCCTGAACTACGTACCCTCTGACAAGGGCGTGCCCGGGATCAAGGTCCTCATCCGTGGTGAAGATAGGACTTACACGCTGATCACGGATCGGCAGGGCTGGTTCCGCGTGCACGTCCGCCCAGGTACTTACTCGGTGGAAGCTGAGTCGACCGCCGCTCATCCGATCGCTGCCTACGACCTGAATTACGGCGGCAATCCAGGGAAATTTGTCGCCAAGCTCGGCAGATGTGCGGGCTTCGAGTTCGTCCTCGACCCGATCCGCAAGTATTAGGCACAGGGCGCTGAAAAACTGCCCGGAACCGCCTCGGTGCGCCTGTGCGCGAAGCTGTTATGTTGGACAGGAACGCGAATCCTGAATGTCCATTGACACCCCCGAAGAGCGTTTCCATAATTTGAAAAATGGCTGAAAAAGGCTCAAAAGACCGGCAGAAGACGCTGGAGCGCGCCCTGGAAGAGGCGGTTTCGCGGGCATTGCGCGACAATCTGGCGCCGCTGCAGCGGACGGCGGACGAGCTTCAGCAGGCGTATGCCGACCTGGTGGCGGCTTGCTCCTCGAGCCGGCCGACGAATGCGCTGCCTGCCATGCTGCGGGCGCAGACGGCGGCGTCTGCCCTGGCGGCGGGGCTTTCGGTTCTCTCGAATTTCGTGGCGGTGGCGCTGAATCCGCGCGACCAGCACACCGCGGTGGAAGAGGAGCCTGCCGAGGCGGAACTGGAACCGGCACGGCACCGCGCCAAGAAAGTGGAGGAAGACGAGATCGAAGCGGAGCCGGCAACCGCCGAAGCGGAACGCGAATCGGAATGGGCTGAGGCCGCGCAAGAGGTCGAAGAGCCGCCTGTAATTCCGCATGCAGGGAAGGGGCGGCACGAGGTTGCGCCGGAGCCTCCAGCTCCAGAGCCCGTGGTGGAAGTTGCCGCCGAGGAAACAACGGCGGCCGAAAGCGGGGTATTTGACCTTGCAAGCCTTCCGCCCGAGGTACAAGATTTACACCGCCGGGCAAACCGCGTGGCGAAAGTGGCCATGCAGGACATAAAACTTTTGCGGCCCAAGGACGTCCGGCTTGGCCGCGAGCATAAGGATATTTGTCATCGGTTACGCAACGATCTCGATAAAGCCCGCAAGGAATACGACCGCCGTTTCCGCGCGATTCTGGAAGATCCCATCGATTACTTCCATCACTGGATGGTTGAGATTCTCGCTGAGGGAGATCCGAAAGCGCTTGGAGAGTATCCGTATCCCTCGCCTGTTTTGCGGTCCTGAGGCGTCCGCAGCACCAGCCGTGAAAATCAGGGCTCTGTGTGCCGCGGCGGCGGGAGCATTGCTGATTTGGTGCGCGGTAACTACGACGCCGGTCTGGGCGAATTCGGGCGGGGGCGCAGCGACTGCGACTGCGGCGAGCAAGACAAGGACGAGCGCGAGCGTCAAGTACCTGGAGCAGCTTTCGCGCGACCTCAAAGACAAGAATCCAAATCCTGCCTACGAGAAGCTTAGCGCGTTCGCGAGGCGGAAATCGTCGGGTGTGCTCGGCGCGCGCGCGGCGCTGGCGCTGGGATATTTCGATTACACGAAGGCGCACTACGCGCAGGCGGCGAAGTGGCTCGAGATGGCGAAGGGCGACACGCTGCTCGCGGACTACGTGGCGTACTGGTCGGCGGCGAACGAGCTGGCGGCGGGCAACAGCGCGGATGCGCTCGCGCACCTGAAGCAGTTCCGGCAGGATTATCCTGACTCGGTAAATACGGAGGAGGCGCTGCAGAGCCTGGGCGAAGCGGCGCTTGCGTCGAACCAGCCGGCGGAGGCGGTGACGGCACTGAGTGCGTATTCGGCGACGAGCGACCGGCCGGCGCTCCTTTTTCTGCGGGCGGAGGCGCACGAACAGGCAGGGGAAAAGGATTTGGCGGCGGCGGACTATCAGTCGGTGTATTTGCGCTTTCCGACGAGCGAGCAGGCGCGCGAAGGAAGCATGAAGTTGTATTTCCTGGCGAGCGTGCCGGGCGTGCAACTGCCGAGCATGTCCACCGAGCAGCGCATGGACAACGCGGGCGCGCTTTTCAACGCGAAGGATTGGGGCGACGCGCGAAACGAGTACGCGCAGATTCTGCCGCAACTGAGCGGCGCGGACCGCGAGCGCGCGCAACTGCGAATTCTCGAGTGCGCCGTGGGGCTGGGCGGAGGAATCACGGACATCGCGGCGATGCAGCCGACGGACGCGGACGTCGATGCCGAGCGCTTTTACGCGATGGCGCAGTACTACCGGTCGTTGCAGCAGGATGCGCAGATGGCGGCGGTGGTGGAAGGGGCGGTAGCGCGCGCGCCTCAGAGCCGGTGGGCGGAGTCGGCGCTGATGCTGGCGGCGAATGAATATTGGGTGGAACTCGACCGGGATCACGCGGCGGGGTATTACAAGCGGCTCGAGGAAAATTTTCCTTCAGCCCCGGATGCGATTTCGGCGCATTGGCGAGTGGCGTGGACTGAAGTTTTGAAGAGGCAGCCTGACGCGGCGGACCTGCTGGCCGAGCACGTTCGGCGCTACCCCAATTCGCAATTCCTGGCCGACGCGCTGTACTGGCTTGGGAGGCTCGCCGAGGAAGGCGGGAAGCCGGGGATCGCGCGAAGCTACTACGAGAAACTCGAGGAGCGCTTTCCGCAGAATTATTTCGAAGCGGCTGCAGTAGCGCGCCTGCGAAAGATGGGAAAAGGCACGGCTGACGATCCGGATGTGCTGGCGGTGGTGCCAGGGGCGCCGAGTCCGGTGAAGCTGGCGGACAAGATTCCGGCGGCTGCGGCGGACCGGCAAGCGCGCGCAGATGCGCTGGAATCGATCGCATTCGATGCGTCGGCGGAATTGGAGCTGCACGCGGCCTATGCCGCGACGGGCGAGCCGCGCTTGCTGCTCGAGGCGGCGCAGGCGGCGGTGAATGCGGGGAACATCGGCGAGGCAATCGTCACCGTGCGACAGATCTTTCCGCAGCTTGAGGCGCGGCCGTTCGGCGAAGTGCCTTACGACGCTTGGGAAGCGGCGTATGCGATGCCGTTCAAGGCGTCGATCCAGCGGTGGTCCGCGCACGCGCGAGTGGACCCGATGCTGGTGGCGGGATTGATTCGCCAGGAATCCGCATTCTCGGAGGACGCGCGCTCGAACCGCAACGCGATGGGATTGATGCAGCTCGAGCCGAAGACGGCGCGGCTGCTGGCGCGGCGGGTGCGGACGCGCTACTCGCAGGGAAAGCTTTTCGAATCCGATTACAACGTGCGGCTGGGAACGCAGTATCTTGCAAACCTGCGGCAGCAATTCGGCAGCGTGGAAGCGGCTCTTGCCGCGTACAATGCAGGAGAAGACCGCGTGACAGAGTGGACGACAGGGCAGAAGTACCGGGAGCCCGCGGAGTTTGTCGACTCGATTCCGTTCACGGAAACGCGCGAGTATGTGGAGATCGTGACGCGCAACGCGGACATCTATCGCAAACTGTACGGAGCGCCGCATGAATCGCGCAAAGCCGCAGCCCGGCCGAAGCACTAGCCCCGGCCTATCCACGAAAGCCGAGCAGTTCACCGAATCGGTGATCCGCGAGATGACGCGCCTCGCGCTGCAGCACAAGGCCGTGAATTTGTCGCAGGGCTTCCCGGATTTTCCCGCTCCCGCCGAAATCAAGCGCGCCGCGCAAGAAGCGATCGCGGCGGATATCAATCAATACGCGATCACGTGGGGAGCAAAGGTGTTTCGCAACGCGATCGCAGAGAAGTTCGAGCAGACGCAGGGCGTGAGGGTGGATCCCGAGCGGGAGATCACGGTTTGCTGCGGATCGACCGAGGCGATGATGTCCGCGATGATGGCGATCATCAATCCGGGCGACGAGGTGGTGGTATTCGAGCCGTTCTACGAGAACTACGGACCCGACGCAATTCTTTCAGGAGCGACGCCTCGATTCGTGAAGTTGCGGCCGCCGGACTGGACGTTCGATCCCGACGAACTAGCGGCGGCGTTCGGGCCTGCGACGAAAGCGATCATCCTCAACACGCCGAATAATCCCACGGGGAAGGTTTTCGAACGGCGAGAGCTGGAAGCGATTCGCGACCTGTGCGAGCGCTGGAATGCGTTTGCAATCACGGACGAAATTTACGAGCACATGCTGTACGACGGCGCGAAGCACATTTCGATGGCGGCGGTTGACGGCATGCGCGACCGCACGATCACGATCAACGCGCTCTCGAAGACGTACAGCGTCACGGGATGGCGCGTCGGCTGGGCGATCGCGCCGCCCGAAGTGACGGGCGCAATTCGCAAGGTACACGATTTTCTTACGGTGGGCGCGGCGGCTCCGCTGCAGGAGGCGGGCGCCGCTGCGTTGAAATTCCCGCAAAGCTATTACGATACTCTCGCTCACGAATACGCGGCGCGACGCGAGCGCCTGCTAGGCATTCTCACGGGCGCCGGTTTCCGCTGCTTCAAGCCGCGCGGCGCGTACTACATCATGACGGACATTTCGGAGTTCGGTTTTCCGGATGATGTGGCGTTCGCGAGGTATCTGGTGACGGAGATCGGCGTCGCTGCGGTGCCGGGGTCGAGCTTCTACCAGAATTCCGCGGATGGCCGCACGCAATTGCGCTTCACGTTCTGCAAGACGGAGAAGACGTTTCAAGCGGCCGCCGAACGGCTGGCGAAACTCAGTTCGGCGCGCCGCTCGTAACCGCTTGCATCGAGGGAAGCCGCGCCATCGCGAAATCTGCAGTCCGCTACAGTCCCGGAGGGCCAAAAACAAATGGAGCAGCGTGTCAGCATCATCACGCTCGGTGTGGCGGACCTCGAGCGGAGCCGGAAGTTCTACGAGCGCCTTGGATGGCGGCGGTCGATGCCGCAGACGGAGGGAATCGCATTCTTCAGGATCCCCGGCATGGCGCTGGCGCTCTATCCGCGCGAAGAGCTTGCGAAGGACGCGAATCGATCGGCGGAAGGCAGCGGCTTTTGCGGAGTCTCTCTGGCGTACAACACGCGCCGGCGGGAAGACGTCGATTCGACGATGGCAGAGGCTGCAGCCGCGGGCGCAAAAGTTCTCAAGCCGGCGCGAGAGGCATTCTGGGGCGGCTACTCCGGCTATTTTTCCGATCCGGACGGCTTCCCCTGGGAGGTCGCCTGGAATCCGTCGTTCTCGGTCGCCGAGGACGGCTCGCTTCAAATCCCGGACTGACGGCGGGGCCAGACACCTGCTGCAACGAGCGGCGTGAGACCGTGCTAGAATCGGCGCGATTTTCGGGGGATTACGGATGGCGATGGAAGTCGAGTTGATAGCAGCCGGCACGAAGCTCAGCGCGAAGGGCGAGGGAGCTTCGCACGACATCAGCGCCAGCCAGACGCGGACGTTCCTCTGCGCCATGGACATCACGGACCAAATCGAGCAGGAGTCGATAGATCTATCGGTCTGGGGATCAGAGGACGGGCAGAACTGGGGCACGAAGCCTCTGCTGATGATGCCGCAGAGGTTCTATCGAGGCGAGACGCGCCAGATTCTCGATCTTTCGCTTAAGCCGGAAATTCGCTTCATTCGCGCCAAGTGGGACCTTTTCCGCTGGGGACGCGTTGCGCCCCATCCCATGTTCGTTGTCGGTTTTCACGCCAGTGAAGTGCCGGCCTTCGCGCAGAAAACAGCCGCTGAGCCTGCCGCCAGGGGATAAGGGGCAGAAGGCGCGCTTCCGACCAGAGGCGCGGCCTTCTGCCCCCCACAGTGGTGCTTTTGTCTGCTTGGATTGCCTCACTCGTAAAATGGTTTTCCCGGCGCCTTCAGGAGTTGAGGTCAAACGACTGGAGATATGCGGGAATCGTTACGTCCCAACGGAACTGACTGACAATCGCATCGTGCAGGCTGTTGAGACCGCTCGGCTCGCCGTGAACCATGAAGGTTTTTCGCGGGGCCTGCTTGATTCCCGAAAGCCAGCGCAAGAGTTCGCTTTTTCCGGCATGCGCGGAAAGTTGGCCAAGCTCGACGACTCGCGCCCTCACCGGAACTTGCTCGCCGAAGATGCGAACAAACTGCGCGCCGTCCTGCAGGGCGCGGCCTCGCGTGCCCTCGCCCTGATAGCCGACGAGGAGAACCGTGTTGCGCGAGTCGGGCAGGCGCCGCGCGAGGTGATGGAGAATCCGGCCGCCCGTCGCCATTCCGCTGGCGGAAATGATGATGCAGGGCGCGACGACGTCGTTGATCTTCTTCGAGTCCTCGACGCTGCGCGTCATGTGCACCTCGAGAAGATTCAGCGGATCGCGATTGCCGCTTTGCTCTTCCTGCAGGAACGCTCGCTTGTGATCCTCGGAGTGGCGGGCATATAGATCGGTGACGTCGATCGCCATGGGGCTGTCAATGTAGACGGGAAGGCGCGGGATTCGCTGCTGGTCCTCCAACTCGCGCAGGTAATACATCAGAAGCTGGGTGCGATCGACGGCGAACGAGGGAATCACCACCGCGCCGCCGCGCTTCGCGGTCTGGTTGACGACGTCTGCAAGAGGATCGAGCGGCGATCCTGGCGGGTGATCGCGATCGCCGTACGTGGCTTCGCAGAGCAGAAAATCGGCATGAGTGGGCGACTCGGGATCATCGAGGATAGGCTGATCGTAGCGGCCGACGTCGCCGGAGAAGACAACGAGCGTCTGCT
Organism: Candidatus Limnocylindrales bacterium; assembly: GCA_035501415.1. Taxonomy (GTDB): domain Bacteria; phylum Acidobacteriota; class Terriglobia; order Acidiferrales; family UBA7541; genus Palsa-295. The sequence goes on along the minus strand of DATJWH010000017.1, from coordinate 177,541 downwards.
TGCCGTTCTCGGTGATCGTCAACTCGAGCCACCTGGCGCCAAGAATATGCCCCGCATGGTGAGGGCGAAAGGAAAACTGCGGGCTGATGGTGAATGGGTCCGTCGCTGAAACTTCGCTGAACTGCTGCAAGGCTTGTTGGGCTTCCGGCACGGTGTACAGCGGCAACGGGGGATTATGGCTCGAATACTTCTTCTTCGCTGCGAAGCGAGCTTCCTCTTCCTGCAGGTGAGCGGAATCGGGCAGGAGCAGATTGCAGAGTTCGTGCGTCGCAGCGTTCGCGTAAATCGGGCCGCGAAAGCCGTTGCGAACCAGCCGGGGAAGATAGCCCGTGTGGTCGATGTGCGCGTGGGTCAGCACCACCCAGTCGATAGTGGCGGGATCGATCGGAAGCTTCTCCCAGTTGCGTTGGTTGAGTTCCTTCGAGCCTTCGAAGAGCCCGCAATCCACGAGAAGCCGCTTGCCTCCTGCTTCGACAAGGTATTTCGAACCGGTGACAGTGCCGGCGGCGCCCAGGAAAGTGATTTTTGGCATAAGCGTGACATTTTAGAGCAAGCTGCGCAAAAGCTCGTCTTTTTTCGTCAGGCGTTGCGGCGTGCGTGGCGACATTCATCCGCTGAGCGGCGTCACATGCGAGCCCGCCTTGACCCACCCGCATAGCCTGACATAGGCTCGACCGCATTCAATTTGCCGCAGCACGGCGGCTAACAGCGGAAGGTTGCAATCGATATGGAGTTGAGAACTATCGAATCGCGCGGTCATCGGGGGGCTGCGTGAAACTGCTCGCTGCCATCGCCGCTGCTTTGCTGCTCTGCTGCGCGGCGGCTGCGCAGGATTTTCCTTCGCAGTCGCTCACGCGAGGCACTTGGGACTTCGGCGCGTTTATCGGCGGCGGCTTGGGACTCGGCAAATCGAGCAGCACACAGTTTTTCGATGCCGGCGGCCGAGCAGGGCTTGCACTGACCGGCGAGCACCTGCCCGGCTTGCTGCGCGGCAATTTCGAATGGGCCGTCGATGCGATGCCTGTCTACCCGGTGTTTACGACAAAAGGAGTGGTGTATGGCGGCAGCTTCAAGCCCGTCATTTGGCAATGGAACTTCACGCACGGGAAACGCCTTGCGCCTTACGTAGCCGCGGCGGGCGGCATCGTCTTCACAACGAGCAATGTTCCGCCGGGTGACACTTCGACCGTGAATTTCACGTCGCAGTTGGTCGTGGGGACGCGCATCTTCACGCGCTCGCACCGCGCGTTCTTCTTCGAAGGGGAACTCGGCCATCTTTCGAATGCGAGCCTGGGCAATCACAATCCGGGCTACAACATCACGCTGCTATTTAACGTGGGCTATAGCTGGATCAAGGCGCGGCGGTAAGAGATTCTCGCTCGCGTGACCGCAGAGAACAGGCCGAGGCGCGGCGTTTGACCGTGTCATGGCGCGATGCTATATAATGTGAATCACTCCGGTGGGGCCGTGGCGCAGTTGGGAGCGCGCCTCGATGGCATCGAGGAGGCCGTGGGTTCGAATCCCATCGGCTCCACCAAATTCTTCCTTTTCTTCGCCGGTGGCTCTTTCGCCCAGGGAAAGCAAGTTCGGTCCTCCTCCTTCCGGCAAGCCGGTAGAATTAGGCTGTGGAGAAGAAGATCTTCTGGGCGACATTCACCATCCTGGGTCTTGGCGCGGACCTATTTCTGCCTCTCTGGTGGGCCGTGATCGCGACGCTACCGATCTTCGTCTTCAGTTGGTGGGTAGCTTACCGCAGCAACTGGTTCTAGCCGGCGGCCTGCAGGCCTTTCCCCTTCGGCGCGCTATCCCGTTGAAACAAATGCACTTAGGTCAGCCAGGCCCGGCTGGTACTTCGGGGGGATACCCTTGCGGCAACTTTCTGCTATGCTGGAAACATCGTAGCCGAGGCGGTGTCTAACGAATCAGCAGGACACAGCCTGGAGGCGCGGCACAAGGCAATGTCCGACCTAGCACAAAGCCTGCCGTGGGGACGCGACGAAGCCGAGTTGGTGACGGAGCTTCAGTCGGGGTCTGACGCGGCGTTTGACTGGCTGGTCACCCACTATCACGTCGGCGTCTACAATCTTGTCTACGGACTGCTCCCGGATGCATCCGACGCGGCCGACGTCACGCAGGAAGTTTTCCTTCGCGCATTTCGAGGAATCCGCGGATTTCGGCAGGGGAGTTCGCTGAAGACCTGGCTCTATCGGATTTCCGTCCGGCAGGCGCTGAACCACAAGCGCTGGTGCTGGCGGCACCACCGGCAGCAAGTTTCCATCGACGCGGACGAATCGGGCAACGGCTGGACGCTCGACCTGCGGGACACGGACGCGAGCCCCTTCGAGCGTTTCGCTTCGCAGGAGATGCAAACGAAGGTGCGCGAGGCGCTCGCGCAAGTGCCGGCCCTGTTTCGCAGCGCAGTGATCCTGAGAGATCTCGAAGGGCTTTCCTACGAAGAAGTCGCGGAGGTTCTGGAAGTCTCCGTGGGCACTGTAAAGTCGCGAATCCTGCGCGGGCGGCGGATGCTGAAGGAAATTCTCGAGCCCGTTCTGCACGTCGCGAAGCCCGAAGCTGCGCCGGAGCCCGAGGCGGCTGTAGACGTAATGCCGCAGTCTGATACCGAGATTCATTCGCAGCACCATCGTCCAGCGAACTCGATTGCCGCGCCGGCTAGCGCCTTCGCGGCGAGAGCGAACGGAGACATTCGATGAATTGCCGGCAAGCGCGCCAGAGTTTGCCCGGTTACCTCGATGGCGCGATTCCGTCGCGCATGCACTCGTATGTTCGCGACCACCTGCAATCGTGCGCGGATTGCCGCGAGGAACTCGAACAGTTCCGCGAAGTGTCGCTCTGCCTGGCCAACGTGCAGCGCGTGGCGGCTCCGGCCGACCTGGCGCTGCAGATTCGCGTGCGCGTATCGCAATCGCGGTCGTTCGTGGGCAGCCTGCGGCAGGCGTGGTCCCGCGTCAAGCTTGTATTCGAGAACATCCTCGAGCCGCTCGCGGTGCCCGCAACGGGCGGGATCATGACCGCCCTCGTGGTCTTTGTGCTGCTGGTTCAGAATATTCTGGTCGGCGTGCCGATGGGGTTCGTGCCCAACGATCTCCCGTTGAATTTGGTGCAGCCGGCGAAGCTCGAGAGCCTTGCGCCTTTCGCTGCTCCGGGCATCGTCTCCGCCGACGGCCACCTCGACTCCGAGGCTCTTTTGCTCGAAGTCACTCTGAATGCGCGCGGCGACGTGGTTTCCTACAAAATTCTGTCGGGTCCCAACGACGTCGCGGTGCAGCGCCAGCTCGACCAGATTCTGCTCTTCTCTCGATTCCGCCCGCGCCTTGATTTCGGCCGGCCTATGGACGGCGGGCGAGTCGTCCTCGGCTTCAGCGAAGTCCGCGTTCGCGGATAATCCCTGTTTTGCTTCGATCCGGTTTTCTTGACTCGGCGGAAATGGACCGATAGAGTTTGTCTCGAAGTGGCTGGATTGGATGCAACCCGTCCAACGGTGCCGGAGTCAAAGACGAGAGCCGCAGAGAGGGGAGTTTTTCCCATCGTAAGGCCATTTGAAAAAGTGTTTGTAGCCGCCTGCTTCGCGCTTCTGATCATCAGCGCAACATGGAACGCCCGGGCCCAGGAATCGGCGTCCGCGAACTACACGGGAATCAGCGTCGAGTACAGCCAGCAGATTTTTACGACGATGTGCGCGCTCGACGCGGCCGGATTTGACGCCGACGAAAGCACTCTGGCCGAGATGCCGAGCCGCCTGAAGCTCCGCGCGGATCTGCTGAAGATGCAGGGTCCGGCCACGGACGCGGTCCGGAAATTCTATCGAAGCCATGCCCTTGTCGATCCTGGCGAGAATCTCTCGCGGTACATCACGTTCGCGCTTGTCGCGGGTCCGCCGCCGGACTTTACGTTCATCTACGATCGCGACGTGCTGCCTCCGGACGTTTTGAACCTGGAAGATTTTCAGGAGATCCTCGCGAATTTCTATCGCGAGGCGCATCTGGCCGCGCGATGGTCGAGCGTCGAGCCGGAATACGAGCGAGCGCGGGCCGAATACGACGCGCCGGTGCGGCGAATCGTTATGGTTACGAACGGCTATTTGCGCGAGGTGCTGAAAGCCTCGCGAGGCCGCACGTTCACCGTCTACGTCGAGCCGCTTGTGGGCAACCGCATCAATTTCCGGAATTTCGGCGACACGTACGCCATCGTCGTCGGCACTCCCGCCAATCTGCCGCTCGATGCCGTCCAGCACGCGTACCTGCACTTCATGCTCGATTCCTTGCCTTTGCGCTATCGCAAGGAGGTGCAGGCGAAGAGCGCCCTGCTGAATATCGCCGCGCGCGCGCCGCGCCTGCCGGTGGATTATCGCGACGATTTTGTGAGTTTCGCGGACGAGTGCCTGATCAAAGCGGTCGAGTTGCGCCTGCGGAAGTTGACTCCCGAGCAGCTCGATTCCGCCATGACCGATGCGGATCGTTCCGGCTTCATCCTCGTGCGCCCGATGGTGGAGCAGCTTCAAAAGTTCGAGAAGGCGGAACCTTCGATGACGTATTATTTCCCGGAGTTGATTGCCGGAATCGATGTCGCGGCGGAGCAAAAGAGGCTGCAGGGTATTACCTTTGCTGCGGCGGACGCGACTCCGCCTCAAAAGCACCAGATGACGTCCGCTACCAGCAGCCCATCGAGCGAAGACCGGCTTCTGGCCGACGGCGACCGCGCCATCGCGATGAAGGATCCGACGACGGCGAAAGCGGCCTTTTCAAAGGTGCTCGAAACGAGTCCTAACCAGCCGCGAGCTCTTTACGGCTTTGCGATTGCGTCCATCCTCGATCAGGATCCCGACAACGCCAAAAAATACTTCGAGAAAGTCATAACTCTGTCGGCACCCAGCGGTGGCGGCCAGACCGCGACGGCCGTTGATCCGGGCCTGCTCGCCTGGGCGCACATCTATTTGGGACGGCTGTTCGATATTGATGATCCGCCCGACCGGACGGCGGCCATCCAGGAGTATCAGGCAGCGCTCGCCGTGGTGGGAGCGCCGGAGGCGGCGCGCGTGGCCGCTCAGCGTGGTGTAGAATCGGGTTATAAGCCGCCCGCCCGGAGTACCGAAGGTACGCCGCAAAAACCGTAGCCCATGGATCGAATTCCTAGGCGTTAACCGGGGCTATCGAATGGAGAGGAAATGAAGAGTTCAGCGATCGCAATCTTGACGACGGCTCTGACGCTATGCCTGTCGGCTGCGCCCGCCTCAAGGGCGCAGCAGCAACAGCAGCAACAACAGTCCCAGGAGCAAACTCAGTCGCAGCAGCAGCAACCGCCGGCGAAACCCGGTGAGACGCAAGCTGCTCCCGCACAGCAGGCCGCGCCCGAAGCTCCCAAAGTGGATCCCGAGGAGGAGAAAGCCTACCAGGACTTCTCGAGCCTGAAGCCGGACGACTTTGACAAGCAGATTGAGCTCGGCGAAGCGTTCGTTGCCAAATACCCGAACAGCAAGTACGAGGAGATCGTCTACTCTCGCTTGACCAACGACTACTTCAACAAGCAGCAGCTTGAAAAGATGTACGCCGCCTCGGACAAGGCTCTTGCGCTGAATCCCAATGATGTCACCGTGCTGGTTCTGGTCGGTTGGGTGATTCCGCATAGTATCAATGCAAATGATGTCGACGCAGATCGACGCCTTGCCAAAGCGGAGGGCTACGAGAAGCATGCGCTTGAACTCCTCCCGACGCTGGCGAAGCCCGCGACGATTTCCGACGAGGAGTTCGCCACGGCCAAGGCCAAGGAAACGGCAACCGCCCATAGCGGCCTCGGCCTGATTTATTTCCGCGAGCAGAAGCCCGACGACTCGCTCAAGGAGCTCCAAGCCGCTACCGCAGCGGAAGATCAGGCCGATCCCGTCGATCTGTTCATCATGGGAGTCGATCTCGACGGATTGAAGCGCTACAAGGACGCCGTCGACGCATTCCAGAAATGCGCTCAGGCTCCGAACGCGGGAGTGATGCAGGACCGCTGCAAGCAACAGGCGGACAAAGCGAAAGCCGAGGCCGCCTCTCAACCTGCTCCGAAGCAGTAATCGAGGTCATGCCGGCATGACGGATGGGGAACGCGATGAGTTGGAGACTGTCCTGGGACATCATTTCGAACGGCCCGAACGTCTCGAGCGCGCTCTGACCCATCGTTCGCATCGCCAGAATGCCGCCGGGGTCGACAACGAGCGCCTCGAATTTCTGGGCGATCGCGTTCTCGGCCTCGTCGCGAGCGAGAAACTCTGCAGGGCATTTCCGGAGTGGGACTCGGGCAAACTCTCGAAGGGCCTCGCTCGCGTAGTCAGTTCGACATCAATCCACGCCGCGGCCTGTGAATTGAATCTGGGCCGGTATTTGCGTTTGGGACCGGGAGAAGAGAAGACGGGCGGGCGCCAGAAGAAGAGGCTGCTCGCGGACGCCTACGAGGCCGTCATCGGCGCGATATACCTCGACGCCGGATTGCCGGCGGCCGCCTCGTTTCTTGAGCGCACACTGCTGCACGCGGCGCTTGCGGGCCGCACCGAAATTCTCGACCGCTCCGATCACAAATCGGCTTTGCAGGAGTGGCTGCAACAGCGGGGCCTTGGCATCGTGGATTATCGCGTTCGCAGTGAATCGGGCCCCGAGCACCACAAAACTTTCGAAGTCGAAGTCTGGCACGCGGGACGCCTGCTTTCTGCTTCGCAGGGAACCAGCAAGAAAGAGGCGGAGCAGTCCGCGGCGATGTTGGCTTTGCACAAGCTCGACGGTGTCGCCTGAATGGAAGATCTGACGGAGATGGGCTTGCCTCCTCCCGCGCCTCAGCAACCCGTTCCGCCGGAGGAGCATGCGGGGCCGCCCCCCACCGTACTCGGGAGCCCTGCCGACTACCTCGAATCCTTGCTGGTCACGATCCTCATCGCCCTCTTCGGCATGACCTTCGTGGTGCAAGCCTTCAAAATTCCCTCGCAGTCGATGGAGCCGACGCTGCTGGTCGGCGACCAGCTCCTGGTGAACAAATTTATCTTTGGCGGCAACGGAGCGTGGTACGAAAAACTGCTGCCCTATCGCCCGATTCGGCGGGGAGACGTCATCGTGTTCAAATTCCCCTTCGATGACCATCCACACTACGTGAAGCGCGTGATCGGCGTGTCGGGCGATCACATTCGTATCGTCAATCAGCAGGTATTTGTGAACGGGCAGCTCATGCGCGAACCCTATGTGATTCATGACCCGTCAGCGGAGGATCCCTTCGGCGCCAATTTTCCTCCCGCGGACGAGAGTGCCGCTCAGATCGGCTTGCGTCCCGAATGGGCGGCGCGCATCATGGACTTCGTCCACGGTGGAGAGCTGGTTGTTCCGGAAAACCAGTATTTCGTCATGGGCGATAATCGCGATCACAGTTGGGACAGCCGCTACTGGGGATTTGTCGATCGCGGCGCGGTGATGGGCCGGCCGGTGATCATCTACTGGTCGCTGCGGATCGGCTCGGGTGAACCTGCGAGTCGCGGTATCGCTGGGACACTTCGCGGCGTCGCGGAGGCCATCATTCACTTTCCAACGCGCACGCGATGGCGTCGCATGTTTCACGAGGTTCACTAGAAGATTCTGCGTTTGAGTCTTGCGCGGACTCCCCGCGCCGCATACCCTGAGACTCAGCCCAAGCCGAACACCGCAAATGTCCACCATAGTTTCAGAGCCGATCGACGTTGAGCCGGTCGCCGAGCCGCGCCACCGCTGGCGTCGATGGTTTGCCATTCTGGCGGCTCTTGCGGCAGCCCTCTGGCTCGCCGACATTGGGATCTCGCTCCTCATCCAGCACACCAGCCTGAAAGGCCGCTTGACCTCCCACCTCGAGGCCGCCTTCGGCCGTCCGGTTGACGTCCGCAGCTATCGCTTTAGCCTTTGGGACGGGCCGGTCCTCGAGGCCCGCTCGGTAAAGGTCGCCGAAGATCCTCGCTTCGGCGCCGAATATTTTCTTCGCGCGGAAGCGCTGGCTGTGCGCGTTCGCTGGCAGAGTCTTCTGACGGGCCATCTCGAGCTCGGAACGCTTTCTCTCTCGCGCCCAAGCCTCAATCTGGTTCGCGACGCGAATGGCGAATGGAATCTCGCCGAATGGCTGCCTCGGCCCGCGGGCGGAGCTCCTCCGGCTACCGGCGCCCCGCAGCACGCGTCCTCCTCCGTTCTTCACTTCCGCAGAATCGAGGTCACCGACGGCCGCATCAACTTCAAGCGCGAAGCTGAAAAGCTTCCGTTTGCGTTTGTCAATGTGAACGGCACCGTCGAAAGCGAAAACGTGGATCGATGGCGACTCGATCTGGTCGCCACGCCCTCGCGCGCAGCCGTGATCGTTCAGGATCCGGGCGCTCTGCATCTGCTCGGACACTTTGGCGGCACTTCCTCTCGTCTGCGTCCCGCTTCGCTCGAGGTCGATTGGACTGGCGCGTCGATTACAGACGTGCTGCGGCTCCTTCGTAATGGCGACTACGGCGTGCGCGGCGATTTTGATCTTTCGATTGCCGCGCACACGGAGGGAGACGCGTGGACCATGCAGGGAAAAGCGGCTCTCGCGAGACTCCATCGATGGGATCTACCGCTCCGGCCGGACAATCCTTCGATGAATATCGTTGCGGATGCGCAGCTCGACGCGCATGGCTCCCGGCTCCAGCTGACTTCCGCCCGAATTGAAACTCCGCGCTCGAACCTCGCCATTCTCGGCGCGCTCGACTGGACACACCCGGGTTCCGAGTCAGCCACTCGGCTCCGCATCGCCTCCGCGAACTTCGACCTCGCGGACGCCCTCGCCTGGGCGCGCGCTTTCCGCTCGAACGTCTCGGATGCGCTTGCGCTCACGGGTTGGGCGCGAGTCGACATGAATCTGGCGGGCTGGCCGCCGCGCGTTGGCACAGCGATCCTCGATGTGCCTCGCGCTCAGCTCGGCGGAACTCGCCTGCGCTCGCCCCTGCGGGCCGGCTCCTTCTCGATTGTCTATGATGGAAAGGGAATCCGCCTTTCGCCCGCGACCCTCAGCTTCGGCTCCGCAGCCAATTCGTTTCGCGTGGACGCTTCCGCGAAGCGCGATGCGAGCGAATTCAACGTCCAGATTCAGGGCGGCGTCTCGCAAGTGCAGGACATCACGTCGCTCGCATCGCAGCTTGGCTGGAATCTCGGCCGCGGATGGGAGATCGCCGGCCCCGCGCATTGCAATTTGCGCTGGCAAGCCATGCGCTCGCCGCGGTGGCGCTCAAGCGTCACCGGCGAGCTCGACTGGGGATCTGCAACGACGGGCGCCTCCTTGCACGCACCCTTCCTGAATCTGCCCGTCGAGCAGATTCGCGGCCGCGCCGACCTGAAACCCTCGGCCACGCACGTCACGCTTTCTTCCGCCCAGGCCTTCGGCTCGCACTGGAACGGCACGCTCGACCACGACCTGGGCGACGGCTGGCGCTTCGCGCTCGCCGCCGCTGATCTCTCCGCGTCGGATCTGGACCGCTGGCTCAATCCGCGCTGGCGAGAAAGCTTTCTCGATCGCCTGCTGCCTTTCCTGAATTCCCGCAGCGCCACCAACGCGTCGCCCGCTCCGGTTCGCGCGCGCGGCAAGCTGGCGATTGACCGGTTCGATCTCGCTCCTCTCTCGGTTCGCCATCTTCAAGGAGACCTCAATCTCGACGGTCGTCACCTTGAATTCTCGAATGTCTCGGGACAATTCTCCGGCGGCACTCTCGGCGGCACGCTCACCGCGAACCTCGGCTCGCCGCCCGCATACGAAACCAGTCTGAACATTTCCGCCTTGGATCTCCGCGCGCTTTCAGCGGCGTTTCCTGCGCTGGCCAACACCTTTTCCGGCTCCGCCTCTGCGAGCGTCATGTTTCGCGCATCCGGCGCGAGCCGCTCCGACCTTCTCCAGTCGCTCGAATGCCGCGGAACCGCGCAGCTCGGCGACCCCGCCGTCAACGCAATCGATCTTCGCAACTCGCTCGAGGCCGTCGAGGCCCGGCCCGGCGCCACTTCCTTCCGCAGCAGCACCGCGGACTTCACCTGCGCGCGCGGCTCCGTCAAATTTCAAAAGCTGCTCCTTGTGGGCGCCGGCGGAACTTGGGAAGTTTCGGGCAGCGTCGACTATGCTCGCAATCTCGACCTCAGAATTCGCCAGCTGTCCTCGGACGTCATCGGACCCCGCGCCGCCAAGTCCCCGAAAGCGACCGACGAATATCAGCTCACCGGCCCATTGAAATCCCCGCAAATCCTCCGCATCGCGGCGGCGATTCGCGAAGCCGCCACCAAGCGATGATTTGCCCGCTCATAGGCCGTGTGCTAGCGTTCTTGTGTGATGCGCCGTTTCGCCGCTGCTTCGCTTCCCGCGCTCCTCGTTCTTGCCGCGGTGTGTTCTTCACTCGCTCGTTCAGCCACGCAGCGCGTTGATCTCGCGCCGCGATTCGCGCCGGGCGATATGCTTCGCTATCGGATCGCGACCAGCACCTCTTCGAACGAGCACACCATCTCGCCGATCATCAATCCCGAAGGCGGCTCCGAGTTCAAGCAGAACACGAATTTCCTGGTCCGGCTCGATGTCCTCGCCTCGCCCTCAACGAAATCTGACTCCGGCTCCGCGCCCGCCTCTGGCTCCGTCCGTTTCCGCGCCACCTTCGAAAAATCTCATGCCATCTCCGAAACAGACGCCTTCGCTCCGGCCGCCGACACTCTCGACGACGACATAGACAAGCTCGAAGGCCGCTCCATCGAATTCACGCTTGGTTCTGCGGGCGAGATCACTGGCGTCACTGGCCTCGACCAGATCACCACGGACCCCGCCGCCGCGCAGCGCGTCCTTTCGTGGACGTCCGTCCTCTCCGCGCCCAGCGCGTTCCCGAAGGACCGCCTCGAAGTCGGCCGCAAATGGGACGCCGAGCGCACGCTGACCGGTTTGCCCCTCACCGGCGTGATTTGGCATTCGGAGTCCAGCTATCTTCGCAACGAGCCTTGCGCCCCTTCTTCCGCCGCCTCTGCCAAATCCGAAACCTGCGCTGTCATCCTCACTCGCTTCGAAATCTCGCGCCGTGGCAAGGACCATTCCGACGCGACGCCGGAGAATTACATCCACAACGGCCTGCGCACATCCGGCAGTTGGACCGGCTCTGGCGAAAGCCTCAATTCGATTTCGCTCTCGAGCGGTTTCCTCGTCAGCTCCACGCAAACCGCCACCCAGGACATGGACTACGAGATTCTCAGCGCCAGCAGCGGTTCGCACATTCGCCACGTCGGCCACACCAAAACGCAAACCGAAATCACGCTCGTCGCCGCCTCTGCCTCAGTCGCCCCGTCTGCGCCAGCTCCGCCTTCGCACTGAAACTTGGCTGAAGCACGGCCCTGCGTCCGAATCGAGCCTCCGCGCATCCAATGTCCACTCGCGCTATAATAAAGATTTTCAGCCGCGCCGCATCGGCGCGCTGAGGTGCCTCGACCATGAATTTCAAGCTTGCCAGCACCTACGAACCCCGTGGCGACCAGCCGCAAGCGATCGCGCAGCTTGTCCACGGCGTGAAGGACGGCGACCGCCACCAGGTCCTCCTCGGCGTCACCGGCTCAGGAAAGACCTTCACGATGGCGAAGGTCATCGAGCAGATCAATCGCCCCACCATCGTCCTCGCGCACAATAAGACGCTCGCCGCGCAGCTCTTTCACGAATTTCGCTCCTTCTTCCCGCAAAACGCTGTCGAGTATTTCGTCAGCTACTACGATTACTACCAGCCCGAGGCCTACGTCCCTTCGAGCGACACCTACATCGAAAAAGAAGCCACCATCAACGACGAGCTCGACAAGCTCCGCATGAGCGCCACTCGCTCGCTCTTCGAGCGCCGCGACGTCATCATCGTCGCCTCCGTCTCCTGCATCTACGGCCTCGGCTCGCCCGAAGCCTATTACGGCATGCTCCTCATGCTCGAGCAGGGGCAGACCATCGCGCGCGAAGCGATTCTCCGGAAGCTCGTCGAAATTCAGTACGTTCGCGCTGAGGAACTTCGCCGCGGCAACTTCCGCGTCCGCGGCGACATTCTCGAAATCTACCCGCCGTACGACGATTTCGCCGTGCGCGTCGAGCTCTGGGGCGACCGCATCGAGGCCATTCGCAAGATCGATCCTGTCACCGGCGAAATTCGCTCGACTGACGGCGAGATTCAGCGCCTCCCGATTTATCCCAAGACGCACTACGCCATGCCCGCCGAAAAGCGCGAGCGCGCCATTCAAGGAATCTATGAGGAACTCGACTGGTGGAAGGGCGAGGTCGAGCGCAAAGGCAAAATCGTCGAATCGCAGCGCATCGTCCAGCGCACGTTATTCGACATCGAGATGATGCGCACCATCGGCTATTGCCACGGCATCGAAAACTATTCGCGCCATCTTTCAGGCCGCTTGCCGGGCGAAGCGCCGCCCACGCTTCTCGATTACGTTCCCAACGATTTTCTTCTCTTCATCGACGAATCGCATCAAACGGTTCCGCAGCTTCACGCCATGTACCACGGCGACCGCTCGCGCAAGCAGACCCTCGTGGAGTACGGCTTTCGCATGCCGTCGGCGCTCGATAATCGCCCGCTCACCTTCGAGGAATTCGAGCATCGCACCGCGCAGGTCGTCTATGTTTCCGCCACGCCGGGCCCGTACGAGCTCACGAAAGCCGGAGGCGTCGTAGTCGAGCAGGTCATTCGTCCGACGGGACTCATCGATCCGCAGGTGGAAGTGCGTCCCGTGAAGGGCCAGGTGGACGATCTGCTTGAGGAGATTCGCGTCCGCGCGCAGCGGAACGAACGCGTGCTCGTTACTACTCTCACGAAGCGGATGGCCGAAGACCTCGCGGAATATTTCGCGGAGGTCGGCGTGCGTTGCCGCTATCTTCACTCGGAAATTGAGACCCTCGAACGCATCCGCATTCTCCGCAGCCTGCGCCGCGGCGAATTCGACGTTCTCATCGGCATCAATCTTCTCCGCGAAGGCCTAGACCTTCCCGAAGTTTCGCTCGTCGCCATTCTTGATGCGGATAAGGAAGGCTATCTGCGCAGCGCCACTTCGCTGATTCAAACGATGGGCCGCTGCGCGCGCCATCTCGAAGGCAAAGCTATTCTCTACGCGGACCGGATGACCGATTCCATGCAGCAAGCGATTGGCGAGACCAGCCGCCGCCGCGCGAAACAGGAAGCCTACAATCTCGAAAACAACATCACGCCGCAATCCATCGTGAAATCAGTCGATATGCAGCTCGCTCAGATCGTCGAGGCCGACTACGTCACCATTCCCATGGAGGAAGTCAGCGACGCGGACATTTCCACCGAAGAGCAGTTGGCGCGCACCATCGCGCAGCTCGAAGCACAGATGCGCGAAGCCGCCAAGAAATTCGAATTCGAGCGCGCCGCCGCGCTTCGCGACCGCATCCGTGATCTGAAGCAGCGCGACCTCGGCCTCGTGACGGCGCCTGCCACCGCGGCTGCTGCCGCCGCTGCATCTCCTGCTCCCGTCGCGCCGGCGCCGGCCGAGCCTGCCGCCCGCCGCAAACGCTCCCGCACGCGCTAGCGCGTCGCTCGCGGCTCACACCACGCCGCGCTTCAATTCATCGAGCGGATAGAACGTTCCGCGCCACACGATTCCGCCCTGCCACAGCGTGATCACCGTCGATCGCGTCAGCATCCAAACGAAAATCAGCGCCCCAATCGGGTGCGACAATCCCCATAGCGGCGATTCTCCAAATTCCATCGCGGCTCCTGCATGGACCAGCGCCGGAAGCGCCGCGGCCACCACGTCAAACGCCAGCGCCCAGCCATGCAGGAACGGCAATGCCACAAATGGCAGCACCGACGTCACCAGCAACCCGCTTGCGCGCAGCGTCGTCAGCCACAGCCGGAATCCCGAGCTCGCAAAGAAATTCTTCGTCGTCCCGCGCACCATGTTCCGCACGCCGTCGTGCCAGTGGACGCTCACCGCGTCTCCCGCTTTCGCCGCGCCCGATCGCGCTCCCGATTCCTTCATCACCTTGCCGAGTTTCATGTCGTCGATCACTTCCATCCTCAGCCGCCTGTGCGTGCCCATCTTTTCGTAGCTGCTGCGCCGGATCAGTTGAAACGCGCCTACTCCGATGTAGCCGCTCGACCTCGGATCGTGTGCGCGCCACGGTTTTGTTCCCAGTGCGAAGCCGAACCCGAAAAACGTCATCGCGATCTTCTCGAAGAATCCGTACATCTCGGCGCGGCCAAGCAGCGTGAGGTGGTCCCAGCCTTTCTGCATCGCAAGCGCCAGCGCGCGCCGCACCACGTCGGGAGCGAACGAAACGTCCCCATCCGTGAACACCAGCCATTCGCCCCGCGAATTCTCGTACGCCGTTTGCAGGCCGTGCGGCTTGCCCAGCCAGTCTTCCGGCAGCGCATCGACGCGAATCGCCTTCAACCTGGAGTTCTTCTTCGCGGCGGCTTCCAGGATTTCCCGCGTTCCATCCTCGGATCGGTCGTCCACCGCGACCACTTCGTAGTCGGGATAATCGAGAGCGAGAAAAGTCTCGATCGCCTGCGGCAATTTCTTGGCCTCGTTGCGCGCCGTCACCAGAATCGAGACGCTCGGGCACTTCTCCGGCGCGAGTGGCTCCGCATCTTCCAGCCGCGGCATCGACATCACGCCGAGCGCGATTTCCGTCGTCTGAATCACCCAGAAAAGTGCGATGAGGCCGAAGAGCGCGGTCCAGAAAACGTGCAATTCCAATTTCCTCCGGCTGTGAACGGAATCAGCTATCCTAGCACGTCGCATGGCACGCTCGATTTCCATCCTCGGCGCCGGACGCCTCGGGAAAACATTCGCGAAATGTCTTCGCCGCTGCGGCTGGCGCATCGGCGCCGTCGTCGCGCGCTCGGAAGCTCATGCGCGTGCTGCAGTCCGTTGGATTGGAGCCGGCACGCCGGCAGCGATGGCGACGCCCAATCTGTTCCTCTCGGACGTGGTCCTCGTTTCGGTGCCCGATAGCGCGATCCGGGAAGCGGCGGAGCGACTCGCTCGCGCCGCTGGCTCTCATTGCCGCGGCAAAATCGTTTTGCACACCAGCGGCGCCCTCGACCGCAGCGTTCTCGCTCCGCTCGCGAAGCGCGGTGCAGCCACGGGCTCAATTCATCCGATGCAGACCTTCACCGGCCGCACGATCCCGAAGCTTGAGGGCATCATCTTCGCGCTCGAAGGCGATGCCGCAGCTCTGCGCGCGGCCCGCCGGATCGTTCGCGACATGGGCGGCATTCCCGTGCGCATCTCCTCGCGAGCCAAGGCGGCGTACCACGCCGCGGGCGCCATCGTTGCAGGCGAAGGCCTGGCGATAATGGAAACGGCAGTCCGAATCCTTACTCGCACGGGCTTTACCCGGCGCCGCGCCCTGCAAGCAGTGCTTCCCTTGATGCGCCAGATGCTCGATAATTTCGGAAGGGTAGGTCCGCGGGCGTCTTGGACCGGGCCCATCGCGCGCGGAGATTATTCGATTGTCGCGGCGCACGCGCGTGCGCTCCGCACCCATCCGCGTGAATTTCGTCAGGCGTACGCCGCCCTCGCGCTTCTTTCGGGCCGCGTGCTTGCCGGTAACCCGAAGGCGGCGATTCGAAGTCTTCGCCGCGCACTCGGGACCATCGAACGGAGGCTATTTTGAAGAAGCTCCATATTCCAGTGGAACACACCACGCTCGCCAACGGCTTGCGCGTGGTCGCTTCGCCCGATCGCTCGGCGCCTTTCGTCACCGTCGGCGTCTATTACCAGATCGGCTTTCGCATCGAGCCGCGCGGCCGCAGCGGCTTCGCGCATCTCTTCGAGCACATGATGTTTCAGGGCTCTGAGAACGCTGGGAAAATGGAGCATATCCGCCTGATCAATTCCTCCGGCGGCCTGCTCAATGGCACCACGCACTACGACCTCACCAACTATTTCGAAGCTGTGCCGTCGAACGCCCTCGAGCGCGTCCTGTGGCTCGAAGCCGATCGCATGCGCGCCTTGAAAGTCGACGACGAGAATCTCCGCAATCAGCGCGACGTCGTCAAAGAGGAAGTTCGCGTCAACGTGATGAACCAGCCCTATGGCGGATTTCCCTGGCTCGACCTGCCGCCCGTCGCGTTCCGCAATTGGCCCAACGCTCACAATTTCTATGGCGACTTTGCGGATCTCGACGCAGCTACGCTCGAGGATGTTCGCAGCTTCTTCCGCACTTACTACGCGCCAAACAACGCGGTCCTCGTGATGATTGGCGACCTCGACGCAGGCGAAGCCTTCGCGTTCGCCAAGCGCTACTTCGAGAACATTTCTCCCGGGCCCACGCCTCCGCGCCCGGATGTTTCCGAGCCGCCGCAGACCGAGCAGCGCTCCGGCGAAGTTCCGGAAAAGCTCGGACCGCTTGCCGCGATTGCCATCGGCTACACGATGCCGCGGCGCGGAACGAAGGAGTGGTACACGGCGGCGATTCTCGATCGCGTCCTGCACGGCGGACGCGCCGGCCGCGTCTATCGCCAGCTTGTTCTCGAAAAACAGATCGCCGTGGAAGCGGATGGCGGCGTCGAACTGCTCGATACGAACGGTCCCACGCAGATGGTCACACGCATTTTTCCCAAGCCCGAGATCGCCGCGGATTCCGCCATCGCCGCGTTCGATGAAGTGATTCGCGAGGTGCGCGAGCAGGGAATTGCGGACAGCGAGCTTGATCCCGTCAAAGTGAAGCTGCGCGCCGATTATTACTCGATGCTCGAAGGCGGCATGGGCGCCTATATGCCGCGCTTCGGCCTGATGCACTATCTCGCATGCTTCACGCTCTTCGACGGCGACCCTGACCGCGTGAACACGATTCTGGATCAGTTTCTTACCGTGACGCCCGCCGATGCGCAATCGCTCGCGCGCAGGATTCTGGTTTCCGAAAACCGCGCGATCGTCGTTCGCCGGCCGGTGAAGCAGGAGGCGGCACGATGAGCACTCCTGCTCCTGTGAACGCCACTCCTTCCGCCGCGCCAGCGCTGACCGCCGAGCGCCCCGTCGCATGGCCCAAGCGAACCGTCCGCACGCTTGCCAACGGTCTGCAGGTGGTTCTCGCGGAGTCACGTGCGTTCCCCAAAATATCGGCGCAGCTTTTCTTCCGCAGCGGTAACGCGGTCGTCGCGCACAGCGCTCCGGGCCTTGCCGAAATCACGGCGAGCGTGGTTCGCACGGGAACCGCCGCGCGCACGAGCCGCCAGATCGAAGAGGATTTGCGGCGCATGGGCGCGGACTTGGGCGCTCAGGCCGGCGCGGATACGAGTGCTATCTCCGCATCGGGCCTCGCCGAATTTTCGAGCGGCTTACTCGAACTCATCGCTGATCTCGCCCGCAATGCGTCGTTTCCGGAAAATGAATTCGAGCGCGAGCGGCGCCAGAAGCTCGAGGAATTGAAGATCGAGCGCACCACTCCCGGCTTTCTCGCTAACGAGCGTTTCCGCCGCGTGCTTTTCGGCGAGCATCCCTACGCGATCATTGCGCCGACGGAATCGCAGGTCGCGGCCTATCGCCGCGAGCAGCTTCTGGATTTCTATCGCCGTCACTACGTTCCCGCCGACGCGCTTTTCATTGTGGTCGGCGACTTCGCGACCGACGCGATGCTTGCCGAGATCGAGAAGAGCTTCGGAAGCTGGTCTGTCCCGAAGCCCGGTGTTGCGCCGTCGCCCGCGCCGCCGAAGGCCGTGGGACGCCGCGTCCGCCTGGTGCATCTGCCGGGCACCGTGCAGACGCAGGTGCTGCTCGGCAACCTTGCCATCACGCGCCACGATCCCGATTGGTATCGCGTGGCCGTCGCGAATTCGATTTTTGGCGGTGCGTTCCATTCGCGGCTCGTGGCGAATATTCGCGAGCAGAAGGGCTATACCTACAGCCCCGGCAGCGGCGTGAATGCGCTGCGGCAGCACGGCTATTTCACCGTGCGAGCCGCCGTGCGCAACGAAGTGGTCGCCGCGACGCTCACCGAAATGTTCTACGAGATGGATCGGATGCGCTCCCTGCCCGTCACCGCCGAGGAACTCGAGAGCGCTCGGAACTATCTTGCCGGAGTGTTTTCACTCGGAGTCGCGACGCAATCCGGATTGCTCGGGCAACTGTCGACCGTCTATCTTGAGCGATTGCCTGAAGACTATCTCGAAACGTATCGCGAGAGAATCCGCGCGCTGACGGCCGAAGACGTACTGCTGGCCGCGCGGCGGCATTTCGATTCGGCCAACGCCCAGATCGTGATCGTCGGCGACCGCGAGCAGGTTGGCGAGCAGGCCGCGCTGTTCGGCGAGGTCGAGACGTTCGATGCGCAAGGCAACCGCCTCTAAGCACCTCGCTGCCGTCGCGCTGCTGCTCGCGACGTTGCTGTGCGTCGTCTTCGTGGCGCGAGCGCAGAAGAAGCCTCCGGCGAAACCGCTCGACCTGAATACGGCGACGCTCGAGCAGATCGAACAGCTTCCAGGCATCGGGCCGACGACGGCGAAAGCGATCGTCGACTTCCGCGAGAAGAGCGGACCGTTCGAGCGGCTCGAGGATCTTCGTGCGATACGATTGATTTCGAAGTCGCGGCTCGAGAAGCTGCGGCCGTACGTGACCGTGATTCCTCCCGCGAAAAAGCCGCCCGCCTAGAATCGGTCTCGCCGAATCCATTTTTTATTTTTCTTCAGATTTTTCCGCGCGTTTTTTCGCTCGAAGAACATTACAGAATCTGGTGAGTCGGTTTCGCAGGAGCGGAGATTCCAAGCGGAGCCTGATCGGCAATCTCGAGGCCGTAGCCTTCGAGCGCGATGAGTTTGCGAGGATGATTTGTGAGGACGCGGATGCGGCGCAGGCCGAGGTCGATCAGAATCTGCGCGCCGATTCCGCTCTCGCGCTGCACGAGGCGCTGCGTGCCGGCATCTTTCTCGATGTCGCCGCGCCGATGGTAGCGGATGCTGGGAAGCGCGTCGGTTTCCTCGTTGCGCGCGTCGATGCGGAAGCCGCGTCCGGTGTGATGCAGATAGACGAAGACGCCGCGGCCCGCGGCTGCAATCGCGGCGAGCGAGCGCTCGATAATTTCGTGGCAGTCGCATGCTGTGGAACCGAAGACGTCGCCGGTGAGGCAGTGTGAATGGACGCGGACGAGCGGTGGCTCGGACGAGGCGGCGTCGGAAGGGAAGTCGCCGCGAACGAGCGCGACGTGGACTTCGTGATCGATATCGCTCGAATAGGCGATCATGCGGAAGTCGCCGTGGCGCGTGGGCAGAATCGATTCGGCCATGCGCCGGACGTAGCGCTCGTGCTGCATGCGGTAGCGAATCAGGTCGGCGACGGTGACGAGCTTGATGCCGTGCGTTTTGCAGAATTCGAGGAGCTGCGGGATGCGCGCCATGGTGCCGTCGTCGTTCATGATTTCGCAGATGACGCCGGAATGGTCGAGGCCGGCGAGGCGCGCGAGATCGACGCAAGCTTCCGTTTGCCCGGCGCGGACGAGGACGCCGCCGCTGCGCGCGCGAAGAGTCTGCACGTGGCCGGGGCGGGCGAGATCCTCGGGGCGCGTATTCGGGTCGGTGGCGGTGAGAATCGTGGTGGCGCGGTCGGCGGCGCTGATGCCCGTGGTGGTGCCGCGGCGGGCGTCGATAGGCTCGCAGAAAGGCGTGCCGAAGAGGGAAGTGTTGCGCGGCGAAATGGGCTTCAGGTCGAGCGCGTCGCAGCGCTGCTCGGTCATGGAGAGGCAAATCAGGCCGCGGCCGTACTTGGTCATGAAGTTGATGGCGTCGGGGGTAATTTTCTCGGCGGCCATGGCGAGGTCGCCTTCGTTTTCGCGGTCCTCGTCGTCGACCAGGACGATCATGCGGCCCTGGCGAATCTCGTCGACGGCCTGCTCGATGGTGACGAAGGCGGAGTTATCTGGGCTCATGGCCGGATTCCGGGTCGAACGGCTGAATTCCAACTATAGCGAAGGCTGAAGCGGGGAGGCAAGCCAAGCGAGGGAGGCAGGGATGCAAGGAGGCACTGAGGCAAGGAGGCCGGTCGGTCGAGCGGCCGTGGAGCCATTCTGTGCAAGAAGGGCTTTGAACCACAGATGAGCGCAGATACGGATCGAAGCGCCCCCCGCAACCGTAGATTAAGCATGGACCCGATCCTTTGTTTTCAACGACTTACGAGAGAAATTAATCCCGTTACCGTAGATTAAAGTTCGCTTGGATTTCGCCTGGGGCTCGCTGATCGGTGGCAGGGATGCAGGGAGGCAACGAAGCAGGGAGCGAGAACCCTTGGCTTCAGGGGTTAAAACCCCTGTGCTACTGGACGGCGGTACACCGGGGCTGAAGCCCCGGCCTCCTGAAGAGTCTCGACAAGACGACCGCCGGGGCGCAGAGGCGTAATCCGACACAAAAAGGGCCGGGAGGTTGTATAGATTAGAAAAATTCAAGCTGCTGATTCGATGAGGGTTGCGGCGATTTCTAATATTCTCTGTATAGATTAGAAAGGGGAGAGAGGTCCCTCGACTCACGTTGCTCGCTCGGGACGCGGATGCCTTGTCGGGTCCGCGATTTCTAATCTTCGGTGTATAGATTAGAACCGGAGAGAGGTCCTTCGCTCGCAATGCTCCGCTCAGGACGAGGATCCTCATCGGATCCTCGATTAGAAATGAAGTGGCGAGTGGCAAGCCGACAGGCAGGCTTCGACCCCCTAGAAGACCTCGGTGGCGAGCGGTTCGAAGGTCCGAGGGAGGCGCTGCATTCGCGATCGTGTTGCGATTAGAAATTTGTTTGTCCTTTGTTTTCATCGAGTTAGCCGGATTTCTAATTCTGGACTGTTGCGATTAGAACGAAAGAGAGGTCCTTCGACTCGCGATGCTCGCTCAGGATGAGGATCCTTATCGGATCCTCGACTGTTGCGATTAGACTCTCGATTTCCCCTGCAGCTCCCCATGGACGGGCTCCCTTCAGGCGTCCGACGAGACGCCAAAAGTAAAAACAAGCTATGTTAGCATACTCGTAAACAAAAGTCAATAGGAAAGAATTTGCCACTCCGCGACCGACGGAAACAAAGGAGTTAGGGATCGCCGGACGGATCAGAACGAAACCCCGCTCGAAAACCGCGAACGATGGCACCTCGCCGGGATGGAAGCCAGAAAGAAGGGGCCTCTATCGGCAAGGGCGCAGACGCGCACCCTTACACTTCAAAGGGATGCGGCACCCCGCTGATTTTGTCCGTGGTCGAAGGGATGGCGGAGTGTGGATGGATTGGTTGTGCCTTCGAATTCGGTTCTCGGAAGCGAAGTAGACGGGATGAGGGGTGGGCCACCCGCCACCCCGCTGATTTTGTCCGTAGTCGAAGGGATGGCGGAGTGTGGATGGATTGGTTGTGCCTTCGAATTCGGTTCTTGGAAGCAAAGTCGACGCAATGGAGGGTGGCCACCCGCCAGTCCTATTGTTCTCCAGCGGTCTGCATTTGCCTTTCGAGGGAGGTTTCCTCGTCGAACAGTGGTACGAGCTCTGCTTGCCATCTGCTCTCACGCTCGTCGGCAGGGCTCGACTCTATCGACTTAGCGACTTCGATTTCTTTTGAGAGTACGGTCATGCGCTGGTCCAGGTTGCCGAGAATAACTGCGAACCTCTCTGCTCGCGTTTGGAAATCTCCACATCGTGGAATTTCATTACGCATGCGGGCGATAAGGGCCCGCGCCTGGGCGACCTTTGGCTCGAGTGACCTATACATTTGAATGTAACTCTCCAGTGAGCCGTCGACGCTTCGCCTCGTGTCGCCGATGGATTTGAGATCGCTCTGGCTCTGCGTGATATCCGACGTGAATTGCGCTACGGTTGCGTCGCAGTTCCCGCGCTGCACCCCGAAGACGATTGCGACGCCAAGGCAGAGTACGACGGGAGCTCCCGTGGCCCGAGTGAACCTCTTGTGTTTTCTTCGAAAGGATGGGTCAGCGTCAGGTTCGCGGAGCTGCAGTTGCTTCCAGGATTTAGAGAGAGCGAACGAGATCGCGACGAGGGCAAGTATGGCTCCCCCAGCCTCCCCGGTCAAACGGCCCTGAAGCTCTGGATTTCCAGATGCGATCATTCGTGCCAGCCAAAATAGTCCGCTAGAAACGAGAAGCGATGCTGCCGCTATTTCGACGCTGATCCAAAGGTAGCTCGCTCCCGCGTGTAGCGCCAGGGCTGCTCTCGGTTGATCGATCTGTTGGCTGGTCGGATCCGACGCCGCTCTGGTGTCATTGGGGCTGCCTTGCCCAACCTGGCGGGTGTTCACTGGCGGATGAGGGATCCGTTCTCCGCACTTGGCGCAAAACTTAGCCCCTTCGTGATTGGTCGAGCCGCACGATGTGCAGTACATCGAAGCTATTTGGGTTCCTCGGATTTTTTGTTGGCGCCACTGGCGGCAGCGGATCTTACCGTGCGAAGTTCAAGCATCAACCGCTGACCGGCCGGAGTAATTGACCAAAATAGATCCATACTTGCCGTGGTAGTTTGAGCGTATTCGATTCTAACAAATCCGAGAGCTTGCAACTGGACGGCCACGGTACGGAATTGTTGGTCGTTCCAATATGGGTCATCGCCTTCCCTGTCGGACCGACCGAACGCGGTCAATGTTAGGATCGACTTCACAGTGGTATCTGTGGGAAAGCGAGCTAGATACGGTGCGATACAGGCGAATATCTCGCTCCAGGTGAGGCTGGCGGTCCATTTCGACGAGGCCCTAGACCACCGGTCGCGGTACGTCCCGTCAAGCTGCATCTTGTCCTGCAATGAGGCAAGGTTGTTGATCGTTGGCTCGGACCTGAGTTCCGTCACGGTCGCCTGGAGTTGGTCATTTTGCTTGCGGAGCTCATTGATCTCTCTGAGAAGATCTTCGCTGGCCATTTTGTCTGCTCTTACCCAGCCCACAGCCGGAAACATTCTGAGGGTGTTGGCCAAACTCAGGGCAACGAGTCCTGGAAGTTCCTCCGCCGATTTCCAGAACTTCACCAAGCGATTCGTAGCAACCTTGTCTCTAAACTGTCGGAGCCTCTCTCGAAGCATCGGGTCCGTTTCCGATTTCCCGAGTGGTATTTCATCAGGGCTCTCATGGATGAAGGCGATTACCTTAAGGCGACGGCTAACAGCATAGTCGTATTCCTTTTCTGTATAACTGATACCGTCTGCGTCGGTTGTCCCATACCTTCCTGCTATGATAAGTAGATAGTAATCACAGTCATCTATAACCTTCTTGATGAACATAAACTGCTCTTCGTCTGCGGCTGGGAAGAGTTCCATGCCAGCCGGTATACAGTCCATTTGTACGACCGTTTGAATGATGCCTCGCCTTTCCTCCTTTAGATCTGCGTAAGTTGAGCTGACGAAAACTTGGTAGCGTCTATCCATGGCTTTCTCGATGTGTCAGTGGATGTCTCGAAAAGTTTGAGTTTCGGGCAATTGGCCCGAGTCGCTGTGGTCGGGTCGGCGGGAATCTTACTATATTTGGTCCTAGACACGTTATTTCGGGAGGAGTGCATCGGCAGTTTACCTTGCGGTTGGTTGTGGCGATGCTCCGACGACTGGTGGTCCGGCGGGTGGCTGGCCCTTAGTTCTTCGGTGAATTTGCTCTCTCGACATCACGGCTCGGGCGGATAATACCACACGGTACCGAGCCCCGAGTCTGCCGCCGGGACGCGCGGCCGCAGCCCTTCGCCGGTCTTGCGAAGAGGTGCGTGAGATGCGCCAGAGGGACCGAGGAGTAGCGCGAGCGGGGCAAGAAAGCCTCACGTCTGAAGACGTGAGCTACATTGAGGACCGACCGGCAACCGCAAGTTCAAGGGCCACGGCTGGAAGAGGCTGGGCTGCGCGCCGCTTCGAGAGAAGAGGAGCCCAGGGCTGAAGCCCAATCCTCGTGGGTGCTGGCGTTTCGCGCGACACAAACCGTCGCGCTCCCGGGACTGAAAGTCCCGGGCTTCCACCTCGATTCAAAGAGCGAAGCTACTCGTGTCGCAGGGCGACGATTGGATCGACGCGCATCGCGCGGCGGGCGGGGATGTAGCAGGCCGCCAGTGCAACAAACGAGAGGAGCAGCGACACGCTTATATATGTAAGAGGATCGGTGGGCCCGATGCCGACCAGGAAGTCGCCGACAAGCCGCCCAACCGCGATGGCGAGCAGCAGACCGAGCGCCAGACCGATCCCGACAATCGCGAGCCCCTGGCGGGAAATCAGCCAGAGTATGCTGCTTCGCTGCGCCCCGAGCGCCATGCGCAGTCCGATTTCCTGCGTTCGCTGCCCCGCTGCGTACGCCATTACGCCGTAAATGCCGACAACCGCGAGCGTAAGTCCCAGAAGCCCGAGCGCCGCGGTGAGCTCCGCGCCCATATTGAATAACATCAGTCCGTTAGTGCCGTTGTTAACGGCTTCCGTCATCGCACGGACGCTCAGGATGGGCGCTGTAGGTGCGACTCCCCGAATTGCGGCCAAGATTTCCGGCGCGATGGCTTGTGGCGGACCCGCCGTGCGGACCTGCAGAGTCTGCACAGACGAATAGCTCTGCGAAATGGGAACATAGAATGCGGGGCTGTAGGGCGAGTACGGATCTTCCGTCCTGCTGTTTCGGGCTACGCCGACGATTTCGATTGTGTGCTGTGGATCGCCATCGCGCTTGAAAGCGCGTCCGACGGGGTCCGCGCCATGCCAGAAGCGGTCGGCCATGGCTTCATTGATCACCGCAACTCGCGGAGACGATTCGGTATCGGACTCCGTAAAATCGCGTCCGCGCAAAACTGCGATTTTCATTGTCGTGAAATAATCCGGCGTGACCGCGTTGAAGTCCGCGTGCATTTCTTCTCCGCGCTGCGGCACATACCCCGGAATCGCAATTCCGTCGCCCTGGACGCTGTCGCCGAGCGGCACCATCGCGGCGAGGCTGGCCGACTGCACGCCGGGAAGCGCGCGCACCCGCGCCAGAACTTGCTTGTAGAATTGAGCGCCTTGCGGCGGCGCATAGCCGATTTCTCCAGGGTCGAGTCTCACGTTCAGAACATTTCGGGGATCGAAGCCAAGATCCGCATGCTGAGCGCTGCTGAGGCTGCGCACGAAGAGCCCGGCGACAATCAACAACGCGAGAGAGCCGGCTACTTGCACCGCGACGAGAGCGGTGCGTCCTCGTTGCCTGCCTGCCGTCGAACTCCGCCCGCCTTCATGCAGGATATTGCTTATGCTTCCGCTCGACGCGCGCAACGCCGGAATAATTCCGGTGATGAGGCTTGCGAGGAGAGCGATGCTCAGCGCGTAGACAAAAACGCGCGCGTTGAATGGAAATTCGAAGACCAGCGGCAGGTCGGAAGCCGTCGCCACCGAGCTGATCGCGCGAAGAGCCAACACGCCCGCGGCCATGCCGGCAGCCGCGCCGAGCAGCGCCAGCAAAAGGGTTTCGCTCAGCAACTGGCGGACCAGCCGTGCTCGTCCGCCGCCGAGCGCCGCGCGAACTGCCATTTCGCGCCGGCGGCCCGCCGCCCGCACCAAGGACAAATTCGCCACGTTGAGGCACGCGAGAGCCAGGACCAGGCCAGCCAGAGTCAGAAAGAGCCCTGCCAGCGCCGGCAGCGGATTGGGTCCGTTGATCAGGCCGGGGGGCCGCAGCGGTTTGGCTTGCAGAGCCGTTCCCTCTCCCGGCCGGGGATACTCCTTGGCAAGCTGCGGGCCCAATGGCGCGAGAGCGGCGTTTGCCTGTTCGATGCTTACTCCCGGCGCGAGCCGCGCCACGATAATCAATTCGCGGGTCTTGGGGTCGGCAAGAAACGCAGTGCTTCCTCCGGTTTGCAGCGTCGTCATGCCGAGCGGGAGATAGGCTTGTGTCTCCAAGATCGGAGTGGGCCCGAGAAAGCCTTTCGGGGCAATGCCCACGATCGTGACGGGATGGCCGTTGACCAACGCGCGTTTGTTGAGGACGCTCGGATCGCCGCCGAAGCGCGCCTTCCAGTACCGGTAACCCAGCACCACCACCGGGTCGCCGCCGGGCGTGCCTCCCTCCGAAGGAAGAATGAAGCGGCCAAGGTACGGTTGGATGCCGAGCATTTGGAAAAAATCGCCGGTGACGAAGAGCGCCTCCGCGGGCTTGGTGACGCCGTCTACCGTCAATCCATTGGACTCGCCGGGTGCGCCCGAAAGCCCGCCGAGAACCATCGCGTTCACATCGGAAAACACGGCGCGCGTTTCATCGTGGACCTGGCGGAATTCAGGACCTGAAAATTCCTCGTCGAAGTGGGTTGCGTCGCGCGGAAAAGACAAGAAGGTGAGGCCGCGCGGATTGTGGACCGGAAGCTGGCGAAACATCAGCGTGTCGACCATGCTGAAGATTGCGGTGTTGGCGCCGATGCCGAGGGCGAGGGTGAGGACGGCGACGGTGGTGAAGCCGAGGGACTTGCGAAGGATGCGGAGGCCGTAGCGGAGGTCTTGCGCGAGGTCCTTAAGCCAGGTGACGCGGCGAGTGTCGCGACACTCCTCTTTGCGCTTTTCGATTCCGCCGATTTCGAGGAGGGCCTGGCGGCGAGCTTCTTCGGGCGGCAAGCCTTCGGCGATGTAGGCTTCGGTCTTTTGGTCGACGTGATCGCGGAGTTCGTCGTCAAGGTCGTGATCTAGCTGGGTGCGACGGAAGAGCGAGCGGAGCCGCAGCGGAATGGTGTAGAGCCAACGTGCTTGTCGCATCGGTTTTCTCCACTGCACCGAAAGGCCTCACCCCTAAAGAGATGAGCTAGATTTCCACGCTTACGCCTCTTTGAGTTTCACGACTCGCGAAATCGCGCCAGAGAGCCGGCCCCAATTGTCGGCTTCTTTTTCGAGGTGGCGGCGGCCGAGCGGGGTGAGCGAGTAGTATTTCGCGCGGCGGCCCTTGTCGGACGTTTTCCACTCGGCGGTGATCCAGCCTTCCTGTTCGAGTTTGTGCAGAGCGGGGTAGAGCGAACCGTCGCTGACTTGCAGAATGTCGCCGGAGACTTGCTTGAGGCGCTGGCTGACGGCGAAGCCGTTCATGGGCTGAAGCGCGAGAATTTTCAGGAGCAACATGTCGAGGGTGCCCTGAACGAGATCGGAAGGCTTGCTCATGTGTATGTCCTCGGTAACCGAGGCTAACACCATTGAGCTCGGTACGCAAGGAGGACTGATTGCAATCGGCCGGCCGGATGCCGGCGGTACCGAAGGCGAATGCAACGGCGGGCCACCCTTTGCAAAACCGGCAAAGGATGGCGCACCCGAAAATTCAAAGACAAAACCGAAGGGCAACTGCGATACCGCGATCTACGCCGTCGGCCAAATATTAGTGCAGACCGGGGACATGCCTGACAGATTGGACGGGGGAGATTCCTGACACTATGAGAACTGAGTTCAGGGGTAATCGACGTCGAGTGCGTAGACCTGGCCGCCGGAGCGGCGGAGGCGCACGACGAGCGAGCCGTCGGGCAGAATGAATCCGAAGGAGCAGGTTTCGGCTCCATCGCGAATGAAAGGCTCAAAATCGACGACCTTTTCGGGCTTGAAGTCGCCCGCGCGGAGGCGATAGACGGGCTGGCCGGGGTCGAGCGAGTTCTGCTCGAGGAGGTAGCGGGAATCAGGGGACCAAACGACCAGGGAAATTGCTGTTGCGGCCGCGATTCTTCGCCAGGTCTTGGCGCCAGAATCGAAGAGCATGATTGCATCTTCGCCCGCAGTCTTGGCGACGAAATACTTGCCGTCGGGCGACCACGAAGGCGAAGTAAGTCCATCGGAGCCGGGAACGCGGGAGGCGTGGTGCGTCTTGAGATCAACCACGTAGATGCCGGTTGGGTCGCCGGGGTCGGGCTCATTCACGTTGAGCGCGACAGCGATGGAGGAGCCATCGGGAGACCACGAGGGCACGCTCTGCTCACCCTTTTCGGAAAGGAGCGGTTGAATCGGGCCGCCATCGGCGGAGACGGTATATGCCCTGACCAACTCTCCCGACTTCTCGGCTTCAAAGGCGATGCGAGTTCCGTCGGGGGACCAGCGAGGCTGGGCGGCCTGCAGGGAGGAAGGGGTCAACTGGACACGCGAAGTGCCGTCCATTCTGACGCGCCACAGGATCCAATTCGAATCCTGAAAAATGGCCCAAGTGCCCTTGGGAGACGGGTATACGCCAAGTGCGCCGCGCAAGCCGGGAAGGGACGAAAAATCGTGCATCCTCGGGTTATAGCTGACGAATTCGCTTACGTCGTTCCATGCCGCAGAGAATATGCGAGTGCCGTTACGAGTGAGGATGGCGCCGCCGAGGGGCCTGTCATTGGGAGTCAACTGAACCGGAGAGGCGGCGGCCCAGTGAAGCAGAAAGGGCTTCTCGCGGAAGGCCCAGACGGTCTCGAAGCCGTTGTGAGCGGACGTGAAGACGAGGTACTTCCCGTCGGGAGTCCACTGGGCGCAGCATTCCGAGGGCGGATCGCTCCAGCCGGGGAAAAGCATGTGAGCGTGGGTTCCATCGGCGGAGGCGATCCAAAGGGTCTGGGAACGCCCGCGATGTTCGACGAGCGTAAAGCTGAAGGAGCGGCCGTCGGGAGAAAAGACGAGCCATTTTGGAAGGCCAGCGGTGTGGAGAAAGAGCTTGTCGTCTGATCCATCGAGTTGGACCGCGCGAATATCGCTGCCGCGAACGTAGAGGATTTGCTGGCCGCTGGGCGCCCAGGCTGCGTCGTCGACGACGATATTGCCGACGCGCACGGGGCTTCCGCCTTGAACCGGCCAAATCCACAGAGGCAAGCCGACGCCGGGCTCTCGAGAGACGAAGCTGCCGATAAGAAACTTGGAGTGATCGCGCGAAACGTCGAAGAGCCGGGTATTGCGGAAGGGAACTTCCAAGGGAGTAGGATCGCCGCCTCCCGTGCTCGTCTGAAGAATGGCGACGCGATCGCCGGAGCGCGTCGGGATGAAGACTCGAGCGCCATCAGTCACCAGACGGGAGAAGCCGTCGAAGCGGTCTGAAAAGGTGCCCCGGACAAAGCCCTTGACTCTGGGAGTGGGCGGCGAAGAGAAGAAGCCATATAACGCAAGGGGGACAAGGACCGCCAGCGAGACCACGAGCAGCCACGTCCATGCCGCGGACGACGCGCGCGATGCGGCCGGCGGCGCCAACTGAACCGATACCGCGGACTGGAGGGCGTCGGTGGCAGAGTGCCCGTTGGCCTGGATGGGTGCGATGAAGCGATAGCCCACGCGGGGCAGGGTTTCGACGTAGAGCGGTTTATCCGCCGAGTCGCCCAGGGCTTGGCGAAGCTTTTTCACGGCGTTGTTCAGGCCATTTTCAAATTCAACAAAGGTGCCGTCGGTCCAGAGGTCGCGGCGGAGCTCATCGCGGCTGACAACGATGCCGGCGCGCGTGAGGAGGGCGGTCAGGATCTGAGCGGGTTGTCGGCCAAGCCGAATACGGATGCCGAACTTGCGCAACTCCCCGGTATGGAGATTTGCCTCGAAGGGCCCGAAGCGGATGACGTTGGCCGGCTGGGCAGAGTCCGACACCTTGGCACCTGAGATTTCCTGCGGGGTCTGACGATATGTGTAACATGACTGGGCGCCCGCCGTCAAGTCCCACGGTTATGGCGAGTGGTAACCCCTTTTAGTTCTGTAGCTTACATGGCTATACAAAAAATAGGCAGCGATGATTGACCCAACGAGGGTGGTCTGGCAGTGTCAGCTCCCACCGAAGCTTATTACGCGACCGTCAGCTCCCCGCGGCGGTCCGGTGACTCATGCCAAGTGGAGAAGCTACCGCAGAGTCGAGTGAGCAAGGTACGTGCCGCCGAGCTCCGGGTTCATTGGAGGATCCCATGGTGATTGACATGAGTTTTGTTCGCCGCGGTGCGATTTATGTGCTTGCGGCATGCACGTTTGCGCTGGCTCTTTGTGGCACGGCCACAGCGCAGGTGTTGACCTGCCCGGTGAACAGCGACGTGAGCATATCCGGGACGGTAGCGAACGTGGCGCCGACGTGCATCATCAGTTTCGGCGTGACGGTAAGTATCAACAGCACCGGGACCCTGGTGAACGATGACTTCGAGCCATTGGGTGGAATCCTTGAAAATGAGGGCACGATCAAGAACGATGGAACCCTGCAGAACGGATTAGAGCAGACAATCACGAACTTCGGGACCATCTTCAACAACAATTACCTGGATATTCGTTCCGGCACGCTGACGAACGCCGGCCTGATCGACAGCTTTGGCACGATAACGGATAGCATTGGACTTGGCGGGTCGCTGAACAATATTGGGACGCTGACGAACACGGGGTCGATGACGCTCTTCGACACCGTCTTGAATACCGTCGGGGCCCAGTTCAACAACACCGGTACGGTCTCGCTGAGCGGGTACTTCGTCGAACCCTTTCCCGGGGACAACACGTTCACCAACAACGGCACGCTGACGAACTACGCAAGCGGAGTGGTGCTGGCTGCGGTGGTCTTCGACAATAGCGGCTCCATAACCAACTACGGCACGTTTTACACCGGCGGCATCGGGACGCAACCGCCGGTGTTCACAAACACCGGCACGATCACGAACTACGGAACCTTTTCGACATCCGCTCTAGAGGCCTTCCCGGCAACCGTCACGAACAACGGGACGATCACCAATTACGGGACATTTCTAAATGCCCCGTCGGCGTTCGTTACCAATAATGCGACATTCGATAATTTCGGGACACTCACCAACCAAGCTCCTTTTCGCAACTCCGTGACGGGCAGCATTATCAACGAAACGGGCGCGACCATAAGCCTCGACGCAAATTACTTGGACAATTACGGCGCGATTACGAACAATGGCGCGATCACCATCACGAACAACAGCGGAGTGGGAAACCTGTACAACGCCGGTACGATCACGAACAACGGGTCGATCGCGAACAACGGCGGGGCCCTATTTGTGGAGACAGGGGGAACGCTGACAAACTCCGCGGGCAGCAGGTTTGTTCAGACCGCGGGGCAAATGATAGTCAACGGCACCGTGAATTCCGTGCCGGCGGTGCAAATCCAGGG
Organism: Candidatus Limnocylindrales bacterium; assembly: GCA_035501415.1. GTDB lineage: Bacteria > Acidobacteriota > Terriglobia > Acidiferrales > UBA7541 > Palsa-295. Next base: position 146,543 of record DATJWH010000017.1, on the reverse strand, counting down.
CGGTACGCTGAGTGGGCTTGGGACAATCAACGGCAACGTGAACAACAGCGGAGGGTCCGTCGAGGCGGGGGAGGGCTTGGGCGGCACATTCACGATCAACGGAGACTACACCCAGGGAACGGCTGGAATGCTCCAGGTCGATCTGGCGAATGGCTCGCTTTATGGAGTTCTGGATGTGAGCGGGCTGGCGACGCTGGACGGCATCGTGGATTTTGACGCGATCTCCGGCTTCGCACCCGTAGCGGGCGATGATTTCACGTTCCTCTACTTTGGTTCGCTCTCGGGCGAGTTCGCGAGTGTGGAGTTTGATGGCTGGACTTGTCCGACGGACGATACATGCGAGCTGATCTACGGGACGAACAGCGTCAGTTTGGACATCATGGGTCCCAACGGGAACGGAGGCGGAGGGACGACGACGCCGGAGCCGGGAGGCATGTGGCTGTTGTGCGCGGGGCTGATGGCGATGGTTGCGACGGCCCGTCGTCGGCGGCGCGGCGCCATCCAACCAGCTGCCTAGGGACACGGAGGACGAGATGTTTGGTCGACTGCACATTATGGGTGGGGTACGGGCACTTTGCTTCGCGCTTATTGCTTTTCTCGCGCTCGGCTGGTCTCGTCCCGCGGCCGCGCAGGACACGTGGCAGGGCACGGTGAACAGCTCATGGAGCGTCGCCGGCAATTGGGACAAAGGCGTGCCCACAGGGGCGACCCCGATCATCATTCCGAACGGAACTCCTCTGGTGCTGGGAGACACGAGCATCACGAATCGCCAGCAGCTCTCCATTGGCACAACGGGTACCGGCAGTACGGCCGAGCTGGATATTGCCTCTACAACGACGATAACGAACACCGGACCGGACGGCGGGATCAACAACGCCGGGGTCCTAAACAACGCGGGGGCAGTGATTTTGCAGGTCGGCACATCACTGGACCAAGAAGCCACAATGACGAATTCCGGGCTGCTGCAAATTGATGCTGGAGCCGACATCACTAACTATGGCGCTCAGTTCGAAAACGCCGCGTCCGGTACTCTCACCGACAATGGTTCGTTCATCGGCAAAGTAGGGAACGTGATCGACAACTACGGAGCGATCACCACCGGCGTGGGCGCGACTTTTTCGAGTGCTGGGACGCTCGAGAACCATGCGGGGTCCAGTATCGTGAGTTACGGAAACCTGGAGAACGCAGTCCTGCTCAGCAATGACACAGGTGCGTCGCTGACGACCTATGGCGAGCTCGACAACGACAAGAACCTCGTGAATGGGGGCTCCTTTGAAATCAAGTCGGGCGGGCTGCTTTTCAGCGGGTTCGGAACGGTCGATAACTCCGGGACCTTCCAGAACGACGCAGGAGGGGCGATCACAAACTACGGCACTATCGTCAACGATCCAGGCGCGACGTTCACGAACAACGGCGCGTACCTCGGCAAAGGTGGGTCGCAGATCCTGAACTTCGGGAATTTCACCGTGGGCAGCACCGGTTCCGATTTCGAAAATGCCGGATCCATTTCGAATGATGGCATTGTGAAAATCGTCGCGGGGGCGACCTTGAACAACGCCGTCGACGCCAGCTATCTCCAAACCTCCGGTCATACGATCGTCGACGGGACCATGAATTCGGCGACGCCCGTGCAGATTTTTGGCGGGACGCTTTCGGGGACGGGAAACATAGTTGGCGGCCTGCTGAATGGCAGCCTGGCCGCCGTCAGCAGCGGCACCGTTCAACCCGGGGACAACGGGGAGCCGGGGACGCTGGTGGTGACGGGGTACGAGCAGGAGTCGGGCGCCACGTTCGACGAATTGATTGGATCCTCAGGCAATGGCCTGCTGGTGGCAGTCGGCGGAGGGATTCAGTTGGATGACGGAGCGCTGCTGGATATCGATTTGTTGGATGGATTTACCCCCACCGATGGGGAGCAGTTCGACATCATGGCGGCGATTTTAATTACGGGCGAGTTCGCCAATGCGCCTACGACTGGATTCGAAATGGACGGCTTCGACTGGACTATCGAGTACGACCCTGGCGAAATCGTCCTCGACGCTGTGGGCCCGGCCAGTGGTGGTGGTGGCGGTGGCGGAACGACGACGCCGGAGCCGTCGGGTGTGCTGCTGCTCGCGATGGGAGTTGCGGCTTTGGGCTTCGCGTCGCAGCGCAAGAGGGCTGCAGCGGCGGCGTAGAGTCCAAGGCGCCAGGCGCGGCCAGGACGTGTCCCGTCCCAAAAGCAGCTTGCGGTTGGGGGCAGCCCTGCGGCGCTAGAGGCTGCCGGCCTTACGAATCATGCCGCCGTCGACGAAGAAGGTGCCGCCTGTGCAGTAGGCGGCGTCGTCGGACGCGAGAAAAACGGCGAGCGCAGCTACTTCCTCAGGTTTACCCCAGCGGCCGAGCGGAATTTCCGACATCAATTGCGATTGCATGGTGGCGTTTGATTCGACGTCCGTGTCGATGGGCGTGAAAATGGCGCCGGGAGCGATATTGTTGACCGTGATTTTGTGCGGCGCCAGCTCCACGGCAATGGTGCGCATCAGCATGCGCAGGCCGCCCTTTGCGGTGCAGTAGGGTGCGTTGGTGGGCATGGGCAGGTCTTCGTGAACGGAAGAGATGTTGACGATGCGGCCGCCCGCGCCCTGGCGAATCATCGCCTTCGCGGCAGCTTGCGCACAAAGGAACGGGCCAGTCAGGTCGACGGCGATGATTTTCTGCCAGAGCTCGAGCGGGAATTCGGTGAAGGGCTGCTTGTGCTCGATGCCGGCATTGTTGACAAGAATGTCGAGGCGCCCAAAGGAGTCGACGGCTTTCTGGACAACGTAGTCCACTTGAGAAGGGTTCGAGACGTCGCCGGAGACGGCGATTGCGCGGCCGCCGGTCTTCTGGATGGCTTGTACCGCGGCGTTGGCCGGGGTGGCGTCGCCGACGTAGTCGATGACGACGGCGGCGCCTTCGGAAGCCATGGCCGTGGCGATCGCTTTACCAATGCCGGTGGCGGCGCCCGTAACGATGGCAACCTTGTTCTGGAGTTTCATAGCAGGTAGATCCGGAGCCTTTCTGAGCCTTTCTGCAGCGGTAACAGTCCATTATAACTCGCGATGCCAGATGCGGAGTTTGCGCGACGCGTGGATGCCTGCACCAGATCGTGACGAAGGCAGAGAGATTGGGCAGACGGGAAGGGTGGCTTCCTAAAGTGAGCAACAGTTTGCAGTATGCGCGGCGGCAGGCGGAAACGGGGTTGCAAGTCACTGATGCAAAGGTATTTAGAATGAGCCGATAGGGGCTCCTTTGGTAGGGAAGATGCAGTGAATCTTGTCACGGGTGCTATGTCCTTACGTCCCGAAACGGGCAAATCGACTTAAACTGCGGGGGTAGCGATGATGAAGGCCAGATTCTTCGTGTTGGCGGCGCTGGTGGCGGTGCTGGTTTGCACTCAGGCGGCGCTGGCGGACGATTTCCCGGTGACGATTGGAGACACGACCGACTTTACAGCGGGGACAAACTACGGCACCGCGACGTTCCTTACGGACGTTGGGGCCGCGGGTAGCCCGGCACCGTTCAACGCATTCTGCGGGTCCGACACTTCGAGCACGTCGGGCAATTGTTCGGCCAGCTGGACGTTCAGTGATGCACTGCCGGGCGGCTCGACGATTACGAGCGCGACCCTGACGATCGGGATCCTGGATCTCGATTCGGCGGCTTCGGGCGATCAGATTGCGTCATTCACGCTGAACGGGACTGATGACTTGACGTCGCTGCTCAACGCGGCGGCCGAAGGCTTGAATGCAGGAGCCGGCGCGCCGAACGGCCAGTACGATGTGCTGACCATCACGATCCCGGGCGTGGATTTCGCGGACCTGCTCGGCGGAACAGATACGTTTGCCCTCACGCTGCAAGGCCCTGGGCTGGGAGTGCTGGGGAACACAACCTACAACGGCGCGGGCTTGGCCTTTTCGACGCTCGACATTCAAGCCACTCCGGGCACCAACAATGGGGGCGGCGGCACCACGACGCCGGAACCCGCCACGCTAATGCTTCTGGGAGCGGGACTCCTGGGAATCGGCGGAAAGCGGCGGTTCCGGAAGTAGTTCGCTTCACACCACCAAGAAAATAAAGCTGGGACGACTAGGGCGACGGCGGAGTAGCGCCCGCGTCCGTCTCCGGTTTCCACTCCATGAAATTGTAAACACCGTAGTCGCTAATCTTGCGAAAACCGAGCCGGTGGTAAAGATGCATCGCCGGATTGTGCTGCTCGACGTAGATGTGTACCGCCTTGCGCCGTTCAGCAGCCTCGGCCAGCACGCGACGCAGCAGGCTGCCGCCGATTCCGGCGCCGCGGTGCTCCGGGAGCAGGGAGATATCGATAATCGCGATCGCCTCATCCGTGCGATCAATGTAGAGGCGGCCGGCAGGAACGTCACCGCTGAGGATGATGTCGTACGAGGCGTTGGGATACTGCTGGCGATAGTGCGTAGTCTGCGCGTGGAGCTGCATGCGAAGGAACGCTTCTTTCTGGGCGTCGTTCCACGGGACAAGCTTCATTTCATCGGCGCGCGTGCTGGCGTAAAGGCGGAAGAGGAAGGCGGCGTCACCCGGTTCTTCCGGACGGAGGCGAATGGCGTGATCCATTCCGCCACTATAGCTTAAGCGCAGGCTCAGGTCTGACTCGGGAAAATCCCCTGCAGAGCGATGCAGAAATTCAACGTCAAGTACGGAGCCATGTTTTGGTGGGGTTGGCTCCCGCCCACGTACGTAATCGCGCCGCCCGCACCGTTCGCGCCTGTCGCAAGGGTAGAGCCTCCGGAGTGGCTGTAGGGGGCGTTTCCGTTGTTGTCCTGCGCCCAGAAAGTTCCACTGGGACTTGCCTGGTTACCAAGAGCCGAAGTGCAGTTCGCCGGATGTGTGTGGGCGGGCAGCTCGGCAATGGCGAGCGTGTGAGCCTGCTCACCGCCCGACTGCCCGATCGTGAAGCCATTGCCCGTGTGCAGCGGAAGGCGAGCCTGAAGGTTCGGGAGCTGAAAGTTGGTCTGGCCGTTGCCTCCGTAAGTAGTCCCAAGAAGCGCAAAGAGCGCCTGATTCTGGTTGATGGGCAATAGCTGGCCATTACAGAAGGCCCATCCCTTTGGCGGGAAATTAAAAGACATAATCCTGATTTCCGACAAGAATGGGTTCGACATTGAGCGTCCCCTCCGATTCGCTTCACTACCGTGATCGTGCTGCGAAGTCCGCAGCTAGTTACGGGCCGGGAAAACACCCTGCAAGGCAATGCAGAAACTCAACACCAGGTACGGCTGCATGTTGTTGTGCGGCTGGCTGGAGCCCGTCGTGCCGATCGCCCCTGCGGCCATCTGATTATTCGATGTGGAGCCGTACTCGTTATTGCCGCCTGCGTCGGTAGCCCAGAAGTTGCCGGGAGGTCCGTATTGATCGCCCATGCCCGAATTGCACTGAGCACTATGAGTGTGGCTGGGAATCTCGGAAGCGAGGAGCGTGATCGTCGACTCGCCGCCCGACTCTCCAAGGTCACGGAGACTGAGGCCTGGGCCTTGTCCGAAATGCATCGGAGTGGCGCCCTGCAGATTGGGCAGCGCGAAGGTCGACGAGCCGTTGCCGCCATACGTGGTGCCGAGCAGCGAAAAAAGCGCCGTGTTCTGGCTGATTGGCAGAATTTGTCCGTTGCAGAAAGCCCAGCCCTTGGGCGCGAAATTAAAAGGGAAAATTCGAATTTCAGCGACAAAGGGGTTAGACATTGGAGAACCCTCCGGTCTTGCGAGTCCTGGTGATTGTCGAGCAACGCACGAGATTTTCCTTGCCAGCTAGGTTTGGGACGGAAAGATCCCAAACAACGAGATGATGTAGTTCACAACGAGAAACGGCGACATATTGTCGTGCGGTTGGCCTCCGCCAACGGGCGAAAGCGCGCCACCCGCCATCGATGCCCCGCCGGCTTCGTTGTACGCGGCGGTGTTGCCTTCCGGATCGGTCGCCCAGTACGCGCCCACCGGGCTTGCGGAACTACCTCCGCCCGGAGAGCACACAGCAGGATGGTTATGCGCGGGGATCTGGGTCAGCAACAGAGTGACATACTCAACTCCGCCCTGCTGGGCCAGCGGGAAGCCGTTTCCCTGGTGAATCGGGAAGCGGCTTCGGAGGTCGGGCAAGGCGAAGGTGTTTTCACCATCGCCGCCGTAGGTGGTGCCGATGAGGTTAAATAGAACCTCGTTTCCCGAGATGGGGAGAATCTGGCCATCACAAAGTGCCCATCCCTGAGGCGCAAAGTTCCCTGCAAAGATTCTGATTTCGCCCACATACGGACTGGACATAGACCTTAGACCTCCCGGGCGTCGCTCAGACGCCAACTAACCGAATATTGCCTCGTAATGAAGGAGACCCGTCTTGCCAGCGCTCCCGACGCGCGACAGGAACACCGGGCAGCCCTTGAATTCACCGCGGGTAAATTCGTGGAGCCCGGGGCCGAGCGGCTTGCTTCCGCTTAATGCGAAGAGCAAGGAAAAGGATTCCCGCTTGCGCTTGCCGCGAAGCTCGGGCATTCGAGCCTCCGCGCGGGAAATGTGCTCGTGGCGGGTCACGGATACGAGCCTCATCGCCACGGTGGGGGAGGTGACGCCGCCTTCGGACGGCAATTCACGGAAGGCAAGCATGCGACCGGCCAGTGGCGCGAAGGAATCAGCCGTGGCTGCTTCCAGGCCGCCTCGCATCGGCCTCACCAGGGCCATCAAGGGCTTCGTCCCGGCAACTCCCGCGACGAGCAGGCTCTGCCAGCTCATCCGAAGCATGGACCGGCGAGTCAAACGAGACCGTTTATCCGCCATGTTGTCCCCCGAAATCGGATTGCTTTTCTGGAACGGGCCGACGAGCCACACCCAATGCAATGCTGCAGAACGAGCAATTCGCGCGCCACCGCACCGGATTTTCCACACCGGCTGCCGCGGGCTGCTCGTCCTCTAGATGACTGAGCCCACGCCAATTAGTGACTTGATCGCTCGATTCGTTTCACGGCGTTTTCTTAATGAGGATCCGAGTGCGCAAACTCCTGCACACAAGCGGAAGCACCGGACAGAAATACGTCACTTCGCAAAACCACAGCCATCCGTTCCGCGAGGAGGGGTACCGGCGGCCTGTGCCACCTTGCATCGCTACGTGAAGATCGCCTCGTACTGCATGCCGCCCGAATCGGGGCCGATTGGCACGATGAAGATGTCCATCGTTCCCAGCCCGGTGAATTCGATGGGGTATATGCGCTGCGGCAGGACGGGGGTCGTGGGGCCAAGAAAGAGAAGAGCGAAGGGCTCGCGGTTGGCACCGGCGCGGCCGGGAAGGGTGAGTTTGCGGCATTCAACCAGCTCAACCTCGAGCGTGCCGGATGGGTGGTGAACCTTGCACTTCTGCTTCGCGCACTTCGAGAAGATTTCGTGCGTCAGTATGGCGTCGCCGGGCATCTCGCTGGCCTTTCCGTGGGTCTCAAGCGCGCGCCATTGTATTCGATTGCCCCGCGCATGACGACCGCTAGTTTGCGCAAAGAAAAGGGCGCCGCGACAATGTGTCGAGGCGCCCCTTCCGTTACGCCGAGCGGCGATCACGCCAGCGACGAGCCCAGTTCTCGCGAAAGACGCGGGTACGCGCCCGCGGGCCAGCGGCGGGCTTGCGCAATCGAGATGACGTGAAGGATCAGGAACAGCGGCACCAGGAACGTCGGCACGACGCTCAGCGGCAGCACGGTCATGGGAGTCATGTCAACGTGACCCGAGCTGATCAGGCTTGCCGTGGTGCCCAGGGCGACCGCGTTCACCAGATCGAGAATGCCGAGCGACTGCCACACGATGAAGTTCAGCCGGCGGTCGAAGCGAATGAGCCCGAAAGCCACGAGCGGCGCCGTGGCGCCAATCAGCATGTCTCCGAAGCCCGCCGGGTACGCAAAAAGCCGCGGCAGAATGCCGAAGCCCGCCAGGACCACGAAAACGAAGCCGCCGATCCGCCACGTCTGGACGATGGCCAGAATGCGCGGATCGAGCGAGAGCGTGAATTCGCGAAATCCGCTCGAGCCGGCAAACCATAGGAAGAAGAGAAGCAGCGGAGTCAGCGCGGCGATTGCCACGGGGAGGCCAAAGCCCGCGGTGTTGCCTGCGAAAAGACCCAGCGACGATGCCGCGAGGGAAAATGCGAACCATGCTGCGATCAAGCCGCCTGCAAGGAATCCGTACTTTGCGTGTGTCATATAGCGAGCCCTCCGTTCGCAATTGCGTTGGCTACTTCGTGAGTGGATTGAAGAAGGTGGCGCCAGCGCTCGTCTCCGAGCTGGCGGCGCAACCTTGCCTGGGCATGATTCCAGGCGGGCGTTGCGCGTTGCAGTTGGGCGCGCCCGGCAGGGGAAAGGCGCAGCAGGCGTTCGCGCCGATCGAGCCCGCGAGTCTCAGCGATCCAGTTTCGGCGGAGGAGTAGCTGGAGCGTGCGCGAAAGCGTTGTGCTGTCCATGGCGAGAATCTCGCCGAGCTGGCCTTGTGAAATTTCGCCCGCGATCGAGAGGGCTTGCAGCAGGGTGAACTGCGTCGCCCGCAGTCCGAGCGGCCGCAAGGCGTCCTCGTAGAGCTGCGTAATGGCTCGCGCCGCGCGCCGCACGTTCGCGCACATGCACGGCAGAGCAGGCAGCGCGGCATGCTGCGTGGCGGGTTTTACCGGGGGCCCGGATGGCTGTTTCCGCGTCATGCCCAATTAGATGTATATACATCTAATTGGTTGCAGCCATTTTTCGCGCCGAACCGAGGGACGGGGAGGCCACGACCCTAAAAGAAAAAGGGCGGCGCGATGGTGAATCGAGCCGCCCTTTGCAATGCGATTGCTGAGCCGAAGCGGCGTGAAGCCGGCCGGCCAGCGAGGACCGCGGTTTAGTACATGCCGCCCATGCCGCCACCGCCGGGCATACCGCCGCCGGCACCAGCGCCCTTCTTCTCGTCTTCCTTGATGTCGGCCACGAGAGCTTCCGTGGTGAGCATCAGGCCGGCGATCGAAGCGGCGTTCTGCAGCGCGAGACGGGTCACCTTGGCCGGATCGATGACGCCGGCCTTGACCATGTCGCCGTACTCGCCCGAGTCCGCGTTCAAGCCGAAGTTGTCGTCCTTTGATTCGCGAACGCGGCCCACAACGACCGCGCCTTCCTGGCCCGCGTTGTGCGCGATCTGACGCATCGGCTCCTCGAGGGCGCGCTTCACGATGTTGACCCCAATGGACTCATCGTCGTGGAGCTTGAGCTTCTCGAGAGAGGAGATGCAGCGAACCAGCGCCACGCCGCCGCCGGGAACGATGCCTTCCTCCACAGCCGCGCGGGTTGCGTGCATGGCGTCCTCGACGCGAGCCTTCTTCTCCTTCAGCTCGGTCTCGGTTGCCGCGCCCACCTTGATGACGGCAACGCCGCCAACGAGCTTCGCGAGCCGTTCCTGCAGCTTCTCGCGGTCGTAGTCGGACGTGGTGTCCTCCACTTGCGCGCGGATCTGCTTCACGCGGCCCTCGATCTCGCCGGGCTTGCCGCCGCCCTCAACGATCGTGGTGTTGTCCTTGTCGATGGTGATCTTCTTGGCGCGGCCGAGGTCTTCCACCTTCACGTTCTCGAGCTTGATGCCGAGATCTTCCGTGATGGCCTTGCCGCCGGTAAGGGTGGCGATGTCCTCGAGCATGGCCTTGCGGCGATCGCCGAAGCCGGGCGCCTTCACGGCCGCGCACTGCAGCGTGCCGCGAAGTTTGTTCACGACCAGGGTCGCGAGCGCTTCGCCTTCAACGTCTTCCGCGATGATCAGCAGGGGCTTGCCCATCTTGGCGATCTGCTCGAGCAGGGGAAGCAGGTCCTTCATCGAGCTGATCTTCTTTTCGTGGATCAGGATGCGGACGTCCTCGAGGGCGCACTCCATCCGCTCGGGATCGGTGACGAAGTAGGGCGAAAGGTAGCCGCGGTCGAACTGCATGCCTTCGACCACTTCGAGCGTCGTCTCCATCGTCTTCGATTCCTCGACGGTGATGACGCCATCCTTGCCGACCTTCTTCATCGCTTCCGCGATGATCGAACCGATCTGCTTGTCGTTGTTTGCGGAGATGGTGCCGACCTGGGCGATCATGTCGCCCTTGACGTCCTTGTGGAGGCGCTTGATTTCCTCGACGGCGACCTCGACGGCGCGCTCAATGCCGCGCTTGAGGGCCATCGGGCTTGCGCCGGCGGCCACGGTCTTCACGCCTTCGCGGAAGATGGCCTGGGCAAGTACGGTTGCAGTGGTGGTCCCGTCGCCCGCGACGTCGGAAGTCTTGGAAGCGACTTCACGAACCATCTGGGCGCCCATGTTCTCGAGCGGGTCCTGCAGCTCGATTTCCTTTGCCACGGTGACGCCGTCCTTGGTGATGATCGGCGCACCAAACTTCTTTTCGATCACGGCGTTGCGCCCCTTCGGGCCCAGCGTGATCTTGACGGCGTCGGCAAGGGCATTGACGCCGCGCAGGATGGACTGGCGCGAATTCTCACCAGTCACGATTTGCTTTGCCATGGATCTCTTTCCTCCTCAAAATTCTTTCAGGTGGTTGGCCGCGGGAGCCCGGACGCACCGGGAAGCCGCGCGGTGAGTTACTTTTTGCCGCCCGCTGCCTTCGCGTGGCCGATCTTGGCGAGGATCTCGTCTTCCTTCACGATCAGGTATTCCTCGTCATCGATCTTGATGTCGTTACCAGAGTATTTCCCGAAGAGAATCCGGTCGCCCGGCTTCACGTCGAGAGGGATGAGTTCGCCCTTTTCGCGGCGTCCGCTGCCAACGGCGATAACCTCACCCTCCTGCGGCTTTTCCTTGGCCGTGTCGGGAATGATGATTCCGCCCTTCACGACTTCCTTTTCCTCGAGCCGCCGGACCAGAACGCGGTCGTGTAGCGGTGTGATGTTGACTGCCATTTTTGCAATTTCCTCCGATTGGAGAGTTCAGATTCGCGAGAGGGGAGGCATGGGGTGACGATTAGCACTCCTCTCAGGCGAGTGCTAATATAGCAAAAAATGATGGCGAGTCAAGGAAAAATCTATCAGTGACGGACTCAAGAGGCGCGCCAAAACGTGTATGGTAAGTCTTGTATTTACAGCGATATAGATTGGCGTCAGATTTTTCCGACACTTGGGCATTGCGCTTGCGAGGCTGTTGGGGCTAGGATTCCGCAAGTCCGGGGCTAACGATGGCCCTCCTCTTCTACATTCGGCTGATCGCGCTGACGGCGGGGACGCTGGTGTATCTCTTCCTGCTGGCGCTGATCCTTGGGCACCGGCGGCCACGGAAATTCGAGCGGCTGCTGTTCCTCCTGGCGCTCGCGCTTTTCGCGATCTACGCGGGCGGGCTGCTCGAAATGAACGCGCAGATTCAGTATGGCGCGCCGCCGGAAGTCACTCGCTGGTTCTACCGCGGCCTGATCGGGCTGGGTCTCCTGCTGCTGCTGCCGCTCGTCTGGCATACCCACCACGCGTACCGGCGCCAGATTCGCGGGAAGTCGGGAGGCACTCTCGCCAGGGTGTTCGTTGTGCTGCTGTACATGTTGCTGGCGGGCGAGGTAGCTTTCGGGCTCTCCCTTTTTGCCGGGAACGCGCTCAGCCTTGGGACGCGGACCTACATCGTTCTAAGCTTTTTCCTCAATGTGGGCACGGCGACGCTGCCGATTGTCGCCGGGCTCGACGCGATTCTTGAGTTTCAAGACTGGAGAGCGGCGCAAAGCAACCAAGAGCGGGGCGTCTTCCGCAGCTTTTTCTGGATTTCGGCCGCGCTGTGCGGGCTGCTGACGATTTACAGGGGTCTTCCGATGACCTCAGTGGTGGGAACGGAGGCTTTCTTCACGGCGGCGATCGCGGTAGGCGTGCTGCCGGGCGCCGTGATCATCTATTACGCGCTGAAGCATAATTTTCTGGAGTATGGGGCGCAGCGGAACCTTGTCTACGCGCTCTCGGCGACGTTTCTGGCGCTGCTGTATTTGGCGCTGGTTCATCGAGTGAGCGGGTGGCTCGCGCCTGTATTTCCGCCGGAAGCGACCGCGAGCGTGCTGTTGTTCGTGCTGATTTTTCTTTTCGAGCCGCTCGAGCGCGCGATCGGGCCTGTGCTGCACCGGCGGATGAGCGAGCGAATGGGGCGCGTGCAGAAATTGACGGTGGAGATTCAGCAGGAGGCGCGGCAGGGACACGTGGCGCGATTGGTTGCGTTTGCGGAGGGACGCATTCGCGAGGAATTCGGGCTTGCGGCAGTGAAAATTTCTGTGCCACGTGATGCAGCGACGCGGCCGCTCGCGATTCCGGGCGGGCTCGGCCATGCGGTGCGGTTGCCGTTGATAAGAGACGGGCAGGAAATCGGGCTGCTCGAAGCGGTGACGACGGGAACCTACATCACGGGAGAGACTTCAGCGGCGCTGGAATTTCTGGCGGAGCAATTGCCGGGGATGATTGATTTGTGCCGGCTGATCGAAGAGAAGCTGCGGCTGGAACGGGAGCTGGCGGAGCGCGAGCGGCTGGCGCTGCTCGGTCAGATGGCGGCCAGCGTTTCGCACAATCTGCGGAATCCGCTGAGCTCGATGAAAACGATTCTGCAGGTGCAGCTCGAAAAGGAGAATTTGCCTTTCGATATTCGCCACGATTGCGCGCTGGTGGTGGGCGAAATAGATCGGATGAGCGCAAAGCTGACGCAACTGCTGAAATTCGCGAAGCCGTCGGTGAACGGTCAGACGGTAGCGGCGGTGGCGCTGGCGAAGCAGACGGCGGCGCTCTTCAGCCGCGACGCGGAGCGGCGAAACGTGCGGCTGGAGTTCGATTGCCCGAGCGGAGAAATTCGCGTGATAGGGTCGGAGGAGGCGTTGAGCGAGGCGCTCTCGAACCTGATCGTCAACGCAATTGAAGCGCAGCCAAACGGCGGGCGCGTGCGCGTGGGAATCACGGAAAACGGCGGGTGGCTGGAGATTCGGATCGAGGACGATGGTCCGGGCATTCCGGTGGAGGCGCGCACGAAAATATTTCAGCCATTTTTCACAACGAAGGCCACGGGGACGGGGCTCGGCCTTTCGATCGTGGCGCGGCGCGCGGCGGAAATGGGCGGAACGATCCGGTGGGAGAGCCCAGTTCGAGACGGAAGGGGCGCGCGCTTTCGTCTGACGTTGCTGATCGCCGGGGAGGAAGGGAAGCGCAGTGATGCGAACGATTCTGATCGTGGACGATGACGGTTCGGCGCGTTACGGAATGAGGCGGGCGCTCGAGGGGAAGTATCGCGTGGTCGAGGCGGAGTCCGCAGAGGCGGCGCGAAAGGGTCTTGCCGGCGCCGCGCCGGATTTGATTCTGCTCGACCTGGTGATGCCCGACGAAGACGGGCTCGCATTCTTGCGGCGGTTGCGCGGAGGCGGAGACGACACGCCTGTGCTGATTGTTTCGGCGTTGGACACGGCGAAAACGGCTGTCGACGCGCTGCAGAGCGGCGCGGCAGATTACATCGTGAAGGGATTCGACATCGAAGAATTGCGCAAGCGCGTGGCAAACATTTTGCGGATTGCCGAACTCGACGCCGAGAACGCGCGACTGCGGCGCGAGTTGGTGGCGGACGGGCAGTTCGGGCGGATGATTGGCGCGTCCGCGGCGATGCAGCGCGTCTTCGAGATGGCGGATCGCGTGGCGGCGACGGACACGACCGTCCTGATTCTGGGAGAAAGCGGCACGGGAAAAGAACTGCTCGCACAGGAGATTCACGAACGGTCATCGCGCGCGGGGAAGCCGTTTGTGGCGATCAATTGCGCGGCGCTGCCGGAGACGCTGATCGAGTCGGAGTTGTTCGGCTACGAGAAGGGCGCGTTCACGGGAGCGGCGCAGCAAAGGAAAGGCAAATTCGAGCTGGCCTCGGGCGGAACGCTTTTTCTCGACGAGATCGGCGACATGAATCCCGTGACGCAGGCGAAAGTGCTGCGCGCGCTGGAGAGCCGGAAGATCGAGCGGCTTGGCGGGCTACAGACGATCGACGTAGATGTGCGTGTGGTCAGCGCGACGCATCGCGACCTGCAAGCGGAGATCGCGGCGGGGCGCTTCCGCCAGGACCTCTATTACCGCATTCGAGTGGTGACGCTCGAATTGCCAGCCCTGCGCGCGCACAAGGAGGATATTCCGCTACTGGCGGCGGCGTTTCTCAAGCAGCTTGGCGTGCGGCACGCGCGGAATGTTCGACTGAGCACGGAGGCGGTTGAGCTGCTGCGGCAATACAACTGGCCCGGAAACATTCGCGAATTGCGGAACGCTCTTGAGCGAAGCGTGGTCATGTCCGCCAAGGACGAAATCGGCGCTGCGGATTTGCCTGAGGAGATACGGAGTAATACTCCTGCTGCGATTCCGGGGCGCGATGGCGCGGCGGGGTCAAGCGCGTTTCTAGGTGAGAGCGATTTTCGCGAGGCGAAGCGCCAGTTCGAAATTGCCTATTTGAAGCGCAAACTCGAGGAGCATCACTGGAACGTGTCGCAGACGGCTGCTGAGGTTGGGCTGCACCGGCAAAGCCTGCAGGAGAAACTGCGCGAGCTCGGGATTCAGCGGCCGGGAAAATAACCCGAGAAACACACGAGGCAGTATGCAGAATAAACGAAGAACGAGGGCAGCCCGCGAAGGCGCTCTGGTGATTGATGAAGCCCTCTTGGGCGCGAAGCCTCGCAAGCGTCCGCCATTCGAGTTCGTGCTCGATGCGCTCGCGGTGGCGTCGCCGTGGACGCGGCCGATGTTCGGATGCCTCGCCGTGTACGTGGAGGAGAAGATCGTCCTCGTGCTGCGCGACAAGGACAAGGGAGCGACTGCGGACAACGGAGTCTGGCTGGCAACGACGATCGAGCATCACGAGAGCCTGCGGCGCGAGTTCCCGAATATGCGATCGATCAAAGTATTTGGGAAGCCGGTGACGGGGTGGCAAGTCCTGCCCGCTGACGCGGCGGATTTCGAAGAGGCGGCGCTGCGGGCGTGCGAACTGGTGATCGCGAAAGACCCGCGAATCGGCAAAGTGCCGGGCGCGCGGCGAGGCACCAAGCGAAAGGTTGTGGCGAAAGCGAAGAAGCGAGCGCGGAAGTGAGTCCGACCGCTCGGACGCGGAGAGCAACCCGGCGTTCGCGAGGAGGCCCGAGCAACGAAGTCGCGGCATTTGTTTTGGCCGGCGGCGAGAGTTCGCGTATGGGACGCGACAAGGCGCTGCTCGAGCTGGGCGGCGTGCCGCTAATCGTGCGAACCGCACGGCTGCTCGAATCTGTCATCGGGCTACCGACCGTGGTGGGACGCCCGGAAGCTTATCAATCGCTGAGATTGCGCGCGATTCGAGACGACTGGCCGGACGCGGGGCCGCTCGGAGGGATTGCAACGGCGCTGCGCGCATCCGAATCCAAATGGAATCTCGTTGTGGCGTGCGATCTACCGTATCTGACGGAGGAGTGGCTCGCGTTCTTGGTTGAGCGAGCTACTCAATCGAACGCGGACGCCGTGATACCGGTGAGCGATGGCGGAGCGGAGCCGCTTTGCGCGATGTATAACAAAAGCTGCGAGCCGAGCGTGTGGCTGGCACTGGACCGAGGCGTTCGCAAGGTGACCGACGGTCTGGCGGGTCTGCGCGTGGAGCACATAGAACCGCGGGAGTGGAAAATTTTTGATTCCAGCAGCCTCCTATTCAAGAATATGAATCTACCGGCGGATTACGAGGAAGCGAAACGCAGGTTGGGCGCGCGCGAGAAAAAATGAGCGACCGCTACTTCGAATTCCGGAACGTATCGAAATCATTCGACGACAACAACGTGTTGAAGGGTGTGAGTTTCGACGTGAAGGCGGGCGAGACGGCCGTCATCATGGGCCGCAGCGGAGTGGGGAAGTCCGTCTCGCTAAAGTTGCTGATGGGATTTCTTGAGCCTGATGAAGGCCGCGTAATCGTCGCGGGCAAAGACGTAACCGGATGGAGCGAGCAGCAATTTTCCGAGATTCGACGGCGCGTGACGATGGTCTTTCAGTCAGGCGCGCTCTTCGATTCGCTGACGGTGGCGGAAAACGTGGCTTTCCCTATCGTCAGCCGCGGAGGACACAGGAACCCAGACGAGGTGGAGCAGCACGTGAAGCAGCTCCTGGAGATGCTGGAAGTCTCCGAATACGCGGACCGTTTGCCTTCGGACCTGAGCACGGGGATGAAGCGCGCCGTTGCGATCGCGCGCGCGCTGGCCGAGGACCCCGATGCGATTCTCTACGACGAGCCGACGACGATGGTCGATCCGATCATGGCGGCGTACGTTGGCGACCTGATCGCGAAGCTGAAGTCGAAATTCCACAAGACTTCCATTGTGGTGACGCACGATACGCATCTCGCGAAGAAGCTGGCGGACCGCGTTCTTTTTCTTCATGAAGGGCGCGCGGAATTCTTTGGGACGTGGGCCGAGCTTGAAAAGTCCCAAGACAAGGTGCTGCACAATTTCCTGCTTCAGGACGAAATGATTCCCGCTCTGGACGCAACCGCGTGAGCGCCCCCGACGCGAACGCAACCAGCGTGAGCGATCCCAAGAAACAGCTTCGCCGTGTGATGGGCTTCTGGGACGTCCTGCTTTTCAACATCGCGGCGGTGCTTGGCCCGCGATGGATCGCGGCGGCGGCGCACAACGGAACTTCATCGATCAGCCTTTGGGCACTGGCAGCGCTTTTCTTTTTCGTGCCGTCGGCATTCGTGATCACCGAGCTTTCCACGCGCTTTCCGATGGAAGGCGGGCTGTATGTGTGGTCGAAAGAAGCTTTCGGCGACTTTCACGGATTCGTGGCCGGGTGGACGTACTGGATCTACACATTTTTCTATTTCCCCGGGCTGCTGATGGCCAGCGCCGCGATGTGCGCCTATATCGGCGGGAGCAGCACGGCGTATCTCGCGCAGGACCGCACCTTCCTGATGGCGGGCTCGTTTCTTCTGCTGTTCGTTGCCGTGATTCTGAACATCGTGGGACTCAACATCGGAAAGTGGCTGCAGAACGCGGGCGGCGTGTGCACCTACGTGCCGTTGCTGATGCTGATCGGCATGGGGGCCTATCTGTGGCACGCGCACGGATCGATCACGCATTTCACGTGGGCCAACGTGATGCCCGTCTGGGATTGGGGCACGGTGAATTTCTGGCCGCAGATTGCGTTCGCGTTCGTCGGGCTCGAGCTGTGCTCGGCAATGAGCGAAGAAGTGCGCGACCCGCAGAAGACGTTCCCACGCGCGATTTTCGGCTCCGGATTCTTGATTGCAGTGGCCTATATTGCGGGCACATTTGCCGTGCTTGCAATGATGCCGTCGGCGTCGGTGGATCCGAAGAGCGGCGTGTTCCAGGCGCTGACGCAGGGTTCGACGCTGCTGCGCATCGGATTATTCGGCATGGTGGCAGCGGTGCTGGTGACCGTTGGGAATGCCGGTGGCGTGGGAACGACGGTGGCGGGAGTTTCGCGCGTGCCTTTTATCGTTGGAATCGATCGATATCTGCCCGCGGCGTTCGGCAAAATCCATCCGAAGTGGAAGACGCCTTGGGTCTCGATTCTGGTGCAAGCCGTGATTTCCGGCCTGATCCTGCTGCTGATTCAGGTGAACGAGACGGCGAACAACGCCTACCAGATTTTCGTCGACGCAGGGACGATTCTGTATTTCATCCCGTTTCTGTACATGTATGCGGCCGTGATCAAGCTGAGTTCTCGCGGCGACCGCGGCGCGAGCAAGGACCAGGTGCTGATTCCCGGCGGCAGGCTCGGCGTGTGGATCATCGGCTCGCTGGGATTCATCGTGGTACTGGCGGGAATCATTCTTTCCTTCATTCCGCCGGGCGAAGCGGAAAATAAGTTGCTGTTTGAGGCGACGCTCGTGGGCGGGACGTTCTTCTTCATCTTCATCGGCCTCGCGCTCTACGTGCGGGGAGTGATCGCGAAGAATCGCGAAGCGGCAGCGCGCGCGGCTCGCTAGAATTTCCGGCAATCGCTAGAAAACCGCCCTTCTTTGGACGACTGCCTTCGTGGCGAGCGAAAAACGCGGCTCGATTGCGCCGCCTTTCGTGATGCGCTCGGCCACGTACTCTCCCAGCGATGGTCCGTGCTTGAATCCATGCCCGGAGCCGCCCCCGACCAGCCACACGTTTTCCATCGCGGGGTGGCGATCGATCAGGAAGTCGCCGCTCGACGTGTTCTCGTACTGGCACACGCGTGTTTCAACGATAGGCGCATCGCGGAGGGCGGGGAAGCGGCGCGCGAGATATTCTCGGGCAATCGCGGAGGCTTCGGGAGTCGCGACGCGCGACTGCGTGTCGGGATCGACGCGAACCCCGTGCCGGTCGTGCGCGATCTTGAATCCGCGGCTCTCGATGTCGGGCATGCCGTAGAACTCATCGCGCAGCTTCAGCCACGTCGGCATAGCGGGCGGCGCGAAGCGCGTTTCCCCAGGGGGAACGCCGAAGAAGAAAACTTCCTGACGCGAAGGGAAGATGCGCGTTTCGAGCAGCTCTGGAAACACTTTGGCGAGCCAGGGGCCGCAGGCAAAGACGAAGTTAGCGGCAGCGAACGTTTCGCCAGCGTTTGTGACCACGTGCTGCAAGCGCTTCGAGGATGTCGGCGGCCGAACAAAAGCGATCTCGTAGCGAGCGCCGATTTTTTCAGCCTGCTCGACGACCGCCTGCACGGCGCGCCGAGCCATCAACACGCCGCTTTCCGGCTCGAAGATGCCCCAGCAATCGTCTTCGAAGTGAATCTGCGGATAGCGGCCGCGCAATTGGTCGAGAGAAACCTTGTCGAATCGAGCGGAGCACTTTTGCAGAGTCGCGGTCGTGTCGAGCGCATAGCGGTCGCCGTGGTGCGAGATCCAGAGCACGCCGGTTTGCTGGAAGAGTTCGGGGCGGCCCGCATCAGCGAAGAGCCGTTTCCAGAGCGGGAGCGCGTTCATCGACCAGCGCGTGTAGACTTCATCGGCTCCGTAGCCCATGCGAATGATGCGCGATTCGCCGCCGGAACTCGCGCGCGCGTTCGCGGGTCCGTACGCGTCGAGGAGAAGAACACTCGCGCCGGATTTGCGAAGGAAATAAGCGGTCCATGCGCCGAAAACGCCGGCGCCGACCACGATCACGTCGTAGGCGCGGCGCTCGCTCATCAAAACCCCTCGTCGATCAGGCGGCTGAGAGTGATGCGGGACTGCGCGGGCGCCTGCTGCGATTTGAGAAGGCCCTCAACGTACTTCGCGAGAATGTCGCATTCGAGGTTGACGGCATCGCCGGGAACCAGCGTACGCACATTGGTGTGTTGCAGAGTGAAGGGAATGATTGCGAAGGCGGCGATGCCGTCGCGCCAGGTCGCAACCGTGAGGCTGATGCCGTCGATGGCGATCGAGCCTTTTTCCGCGACGTAACACTGCAGTTCGGCCGGGATGCGCACGGAGAGCCACGAATTTTCGCCCTCGCGAACGTGGCCTGCAACACTGCCGACGCCATCGACGTGACCCTGGACAAAGTGGCCGCCGAGGCGCGCGTTCGCGGCCAGCGGACGTTCGAGGTTCACGATGTCGCCAGGCTTCTTTTCGCCGAAGGAAGTGCGGCGAAGTGTTTCGGCGGAAAGGTCGGCGGAAAAGTGGCGCTCGCTGAAATCGGCCACAGTGAGGCAGCAGCCGTTGACGGCGATGCTGTCGCCCAACTTCATGCCGGCGGCGATATCCGCGGCTTCGGCAAGGCTGACGCGCAGCCGCGCGCTGTCGCCGCTGCGCTCGACCGAATCAATTTTTCCGGCGGCTTCGATAATCCCCGTAAACATCGTGAAAATATCCTTGAACCACAAAATCGGTTCCGAAGCGGTTGAGCGTGAGATTCTTCAGCCGCGGCGCCTTTGCGGCGTTGCGCGTCGAGAATTGCGCCATCGGAACACCACCAACCCCCATGACGGTAGGAGCATAGAAGAGAATCATCTTGTCGACAATTCCCGCTTCGAGTGCTGAGCCGTTGAGCCCCGCTCCCGCCTCGAGCAGGACATTCAGCATTTCGCGACGGCCAAGTTCGCGCATCACGGCGGAAAGATCAACGCGTCCACGGCGCGCGGGCACGCGAAATATCTCGACTCCCGCGCGAGTTAAGGCACGAGCTTTGGCTGCATTCGGCGATTGCGTCGTGAAAATCACGACGTCGCCCTTCGCCGATTTCACGACCTTCGAGTTAAGCGGCAGGCGCAGATGCGTGTCGACGACCGCGCGAAGGAGATTCAGGCGCCGCGGCTGGCCGGTGCGATCAGTGAGGCGCGGATCGTCGACCAGAATCGTGCCGATGCCGGTGAGCAGGGCATCGGCCTCATGGCGCAAGCGCTGCACGTAATCGCGCGACGGCTCGCTCGAAATGGACGTTGAATGGCCGGGCCGCAGCGCGATGCGGCCGTCGAGCGTGACCGCCGTCTTCAGCGTCGTGAAGGGCAGGCCGGTCTGAATCCACTTCGCGAAATCCTCATTCGTTTCGCGAGCATACTCGCTCTCCCGGTCAGCAGCGTGAACTTCGATGCCTGCCCGCTTGAGCGCGGCAAGACCTCGACCGGCGACGGCGGGATTCGGGTCCTGCATCGAAGCGAACACCTTCTTCACGCCGGCTGCGATGATTGCGTCGACGCACGGGGGCGTGCGGCCCACGTGGCTGCACGGCTCTAGGCTCACGTAAAGGCTTGCGCCGCGAGCGGCTTCGCCGGCTTGCTTGAGCGCCACAACCTCCGCATGATCGCGGCGATCGTACGCGTGAAATCCGCGGCCGACTTCGATGCCGTCGCGCACGATCACGGCGCCAACGCGCGGATTCGGGTGCGCGAGCGCGGTTCCTTCGCGCGCGAGTTCCTCGGCCTCGTACATCCAGTATTGGTCGTTGAAGATTGGCTCAGTCGAAGAGCGAGTTGACATAGGTTTGCGCGTCAAACGGCACCAGATCGTCCACCTGTTCTCCCGTGCCCACAAACCGGATCGGCAAATTCAATTCCCGCGCAATCGCCACCACGATTCCGCCCTTCGCGGTGCCGTCGAGCTTCGTCAGCACGATCCCAGTCACGCCCGCGTGGCTCCAGAATTCGCGCGCCTGGTTGAGGCCGTTCTGGCCCGTCGTGGCGTCGAGCACCAGGAGGACATCGTGCGGCGCGCCAGGGACGATTTTCGATGCGGTGCGCTTCATCTTTTCCAGCTCGGCCATCAGATTCGACTTCGTATGCAGGCGGCCCGCCGTGTCGACGACCACTATGTCGGCAGCGCGTGATTTGGCGGCGGAGAGCGCGTCGAAAATCACGGCCGAAGGATCGGCGCCGGATTTTTGCTTGATCACGTCGACGCCCGCGCGCCGACCCCACACCTCGAGCTGCTCGATGGCCGCTGCACGAAACGTGTCCGCGGCGCACAGCATCACGTTCGCGCCTTCCTTTTTCAGGCGATTCGCGAGCTTGCCGATCGTGGTTGTCTTGCCGGTGCCGTTTACGCCGACCACGAAGAGAACGCGCGGCGCGACATCAACCTTGCCGTTCGATGCGGCCGCCGGGGCGTTCAAGATCTTCAGCACTTGGTTCTTCAGCTCGCGGCGGAGAGTATCCGAACCTTCCAGCTTGTGCTGATTCACCTGTTCGCGCAGCGCCGCGAGGATTTCCTTCGTCGTGCGAACACCGATATCCGCACTCAGCAGCGCTGATTCAAGCTCGCGCAGAAGCTCCTGATCGACCGGGCGATCGCCCGTCAGAATCTGCTCGACGCGCGCGGATAGTTCTGAGCGCGTTTTGTCGACGGACTTCTTCAGCCGTTCGAGGAGCGTTGGTTCCGGCGGGCCAAATAGGGTAATCATGCGTCTTGACCGCTCACATTGAATCACACCATTCTAGCAAACGCGCCGACACAAGTTCGAAGACCGGACCATTTCAATCAGCACTAAAGTGGAAAGGCAACCTTCCGGCCGATTTAGTCCGCCGGCGGGCGAACGGCACGCGGCGCAAGCACAATCACTATGGCCGCGCCGACACACGCAACCGTCAACACGATGAGCCCCACCGTGGACGACCCTGTTTTCGTGTTCAGGTAGCCGAAGAGGAAGGGTCCTGCGAGACCCGCAATGCTCCCAATCCCGTTGATCAGCCCAACGGCCGCTGCGGCTGCGGACTCGCTCAAGAGTTCGGTCGGCATGGCCCAGAACGCCGGAAGATAGGCATTCCCAAGCGTCGCCATCGTCAGTGCCAGCACGAAAAGCGAAATGGAATGCGGTTCCGCGATGAGCGCCAGAAATCCGGCCGCGGCGATCAGGTCGAACACCGCGCAGTGCCAGTTTCTTTCGCCAGTCTTGTCCGAATGCCAGCCGTTGAAAAGCATCGCCACAAGGAGAACCACATACGGTATGGCGCCGAGGAGGCCCACATTCGCATCCGACAATCCGGACCACCGCTTCAGCATGGTCGGAAGCCAGAAGACAAGAGCATAGAAGGCGAAATAATTCAGGAAGCAGTCCGCCGCCAGCATCAGCACGGTGCGCGACGCAAGCGCTTGCATAATGGAGCCCTTCTTTGCCGCGACGGCCGCTTCTTCGCTCAGCCGGTGCTGAATCCACTGACGGCTTTCGCCGCTGAGCCAGGTCGCCTCACTCGGCAAATCCGGAAGGTAGAAGAACGCCAGCGACCCCAGAACCACCGCCGGCATTCCCTCCAGGATGAAAAGCCATCGCCAGCCTTCCAGCGCGAACCACCGGTGGCCCAGAATCATGCCCGCGATCGGTGATCCCACCACAAACGACAGGGGAATCGCCGACATGAAATTTCCCGTCGCCTTCGCGCGATCCTCCCGAATGAACCAGTGACTGAGGTAAACAACCACGCCGGGAAAGAATCCGCCCTCGGCCACGCCCAGCACGAGCCGCGCCGCGTAAAGCTGCGCAGGCGTGCGCACCAATGCCGTCAGAGCTGTCAGCAAGCCCCACGCAATCATCGTTGCGGAGATCATTCGGCGCGCGCTCCAGCGCTCGACGAGCAGCGCGCCGGGAATCTGCATTGCAACGTAGCTGACGAAAAAGATGCCGCTCGCAAGTCCGAAGACGCTGTCATTGAAGCCCAGATCTCGCGATATGCCGATCGCGGCGTAGGCCACGCTGGTGCGATCGATGTAGTTGGCGATGTAGAGGACGAAAAGAAACGGCAGCAGCCGAATGGCGATGTGCCGCCGCGCGCGTTCGATCACGTCGGCGGCCACAGGCACGATCGCGCGTGGGTTGCTCTCAGTCACTCAGGAAGGTCTCGCACGAACTCGCACAGCGCGCGGAGGATAGCATGGAAGAGCGGGGGCTCGGAAGAATGCAGGAGGAATCCCGGAAAAACCCTGGGAAGAATCTAGACTTCGACGAGCGTAGCGCTCAGTCGCAGGCGGCCCGCTTGCACGGCCGTATCGAGCGATGCGACCACCTTGGAATCGAACTTCGCGATGGCCAGAGAGCGGATGCGCTGGAGCGCGTACTCGAGGTCCATGGCCGATTGGTACGGGCGATTCGTCGTGATGGCGTCGAGCGTGTCCGCGACGGCGATGATGCGCGCCATCATCGGAATCTGGTCTCCCTGCAGGCCGTACGGGTAGCCGCCGCCGTCCATGCGCTCGTGATGCAGCTCGATTCCCGGCAGCACGTCGCGCAGTTGCGTGACGGGCCGCATGATGTTCGCGCCCTTCACGGTGTGCTGCTTCATCAGGTCGAACTCTTCGTCGGTCAGCTTGCCGGGCTTTTTCAGGACGCGGTCCTCGACGCCGATTTTGCCGACGTCGTGCAGCAATGCCGAAATGCGCAGCCGGTCTAGGTCCTCGCTGCTCAGGCCCAGTCCTTCGCCGATGATGACGGAATACTTCGCGACGCGCCCGGAGTGGCCGCGCGTGTACGGGTCCTTTTCGTCGATCGCAGCCGCGAGCATGCGGATGGAGCCAAGGAACAGGTCGCGGTTTTCGGCGGCGGCGAGCTTCAGCTTTTCGACGTACTGCTCGATGTCGCCTGCCATGTTGTTGAAGGTCTCGGCGAGCTCGCTGATTTCCGCTGCGCCCTGGACCTCCGCGCGCTCGTGGAATTCGGCGCGGCTGATGGCGCGCGTCGACTCCACGAGTCCGCGAATCGGCCGAGTGATGCCGACCGCGAAGATGTATCCGAAG
The DNA here is from genome assembly GCA_035501415.1 of Candidatus Limnocylindrales bacterium. Taxonomy (GTDB): domain Bacteria; phylum Acidobacteriota; class Terriglobia; order Acidiferrales; family UBA7541; genus Palsa-295. Next base: position 122,400 of record DATJWH010000017.1, on the reverse strand, counting down.
GAAAGCGCGACGAACGTAACGCCAAGCACGAACCTCAAGGCCTGCGAGCGCATTTCCTGCACGCCCGCATCGATCCGTGCGTCATCCAGGCTGCGCTGCGCGATCACCGCCCAGCCCAGCTCCGGGATCGGGCTGTACGTTCCGATCATCTCCACGTTGCGCTGCTGGTCTTTGTCGTACGTCCAGAAATTCGTGTTCACGGTGACGCGCAATTCCTGCGTGTCCTTGAACTGCTTTGCCAGAGGTGACAACGACGTGATGTCGCGGCCAGGCACGATCTCGCGCGTGTCCGGGTACGCCACGATGTGCCCGTGAAGGTCGACTATGAACACGAGCCGATGCCGCACGCTCACTTCGCGGAGCCGCGTCTGCAGGCGATTCAGCGAAACGACGGCGGCGAACATCCCGCTGAATTGCCCGTCAGACAGCAATGGCACGGACATCACCAGCGCCGGATGATTGTCCGGGCCCAGCGCAAACGGTTCGCTGATCGAATCGAAGTCCTGGAAGCTTGCTTGAAACGCGCGCTTCAGTGCGGCCCCAACGAAGGGATCCTGATCGGCGCTGAAGCTGCCGGCCGACTGCCCCTTGGCCTCTTTGTTCACCGCCGTCACGTACAGGATGTTTGGATTGTTTTCGGCGAACTGCTGCAGCAGGCGCGCGATTTCCGGCGCATGAATCGGGTCGTCGACGTTCTGAATCCAGCCGGTCAGCGTCAGCACCTGCCTCTGCGTCACCAACTGCTGCCGCACGCCCTGCTCGAATTCGAGCGTCTCAGCCGCGAGCGACCGCGTCGTCTCGTTTTGCTGAACCTGCTCGGTATCCTGCAGCTTCTCTTCGCTCAACCGCAGCACTTGGCGGTGATAGAGCCACAGTGGAGTGACGCTGACGAGCAGAAGCGCCGCCATGACGATCCAGAGGATCCGCAGTCTGCGCGGCGAGAGCTGTTTGAGGGCGATGGGCACAGTATCCCCGAAACAAAAATGCTACCGGACCAAGCCGACCCGGCACAACGGGACGAAGGTACTGGCGTAGCGGAAACGCCATAGGCTTGTTGATTGCAAGGAAAGGACTTAGCGGAGCCTCAGCGGCCGAATTTCATTCGGTTTTCGTTCCCGGCGATCAGCCGCTCGATGTTCGGCCGGTGCTTCACCAATATCAGGAGCGAGATCGTGATCGTTCCCAGCGTCACGAAGAGGGGAGGCGCGTGTCGCGGGGCATAGAGGAGGTACACCAGAATCGGCAGAGCCACCGTCGCGATAATCGATCCGAGAGACGAATAGCGCCAGAAGACGACAATCAGAATCCACAACACCAGCGCCGCTGCCGCCGCGGGCGCGCAGATTCCCAGGAAGACTCCCAGACCGGTCGCCACGCCCTTGCCGCCCTTGAAACGGAGCCAGACAGGGAACATGTGGCCGAGCACGGCGAGGACCGCCGCGGTCATCATCCACCTCATATCGCCGTGCGTCCAGCGATGGGCAATCCACACGGCCGCGTAGCCCTTTGCGGCGTCGAGGAAAAGCGTCAACAGCCCCGCGACCGCGCCGGCATTTCGAGCGACGTTCGCCGCGCCGATGTTTCCGCTGCCTGACTTGCGGATGTCCCCGCCTCGCGCCTTCACAATCAGAAATCCGAACGGGATCGACCCGAGCAGGTACGCGATGATTGGAATCAGTACGGCTTCGATCCTGACTTCGATCACGCCTTTTCCTTCATGAAAGAATAGCTGCGGACCTTCTTATACTCCGCTCCGGACGGTTTGAGAATGCTTTCGAAAAGATGAAACTCGATTTCTTTCGCGGAGCCGAAATCCTGCGACTGGAATTCGCTCGCTGCGCGGACCAGTTCGTCGGCGCGCACGCCTTGCTCGAATCGAGCCAGGGTCAAATGAGGCACAAAGTCGCGAGAGTCCGCGGCGATCCCCAGCGGCACTAGCGCGCGCTCCACGTCCGCGGCGAGCGCGGCAAGATTCGCCGACGCTTCGATGCCGCACCACACCACGCGCGGCCGCCGGTCGTTCGGGAAAAATCCGATGCCGCGAAAAAACATCTCAACCGGCTGCGCCGATCGAACCGGCGCCAGAGCATCTTCGATAGCGGCGACTTTCTTCGCGTCGACATGGCCGATGAATTTCAGCGTCACGTGCATGCCTTCCGGACGCACCCATCGCGCGCCCTTTGCGGCCGGCTTCAGGCGCGCGATCAGCTCGCGAATCGTATGTCGAATGCTGTCGGGAAAATCCAGCGCGACGAAGAGCCGCATGCGCTACCCGCGCCCGTGCGCCGAATACGGAAAATGCCGCCGGACCATGTCCAGCGCAGTTTGTGTCGCGTACTGGCGGATGCGCTCGCGATCGCCGGGGAACCGAAACGCCTTCTCGCGCGGTCCTTGTTGGTCGGCAAGCGCGATGTGGACGAGGCCAACCGGCTTTTCGGGAGTCCCGCCCGTTGGCCCGGCGATTCCCGTGATACCCACGCCAAGAGTGGAGCCCCCGCGCTTGCGAATTCCGTCCGCGAGCGCAAGCGCCACCTCCGGGCTCACCGCTCCCTTCGCATCGATCAGCTCCTTCGGCACGCCGACCATGGACGTCTTCATTTCGTTGCTGTAGCAAACCACGCCGCCCAGAAAATACGACGAGCTGCCCGGCACGTTCGTCAGCCGTTCAGCCAGCATCCCGCCCGTGCAGCTTTCGGCGACCGCGATGGTCGCGCGATTCTCCATCAGGACGCGCGCCACCACCTCCTCGATCGATTCTCCGGCGGTCGAGAAAAGATTCTCGCCCAGCGCGAGGGACATGCGGTTCACGATTTCGTCGAGAATCTTCTCCGCGTGGGCAGCATCATTCGCCCAGAGGCTCGGATGCAGCTGGATTCCCGTCGGCGACGCGAGGATCGTCGTGTCCGTGTCGGGATATAGCGTATACAAGGGCGAGACGCGGTGGTCGACTTCCGATTCCGTCAAGCCCCAAACCCGCAGCTCGCGCGTGAAGAGCCGCTCTTGATGATTCAGCTTCGCGAGGCGCGGGCGGACCTCCGCGTCGAACAGCGCGCGCAATTCCGCGGGGACGCCCGGCAGAAGCACGACGATGCGCCCGTTCGCTTCGAGCCACAATCCCGGTGCGGTTCCGCGCGGATTCGGCAGCACCTCCGCGCCTTCCGGAACCATCGCTTGCCGTTCGTTGATCTGGGGCATCGCGCGCCCGAAGCGCCGAAACCGCTCCTGAATGTGCTGCAGAACGTTTTCGTCGAGACGCAGCTTCCTGCCCATCAAGTCGGCGACGGTGTCGCGCGTGCGATCGTCATCCGTCGGCCCCAATCCGCCGGACGAAACGATCAGCTCAGCGCGCCCCAGCGCGTGGCTGAACGACGAGCGCATCTCTTCCGGCGAATCCCCGACGACGGCTTTGTGAATCACGCGCACGCCCAGCTTGTTCAGTTCCGCGGTGAGAAACAGCGAGTTGGTATCGAGGCGAAACGGCGTCAGGAGTTCCGAGCCGACGGCGATGATCTCTGCTTTCATCGTTCAGGTGGGCTCAGTCGAGCCACGAAAATGTTGTAACCGAGGCGCAGCAGTCCTCGCAAGCCCTCGGGTGCTTTTTCGCGGATTCGCCGCGGCCGGTTCATTCCTCGCGCAGGCTGCCGAGTGCGTTCTCGCGAACCGCCTGCGCGACGGGAGCCCATGTGGCGATGATGCCCAGCAAAAGCAGTCCGAATGCCGTCATCGCGATCGTCCATGCATCGTAAGAAGTGACGCCAAAGAGGAAACGTCCCGTCGCCCGCGCCGCCAGGAAACAGAGCACCGCTCCCGGCAGCACGCCGCCGAGCACCAGCGATGCGCTGTAGCGCGCGACCAGCCCTGCCACGTCGCCCGCCGTCGCGCCGAGCGCAATCCGAATCGCGATTTCGCGCCGCCTCAGCTGAACGAGGTACGCCAGTGTGCCGTACAGTCCGAAAGCGGCGAGCGCCGCGCCTGCCAGTGCGAACATGTTCAGCAGCCACGCAACGAATCGCCGCACTTTTAGCGAATCCAGGATTCGCTCCGGCATGGGTTCGATATCGAAGAGCGCAACGGAAGCGTCCTGCTTGTGCAGAATTTCGCGGACCGCTGCCGTCACGTCCGTTCGCCCTGCTTGCCGCACAACAAGAAACATGGCCGAATTCGGAAGCTGCAGCTCCGGCCAGTAGATTTCCGGTCGCGGCGGCGCGGCGAGCTCCTTCGTCGCGACGTTGCCCACAACGCCGATGATTCGCGCCGGATGGTCGTGGCAGCAATTGTTGGCAACGAGCTTGCCAATCGGGTCCTGCCCGGGAAAATATCTGCGTGCGAATATCTCGTCGATTACCACGACCTGCGCAGACGGCGTCTGCGTCGCATCATCCTGCTCCGTGAACGTCCGCCCTTTGATCAGCGGGATTCGCAGCGTCTCGAAATATACCGGCAGGACGATGTTCACGCGCGCCGCCGGACGCACCTCGGGGACGGGCCGCTCGGGAAAGTACAAGTCGGCCGTGTAGCCGCCGCTGCTGAACGGCAGGGCAACGCCCGCCGAAGCCGACTCGACGCCGGGCAGCGCCGCCACTCGATCGTTCAGCGTGCGAAAGAATCGCGCGCGCGAAGGGCCGTCCGCATAATGTGTGCTCGGCAGCGTGATGCAGGCGGACCACACGCGCTCCGCCGAGAAGCCGGGAGACACCGCCAGCAATTTCGCGAAGCTGCGTCCGAGTCCCGCGGCGGTGAAAAATAAAGCCACCGCGAGAGCGATTTGCCCGCTCACGAGCACCGCGCGCCATCGCGACCGCCCCGTCGCGCTGCGTCCCGTGCCCGCGCGTAGAGTCTCCTCTATCGGCGTTCGCGATGAAAATGCCGCCGGGAGCAGCCCTGCGATGATCGTCGACGCCGCGCACAATCCCGCCGCGAACGCCAGCGTCCAGGGCTCAATCTGGATGTGGTGCACCGGCCCGTAAACGTTGATGAGGCGCACCAGTCCCATCGCCAGCGCGATGCCCGCCGCGCACCCGATCGCCGCCAGAGTTGCGGTTTCCGTCAGAATTTGCCGGATCATCCGCGACGTGCTCGCACCGAGCGCTGCCCGCACGGCCCATTCGCGGCTACGCACCGTCGCGCGCACCAGCAGCAGGCCCGAGACGTTCGTGCACGCAATCAGCAGCACGCAAATCACGGAGCCAAACGCCAGCAGCAGCCACTGCCGCACATCCTTGGTGCGCTCCACTAGCATCGGCTCAATCGAAAAATGCCAGCCTGAGCTCTCCGTGTACGCGTCGGGGAATTGCTGCGCCATGTGGTGGCTCACAGTTGCGAGCATCGCTCGCGCGCGTTCCAGCGTCACCCCCGGCGCGAGCCGCGCAAGCATATCGAGCCACTTGTCGCCTCGTTCGCCATTTGCAAAGTCCGCGGGAGGCAGCGCCAGCGGCACCCACATCTGCGTCGCGGGATAGGGAAAATCGAAATGAGGCGGCATCACGCCGATCACTTGATGCGGCTGGCCGTCAAGGTCAATCGTGCGCCCAACCACTTGCGAATCGCCGTTGAACCGGCTTCTCCACAGCGCGTCGCTCAGCACTGCGACCTTTGCCGCGCCGTAGCGGTCATCGTCGGCACGAATCGCGCGCCCCATCTGCGGCGCGATTCCGAGCATCGGGAAGAAACTGCCCGACACGTTCACCGCATCCACATGTTGCGCGTACCCGGCGTCGCCCGTGTTGCTCAGTGTGAAATCGTTGAAGTAATACGCCGCTGTGTCCCCAAAGATCTCGCGGTGCGCTGTCAGGTCCGCATAGTCGGGCGGCGAGGCAGACGTATGCCCAAGCTGCGATCCAGGAAATTCGTTGTGGACGAACACGATGCGGTCGGCATCACGGTAGGGAGGCGGCTTCAGCAGCACGTCGTACAGCGCGGCGAATACCGCAGTCGCCGAGCCGATGCCGAGCGCAAGCACCAGGATGCAGAGCAGGCTCGCCGAAAGATTCCGCCGGATTTGCCGCAGCCCGTACGAAACGTCCGACATCAGCTCCGTCGCGATTGCGCTCATGCGCCGCCTCCGTCAGAGTCTGCGATTCGGCGTGCCAAAAATCAGGTGAGAGCTAAGCCCTCGACGTCCCAGTCGAGTGTGAACAGGGCGTTGTTGGTCGTGATTACGGCGCGGTGTGACGGCATCAGCGCGAGCCCGACGATGTTGCTGCCGCCGAGCACCAGTTCCGGCTCGGCCTGCGGCGTCAGCCTCACGATTCCGCGCTTGCCGCCGAGCGACGCCGCCACATACAGGTTGCCGCGCCGGTCAAACGCCAGTCCCTGCGGGCGCCCCAGCCCGCGATAGAAAATGCCCACTTCGCCCGCCGGAGAAATTCGGTACACGCGGTCATAGCTCGACGTCGTTGGCGCAGTGACAAACAGCTCGCCCGCCGGGCTGAACGCCATGTGATACGCGGCCACTGAAGGTTCCAGCGTCGCAAATACGAAAATTTCGCGGTCGGCTCCGATCTTGAAGATCGTGCCGCTCCGGTCTCCCACATAGAGATTCCCGGTCTGGTCGAAGGCGAGCCCGGTCGCGATGCCCATGCCTTCCAACCATTGCATGGCGCGCCCGTCCGGCGACACGCGATGAATCGTCCCATCGTTCCTGCACGAGACGAACAGATTTCCATTCTTGTCGAGCGCCAGTCCAGTCGGATTCATCAGCTCCGTTATAAACGGCTTCACGGCGTGGTTCGCCGTGATCTTGTACAGCGAGACGGGCACCTTCTGCCCGCGCTGCCCGCTGAACGTCACGTAAACGTTCCCGTCGCCGTCCACCGCCGGATTCGCAACGGGATGCAGGTTGTCCGCCACCTGCACTCCTAGCGCCATAGGGAATGGCTGGCTCTCGACGCTGCCCATTCGCACGCGCACGGCGCCGCCCGCCGCGCCCTCGGGCACGCGCGCGATCAGGAAATTCTCCGCCGCCAGCATCACCGTCCCCTCCGCCGACCCGAACTGCACCTGTGGCCGCGAATGGTTCCGGCTGGCAAAACCAGTCCCTTGAATCGAGATTTCGCCGCCGGGCATCGCCGCCGCCGGCTTCACGCTCTCGATCCTCGGTGTGCTGTTCATCGCGAAAGGAAATTCGATCTTTGGGGACGGCCGCTCACAGCCCCGCCAGCCGCGCTATCCACAGTACAAGTCCCGCGTAGATTCCGGCAACCCAATCGTCCGCCATGATTCCCCAGCCACCCGGCAGCGATTCCGCCTGTCGCGCGGGAAATGGCTTCCATATATCAAATATCCGAAAAAGTATAAAACCCAGCGCCAAATATTTCCAGTTAAGTGCCGCATTCACAGTCACGAGACCAAGCGGCATGCCGGCCCAATTCGGATGCGAGGTTTTGCCAAGCAATGGCAGCGCACAGCCCATGAGAAGCGTCAGGTGCTGACCGGATACCTCGTCAATGACCACGCGTTGCGGATCCTTGGTCTCCCAAAAGCGGGCCGCGTTTCCGGCACTCCATACGCCAATTAGCGCGATAAAGGCTGCGATTGCAAACTGAAAAACCAGAAAGGGATCCACGCCGCCGCTCGCCGCGAAAAAGGAGATCCCTACACCGTCGCCCCACAGCAGTTTTCCCCATTGATTTAAAGGGGTGCTCACAAGCAGGGGGCCCCAGAAGGGAAGCATCGCAAGCACGGCACCGCCCAGCGAGCCCCATGTTCCGGGCGCCTTCGGCAAATACCCGAGCCCGCACGCGGTCGCAATGAACAGTGAAAAGCGCGGCTTCTGCCGAACTCCCGCGCTTACTGGCGCGCTTCCCGCAGCCTCAGCCGACGCCGGCGGCTCAGTTTTTCCGCTCATCCGCGTCTCGTTCGGGATTGTCAGGAATCGATTCGTCGATCACCGGCTCGCTGATTCGATACTTCTCGCTCGACCAGTTGCCGAGGTCCAGCAGCTTGCACCGTTCGCTGCAGAAAGGAAAATCCGCCGACGTCTCCGAATCGGTAGGCTTGTTGCAGATGGGACAGCGCCACTTCATACCCAGAGGATACCGCAAACCGTTGTTCCCGGTTGCCCCGACACCAGTGGTGGCCAAGTCGCTCCGGCCTGTAGCTCCGGTCTGTAGCTCCGGTCTGTAGCTCAGGTCTTCAGACCTGAGGCCTTCCTGAAATCTCAGCCTCCTGCGCAGCCGCTACACCAGAATCGGCAGCAGGTTCTTCGCCGACGCGGGGCTCGCTGCCGCCGCAACGCTCGCCCGCTCAAACTCGATCGCGCGCCCGATCAAATCGTATTCCTTCGCGTCCGTAATCTCGATCGTCGCCATCGAGCCGGGCCTCGGCAATTCCGCCGCCTCGCTCACGCCCTCAAATTCCGTCACATATACTTTGCCGTCGATTTCCGGCGCCATGCCTTCGAGTCGCGCCTCCCAGATCAACTCCGTTTCCTTCGACGGCCCTTCAATCATCGCCTGCACGCGCTTGCCGATTCGCCGCCGCAGTTTCCGCGCGGAAATCTTGTTCTGGATCGACATCAGCGTCTCGCGCCGCCGCGCGATCGTCTCCGCATCCACTTTCTTCTCGTATTCGAAGCTCTTCGCCGCGTCCTCGTCCGAATACGCGAAGACGCCCATCCAGTCGAACTCCGCCGCGCGCACAAAATCGCACAGCTCGCGAAAATCCTTTTCCGTTTCGCCGGGAAAGCCCACGATGAACGATGTGCGAATCGAAACGCCTGGAATCGTCCGACGCGCGCGCTCCAGCAGCTTCAGGAACGCGTCGCCGTGCGAGCCGCGCTTCATCCGCGCCAGGACGCTCCGGCTCGCGTGCTGCAGCGGCACGTCAAGATACTTCGCCAGCCGCGGATGCGCCGCAATCGTCTCAAGCAGCCGCGGCGTAATCCGGTTCGGATAGCAGTAGAGAAACCGAATCCAGTTCAGCTCCTCGATCTGCGCCAGCCGTTCGAGCAGCGTCGCCAGCCCATCGCGCAGCCCCAGATCCTCGCCGTAGAACGTCGTGTCCTGCCCGATCAGCGAAATTTCGCGCACGCCCGTCGCAGCCAGATTTTCCGCCTCGCGCGCCACCGACTCGAATCGCCGGCTCCGGAATTTCCCACGCAGTTGCGGGATCACGCAGAACGTGCACGGATGGTCGCAGCCCTCGTTGATCTTGATGTATGCCGTGTGACGCGGCGTCGCCAGGATCCGGGGCGTCAAGTCGTGGTAAAGATATGTCGGCAGCCTGCCCGCCGTGGCGGGCCCGTCCATCGCCCCGCTCGCTGCCGCCGCGCCGCTCGCTATGGCGGGCTCACCCGCGCACGCTTCCACAATCTTTTCGATCTCGTCCGTGCCGATCACCGCGTCCACTTCCGGGATCTGCTCGCGAATCTCGTCGCGGTACCGCTCCACCATGCATCCCGCGACGATCAGCCTCTGCGCGCGCCCGAATTTCTTGTACTCTGCCATCTCCAAAATCGAATCCACCGACTCCTGCTGTGCCGGCGCGATGAAGCTGCACGTGTTCACCACCAGCACGTCCGCTTCGCCCGCCCGCGGCGTGATTTCGTACCCCGCGCGCGCAAGCGTGCCCATCATCACCTCGCTGTCGACGAGGTTCTTCGGGCATCCCAGGCTCACGAATCCAACCTTCGGCATCTCAGTCCGCTTCCTTACCACGCTCGCAAACACTCGATTCTAGCATGAGCCAAACCCCGGGACTCGGTGTGTTAGACTGCGCATCGTGTCGCTTTGTGTCCCACAGAATTCGTAGAGCCAGCGGGAGGCTCCATGAGCCGGACGAGCGCGATTTTTTTGGCGGTTCTGTTGGCTCTGATTCTCAATCTGCCGTCGTCGCTCACGTCGACCGCTCAAGTGCCGCCCGGTCCGGAGCTAGTTTCGTTGGAGGAAGCCGAGATTCTCGTTTATGTTCTGCCGGAAGCACAACAAGTTCGGCGCCAAGGAATGGATATAGGATCGGAGCTACAAACGAACAATAAGCTGAACCAGGACGATTTCTATACCTTCTGGGTGATCAACACTAAGCGTGACTGCGCGAGTTGTTCTGTCACGATCGGATATTTCAGCGTGAATAAGCACACCGCCGATCTTTGGGACACCAGCAACATGCAGCTTGTGAAATCTACAGAGATTGAAGGAATACAAAAGATTATTCGGAAGGCTCGTCGCATTGACGCGGACACGATTCGGGAGTTCGGGTCGCGGGCGCCCAACGGGTAAAAGTGGACGGACAGCACTACCCAACTCTTCTATGATGCAGGGAACCTGCGCAACCGCACCACTTCCCGAATCGACCGCAGCAGCGCTGACATCTGTTCCGCTCCCGCCGGATGATCCCCGAACCGCGCCGCCTGATATAGCTCGGTGAATTGCGCCACCGGCCCCGCCACTTCCGGAGCGGGTATCGCCGACGCAAACTCCATCGCCGTCTGCGACGCCGCCTTCTTCCATCCGCGCCGTTCGAGCAGCCGCAGCATCTCGCGATATTCCAGGGCCGCGAGCGGCGCCGCCAGGCTTCCTTTATGCCCGGCGCGGAGGCTCCATCGCGCCACCACGTACGCGATCATCCACCGCCCGCGCAGATAAATCAGCAGCGCAACCAGCAGCAGCAAAATCGCCGGCAAAAAATATGGCGACGCCTCGATCCGCCGGTCGAGCGCGGTCAGCATCTGCATCGCCTGTTGTTGCTTCTGCTTGTAGTATTCGCGGGCTCGCTCGCCCAGATCTCGCGTCGACTTCTGCACGTTCTGCGCCAGCGTCAACTGGTGCCCGAAATCGTAGTTGATCACCCATTCGCTCCACGCGAACTGGAACCAGTCCCAGTAGAGCGACATTCGCTCCAAGATCCCGCCGCGCTTCGAATCCGTCGCTCCCGGCGTTGGATCGAACGTCAGCCACCCGTACTCCGGGAAATAGACTTCCACCCACGTGTGCGCGTCGCTTTCGCGCACGATGTAGTCGCCACCCAGGTCGTTGTACTCGCCCGGCAGGAACCCCGTCACGTACCGCGCCGGAATACCTTCGTCGCGCAGCATCACGGTCATCGCCGCCGCAAAATACTCGCAGTGCCCGGCGCGCCGAACGAAAAGAAAATACGCCAGCGGATCGTCCGTCTTCGGGCCCGTCAAATCGAGCGTGTACGCGTACCGCGTCTTCAGGTACGCCTCGATGCGCGCCGCCCTGTCGTATTCGTTGTTTGCGTGCGCCGTGATTTCATCCGCCAGCTTCTTGATCCGCGGATCGAGCGGCGGCAGTTGCAGGTATGCCTGCAAAACGGCATCCGGAAAAATCTTCGACGCCTTCCGCAGTTGCGCCGGTGGCACAGCCGGCAGCTCCGACGTTGCCTCGTACCGTATCTTCGTGAAATTCCGGAACGGATTGATCAGCGTGTCAGTGCCGTCGATCACCAGGTAACTGCGCACGCGCTGCGCCGGACCTGGCCTGTAGCCCTCGCTTCCGAATTGCCCGTGCAGCGTCTGAGGATTCGCCGCGAGGAAAATCGCGTCGGTCGCGATTGGCTCCATCAGCACCATGTAGTGCAGTTCGTACGAGTCGCCCGGCGGCAGCGTCGGCGTCCTCAGTTGATAATCGCCGCTCGCGTCCGGCGTGATCACGATCTGTTCGTGCGCCGGCGTGAACCACCGCTTCCCGTCGAAATTCGTCAGCACGATTCCGCGCCAGTGAACGTCGTCCGCATGTTCCGGATCGCCGTCCACCTTAATGCGCATCACCACCGTGCTGTTCTTCTTGATCTTGCCGATCTCGCCCAGCGACACGTCGTCGCTGAATCCCGTCAGCGGACTCGGCTGCAGGTTCAGCGCGCTCAGGTAGCCGGTTGTGAAGCGCGGAATCAGGAAGAAAATTGCGCCACCGATCAGCAGCGCGCTCACCGCCACCAGAACCGACGTCAGCCCTAGCGCGCGATTCAATTGCTGCGCCAGCGGCGAGCCCGCCTCCATCGGCGGCGAAACGGCTCCCGCCGCGCTGTGCCGGATTTCCAGCGCCACGAACGTCGAGACCGCCAGCACCAGAAAAATCGCCAGCGCCACCAGGAATCCCGTTTCCACCGTCAGGATGGCCGACGCCAGCATCGACGTCACGGCCAGGACGGCCAGGAACGCGTAGTCGCGATTGGTCCGCGCCGAGTACAGCCGCACCAGCACGGCAAACAGCAGCAAATGGATGGACGCGAGCAGCGCCGCGTAGAGCGACGGATTCGGCGCCCCCGCAGCTAAATTTCGTGAGAAAAACCACAGGTCGGCGGGAAATACCAGGAAGTACGCCAGCACGAGCCACGTCGCCACGCGCGACGAAAGCTCCGGCCCGCGTCCGCGCCACACTCGAAATCCCTTGATGGCCAGCGCGGCGGAAGGGACCAGCACCGAAATGAAGTCGAGCTTGCCCGTCGAAATGATCGCCAGCACGCCCGTCGAGACGAGCAGGAAGAGCGAAATCTCGAAATATCGTTGCACCGCCGGGAGAGGCGGTGCGCTGGCGCGCGCGGAGGAAGCCATGGCCCTTGATTTATGCTATCACCCGTCCGCAGCCGCCGCCCTCGCGCGTCGCGTATCTGCCACCTTCGCAAGCGCTGATCGTGCCGGGGCCGCAATCTTCCTCGCCTTGGTTTTCCTCAGCGTCCTCTGCGTCTCTGCGGTGTGCTCTCGTTTTTCTCTGCGGCCTCGGGCCCTGCTCGGTGTCCTCTGCGCCTCTGCGGTGCGCCCTCCTTTTTCTCTGTGGCCTCGGGCCTTCCTCGGTGTTCTCTGTGGTCAGCTTTTATCTTTGCCGTTCCACCCCGTCACCGCCGCCGCAATCTTCCGGGTTGCGCTCGATACCGCCACTTTCCCCAGTTCGTCGAGCGCCAGCACGCGCGTCCTCGCCACGCGCGGTAATTCGCTCACCCGCGCAAGAAACGGCAGCAGCGCGATATTGCGAAACGTCACGCCATGTCTCGCCGCCGGCAGCGCCTCCAGCGCTGCGCCATTCGTGCAGTCGACTCCGAGTTTCGCCCGCAAATATTCAGCCAACTCGCCCGCGGCGTCGCGCTTCACCGCCACAGCAGGGAACTGCCACATCCGCGAAAACAGCACATCGTCATGCGCTCCCGGATCGCGCACGAGCAGTGTTCTCCCGCGCCCATCCTGTAAAATCGCCGCCGCAATCTTTATTCGCACGGGCGCTCGCTTTCGCCGCGGCGCCGGAATCGTGTCCGCCAGCCCCTGCGCTCGCGCCCGGCACCATCGCGCCACGGGACACTCCCTGCACCGCGGCGATTGCGGCGTGCACGTCACCTCGCCCAGCTCCATCAGCGCCTGATTCCAATCTCCCGCCGCATCGCGCGCCAGAAGTTCCTGCGCCGTTTCGCCGAGTCGCTGCCACCGCCCATCCGCCCGCAAATCCCCACGTACCGCGCCCAGCCGCGCCAGCACTCGCGCCACGTTTCCGTCGAGCACCGCCAGCGGCGCGTCGTAGGCGATGCTCAGCACCGCCGCCGCCGTGTACGCGCCGATTCCTGGCAGCGCCAGCGCCGCTTCGTGCTCCCGCGGAAATTTGCCGCCGTGCCGCGTCGCAATTTCCTTCGCAGCGCGATGCAGATTCCGCGCGCGGCTGTAATACCCGAGTCCCGACCACAATTTCAGCACATCCTCTTCGCGCGCACGCGCCAGCGTTTCGCCATCCGGAAAGCGCGCTAGAAATCGCTCGTAGTAGGGAAGCACCGCTGCGATGCGCGTCTGCTGCAGCATGATTTCCGCCACCCACACGCGGTACGCGTCGCGACTGGCGCGCCACGGCAATTCCCGCCGGTGCGCGCGAAACCATCGCAGTAGCGCGTCCTGAAATTTTGCCAGGGATCGAGGTGTGAATTGCTTCGCGCGGCCCATGGGCGCCCGTATTCTCGCACGAACGGCAAGAGATTCGCTTTCACTCGCTGAATCACCGGCTCCTTCGCTGCCGGGCTACCGTCACGCTCCATCGCGCGTCAAAGCTTCTATCAGTCGCGGCCAAGTTTTCCGGCTCGCGGAAATTCGAACGACTCAAGGACCGGCTCCGGACAAGGGGCGAATCGGAGGAAAAACGTGACGAATGCTTCCAGGCGAATTGTGAGCTTTCTCATTCTCTGCAGCGCGACGGTCCTCTTGCAGCCGCTGCCGGGGCGCTCGCAACAGGATTCAGGCGCTTCGAATCCAGCCGCGCAGCATCCCGCCGTCGCCCGCGACGGCTCGCACGATTTCGACTTCGAGCTTGGCACCTGGAAAATTCACCTGAAGCGCCGCTTGCATCCGCTCACCGGCTCGAACACCTGGGTCGAATTCGACGGCACCAGCGTCACGCGAAAACTCTGGAACGGCCGCGCGCAGATCGAGCAGTTCGAAACCAATGGCGCCGGCGGCCGCGTCGAGGGCCTCACCCTCCGCCTCTACCATCCCGATTCGCACCAGTGGTATCTCTACTGGGCCAACGGCAAGGACGGTGTGCTCGGGCAGCCCACGATCGGCGAATTCAAGGACGGCCGCGGGGAGTTCTACGATCAGGAGCCTTACAACGGTCGCATGATTTTCGTCCGCTTCATCTGGTCGAATCTCAACGCCACTCCGCACTTCGAGCAGTCCTTCTCCGACGATGGCGGCAAGACGTGGGAAAAGAACTGGATCACGGATCAGACGCGCGTCAGCGATTCCGCGAAAGAGGAGTGAGCTCGGGCGCGCCGCTACAGCGCGTCGATGAACACGATGTACGACGACGACCACAGCGCCGTCGGTATCGTCTTCTGCGGACGCGCCGTCAGGATAATCTTGAAAATCTCGCGCTGGCTTGCCAGTTCGTCGAGGAACGACCCGCCCGCCGCGCCCGTCTGCGGCTGAATGCGCGCGAGTTCGCGCAGCGCGTCATAAATAATTTCGGCCGCCGGCGCCATGGGCGTCGCAAACCGGTCCGTGCGAAACTGAATCACCGAATTGATTTCGTGGAAGTGCCACGCGATCGACGCCGCCAGCGACACCGCGCGTTCGAACCGCTCCGCGTGCTCCGCCTCCGCCAGCTCGCCCAGGTCCGCTCGCGGCTCGCCCACGAATGGATCGAGCACGATCATCACGCGCCGCTCGTCCTCGCGCGCAAATTCCCGCACCATCAGTTGCGACGCCTTCGCGCTCACCTTCCAGTCGACGAATCGCGCGCTGTCGGTCGGCAGGTATTCGCGCAGCGAATGCAGCTCGTGCCCGCGCCCGCGAAAATGGCTCGCCATTTCGCCGCTCAGCAGCGGCAGCACTTCGTAGAACTGTTCGGCCGGCTCGACCTTCGGATACACGATAATCTCGATTTGCGAACTCACCGTCCGCGTCTTCTCGAAAAATCCGAAGGGAAACCGCGTCCGGATTCCGAACGCGTCCTGCCGGTAGACGCCGCGCCGCGGAAATCTCAGTTCCACCTTCTGCCGCGCCGCGCTCTGGCTGGGGATGTAAGGAAAGAAGACCGGCGTCGTCAATATCTCCGCGGGCTTCTTCTTCGTGCCGCCGACCACGAGCAGCGAAAACGAGGGGGCGATCGGCTTTTCGTTGCGCAGCTCCACTTCCGCAATCACCGGCTGCTCCGCGAAAATGTGCTCCGGAAGATCGAATTTTACCTCGACGCGCGAGAGCACCATCGGCGAGAGAATGCCCGATATCACCATCCCCGCGATCGCGCATCCCAGCACCATGAAAAGCAGGTTGTTCCCCGTGTTCATGGCCGCAAGGATCAGGACGGTGATCGCTATCAGGTAAACGTACCCTTCTCGCGTCAGCCGGTAATCCACCTGGTTTGCCAGCCACCGCAGGCTTGTCCGCCGCGCCAGCGCCGGCACGATCGCGATTCCCACCCACGCAGCCAGCCCCAGCGCCACCACCGTCGAAATTCCCGCCAGCCAGATGCGCCCCTGCTGCGCAGCGGCCGCCGAAAACAGCGATACGATCAGCGCGAACGAGAGCACTAGCATCGCGATCCCGAAGTTGCGCCATCCGGGCTTGTCCCGCCCGTGCCACATCCTCGCGATTAGATTTTGCGTCGCCATCTTGGTGGGAGGTGTGCTTCTCTGCGTCCTCGGCGTCTCTGCGGTAAGGATTTTCCCCGTGCGCTCCGGGTTTTCTCAGTGCTCTCTGTGGTAAGCCTTTGACTTGCCCGCGCCCTAAACCGGCACGCGCGTCGTTTCCAGAATCTCCCGCAGAATCGCTTCCGCCTGCTCCGACTTTTTCTGCGTCGAAACGTATCGCGAACTCACCACCACGCGGTGCGCGAACACAGGCACGATCAGCTGCTTGAAGTCGTCCGGCAGGCAGTAGTCGCGTCCTTCGAGAAACGCGCGCGCCTGCGCCGCCCGGTGAAGCATCACGGCTCCTCGCGGGCTCACTCCCAGGCTCAATTGCTCCGTCTGCCGCGTCCGCTCGACGATCTCCAGCGCATAATCCAGCAGGCTCTCTTCCACTTTCACCTTCGCCGCCGTCTCCTGCATCGCCGTCACGTCCGTCGCGTCCATCAGCGCGCCCACTTTTTCCGCCGCCGAATGTCCCGTGCCGTTGCGTAGAATTTCCTTTTCGCTCTCGCGCGCCGGATAGCCCATCCGGATCCGCATCAGGAAGCGGTCGAGCTGCGATTCCGGCAGCGGATACGTCCCGTGGTGCTCGATCGGGTTCTGCGTCGCCAGCACAAGGAACGGCTTCGGCAGCGCGTGCGTGTGATTGTCCACCGTGATCTGCGATTCGTTCATTGCTTCCAGCAGCGCCGACTGCGTCTTCGGTGTCGTGCGGTTGATTTCGTCCGCCACGATGATGTTCGCGAAAATCGGTCCCGGCTTGAACTCGAATTCCTGCGCCGCCGGATTGTAGACGCTCACGCCGATCACGTCGCTCGGCAGCAGGTCCGACGTGAACTGAATCCTCTGGAACGAGCAGTCGAACGACCGCGCCAGCGCGTGCGCCAGCGTCGTTTTGCCCACGCCCGGCACGTCTTCAATCAGCAGGTGGCCGCGCGCCAGCAGCGCCGTCAGCGCCAACTGGATCACGTCGTCCTTGCCCTTCACCACGCGCCCGATCGACCGCCTCAGTTCCGCCAGCCGCTCCGCCGCCGGGGCGCTCACCGCGCTCGCCTTGCTGTTTGTCGTCGTTTGCAATTCCAGATGCCTTCTGCTACAAAAGTTGAGTCGCCGTGATGCTGAGTGCTTTTTAGGGGGTCGGAGCTTCAGCTCCGACAAACCGCTCGCTAAAATTCTTCCGGGCTTTAGCCCCTGAAGCTTTTCAGCAGCTCATGGTGCCGTAAGCCTCCGGGCGACTAGCTCAGTTGGTTAGAGCGTTCCCCTCACACGGGAGAGGTCCAAGGTTCAAGTCCTTGGTCGCCCACCATCGCCTTTCGCGACCCCGCCTCTATTCTGCCATCACCCGTTAGACGCTCGCCCCGCCCATTCGTACAGGTGTGCCCAACCAGTGGCGATAATCGCTCGTTCAGAAATGGGCGTATGATTCGGCAGCACGGGGACAATCGAGATGAAAACCTTCCTTCGCAGCATGGTCTGCGGCATCGCCGCCATAGTGGTGGCGTTCTTGGCCTGGATATTTGTCACCTTGATTGTCGCGATTGTCGTTCTCGAAAGGGCTCCCTCGCCGCCTGGAGGCGGCGAGGTCGGTTGGGATCTCGTGAGCATGGTCCACAACTCGCCCGTCTCGGCCAAACTTCTCGCGCTAGCCGCCTTCCTCATCGGCTTCGCCCTCGGCTACTGGCACTTCTCCCGCTCCTCGCGTGCAGGGCAATCCACCTCCGTGTAACGCCGGTTCTAGGTTAGTTTTTGCCCGATGAGTCGCCCAGCACTTGCTTCGCGTCGACGCCTCCCATGAACGCATGGCCGCCGCGCTCGCTCGGCTTGTGCAGTACCCAAATGTCGTGGCCTCTCGCAATCGGCGCTCCCGCCACCAGTGTGTACGCCTCGCCGTTCAATTCGAAGGAGATGCGGCTCATATCAATGCGGCCCTGCACTGCTCCCTCGATCGGCGAGAGCGATAGAAAATAGATCCCGTCACCGGGCGCGTAGAATTCGACTACTCGATTCGTTCCACTTGCCAGGGCGCCGGAGCCGCCCAAATCGACCACCACTTCCTTGCCGCGGAGCAAAACCGGTGAAAGCACCCGAAGCTCGCCGGCCTTCGGATCCATCTGCTCGCCAGGATCGCTGGCGATCCACGTTGGCATGTGGTCCATCAGTTCGCCGCTGACCACCATGTCGCCGGCGCCCGCAACCGGAATCTCCAGCTTTTCGCCCGGCTGCAGCACGTACGGCTTTTCTACGAGCTTGTCCATATTCGCGCTGGAAAGTCCCGCCTCCCCTGGAGTGCGTAGGTCCGCCGCGCTTCCGATGCGCACGCCCAGCTCGATTCGGTCATTCGTCGCCGAGATGACCCGGAAGCCGTAGCCATGGTTGGCGGTCACGATTGTGCACGACTCGAATTTCTCGTCTTGCAGCGATATCGTGCAATGGATCGTTCCGTCGTCCGTCGTTTGCGCTGTCAATATCAACGCCGTTCCTCCGCTGCGCGCCCGCGCCTTCACGATCACGAGGCTCGAGCCCAGCACAACCACCATCACCACCAACAGTGCAACTGCGAATCTCGGTATTCGCATGGTCTCCCATCCTTTCTGCCACCAATTCGGCAAAACCCTTTGGTCGGTCTCCCAGCGCCCGCGCATGCTTGCCTCGCCGCCCGTGCCTTCGAGGCTAGCGACGCGCCTTAATTCCATTCCCATCTCGGCGTACTCGCTCAATCGTGCCCGGCATGCGTTGCATTCGCCGACATGCTCTGCGGCCTCGCGCGGTATTGTTTCGCCGTCGCACAGCGCGGAAACGAACTCCGCTGCTTCTTCACACCTCATAGCCTCTCCTTTGCCGCCGGTTGCGAGCCGTGCCAGATCTTCCGCAGCGCCTCGCGTGCCGCAAACAGGCGCGACCTCACCGTTCCCACCGGTATTGCCAGAATCTGGGCCAGCTCCGCATACGATTGCCCCTCGACCTCCCTCAGCCACAAGAGCGTCCGCTGCTCTTCCGGCAGCTTCTGCAGTGCCTCGTTTACTGCGGAGGCCGTTTCTGTTGCGCACCTGGACTCGCTCTCGTCGACTTCACCGGCTCGGGGACCCTGCTTCCGCCACCACTCTGCCGCCCGCTTCCGGCCAATGCCGAAGAGATACGTGCGCAGGGATCCTCTTTCCGGCTCGAATCCGTTTGGCCGCCGCCAAATCTGTGTGAAGGTTTCTTGCATCAGGTCTTCCGCCGCTTGCTGGTTTCCGACCACGCGCCGCAGGAACGCCTGCAGCCGCTCGGCGTTCGCTTGGTAAAACGAGTCAAACGCGCGGTCGTCCCCGCTGCGGATCAGCTGCCAAAGCTCTCGGTCGTCTCCCAACCCGCGTCTCCATCCCCTTATTCGGGCTTCCCGGTGGAAAAGTTCATCCGCCGGACGTGGTAGCTCGGAGAGCTATTTGTCGCTGTAATCCGGCGGATCGGGAATATTGAACTTCCACGCCATGCTGTGCTGCCAGCGGCGCCCAAACTCCTTCGCTTCCATTCGCCGCTCAATCTTGCCGCTCGGCACGTCAATCTCATATCCATTCACTTGGCACATGATGCCGCCCATGCTGGAACTGCACGTCACCTCCGCCATCACGACGATTCTCGAAGAGCCGTCGACCCAATCGACGCCCGCCATCCCAATGTAGTCGTCCGGGTTGCGGGCCAGTTCCGCGCAGCCATCCGGCGGATCCTTCGCCTTGCAGGGCGGAAAGCTTCGAACCATATCCCGCCCAACCGCCTGCGTCACATTGCCCGGGCCGAGCTTCGGATCATCAATCCGGTGCACCGCCACGTGATAATCGCCGTAACCGTTGTTGTTGCCGTTCATGAAGAACGCCTTCGAATCCGGAGACCAGACCACCTCGTCCTCGACGAATCCAGCCAAGTCAACCTCACCCAGCTTCTTTCCGGCTGCCACTACCGTCACTTTCGCGTCCTCAATCCGTGGGTCTTCAGGATTGGTCGAGTAGCTCACGTTGACGTAATTTCTGCCGTCGGGTGACGGAATCTTCTTCGCCTGGCACGGCCGCAAATCCCCGCTGCAACCCGCCCAGAAAGCCACTCCCTTTTTCGACCAAATCGGCCGATCCGCCTCCGGCTTCTTTGCTCGCGACGCCTTTTGAATTCCCAGCGCCGCTGAAGGCAGTAGCAGTGCCGCGAGGCCGCACCGGAATAGCGTTCGCCTGATTTCCGCGACCGTTTTGTTTCCGCGATTCATGAATGTCTCCGGGCTATGATAGTCTCCTGCCATGACAGCCGTTCTCCGCTTCCTGCAATTTCTGGGCCTCGGCACTTGGATTGGCGGCATCATCTTCCTCAGCTTCGTCGAGGCGCCCGGCGTCTTCGGCATCCTCCCGAATCGCGACCAGGCTGGCAGCGTCGTGGGCTACTCGTTGACGCGCCTGCACTACATCGGAGTCATCGCCGCGCTGCTCTATCTCATCGCAGGCCTCGCGCTCGCCAAGTCCGCCAGATTCCTGATCGCGCCCGCCGCGATTCTCGTTGTGCTGATGCTCGCCCTAACCCTCGCCTCCGAATTCGGTGTTCGCCCGCGCATGGCCGCTCTGCGCAGCGAGATGGGCTCCATCGACGCCACGCCGCCTGAAAATCCCCTGCGCCGCGAGTTCGACCGCCTCCATCGCGCCTCCGTCCAGCTCGAAGCCTCCACCCTCCTCCTCGGCGTCGTCGCCCTCTTCCTCACCGCCCGCAAGCCTCTCTAGCTCCGTCAGCGAATCCGCCCGCATCCCGCCTGCTCAATCAGGTGTATAGTAGCCGCCAGACACGCTCTGCTTCGAACCGCGGCTGGCCACACGCGCGCCGCTGCTTCGAACGAGGGGCCGGCTACGTTCCAGGAACTCATCGAATCCGCTCCCGGCGGCAGGGGAAGGACCCGAACCGGCTGGGGTGCGCTCTTTTCCGCCTTTGTGCAGGCCGGGCTCGTCGCGCTTGCGCTGCTGTACCCCCTTGTCGCCATTCAGCCGCTCAACGCGTCCCTTGGTGCGTTCACGTTCATCATGCCTCCTCCCGCTCCGGGGCCCCCGGCGCCTGCCAATCATGTCGCCTCCGTCCCTACGCCCATGGCTCGCATCGTTCCGGCTGAACTCGAGGCCCCGCGAGTCCTTCCGCGCAAGCTCGAGTCCGTCAGCACCATGGAGGCGCCGCCCGATCTCGGTGCCGGAGGCCCCGGGACTGGGCCGTCGTTCGCCTCTGGCGTCCTCGGCGGCATCCTCTCGGGCACGCCCGACGCCCTGATGCAGCCCGCACCCCTCCGGATCGGCGGGGAAGTGATGGAAGGCCGCCGCCTCGATGAGAGCGTTCCTGTCTACCCGCCGGAAGCCATCAAGAAGCACATCATGGGTACCGTCACAGTTACCGCGACCATCTCGCCGGAAGGCCGCGTCGTGAACGTCCGCGTCGTCTCCGGGAACCCGCTGCTCGTCAAAGCCGCCCTGGAGTGCATCTCCCAGTTCCGCTACCAGCCCACTATGCTGAATGGCTTCCCCGTCGAGGTCGAGACCACTATCAACGTCGTTTTCCGCCTCATCCCGTTCAAGGCCCCCGAAAAAAAGGCCGCGTCGTAGTCGCGAAATCGCGCTTTTTTGGCGATTAGAAATTCTCTTCTCCTTTGTTTTCTGCAACTTAGATCTGTTTCTAATTCCCCAATTTGGCGATTAGGAATGGAGGGGCGGGCGGGAAGACAAAGCGTCGAGTTCCCAGGAGAGACGAAGAGGGCGCAGAGAAGATTGAAAAAACACCGCATAAAAAAGGGCGGGATTTTGTATAGATTAGAAAAATGCAAGTTGCTGATTCGGCGAGGTTTGCGGCGATTTCTAATCTTCAGTGTATAGATTAGAAATGAGGTAGGGAGCTTCCGGCGGTTGGGAGGGGAAGGTCGCCGGAGCATCCGATTTATGCCCTTAGTCTCTCATTTCTCCTACTGACGCTATTTTATCATGCGTGGCAACTTGACATGAGCACTTAAGGTCTGCAACCCCATGAGGGGATTTGGTTTACGAAATCGCGATTCGTGATTAGGAACTGAAAAAAGTTGAAAAAAGTTGCGGATCAGGATCTGGCAAAAGGCGATCTAGAAATCTGAAATTTCAAATTTCAAATGGAAGGCAAGGCTGGGCGCCTTAGCGGCGGGGCCTTTGCGATCGGCGACGACGGGCGGGCTTCGGCTTCTTGATCTTGCGGGCGGCGGGGCCGGCGAGGTGGACGGCGCGCCACATATACCAGCTGGCGACCGTGCGCCACGGACGCCAGCGCTCGCCGAACTTCAGCAGTTCCTTGGGTTTAGGGATGCGGCGCTTGCGGTAGGTGAGAGCAAAGCCCTTCTGCACGCCGTAATCGTGGATCGGCAGCACATCCGGGCGGCCGAGGCGGAAGATCAGGAACATCTCGACCGTCCAGGCACCGATGCCGCGGACCGAAATCAGCCGCTTCACCAGTTCGTCGTCGGACATCTTTTCGGCGTCGGCGAGAGAGGGCACGACGCCGTCGATGGTCTTCTGCGCGAGGTCGCGGGCGGCGGCAATCTTGGCGTGCGAGAGGCCGGCCTTGCGCAGCGCCGCCGTTTTCACGCGCAACAGCTCCTGCGGCGTGGGGCAATTGCCGTTCGAGCCAAGCGCGCGGACCCGCGCGAAAATGGTCGCCGCGGCCTTGCCGGAAATGCTTTGGTAGGCGATGGCCTCGAGCAACGATTCGTAGACGCTGTCGCATTCATCGAGCTTGAAGTGGAACGAGCCGACCTGCTCGATGACGCGCGCGAGGTGGGCGTCCGTGCGCGAGAGAAAGGCGTGCGCTTCGATATGATCGAAAGGCAGCGGCTGGATTCCCGTGGTCGAATTCATTCGAGCCTAGTGAGCTTGCGCGAGCAGGACTTTCCAGCGGTCCCAGGCATCCGTGCGAGCTTTCTTGTTGGCGTCGCTCGCGTCGGGAGCTTCGCCGGCGCGCATGAATCCGTGGCCAGCGCCGTCGTAGGTGACCGGCTCATACTTTTTGCCTGCGGCCTTCATTGCGTTGATCGTGTCGGGGATGGTGGCGCCGATGCGCGCGTCGTTGCCGGCGTAGAAGCCGTAGATGGGAGCCTTGATGCGGGCCATCGCGTCCTTGGCCGGCGGGCCGCCGTAGAAAACGAACGCGGCGGAAAGATCGGGGCGATTCGTCGCGAAGCGGAAACTTTGTCCGCCGCCCCAGCAGAACCCGGCGACGAAGAGCTTACCGTTCGCCGACGGAATTTTCAGCGCGTAGTTCGCGACGGCGTTCAGGTCGGCCGTGATCTGGTCGGGATCGAGATGGCTGACGGCTTCCGTGGCCTTGCCTTCGGCGAAATCGGACGAGCGGCCGCCGTTGGGCGCCATTCCGGAAAGGAGATCGGGCGCGACGGCGATGTAGCCGGCTTCGGCTACTTCGTCGGCAACTTCCTCGGCCCAGTCGGTGAGGCCGAAAATTTCGTGGATGACGAGAACGACGGGGCGCTTGTCTTTCACTTCGGGATAGACGACGAATGTTTGCACAGCGCGGTCGCCGTGCTTGACGGTGACCCATTCGCGGTGGCGCGGGGATTTTTCGAGCCGGGCGCGAGCCCAATCCTGCGCGGCGGCCGCCTGCGCGAGACCAAGAATCAGGAGAACCATGAGAGCAAATCCGGCGGAGCGTTTCATTCGCGCCTCTCTTTCGGCTGGAGGCGGAATGATATACGCAGCGCGCGAGCGGGGCAAGGCGATGAAGGCGAAGGAAAAGACTTACCACAGAGGACACAGAGAAAGGCAAGAGAGCAAGAACAGGGAAGAAAGTTTTACCGCAGAGGCGCGGAGGACACAGAGAAAACAAGAAAAAACCTCAACCACAGAGGGCACGGAGAAAAGGCGAGAAGGCACATCGTCGCTACAGAGGGGACGGCGCGGGGCTGTGCTAGTATCGAACGCTTATGCAAACAGGGATTATTGGCTTACCGAGGGTAGGGAAGACGAGCTTGTTCCGGATTTTGACGCGGGCGCGCGTGGATACGCGGAGCGGGCCGACGGAAGCGCATGTGGGTATCGCGCGGGTGCCGGATGCGCGCGTGGTGAAGCTGGCGGAGGTTTTTAAGCCGAAGAAGGTGACATACGCGACGATCGAGTACGTGGACGTGGGCGGCATCCAGAAGGATCGCGAGAAAAATTCGGCGTCGCTGGTGCCGCTGCGGGAGGCGGATGCGCTGGCGCACGTGGTGCGGCTGTTCGAGGATCCTTCAGTGCCGCACGACGCGGGGTCGCTCGACGCGATGCGCGATATCGAGAGCGTCGAGATCGAGCTGATGCTCACCGACCTGGAGCAAGCGGCAAAGCGAATCGAGCGCATCGAGAAGGACCTGAAAAAGAGGAAGGATCCGCAGCTCGAGGCGGAGCTGGCGTTGCTGGTGCGGTGCCGGCAGGCGCTGGAGGCGGAAAAGCCGCTGCGCGAACTCGAATTCAAGCCGGAGGAGCGGAAGATGCTGCACGGCTTCAAATTCCTGACGCAGAAGCCGATGCTTTACGTTCTGAATCTGGGAGACGACGAAGCGGCGGACGTGGGACGGGCGGTGGAGAAGCACCATCTCGAAAAGCTGGCGTCGAAGGCACAGACGACGGTGGTGCCGTTCTGCGGAAAGATCGAGGCGGAGCTGGCGGACCTGGATGACGCCGAGGCTGCGGAGATGATGAAGGCGTACGGGCTTGCGGAGTCCGGGCGCGACCGCTTGATTCAGGCGACGTATCAATTGCTGGGGCTGATTTCGTTTCTCACGTGCGGCGAGCCGGAAGTGCGCGCGTGGACGATCGAGCGCGGCATGACGGCGCAGAAGGCCGCCGGCGCGATTCACAGCGATATCGAGCGCGGGTTCATCAAGGCGGAAGTGGTGAATTGGGAAGATTTGCTGAAGGCGGGGAGTTTTGCGGCGGCGCGCGAACGCGGGCAGCAGCGGCTCGAAGGGAAAGAGTACATCGTGCAGGAAGGCGACGTGATCCTGTTCCGCCATTCCGGCTGAGCGAAGCCATGGCCGCCCCGGACCTAAATCGCATCCTGCTGGCGCTGCTGCTCGGCATGACGGCCGCGGCGGCGAACGTCCTGGGCGGGCTGATGATCGCGCGGCGGCAGTGGTCGCACCACTACCTGAAATATTTCATCGCGCTCGGCGCGGGATTCATGTTGGCGACGGCGCTGCTGGAAATGGTGCCGGAATCGCTGAAGCTGCGGGCGGATTCGCAGACGACGGTGTTCGGAGACGCGAGCATCGTGTTCGTACTGGTGCTGGCGGGCTATCTGCTGATCCATTTTTTCGAGCATACCGCCGCGCCGCATTTTCATTTTGGCGAAGAGACGCATCGCGAGGTGATTTCGCACGCGCACGCGAGCTATGCCGCGCTGCTGGGACTGGTGATTCATACTTTTTTTGACGGCGTGGCGGTGGCGTCGGGGCTGCTGGTGTCGGTCTGGCTGGGCGGCGTGATTTTTCTGGCAATTTTCCTGCACAAAATTCCCGAGGGATTTACGGTGGCGTCGCTGATGCTGGCGAGCGGGCAGAGCCGGCGCGCGGCGTTCGTCTCGTCGGCGATTCTGGGTGCGGCGACGCTGGCGGGGATGGGGCTGATGTTTTTGTTGCGCGGCGCGCTGGCGGATGCGCTGCCATTTTCGGCGGGCGTGACGCTTTACGTGGCCGCGTCGGACCTGATTCCGGAAGTGAACAAGGAGCCGGGAGTTGGCGTGGCGCTGCTGGTGTTTTTGGGCGTGGCGGTGCTGCTGGGGCTGAAGGCGATGTTTCACGTGTGATTTGTGGGTCGAGGGACGAGGGACGAGGGACGAGGGGCGTGGGGTGAGGGGCGACGGCATCGGTTCAAATCCCACGGTCTTTCTGGAGAGCAAATGTCCGCTAACGGCTGCGTTAATCAGGACTCAACGGCTTGCCGCCGCCGCAGCGGGGCATTCACTATGACCACGCAGCTTCGACTGGGAATCGTCTTCGGACTCGACGTCTCCTGAAGATCATCCGCGCAAATTCAACGAGAATGATGGCGCCGGAAGAGAATAGAAATTCCAGACGTAAGTGGCGCTTGTTCACTGCCGTGAGTTCGTACGTAAGCAAATGGTCAAGACGGCCCATATTCCAAAGCGGGTCGTTTGTCGGATAATCGAAGACTACCCTGCGAATATCGCGACATTCAAACGAGCACAGAAGATTCTGATGCCGATTGAGAATCAAGATCCTCACTCTTGCCTTTTCCCTGTTGAATCTGAACGGCACCCTGCCGTCGCATGGATGGTCCAATCCATCGCCTGCGGCGAAGGATAAGAGATGTGCATCGTGCAACCCCCACCTGCCAAGTCCGAGGCAAAAGAACTTCCACGCTTGACTGGAGACACGGCCCTCAAGTTTTCTTAGCTGTTTCTCGTACGCTTGACACCTTTTCAAAAACCTTCGATGAACTGCGCGCTGCTGTGCCTTGCTGAGTGAACGGTTGTTATCGGCTTTGGGAAATTCCTTCGTGAAATATTTCATCTCAAGTGACTCCGGCCAGTCGGAAAGATGTGTTCGAAACCCAAACAATATCAGCGCATGAGGTTGGGTTCCCAAAATGCGGACACAAGAGGATGGTCATTCCGCTTGGGCCCCACCGCTTAGAGATCCTTGCGGATGGTTCGATCAATCTGAAGTAATTCGACTGGCGCGCCGGCGACTTCTATGAACGCGACCATCACGCCTCGGCTCGGGCTATTCGGTTGAATGATGACCTTGTGGCCCTTCAGCGCCTCTTCCAAATCGTCCACTTCAAACGCAACATGCGCGACCGATTTCACCAGGTCAGGATATGCCGCACCTTCCCAATACCGCTGCCACTGAATTCCAAATGGATTGCTTTGATGATCGCTCACAGTGACCTGCAAGTGCGGCAAGTCGATTTCGCCTGCGAATCGTTCGGTTGTGGGGATTCCGATGTGATTGAATTTCATATCCTAGCCCTTCCAACCAACGCCTATCGCGTGGCGTCAGTCGCAGCAGCCCCGCACTCGCCGGCGCGGCCGCGCCAGCCTCGTCTCAATGTGGCTTGAATGTCTTTCCGGTTTCGAGGAGCGTCTTCAGGCGCGAAAGGATGCGTGGCCATCCATCCGCGCAGGCAGCATAAGTGGGGTCATCCTCGGCCCACTCGTCGTGCGTCACCGTCACTTTGGTGGCTTCGGTTTCGGGCACAAGCTCGATCGTTGCGCGCGAGACCTTGTCATTTTGGCCCATTGCGAAAGTGTACTGAAAGACTTTTGGCGGCTCACACCGCAACACTTCTCCTCGGACGTAGGTCATGAGCTTGCCATCGGGTCCCGGGCCCAGCCACGCGAGCGCGCCACCCGGTCTAAGCTCGGCCTGAAATTCAGCGCCGGAGAAGATGATGCGATTCGACTCCCGCGACAGAAAACCGTCCCACACCTTCTCCGGGGTGGCGGCGATGTAGAAGACATATTTCAGCGGCGCTTGACGGGCCATGAATGCTCCGGCTGTTCTGCTGGATGTCCATCCTATATCCAAAGTCAAAAACGCAACAAGGCAAAGGGTTTTTGGCCAGGTGCCGGGCGAGGACATGCTGGATACCGCAACGGGGAGGGGGCTGCAACTTTCTGAGGGGCAACGTGTTAGATAGACTGTGGAGGCCATGACCAGGTCTGACGTCCAACTGATGCTGGACGTGAAGGCGGGGGACTCGGAGTCCTTCGGCCTTCTGTTGCGGAGGTATCGGACGCCGCTGGTCAACTTCCTATATCGGATGGTTCGTGACACGGCGACGGCGGAGGATCTGGCGCAGGAGGTTTTCCTGCGGGTCTACCGTGCGCGGAAGCAGTATGCTCCCAGCGCGAAGTTCACGACGTGGATGTTCCGGATCGCCACGAACCTTGCGCTGAATTCGATTCGCGACAACCGGCATCACCAGATGGAGACGTCGATTGACGCGCCGGTTGGCGATGAGGATTCGGCGCCGATGGAACTTCCGTCACGCGAACTGAGAATAGATGAGCATATGGTGGAGCGCGACCGTTGCGACGTGATCCGGAAGGCGATTTCATCGCTCCCGGAGAAGCAACGCGTGGCGGTGCTGCTGCATAAGTACGAAGAGATGGACTACGGCGAAATCGCCAAGATTCTGGATTGCTCGGAAAGCGCGCTGAAGTCCCTGCTGTTCCGCGCCTACGAGACCCTGCGGGTACAACTGGCACCCCTCGTGGCCCAGCCGGTGAGAACCAGCGCGGGGGAAGGAAGGGCATCATGAAGTGCGAAGACGTTTCAAAGGAACTGATTGCGTATCTGGACCGCCGGGCGAATTCGGCCGAGCGGCAAGAGGTGGAAGAGCACCTGCTTGCGTGCGAAGGCTGCCGGAAGCGCGCGGAGGAGTTTCGCAAGCTGTGGACGGTGCTGGATGAGGTGCCGGTAGAGGAGCCGTCGTTCGGCTTCGATGCGCGGTTGCGGCAGCGAATCGCGGCGGAGCCGAAGCCGCGCTGGTTCACGTGGCTGGTGCCGCAGCCGAGGCTGGCGTTCTCGATGGCGATGCTTGTGGCGCTGAGCGTGTGGCTGGCGAAGATGCCTCAGCCGAAGCCGCAACTGAGCGCGGATGAGCAGTTCCAGATGATCGAGCACCTGGGAGTGCTCGAGAATTTCGACCTGGTATCGAAGTCGGATGTGCTGGCGGAAGTGCCGGTGACTCCGGCGCAGCCCACGGACCAGAATGATCAGAATCCGCCGGACGATGGCGGAGGCAGCCTCTAGAAATGAGATTGGGCAGGCTCATTTCGGGTGTCGCGCTGGCGCTGATGATGGCCCTCGCGGCGCAGCCTGCCTCAGCGCAGGGCGGCGTGCGAGCGCGGCGGCAGGCGCGAGCTCAGGCAATGCGCGAGCGAGCGCAGGCGCGGCGGGCGAATCGGGCCGCTGCGGCAGAGGGCAAAGGCAATAAGCCTCGGGAAGGCGCGACTGGCGGAGCGGCGACGGGCGGCGCAGTCGGAAACGGTGTGCAGGGGCAAGCTCCGCATCCGCCGAATGAGGGTCTTGTCAAGCCGAATCCGAACGTCGTGCACCCGAATGGGCAGGGGAATTTCGGGAGGCCCGCGAACGTGCCTCCGGCGATGGAGGAGCGGCTGCGGGACATGTCTCCGCAGGAGCAGGAGCGGTTCCTGCAGAACAATCAGCGCTTCCAGAGCTTGCCGCCGCAGCGACAGGCGGAAATCCGGCAGAGGCTGCAGGCGTGGAACCGGCTGTCGCCGGAGCGCAAGGACCAGATGATCCACAACTGGCAGGTCCTGCGGAACATGACGCCGGACCAGCGGCAGCTCTATCAGAACCAGATACTTCCGAAGTGGGAGCAGATGTCGCCGGAGCGAAGGCAACTGGTGCTGGGCCGACAGCACACGCTGCAGGCGATGACTCCGGCACAGCGGCAGGCGGCGCTGAACGATCCGCGGTTCATGCAAGGGCTGACGCCAGACGAGCAGGGCGTGCTGCGGAACCTGAACACGCTGCGGAATCCCAATCCTTAGGAAACTTCCCCCGAACGGGGAAGGGACGCGCGGGTAGTTACCGATACAAAACAAAATTCGGCCTTCAGGGCAATAAAACAACAAGCAGTCGGGAGCGCGGACAGCAGCGGTACAAGTAATTGTGGTTGCGAGCTTCGCTGTTCTGGTTCGAAACAAGTTCCGAGCGACGCAGCAGCAAAAAATTCTTTCAATCGATGAAGAATTCCTCTTGACATGCGGAAGAACGCGCATACAATCGCGGTCCAAGTGGGAGAAAGTGGCGCTAAGTGGTAAACAGTAGGGGCGAGTGGCGAGAGCGAAACAGCGAGTGATGACTCCATACGTGAGCGCGCTCGAAGCGCGATTCGCAAACACGCCGGCCCAACTTCTGAAGGCTCAAAATGCTTCGCGGCAATTATCTGGCAACGGTCGACGACAAGGGCCGGGTGAAGGTTCCGGCGGACTTTCTCGAAGAGCTGCGCAAGCTGGGGAAGAAGTTCTACGTGACGAGCGCCAAGGGCGATCACGCACGCGTGTATCCGATGAAGGAGTGGGAAGCGATCGAGAAGAAGCTGGCGAAGCTGTCGTCCTACGATGCCACGAAGCGGAAGTTTCTGGAACGCACGAACTATTACGGCCAGGTGGTCGAGGTGGATGGGCAGGGGCGCATTCTGATTCCACCCGTACTACGCGAATCGGCGGAAATGAAAGGCGAAGTCGATGTCCAGGGGCAGCTGACGTACCTGGAGATCTGGAATCACGCGCGATTCCTTGCACGGCTGAATAGCGACCCGATTACGGCGCAAGACGAGAAGGCGTTTGGAGAGCTGGGTATCTAGCTTTTGAGCGTTTTGCATACGCCGGTCCTGGTGGACGAAGTGCTCGAGTGGCTTCGCATCCGGCCGGAAGGAACGTATGTGGACGCGACGGTGGGAACGGGCGGGCACGCGCTGGCAATCGCGGAACGGCTGACGACGGGCCGGCTGGTTGGGTTGGATCGGGACCCGAGGGCGCTGGAAATCGCGAGAGAGCGCCTGGGGCCGCACGAGCGAAAGGTGGTTCTGGTGCACGCAGAGTTTTCGAAGATCGGCGAGGTGGCGGGGAACTTGAGGCTGCCTCCTCTGGATGGAGTGGTTGCCGATCTGGGGGTCTCGAGTCTGGAGCTGGACAGCCCGGAGCGCGGATTTTCGTTCCGCTGGGCGGGGCCGCTCGACATGAGGATGAACCCCGATGGACCGCTGACAGCGGCAGAGATTGTGAATCAGTGGCCAGAGAGGGATCTGGCCAATCTCCTCTACCAGAAGGCGGATGAGAGGGATTCACGAAGAATCGCCAGGGCGATTGTGAGGTCGCGGCCGATACGCGACACGGAGCACCTGGCAACGGTTGTGGCAGGGGGCCGAAAAGCAAGGGGAAGGCAGAAACTGCATCCCGCGACAAAAACGTTTCTGGCGCTGCGGATAGCGGTGAATCGAGAAGAGGAGGAACTCGAGCAGTTTCTTTCGCGGACCCCTGCCACTTTGAATCTGGGAGGACGATGGGTAGTCCTCAGTTACCACTCGCTGGAAGACCGGATCGTGAAACACGCGTTCCAGAGGCTGGCGCGCGAAGAGGGATTCCGGATCCTGACGAAGAAAGTGATTCAGCCGCAAGAAGAGGAAGTGCGGCGGAATCCACGCGCGCGAAGCGCGAAGATGCGAGTGACGGAAAAGATTGGGCCCGCTGCGGCGGGCGGGAGCCGGGCATGACCGAATATCACACAGTCAAGCGCATCGATAATTCGCGGCTGTCGCGGCCTGCAGCCCCGGCGCGGCTCCGGGAATTTTGGCGACGCGTGGCGGCGGGTTCGCTGATGGCCGGATGCCTGTTGTTTTACGTATGGCAGCATTTTCAGTGCATCCAGCTTCGGTACCAGATCGAACAGCTCGAATCGCAACGGGCGCAGGTGGCGGAGTTGAACCAGCAACTGCACCTGGAGGTTGCGACGCTGCGGGCTCCTGGCCGAGTCGACACGATTGCGCGCAACCAACTGGGCTTGACGGTTCCGGTTCCGGGCCAAGTGGCTCCGGTGGATGCTTCGAGCGACGCGGTGGTGGCGCAGGCGCGCACGGTGGCGCTGACGTCCCGGCCCTAACCTGAGTTTTCGGCCCGGCCTCCCGGGCCCAATCCGGCGGCGCCAGAAAATCGGCCGACCGGCTGAGTTTCCGATGGGGTAGGCCGGAGTCCATGGAGCACCGCAATTCGCGCCTCCGCTGGCTTGTCGTCTGGGTACTTGCGGTGGTTTGGATGGGAGCGGTTTTAGCCCGCCTGAGTTACCTCCAGCTTTTCTGCTACAGCGAATACTTCGCCAGAGCGCAACGGCAACAGCAGCGAATCTTCGAAATCAGCCCGAAGCGGGGAACGATTTACGACCGCAAAGGGCGCGAGCTGGCCGTGAGCCTGCCGATGGATTCTGTTTTCGCGGATCCCGCTGAAATCACGGATGCGGCGATGGTGGCGCGGCTGCTGTCGCGGCCGCTGAGCGTTCCGGCCGACGACCTCGAAGCGAAAATTCGCGAAGCGCACACGCCGGTGCGCCTGGCGCGGAAGCTTTCGCCGGAGACGGTGCAGCGCATCGACGACATGAATTTGAAGGGTGTGTTCTTCCAGAAAGAAAACCGGCGCGTGTATCCGCAGCGCGATCTCGCGGCGCACGTGCTGGGGTACGTCGACGTGGACGAGAAGGGCATCGGAGGCATCGAGCAATCGCTCGACAAAGAGATTCGCGGCAGCCCGGGAAAAATGATGGTGATGGCGGACGGGCGGCGGCGTTGGTACGACCGCATGGAGGATGCCGCCGATCCGGGCGCGAGCGTCGAGCTGACCATCGACGAAACCATCCAGTACATCGCGGAAAAGGAACTGTCGCGAGCCATTGCGCAGACGCACGCGATTCACGGCACCGTGCTGGTCCAGGACCCGAACACAGGCGAACTGCTGGCCGTCGCGAACTGGCCGACGTTCGATCCGAACGACGCGGGCTCGTTCCCGGCGGATTCGCGCATGGACCGCGCGGTGACAATGTCGTACGAGCCGGGTTCCGTGTTCAAGGTGCTCACGATGACGGGCGCGATCGAGCACGGCGTCGTGAACGCGAACGAGCTGATCGATTGCCAGATGGGGAAGATCGTGCTGGCGGGGCGCCTGATTCACGATCACAAGGCTTACGGAATCCTGAGCGTGCGCCAGATTCTGCAGAACTCGAGCGACGTGGGCTCCATCAAGGTGGCGCTGCGCTTGGGCGCGCCGCGCTTTTACGACGTGATGCGGCAATTCGGGATCGGGCAAATGACCGGAATCCTGCTGCCGGGAGAAAGTCGCGGGCTGCTGCGGCCGCTGGATGATTGGACGCCGAGCTCGATCGGTTCGCTGGCGATGGGGCAGGAAGTGAGCGTGACGCCGATACAAATTATTTCGGCGATTTCGGCCATCGCGAATGGAGGAACTCTCTACCGGCCGCGCGTGGTGAGGGAAGTGCGCGGCGGCATCGTTCCGTTTTCATTGCCGGGCAACGATCCCGCGCGCGTGACGGATGCGAAAACCGCTGCGACGCTGCGGTCGATGATGGAAGACGTGATCCTGAACGGCACAGGCAAAGGTTTCACGGAGCTGGACGGATACTCGGCGGGCGGGAAAACGGGAACGGCGCAGAAGATCGATCCAAACACTGGGCGATACTCGCACACAGCGTACTTCGCCTCGTTCGCAGGCTTCGCGCCTGTGAACGATCCCGCCGTGACGATCCTCGTGGTGCTCGACTCGCCTGTGGGCGGCCACGAAGGGAACGCGACTGCGGGGCCGGTGTTCAAGCGCATTGCCGAACAGGTGCTGTCCTACATGGACGTGCCGCACGACGTGCCGTCGCCTTCGGACACGGAGACGGCGAAGAACCTGCGCGGCTTGCAAAAGCCCGCGGCGCGAATGGTGGCGAACACGGATGCAACGAAGGCGCGATTCGAGGCGGCCATTGCGAAGAGAGGACGTTCGGAATCAGCGCCCACGGTTGCGTTCGGCAGCCCGGGAGCGATTGTGGTGCCGAATCTGGCAGGCGAAACGGTGCGGGATGTAACGGAAGCGTGCTCGCGTCTAGGCCTGGTGCCATCCCTGATTGGCACGGGCGTTGCAGTGGAGCAATCTCCAGAGGCGGGAACAAGCGTGCTACGGGGCAGCCGGGTTACAGTTCGATTTGGCCGTCCCGGAGAGCAGCCCTCCGCCATGACGCGAGGGGACGGAAATTGAGCGCGATTACGGAAGGCATTGCCGAAGTGAGTCCAGAACCGAAAAACAGGAACGGGGCGCGAGAAGCGAGCCTGGCGGATTTGCTCGCGGGCGTGGAGTTGGTGCGCGTGAGCGGCCCGGCGAACGTGTGGATCTCGTCGGTCGAGTGCGACAGCCGCAAGGTGGAGCATGGCGCGCTGTATTTCGCCTTGTCCGGCGAAAAAGTGGACGCAATTCGGTTCGTGCCGGATGCAATTTCGCGCGGCGCGGCGGCGATTGCGTCGTCGCACGCGCGGCCAAGTGACATCGCGCCAGGGGTGGCCTGGGTGGAATTGGCGCCGGGGAAGGAGCGCCGCGGGCTGGCCGTTGCAGCGGCGAATTATTACGGGCGACCGGCGAGCGCGCTGAAACTGGTAGGCGTGACGGGAACGAACGGCAAGACGACGACGACGTTTCTGGTCGACTCGATTTTGCGCGCGGCGGGAATCACGGCGGGGCTCGTCGGCACTACTGGCTATCGAACGCCGCGAGGAAGCCGTCCCGCGCGGAATACGACGCCGGAGTCGCTCGACTTGCAGCAGATGTTTGCGGAGGTTCGCGACGCGGGCGGCACGCATGCGGTGCTGGAAGCCAGTTCGCACGCGCTGGCGATGGATCGGCTATGGGGATGCCATTTCGCTGTGGCGGTCTTCACGAATCTGACGCGCGATCATCTCGATTATCACAAGACGTTCGAGGAGTATTTTGCGGCGAAGCGGCGGCTCTTCGAAGGGACGGGAGCGGGGGCTGCCGACGTGGCCGTGATCAACGCGGATGACGATTATTCAACGCGGCTGGAAGGGCTTGCGCGAAAGACGCTGACCTACGGCCTGAAAAATGCGGCCGACCTGACCACCAAGAAACTCAATCTGACGTTCGAGGGGCTGGAATTCACGGCGCAGACGCCGGCGGGGAAAATCGAGGTTCGATCGCCGCTGGTGGGCCGGATCAACGTGTACAACATTCTCGCGGCGATCGGCGCGGGAATCGGACTGAACATTCCGTTGGCGCAAATCGAAACGGGAATTGCGGAACTGGAACTGGTGCCGGGGCGTTTTCAGCGCGTCGATGAAGGGCAGCCGTACCTGGTGATCGTGGATTACGCGCACACGGACGACGCGTTGCGCAATTTGATTTCGACCGCCCGCGAGCTGAGAACGTCGGGGCGAATCATCACTTTGTTCGGTGCGGGGGGCGACCGCGACCGCACGAAGCGTCCGCTGATGGGCGAGGCGGCAGGCTCGCTCAGCGACTTGGTGGTGCTCACGAGCGACAATCCGCGCAGCGAGGATCCGTTGCGAATCATCAACGACGTAGTGGTGGGATTGCAGAAGACGAACACGCCGTACAAGGTGGAGGCGGACCGCGATCGCGCGCTGGAAATTGCGCTGGATGAAGCGAGGCCCGGGGACATCGTCTTGCTGGCCGGGAAGGGACACGAGACGTACCAGGTGTTGCGCGACGAGACGATTGATTTCGACGATCGTGAAAAGGCGCGCGCGATTTTGCGGCGCAAGGGGTTTTCGAAGAGAGGCACTTGAACGGGCAATTTGAGAGCTAGGGATTGAGCGACAAACCCAGCCCATTGGAGACGCGATGCGGTGGACAGTGGTTCAAGTGGCTGAAGCGCTGGGTGTCCCGGCTCCCGGCGGGCTCGACCCCATGGCCGGGGTGGCCGGCGTCTCGATTGATTCTCGTACTGTTCGGCCGGGAGAACTGTTCCTCGCCATACGCGGTCCGCGTCACGATGGACACGGTTTTGTGGCCGGAGCACTGGCCGGAGGGGCTGCGGCCGGGGTGGTGGCGCGGGACCGCTGGGGCGAATACCCGGCGGAAATCCAGGCCCGGCTCTTTGCCGTGGATGACACCCTTGACGCGCTGCACAAGCTGGCAGCGCGGGCGTGCGAAGTGTGGCGAAAGGCTCGGCCTGGACGGCTCATCGGGGGCGTGGCCGGGTCGATTGGCAAGACCACCACGAAAGAAATTCTGGCGGCGCTCGTGGCCGCGCGGTTCAGCGTACTGAAAACGAAAGGGAACTTGAACAACGAGTACGGGCTGCCGCTGACGCTACTGCAGTTGGATGAGGAGTACGACGCGGCGGTGGTGGAGCTGGGGATGTCGCACCGCGGCGAGCTGGCGCGACTGGCGCAGATCGCGTCGCCGGATGTGGGAGTGGTGACGCGAGTGGCGGTGGAGCATCTGGAATTTTTTGCGTCGCTCGACGAGATTGCGCTGGCGGAGCGCGAGTTGATCGAAAACCTGGCGTGGCCGAAGGCGACGGCGGTGCTGAATGCGGACGACGAGCGTGTGGCGCGATTTGCGGAAGTGGCGCGCGGGCCGGTGATTACGTTCGGCGTCAATGCGAAGGCGGATTTTCGCGTGCTGGGGATCGAAGAGAGGGGACTCGAAGGAACAAGTTTCGAGATGCAGATGCCGGAGGGGCGGTTCCGGTTCGAATCGCCGCTGATCGGCCGGCACAACGCGATGAACGCGGCGGCGGGTCTAGCGGCAGCGAGCGTTTGGGGCATCAAGGCGGCGGACGCGAGGCGCGTGTTTCCGACGCTGGTGCCTGCGGACAAGCGCGGGGAAGTGGTGAGGTTCGAGGGCGGATTTACGGTGATCAACGACTCCTACAACTCGAGCCCCTCGGCGCTGAATGCGCTTGCGGAGCTGCTGGCGTCGACACCGGGATATTCGCGGCGGATTCTGGCGGCGGGCGAGATGCTGGAGCTGGGCGATTCGTCGGCGGAGCTGCATCGAGAGTGCGGGCGTGCGGCGGCACGGCTCGGGAAGATCGATTGGATTTTTGGTGTGCGAGGGCACGGAGCGGAATTCGTTCGTGCGGCGGTGGAGGCGGGCCATCCCGCCGAGCGCGCGCGATACTTCGAGAGTTCAGACGAAGCTGGGGAGTTCCTCGAGAAGTTTCTGAAGCGCGGCGACTTGCTGCTGCTGAAGGGTTCGCGCGGAGTGAAGATGGAAAAGGCGCTCGAGCGAATCGAGGCGCGGCACGCGCGAGTGGGAGCGAAGGCGGCGCCTGAGGCGATGGCGCCGGACGCGAAGGGGCGCAGCTGAGATGCTGTACTACCTCTTTTACTACGTGCTGCGGCCGCACTTCAGTCCGCTAAATGTTTTTCGCTACATCACGGTGCGCACGGCCGTGGCGAGCCTCACGGCGCTGCTGCTCTCGCTGCTGCTGGGGCCGTGGGTGATCGAGCGGCTGCGCGAGATGCAGGTGAAGCAGTACATCCGCGAGGAGGGGCCGAAGGCTCACCAGAAGAAAGCGGGGACGCCGACGATGGGCGGCGTGCTGATTGTCGGCGCAATCGTAATTCCGACGATTCTGTGGGCGGACCTGCGCAACACGTATGTGCTGCTGGCGCTGGGCGCGACGCTGGCGTTTGGCGCGATTGGATTCATCGACGATTACAACAAAGTCGTGCGGAAGCGGAATTTGGGGCTCACAGCGCGCGGAAAATTCCTGCTGCAGGTGCTGACGTGCGTTGGAGTGGGAGTCGTGCTTGTGGGGCTGCAAGCGAAGGGCGTGTACTCGACGCAATTGAGCGTCCCGTTCCTTAAGAAGCTGCACCCGGACCTGGTGATCGATTCTCTTCTGCGATACAGGTTCCTTTGGCCGCTCGCGTTCGTGCCGTTCATTTTGTTCCTGATCCTGGTGATTGCAGGGCTTTCGAACGGCGTGAACCTGACGGACGGCCTGGATGGGCTCGCGATCGGAAGCGTGCTGGTCTCGGCAGCAGCGCTGACGGTGATCACCTACGTATCGAGCAACGCGCGGTTTTCGGAGTATCTCGAAATTCCCAAGGTTTCCGACGCGGCGGAGCTGACGATTTTTTGCGGGTCGTTGGTGGGGGCATCGCTGGGATTCCTCTGGTACAACGCGCACCCGGCGGAAATGTTCATGGGAGACGTCGGCTCGCTGGCGCTGGGAGGCGCGATTGGAGTGGTCGCCGTGATTCTGAAGCAGGAGATTCTGCTGCTTTCGATCGGCGGGATTTTCGTTATCGAGTTGCTTTCGGTCATCATACAGGTAGGGTCATTCAAGCTCACGGGCAAGCGCGTGTTCCGCATGGCTCCACTGCATCACCACTTCGAGCTGGCCGGCTGGAGCGAATCGAAAATCATCGTGCGTTTCTGGATCGTCGCGCTGGTGCTGGCGCTGTTTTCGCTGACGACCTTGAAATTGAGGTGAACGAAAGTGCGGCCCGGGATCGATTTGCAGGGGAAGCGATTGCTGGTGGTGGGACTCGCGCGAACGGGATTGACGACGGCGCTCTTCAGCGCGGGGTACGGCGCGAACGTCACGGTGACGGACGAGCGGCCGGAATCGGAGCTGGTGGAGCGGGCGATACGACTGCGGGGGGCGGGAGTGAAGCTGGAGCTCGGCGGGCACAATCCGGCGACGTTTCTCGAGCAGGACTTGATCGTGGTCAGCCCGGGGGTGCCGGCGAACCTGCCGCCGCTCGTTGAGGCGCGCGCGCACAAGATTCCGGTGTGGAGCGAGATCGAGCTGGCCTGGCGATTTCTGCGAGGGAAGCTGGTGGCGATTACCGGCTCGAACGGGAAGACGACGACGACGGCGCTGGTGGCGCACATTCTGAAAACGGCGAAGATTCACACGCTGGTCGGAGGGAACATCGGCGTGCCTTTGCTTGCGCTGGTCGAGTCTTCCACCGATTCGACGGTGACGGTGGCGGAGGTCAGCAGCTTTCAACTCGAGACGGTGGCGGAGTTTCGTCCTGAGATTGGGGTGCTGCTGAATCTGACGCCGGACCATCTCGACCGGCACACAACCTTCGAGGAGTACGGCGCCGCAAAGATGCGGATGTTCGAGCATCAGCTCGACCGCGACGCCGCCGTGTTGAATGCGGACGATCCCGAGGTGACGCGCAGGACGCCATCGGGGCCGCATATCTATTGGTTCAGCCGGCAGAAGCGCGTCGCTTCGGGGGCTTTTCTTCGCGACGGGCAGATTTTCTTTCGCGCGGAGGGTTCCGAAGTGCCGCTCGTGCACCGCGACGAGATTCCACTGCGCGGGGAGCACAACGTCGAAAACGTGCTTGCGGCATGCGCCGCCTCGTATTTGGCAGGCGCCGATCCTGCGGCGATTGCGAGCGGCGTGAAGACGTTTCGTGGCGTCGAGCACCGGCTGGAATTCGTGGCGGAGATTGGCGGCGTCGCGTTCTACAACGATTCGAAGGCGACGAATGTGGATGCGAGCCTGAAAGCGATTGAGGCGTTTGCGGGACCGCTGATTGTGATCATCGGCGGAAAGGATAAGGGAGCGCCGTACACCGCCTTACGCGAGCCGCTCCATCAGCGCGCGCGATTGGTGATTCTGATTGGGGCGGCAGCGGAAAAGATTGCGTCGGAACTAAGCGGCGCTGTAGCGCTGCAGCACGCGGGGACACTCGAGCGGGCCGTGCGGATTGCCATGGAGGCGGCGCGTCCCGGGGACACGGTGCTGCTCGCGCCGGCGTGCTCGAGCTTCGATCAGTTCGAGAATTACGAGCATCGAGGGCGCGTGTTCAAGGAATTGGTCGCGCGGCTTGAAAATCAGCCGGCGCGCTCGACATCGTGAAATGCGAGTCGAACGCGCTTGAATCGCGGTTGCCGTCGAGTCGCTGAAAGAAAGGACTGAAAATGCCACGCAGCCTGCAGCCGGACCGCCGGCTCTTCATCGTGACGCTGGCCATGTGCCTGATCGGCGCGGTGATGGTGTTCAGCGCATCCGCGGTGACTGCGCGCGCGCAGTACGGGAACGCGTACCTCTTTCTCATTCGCCAGGCAGTTTGCCTCGCTCTGGGAATCGGCGGGATGTTCTGGCTGATGAATTTCGATTACCGGAAACTGCGCGCCCCGCGCGTGATTTTCACGGGAGTGTCGCTCACAGTCTTGTTGCTGATCGCCGTACTCTTTCTCGACCGCTCGCACTCGACGCACCGCTGGATTCGCTTCGGCGCGCTGAGCTTTCAGCCTTCCGAACTGGCGAAGCTGGTCGTGATCGTCTATCTCGCGTGGTTCCTCGAAATTCGGCTCGCGCCGCGCAATTTCGGCGTGAACGACCCGATGCGCTCGCTCTTACCGGCGCTGGGAATCGTGTTGCTGACGGTCGGTCTCGTGCTTGCGGAGCCGGACATGGGGACGGCCTGCATGATCGCGTTCATTGCGGCGGTGATGCTTTTTGTGGCGGGAATGTCGCTGCGATACGTCGTGCCGGCAGCATTCGCGGCGCTTCCCGTCGTTTACCTGTTGATTGTCCGCGTACCGTACCGGCTGCAACGAGTCCAGGCGTTCTTTTCGCCCGGCTCGGATCCGCAGGGCCACGGCTTCCAGTTGTTGCAATCGCTGATTGCCGTCGGCTCGGGCGGCTTCAGCGGAGTCGGCCTGATGGAAAGCCGCCAGAAGCTCTTCTACCTGCCCGAGGCGCACACGGATTTTATTTTCGCCGTGATTTGCGAGGAGATTGGCTTCATAGGCGCGGTGGTAGTACTGACGCTGTTCGCCGTGTACGGCTGGCGCGGCTTCGTCACCGCGATGAAGGCGCCCGACAATTTCGGCCGGTTCCTCGGCCTTGGTATCACGACGATGGTGGTCGGGCAGGCGCTCATCAATCTGAGCGTCGTTCTCGGCATGATGCCGACGAAGGGGATCCCCCTGCCGTTCATCAGCTACGGAGGCTCGAGTTTGATCGGGATGCTGTTGGCAACGGGCGTGCTCCTTAATATTAGTCAGCACGCGGAAGAGACGTGAACGCGGATGCGAAGACTCTGCTGATTGCCGGAGGCGGCACGGGCGGCCATGTTTTTCCTGCTCTTGCCGTGGCGCAGGAATGGCTTCGGCGCGCAACGCAGGCGACGCCGGAAAGGAAGCGGGAAGTGGTGATCGTCGGAACAGAACGCGGCCTCGAAACGAAGCTGGTCCCGCAAGCGGGCCTTCCGCTCGAGCTGATTCGTGTTGCTGGACTTAA
Organism: Candidatus Limnocylindrales bacterium; assembly: GCA_035501415.1. Lineage (GTDB taxonomy): Bacteria > Acidobacteriota > Terriglobia > Acidiferrales > UBA7541 > Palsa-295. The sequence goes on along the minus strand of DATJWH010000017.1, from coordinate 81,533 downwards.
GGGCATTGGCGGCACGAAATTCTTCGAAAACGCGCTAATGCTTCCCGCAGGGCTCCTGGACTCGGAGCGGATCATCAATCGGCATCGCTTCGACGTCGCGTTTGGCGTGGGCGGTTACGCCTCTGGCCCCATGATGCTGCTCGCGGCCGCGCACGCAATTCCGACGGTCATCTTCGAGCCCAACGTCGAGCCCGGCTTCACGAATCGTGTCCTGGCTGACATGGTGACACGTGTAGCGGTGGCACATTCCGAAACCGCCGAGCGTCTTGGCGGCAAAGCGGTCATCACCGGGTGCCCAGTGCGCAAGGAGTTTTTCGCGGTTCCCCCGCGCGAGCATCGCGAGCCTTTTCGTCTTCTCATCACCGGCGGGAGCCGCGGCGCGCAGCCCATCAACCGGGCGGTTGTGGCATCGCTGGAACGACTGGCAGCCCGAAAAAATCAGCTTTTCGTGGTGCATCAGACCGGCGAACGCGATTATAATTCCGTCCGCGAAGCATATGCGCGCTGCGAACTCCAATCGGAGGTTCTGCCCTTCATTCAGAATATGGCGGAGCGGTTTGCCCAGGCGGACCTAATCGTCTGCCGCTCGGGCGCGATCACCGTGGCGGAAATCTCAGCCGCCGGACGCGCCGCCATCTTCATCCCCTTCGGCGCTTCCACCGACGCGCATCAGACGCGCAACGCCGAGGCGATGCAACGCGCTGGCGCCGCTCGCTTGCTTCCGCAGGACCAGCTCACCCCCGAACGCCTCACCGGTGAAATTTTCAGCCTCCTGGACCAGCCCCGGAGACTTGCTGAGATGGAAAGTCATGCTCGCGCGCTCGCCCGCCCGCGCGCGGTTGAGGATATTGTGGACCTCCTGGAAAGGGTGTCCCGGTCATGAACGTCACATTCCGCAATTTTCAACGGATTCATCTTGTCGGCATCGGCGGCTCCGGCATGAGCGGCATCGCGGAAGTTCTTCTCTCCACGGGTTACGCGGTTTCGGGCTCCGACCTGAAGATGTCGCCTGTCACCGAGCGCCTCCGTCAGATGGGTGCGGTGATCCACGAAGGCCATCAGGCTGAAAACGTCCAGGGCGCGCACGTGGTCGTCATATCTTCCGCAGTACATTCAGATAACGTCGAGGTCATCGAGGCTCACCGCCTGAAGATTCCCGTGATTCCGCGAGCGGAAATGCTCGCGGAGCTGATGCGCCTGAAGTACGGCATCGCCGTCGCCGGTGCGCACGGCAAGACGACGACCACTTCCATGGTCGCCGCCGTGCTTGCCGCTGCGAATCTCGACCCCACGTTCGTCGTTGGCGGCCGCGTGAATCATGCGGGCGCAAACGCGCGCGTCGGCCAGGGCGAATACATGGTGGTCGAAGCCGACGAGAGCGACCGCTCGTTCCTGCTGCTCGCGCCCGTGATCGCCGTCGTTACCACGATCGATCGCGAGCACCTCGATCAGTACGCGTCGCTCGAGGAGATTCAGGACGTCTTCCTGCAATTCGTGAATCGCGTCCCGTTCTACGGCGCCGTGATTCTTTGCCTCGATGAGCCAAACGTGCAGGCCATTCTGCCGCGCGTCAAGCGGCCCGTGATCACCTATGGCACTTCCAGCCAGGCTGACGTGGTGATCAGCGACATCAAGCTCAACGGCCTTTCGAGCGAGTTCCGTCTCGCGTATCACGGCGATGATCTGGGCGTTTTTCGGCTTCCTTCGCCTCCGGGAATCCACAACGTGCGCAACGCCGCCGCCGCCGCGGCCGTTGGCCTTTCGCTCAACGTTCCCGCCGATCTAATTCGCGCGGGCTTGGCGAAATTCTCGGGCGTCGGCCGCCGCTTCGAAATCAAGGGCACGTACAGTGGCGTGGCCTTGATTGACGACTACGGCCATCATCCCGCCGAAATTCGCGCCACGCTCGACGCCGCGCGCGGCTGCGGGTACAAGCGCCTGCTCGTCCTCTTCCAGCCGCATCGCTACACCCGCACGCAGCATCTCTGGGACGATTTCCGCCGCTCGTTCAATCAGGCGGACATCCTCGTGCTCACCGAAATTTATGCCGCGGGAGAACCGCCCATCGAGGGCGTCACGGGCGAGCGCTTGGCCGAGGCCATCAGCACGGCCGGCCACAAGAATGTCGTTTTCTCGAGCACCATGCAGGGCGGCATGGAATACATGCTTCGCGAAGCTCGCGCGGGCGACGCCGTTCTCACAATCGGCGCCGGCAGCGTCGGGCGCGTGCTCGATCAATTGGCCTTGTTGTTGGGAGCAAGGGTGACAACGCCGACTCATGTGGATTAGCGACAAGTCGCTGCTCGCGCGCCTCGCGGAACTCGGCGTCGAAGTGCGCTCGTCGGTCCCGCTGAGCGAAAAGACGTCTCTCGCCATCGGTGGCACCACCGACCAGCTTCTGCTGCGCCGCTACGAGACGATTCCCGACGTTATGCGCCTGCTCGCCGACAATCAAATTCCCCATCGCTTCCTCGGCGGCGGCACGAACGTTCTGATCGCCGATGGCGAGTTGCCCTGGGTGGTGCTGCATCTTCCCTCGGCGCATCCCGGCGTGCGACTCGAAGGCAACGTCGCGCACGTCGACGCCTCCGCCGACCTTGGCGGCATGGTCACTTTCTGCGCGAAGAACGATCTCGGCGGCATGGAAGGCCTCATCGGCGTCCCCGGAAGCGTGGGCGGCGCGCTGCGCATGAACGCGGGAGCCTACGGCACGCAAATTGGCTCCTACGTCCGCGAGATCGAGCTCTACCGGGCGGCCAAGGGTGAAATCGAAACCATCCGCGGCGACCAAATCCGTTTCGACTATCGGCACACTTCCTTCGCGCCCGACGACGTGATGCTCCGCGTCAAGCTCGAACTGCCCTCGAAGCCTTACAAGGAGATCCTGGCCGGCATTCGCGTTTGCAACGAGAAGCGCCGCTCCAGCCAACCGCTGAATCAGAAGAGCGCCGGCTGCATCTTCAAGAACCCTCCCGGCGGCTCGGCCGGGCGGATGATCGACGAGCTTGGCCTGAAGGGCCACCGCGTCGGCGGAGCGATGGTCAGCGACCGTCACGCAAATTTTTTCGTGAATGTTGCGGATTCCTCTTGCGCGGACATGCTCAAGCTGATTGACTACGTTCGAGACCGCGTGCGCACTTCCTACGGCGTCGAGCTCGAAAACGAGGTGATCGTCTGGCGAAACTAAGAACCATGGACGTCGACGTTTACCCGCAGGAAGTCCTCGCGGACGAAGAGCCGAAGTATCTTCGCCGCCAGAAGCCTCTCGAAATCAAGCGCCGCAAGTTCGGCCGCCGCGCGTGGAAAAGCTATTTCCGCGTCACAGTCTGGGTCGGAGCGGGCATAGCGGGAGCCTGGCTCGCCTACGTTGCGGGGCACTTCCTTCTCACCGCGCCGCAAATGCAGCTCATTCATCCGGAACAGGTAGCGATTTCCGCCTCGGGTGGTGGGCCGCTGCACTACGTCTCGCGCGCTTCCGTTCTCGAGATTTTCGCTGCGGATCGCGGCAAGAGCATCCTGCGGGTTCCGATCGATCAGCGGCGCAGCCAGCTTGAATCGCTTTCGTGGGTAGAACACGCCGTCGTTCGCCGGGCTCTGCCGAACGGCATCGAGGTCGAAATCGCCGAGCGCGTGCCCGTTGCTTTCCTGCGCCAGGGCAGCGACATGTCGTTGATCGACCTTCACGGCGTGATTCTCGATCGCCCGCTGGCAGGCAACTTTCATTTTCCTGTTGTAACTGGAATCACCGCGGATATGCCGCAGGACGAGCGCGAAAAGCGCATGCAGCTCTTCAGCAGCTTCTCGCAGCAGGTGGAAGAGGCGCGCGCCGGCGCGATGGACCAGGTGAGCGAAGTGGACCTCTCGGACGGGGACGATTTGACCGCGACGATCGCGGGCTTGCAGGGCGGCACCGGGAGTGGCTCGTGGGGTCAGGCATATGCGCCGATTCTAGTCCGCTTCGGCAATTCGGATTTCGAGAGCAAGTATCGCACCTTGCTCGACGACATCGCCCAGTGGCGCGCTACAGCAGGCCGCGTCGATTCGGTGGATTTGCGTTTCAGTCAGGAAGCGGTAGTGAATCCGGACACTTCCGGGCCGCGCCAGGTGGCGCAGCAGCGGCCGTCCGGAAATGAAGTGGCCGTGGCGCATCCCGCGCGCAAGACCGCGGTGAAGCGCGCCAGGTAGTCGGCCGCTGAGATTAACAATGAAGGTTTTCGGAGGGGAGCGGCGGAGTTGACGAAGAAAGACCGGCACGTTGTGGCTCTCGATATCGGCAGCACCAAGACGTGCGCCTTGATCGGCGAGCTCGAAGACGACAATGGCGCGAGCGGCGTGAAGTTTGCCGCCTTCGGGGCGGCAGAATCGAAGGGCTGGCGCAAGGGCCAGATCGTGAATCTCGACTTGGCGGTCAGCTCGATTCGCCGCGCCGTGGAGGAGGCGGAAACCATTGTCGGCGTGCCTGTCGAATCCGCGCTCATCGGAGTTGCGGGCGGCCACGTTCGCGGCGTGAACAGCCGCGGCGGAATCACGGTGGCGGCGCGGCCGCGCGATATTCAGCGGGACGATGTTCGCCGGGCGATCGAAGCCGCGCGCGGTGTCTCGCTGCCCGAGGACCGCGAAGTGCTTCACGTCCTGCCGCAGGAATTTTTCCTCGATTCGCAGGACAACATTCGAGACGCCATCGGCATGGTGGGCCAGCGGCTCGAGGCCAACGTTCACATCGTCACCGCGTCCGGCACGGCCACGCAGAACATCGTCACGGCCGTGAATCGTGCGGGAGTGCGCGTCGATGATACGGTTCTCGAGCAGCTTGCTTCAGCCGAAGCTTGCCTCACGCAGGACGAACGCGAGCTGGGATGCTGCCTGCTCGACATCGGCGGCGGCACCACGGAGATGATTGCCTACGTCGGCGGAGTGGTCCGCCAGACCGCGGTGATCCCCGTTGGTGGCGATCACTTCACCAACGACCTCGCGGTTGGCCTCCGCACGCCTGTTCCCGAGGCCGAAAAGATCAAGCGCGAACATGCGTGCGCCTTCCGCGAATTGCAGAAGGAAGATTTCGCCATTGAGATTGCGAGCGTGGGTGACCGCCCGCCGCGAACCGTCTACGCCCGCATGTTGTCGGAGATTGTCGAGCCCCGCTCGCAGGAGCTCCTCGTGCTGGTTCGCGAAGAGCTGCGGCGCGGAGGACTCGAATCGCAAATTCCCGCTGGGTTGGTTCTCACGGGCGGCGGAGCTTGTCTCCGCGGCCTCGTTGAGCTTGCCGAGCGCGTTTTCAACCTGCCCGTGCGCGTTGCGGTTCCGCGCGGGCTTGCGGGAATGAGCGAAGAAGCTTCCCAGCCTGAATACTCCACGGCTGTCGGGCTCGTGCTCTATGGTGCGCGCACGCGGCGCATCGCCGGAGCGCGGCCCAGCGGCTGGACGGGGAAATTGAAGGCTCTGTTTGCGGGGCAGTAGGAAAGATTACGAGGGGCAATTTCTGGGGGAGGAAGCATGACGCCGAAAGAATCGGGTATTCGGGTTTCGTTCAGCAATGAGGACACGCAAAACGGCGCCAAGATCAAGGTGATCGGAGTGGGAGGCGGCGGGTCGAACGCCGTCAACCGCATGATCCGCGCCAAGGTCGAAGGCGTCGAATTCATCGCCGCAAACACGGACTTGCAGGCGCTGAAGCTTTCCGCCGCGCCGGTCAAGTTGCAGCTGGGAGCGAAGCTCACCAAGGGCCTTGGCGCGGGAGCCAATCCTGAGGTCGGCCGCAAGGCTGCTCTCGAGGACACTGAGAAAATTCTCGAGGCTCTCGACGGCGCCGACATGGTCTTCGTCACCGCGGGCCTTGGCGGAGGCACCGGCAGTGGCGCCGCTCCCGTGGTTGCGAACCTTGCCAGCGAGCTTGGCGCGCTCACGGTTGCCGTCGCCACCAAGCCGTTCGCCTTCGAAGGCAAGCGGCGCATGCTCCAGGCCGAGCAGTCGCTCACCGAGCTGATCGGCTGCGTCGACACCGTCATCGTCATCCCCAACGAGCGCCTGATGGAATGCGTCGAACAGGGCACGAGCTTCTTCGAAGCGTTCCGCATCGCGGACGACATCCTGCGCCAGGCCGTTCAGGGCATCTCGGACATCATCACCATTCCCGGCATCATCAACCGCGACTTTGCCGATGTGAAAACCATCATGTCCGGCCAGGGCTACGCGGTGATGGGTACGGCCGTCGCGTCCGGAACGAACCGCGCGGTCGACGCCGCGAATCGTGCCATCAATAGCCCGCTGCTCGAAGACAACTGCATCCAGGGTGCGCAGGGAATTCTCATCAATGTGACCGGCTCATCGTCGCTTTCGCTGCAGGAAGTGCACGAAGCCTCCACCATCATCCAGAAGGCGGCTCACGAAAATGCCAACATTATCTTCGGCGCGGTGCAGGACGACGCGATGAAGGAAGCGGTGAAGATCACCGTCATCGCGGCGGGCTTCCGCGAAGTCGCCAACAAAAAGACCGCCACGCGTCCGTCATATTTGCCGAAGACGTGGAAGGCGGGACGCGAGCAAATGACGCCCACGCCTGCCGCTCCGCCGACGAACGTCGTGCAGCAGGTGGCGCGCAACGTCAACGAATCGATTCGCGACGTCCCCGCGGACGATCTCGACGTGCCAACGTTCCTTCGTCGGCAGGCCCAAAAAGCCTAGCGCGCGGCCTCAGCAAGCTGTTCGAATGGGCGGCCTGCTTGGCCGCCCTTTCTCATCTGTGGCAGAGTATCCTCGTTGCCGCACTGAAGGCTCGCTTGACCTGAGCGCTATGAAGTCTGCCGTTCCCATTCGTGAGGAAGTTTTGGCTCGTGTCGCCGATCATGCCTCGCGCGATCCGCAGGTCGAGTGTTGCGGATTGCTGGCGGGACGAGAGGGTATTATCACGCGGGCCTATCCTGCTGAAAATGTTGCGGTGAATCCTGCGACGGCGTACGAAATCGCGCCGCGGGAGATATTCGACCTCATGCGCGAGATGCGCGCCGCGGGGCTCGATCTGCTGGGCATCTATCATTCGCATCCCAACGGAAAAAATGAGCCGTCGCCGCGCGACATCGAAAGCGCGTACTATCCCGACGCGGCCTATTTCATTATTTCGCCGCTCGCGGCGGCGCCCCGGCCCGTCCGCGCGTTTTCGATTCGCGGCGGCCGCGCGGCAGAACTCGAAATTCAAATCTTGTCCGGCAGGGAGAGCAATGATCAATCGGCGTGAATTGCTTCGGACTTTGGGAGCAGCGGCGCTCGTCGCCTCGGCGCGCGGGATTCCGTTTGCCCGAACCGCTTCCGCGAAACCGGGGAAGCGAAAGAAGATTCTGATGTTCACGAAGTCGTCTGGCTACGAGCACTCCATGGTCCACCGCGCCGACGGAAAGCTCGCTCCCGCCGAGCAGACTGTGACGGACATGGGCAAGGAGCACGGGTTCGAAGTTACCGCGACAAAAGATGGCGGAGTCTTTTCGAGCCCTGATCTCACGCAGTACGACGCGTTCTTTTTCTACACCACCGGCGACCTCACGACTCCCGGAACCGACAAGAATCCTCCAATGACTCCCGAAGGCAAGCAGGCCTTTCTGAATCTGATTCACGAAGGCAAAGGCTTCATCGGCACGCACTCCGCCACCGACACCTTCGACACCTACGGCGACCGCTTCGACCCGAAGCCGCAACCGCTCGATCCGTATCTCCAAATGATCGGGGCGGAATTTCTCGCGCACGACGCGCAGCAGAAGGCGCGCATCACCGTCGCGGACAAGAAATTTCCCGGCATGGAGCCGCTCGGCGACGGGATCGAAATCACCGAGGAGTGGTACCCCTTCCGCGATTTTCAGCCGAACCTGCACGTGCTGACCGTCCTCGAAACCGCGGGAATGCAGGGGCTGCACTATCAGAGGCCGCCGTATCCGAACACATGGGCGCGCATGCATGGACGTGGCCGCGTTTTCTACACGGCGCTTGGGCATCGCGAAGATGTTTGGGCGGCGGACTGGTATCGAAGCATGCTGCTCGGCGGAATCTCGTGGGCCCTTCGCGATGTGGATGCGGACGTGACGCCGAATATTTCTCGCGTCGCGCCGCACGCCAACGATATTCCCGCCGGCGCATTTGCGCACCCGCACTGAAGCGTCAGCGCAGAGGCACCCGCCAGAAGCCTCCCGCGGGATTCGGCAGCACCATCGTCGAATGAATTTTGACGATCACCGCAGTGATGTCGTCGTGCTGCGGCGCGCCGCCCGAAAATTCCCGAAGGCCCTTGAAAAGGCAATCCAGCGTTTCGTCCGCCGAATTTCCGCGACAGCCATGCCAGACCTCGGCTAGCTTCCCCCAGCTGAAATCTTCGTCCTGCTGGTTGCGCAGTTCGTGCAGCCCATCGGTGGCGAGCAGCACGCTGTCGCCCGGCGAAAGCTTGATCGAGTGCACCTCATATGAAGAGCCGGGGAAGAGCCCCGACGGCAGCCCACCCTGACCGACAGTGGTGCAGCCGGTCTCTGTGGCGAGCAGCGGAAGCGGCAGGCCCGCATTCGAAAATTTCAGCTCGAGTGTTGCTGGATTGAAAAGTGCGTAGATTGTAGCGCAGTAGCGCCCGGAGACGGGCCGCACGAGCAGCCGCTTGTTCAGCGTCGCGAGTACCGCTCCCGTGTCTTCACCGGTTTTGTTCGCGCCGCGGAGCGTGCCCATCACCATCGCGCCGTACATCGCGGCAGGCAGGCCCTTGCCGACGACGTCTCCGATGTAGATCCCTACCAGGCCGTTCGGAAGATCGAAGTAGTCCGCGAAATCGCCGCTGACGTTCGAGAAGGGCGCGAAGCGGCATGCGATCTCGAAGCTCGGGCCGCGGAGGGAGCCGGTGGGCAGGAGTGAAGATTGGATTTGCCTGGCCTCATCCAGCTCAAATTCCCAGGCCGGCTTCGGAGGTGCCTGCTCGATTGTCTCCTGCATCGTCACGTCGATGATGCTCCGTGATTGGAAGTGGCTTGGAGGTGCGGAGTGAAATGTGGCACGCAGAGTGCCAAAGTGCGGCGGCGGCGCGCTTTGGCGCGAGCGGGCGAAAGAGGTTAGTGCGACGCAGCTGCGAGAAACGCGACGCGCGCCGTGCGACTTGTGCCGCGATGGAACATTTGAGTGTTGCTGAAACGGTGCGCGCTGCAGCGCTCATCCAGCCCTTCGATATCCGCGGCACTTCAGGAGTTCGCGCTGTGCGTGTGCTTCGCGGAAGCGGCGTCGGCCGCGGCAATGCGCTTGGCGTAGAGCGGGAACTTGGCGGCGAGCGCGGCGACTTCCTGGCGCACGCGCTTCTCGGTGGCTTCATCGCCGAGATGATCGAGAACTTCGGCCATCCAGGCCGCGATTTTCTCCATCTCCGCTTCGCGCATTCCTCGCGTAGTGACGGCCGGCGAGCCAACGCGAATGCCGCCCGCTTTCATCGGGGGAAGAGGATCGAAGGGAATGGAATTTTTGTTGACGGTGATTCCCGCGCGATCGAACGCGGGCTGCGCGGCGCTGCCGGTGAGGCCGCGGGAATTGATGTCGATGAGGAAAAGGTGATTGTCCGTGCCGCCGCTGACGACGCGGTAGCCGCGTTTCGCGACTCCGGAGGCGAGCGCCTTCGCATTAGCGACCACCTGTTTGCCATATTCCTTGAACTCGGGTTCCATTGCTTCCTTCAGGCAGACTGCTTTCGCGGCGATGGTGTGCATCAGGGGGCCGCCCTGAATTCCGGGGAAGAGAGTGCGGTCGAGATCCTTCGCGTATTGCTCCTTGCAGAGGATCATTCCGCCGCGCGGGCCGCGAAGAGTCTTGTGCGTGGTGGTGGAGACGAAGTCGGCGTGCGGCACCGGACTTGGATGGACGCCCGCAGCGACGAGGCCCGCGATGTGCGCCATGTCGACGAATAGCAGCGCGCCGATGGAGCGCGCGATTTCGCCCATGCGGGCGAAGTCGATGATGCGCGAATAGGCGCTTGCGCCAACGACGACCATTTTCGGTTTGTGCTCGCGGGCGAGGCGGTCGAGCTCGTCGTAATCGATTCGTTCGGTATCTTTCGTGACGCCGTAGGCGACGAATTTGTAGGTGATGCCGGAAAAATTCAGCGGATGGCCGTGCGTCAGGTGGCCGCCGTGCGCGAGATTCATGCCCAGGACGATGTCACCGGGCTTCAGGGCCGCCATGTAGACGGCGATGTTCGCCTGGGTGCCCGAGTGCGGCTGGACGTTGGCGTGTTCGGCGCCGAAGAGCGCTTTCGCGCGGTCGATGGCGAGCTGCTCGGCCTGGTTGACGAATTCGCAGCCGCCGTAATAGCGCTTGGTGCCGTAGCCTTCCGCGTACTTGTTGGTGAGCACGGAGCCCATGGCTTCGAGCACCGCTTCGGAGACGAAATTCTCCGAGGGGATCAGCTCGATGCCGGTGGATTGGCGGCGAAGCTCTTCGCGGAGAATTTCGGCGATGTCGGGGTCGACACTGTCGAGCGGACGGCTCATGCGATGGAGATCAGCGGTTTCTTGGGTCATGGTTTTCGCGCCGACGAGAGCGGCGAAGGTGATTTTGTTGCGATTAGGATTTTCTTAGTGCTTTGTTTTCTTCGACTTACGCAAAATTCTAATTCTGGACTGTTGCGATTAGAAATTCTGGGGGCGACTGGGGCTCCCAGGGGGGTTGTTTCGCGATTGCGCGCACTTTGCACGGCTCTATGGTAGTCGAAAATTTTTCAGGCGCAAGGAATATGCAGCCAGCGGCGAAAAAGCGCGGTTCAAATGCGAGCAGGAGCAGCGAGTGGGACGGGGCTTTCCAAGGCGAGTCCCCCGATCATGCGCGAAAGGGATTGGTGACTTCGACGCCGAAATACTTCTGGCCGGGGCTGAGATCCTCGGACCAAATGCGAGTGCAGGCGGCGCGCTCGGCTGTAGCGAGGATCATTCCATCGTAGAAATGCACGCCGTATGTCGCGTGAGCCTCGACCGCGCGACGCACAGTGTTTCCGTCGATCGGGACGAGTTTTATCGGGCTCAGCGCGTCGAGAATAGCGGCGAGATCGTCGGCATGAGGGGCCGGGGCGAGCTTGTGGAGAAGCGTCGCGGCAAATTCTCCAAGGACCTGAGCAGACGCCAGAATTTCCCCTGCCACTGCGCGGCGCAAGAGACGCTGAGCGGCGGCCTGCTTCGGCAGATCCGTCGAATCGTAGGCGTAGACGAGAACGTTCGAATCGAGAAACTCAAGAGCGGGCATGCAGGTCGGCTCGCGCCCAGGTTCGCTTTCCGATCTTGAATTTGAAGCGTTCGAAACTCTGTTCGAGCGCCTGGCGCTCGCGGCGTTTGCGGCCCGACTTGGCGCTTTCTGCGGCGAGAGCCTCGAGGTGGGCGCGGACAAGGCCCGTCAGGGTCGTGTCGTGCTCGACGGCGATTTTTCGAACTTCCTTGACGAGGTCGTCGTCCAGAGACAGGGTGATGTTCATGCACCCATAATAAGGTAAACCCTTATCCCGTGCAAGGTGTATTCAATGAGCGGAAGCAACCGAGCGAACGGCGGAATTCCGCAGCGAATGGCAAGGCTAGGCACGAGATGCAGCGGAGCGACAGACTATCACTCGACTCGACGACTGGGTGTGTACGCGCGTGGGAGAAAAAAGCCGAACGAAGCGGCGACGGCGGCCTGCCACAGGATATGCAGAAGGTCAATGTCCCAGTCGGAGCTGGCCGGGGTGCGACCGAAGTGCGCCCCCAAGAAGCTTCCGGCTTTCCATGCGAACACAGCGACCAGCCCGGCTATCAGGGAAAAGGGGAGAGCCTTGGCGACAAAGAGCCGCCATTCCTTTCGGTCGGAGAGGAAAAAGAAGAACCCTGCGAGGAGGATTGCAGCTCCGACGAAACCGCCGACGAAAAGTCCTGCCGTCGAGACGAACACGGAGCCGGAGCTCATGAAACTGAGGAACTTCACGTTAACGGGAACTGTTAGGCATGCCCAGAAGGCTACGATGTAAGCCAACACCGATGTGGCCACAAAGCCCATCGCCTTCCAAGGCGAACGCAAGCCGCGGAACCCGACGAAGTATCCAACAACAAAGAGACCAAAGAATGCTGCGTAGAGATCCTCGGCGGCGCCGGGAAGAACGCTCTCGAAGGCGACCATCAAAATGCCAGCGAATAGCCCCGCGAGTGCAAGAGACCCGAATGCCGTCAGATTTTCCCTGCGTCTAGATGCATTTGGCTGGCTCTCCAAGGCTTTGCCTCCGAAGGGAGCTCGCTCTGCCTGAAGTGGTTAGGTGCTCGTAAACGTTAGGATAACACTGATCTGAGCGGCCTGATATTGTCGCGGGTCAACGCCGGTGGTAGGCTCCGCGCCGAGGGGAAATCCAAGAGGGGAGAAAGCGATGAAGAGGACGTGCGTTGGACTGGCGGTGATGGTGCTGATCGTGGCGGGAGTGGTGGCGGGGCAGACGCGGTTAGAGCGCAAACACGTGACATTGAACCGATCCGAGGACATGAGCGCGCTGCCGTTTAGCGAAGGAGTGCTGGCGGGAAACACATTGTATGTGGCGGGCACGATCGGACTCGACGCGACAGGCAAACCTCCGGCGAGCGCGGAAGAGGAAGCGCGGCTGGCGATGGAAGGCGTGAAGAAGGTGGTGGAGAGCCAGGGAATGACGATGGACGATATCGTGTCGGTCCAGGTTTTCTGCACGGACCTGAGCCTCTACGACACGTTCAATAAGGTATACCGGACTTACTTTCACGCACCGTTTCCGGCGCGTGCCTTCGTGGGAGTGGCGAGCTTGCTGCGCGGCGGGCATTTTGAGGTGATGGCGACCGCGGTGAGGCAAGGGGGTCTCAGGAACGTGCGAGCGAAGTAAAGCGTCGATAAAGGCAAGAGGTGAAGTTCAGGCGACGGGGTGGAGTTTGCCCGAGGAAGGCTGCCTCTTGGCGTCGACTGCTTGGCGCGCGCGCTGGAACAACAGCTCCGGCGTATCTTCCAGTTTGTAGCCAGCCGAGCCAGCGGTGACCGCGAGCGGAATCATCTTGCCGCCGACCTCCATTTTCATATCCGAGAGGCGCTTGACGACGGTGGGCGCCTGCTGCAGCGGACAATCCGGCAGAATCACCATGATATCGCCGTTGCCCGCGAGGGCGGCGAGGTCGCAGCCGCGAATCGCGCGCGTGACATGCTCCGCGAAGGTCAGAAGCGCGGAATCCGAGGCCGCGAGACCGTACCGCTCATCCATCCGCACGAAATCATCCAAGCTCAAGATGAGAAGGCTCAGCGGAGTCTTGCTTCGCCGGGAGCGAGACATTTCGGAAGAGATGCGCATCATTCCGAAGCGCTCATTGTGCAGGCCGGTGAGCTCGTCCGGCGTGGCCAGAGCGAGGAGGCGTTCGGCGCGCTCGTGCTGCTGTGCGGCAACTTGCATCTGCCGGGAGAGGCGGAAGCGGGTTTTTCTGAGCTGAAGCTGCTGGTAAAAGGTGTAGAGGGTGAAGAGAAGGACGAGGCCAAGAAGGCCGCGAATGGACTGGCCCATCGTCAACTGAAAGAAAGAGTCGCTGGGATCCTGGCGCGAGGCGAGGACAGCGGCGAGGGTGGCCGTCATCGCGAGGATGATGATGAGGGCGAGGCCCCACAGCGACCAGTCGTACCAGCCGAGGCTCTTGAGGTCGCGATCGATTTGCTGGTTGCGGTGTTCGGTGGCGAGATCGGGCAATGCGATTGGATCGGCGCTCATGGTTATGATTTCCGGAAAAAGTTGACCCCATACAAACGTATTCCGCACAATTCGAAGGGTCAAGCAAGAAGCCTTTCAGCGTTACATATTCTGTACGGTACCGTACATACTTGGGCACGCGCCGCCCATCCGCAGAGTGCCGCTCGTCCAAACGAACAAGTAAGCTAGTTAAGACAGTGCTATTGGCAAGGCGCGGAACATTTTGCCGGGTTGTCCTGATTCCTAGGCGCTCTTCGCGGTGAATGCATGAGACTGGGCGAAAAAGGCTTCTCTCTGGTCGAATTGCTGATTGTCGTGGCGATTTTGCTGACGCTCGCGGCGATTGCAATACCGAACCTGATGCGCGCGCGCATGGCGGCGAACGAAGCGTCGGCGGTGGCGTCGCTGCGGACAATCAATTCGGCAGCGGTTCTATACGAGTCGACGTGGGCGAACGGTTTTCCGCCGTCGCTCGACGCGCTTGGCACGACGGGCCCGGGTCCGGCGACGTGCGAGAACGCCGAGCTGATCGATGCGGTGCTTACAACGGGCACGAAGAGCGGATACACGTTCGCATGGGTGAAGGGAACGCTGAAGCTGACCAAAGCGAACAGCGCGTGCAAGGGCGGATACGGTTTCGACGACGGCTATGCAGTGACGGCGACGCCGATTGACGTCGGCCTGACAGGCCAGCGGGCATTCTGCACGGACGCGACCGGCGTGATCCGGTACACCACGAACGGCAAACCGAAGACCACGAAGCCGAACTGCTCGACCACGATGACTCCGCTGCAGTAGCGATGCTCGATGCGGGCTACGAGCGCGGTCGTGCGGCGAATGCAGACTTGACGCGAGGCCGCGAAAGATAAAAGAGAATCAGTCCTGCGACGGAGACGCCAAAGGCTCCCGCGAGGAAGCGCCCCGAGAGCGCGTTGAAGAGATCGCCCGCGGCCTGAACTGCAGTCCCAATCACCGCAAACCACCATCCCCATCGGCGCCGCCGGAACCAGCCCACTGCGGTGACAGCGGCGACCACCGCTAGCAGCAGGAAGGGGACTCCCACCATTTTGCCGAGCGGCGCGAGCTGCGCGTACGCCCGGGGATTCAGCTTCCAGATGGGATCGAGAAAAGTTCCCGGCCAACCGAGTGTTATCCCGGCGAAGCATGCCATCGTCATGGCGAAGAGGATAAAGATGCCGAAGACCGTGAGGCCGCGCGGGGATTTTGGGGTGGAAGCAGCGGATGGGGAATCCATGCGGCGACTATACACGGAAGGGGAGCGAGAGCGCGATGCAGCGACGTTTAGCGGGCGGCCAGTGCAGAATCTTCAAGACAAACTATTTAGAACGCCAACGGAAAAATGGTAGCCGCCGATTTATCGCGGAGAGGAGTGTTATGTTGAATCCAGATACGCCCAGCTGCTTGCCGCATGACGCACGACTATCACACGATTTTCGAGATTGGGATGAAATCGTTTCCGTGGCTAGCGCTGCTGCGCCCGATGATCCTTGTGGCAGCCGGTCTTCTGCTGGTGCGCTTTTCGCGGAGGCGCCCGCAGCTTCAGTTGATTGGTGCGCTGGGCGCGATCGTGGGAGCCCTGTTGCTCCTGATGGGGACGAGCAAATTGGTGCCGGAATTCATGGCCGGCCGGAGGATCTATCAGAGCGGGCAAAGCCGAATGGTCGAAGGAACGGTGGACGATTTTCATCCGGCGCCGGTGCTGCTGCAGGGCATGGAATCATTCCAGGTGGGAGGGGTGCGCTTCTCATATCTTGTTGGCGGGCCATCGCCGTGCTTTCAGAACGACCGCAACGGACGAGGCATGGTGCACGCGGGATCACACGTGCGGATCTACTATAGGGATGGCTGCATCGAGCGAGTCGATCTGTGGCAGTAGAAAAGGAAAACGAACACTGCGCCGAGACAGCGCCGCGCCTACCGGAGAAAACGCCGGGCGGTAGCGTTGTTTTTAGGAAGCCTCAGGCGAGAGCGCGCCTGAGCTTCTTCGTGGACTTATCCAACTGCTTCTTGAGAGCTTCGACTTGCTTCGAGAGCGCGGTGAGCTCTTTCTTGGCGAGCTTGCCGGCGCGCATCACCTGATGGGCTTTGCGGTCGGCCCTTCCCATCACGTAACCGATTTTTTCCGCGGCTTGCGTCAGCTTCTTGTTCTTGGCCATGTGTTTCCTCCGGGAACGGGTGGGCTTTGTGTGAGGCATAATGCGAGTTTATCACCGGCGCGGCTTGGGGCCAATGTCGACGTTGGAATAAAGATGAGGGCGAGAGGCTTGGTTGACTTTGCCCGACTCCGCCCATAGCATCGGCGCAAAATTGAAACACCGGAGAAGAGACTGGCATGACATTTGAGGAGGAGAGTTTTTTCGCAGCGCTGAAGCGATACGCTGGGCTGCTGTCAGTTTGTGCGGGCGCCGCTGTGCTGGCGGCGAATGTGGCGGCGCAGACAGTAGTGGGCAAGCCTGGGGATGGGGCGAAAGGCATCGCGCGATTCGAAATGCCGCAGAGCGGGCTCGAGTGGCGCGCACCGGCGCAGCCGCTGAAGTATTTCGACGCGACGGGGCATCGCGCGGCGATTCTGGGCAAGCAGGACGGGACGTTCGAGGCGTGGATTTATCCCATCAAGGTGCTGCACGGATTTCACCTGGAGTTTCAGCAGGACGGGATGGTGGAGCCGGTGCGCGGCGAGAATTATCTGTACGAAGTGATCGCGCGGCCGGAATCGACGACCCTGGTCTACGCGCATCCCTTATTTACGGTGCGCGAGACGATCTGGGTGCCGCGGGAGGATGCGGCGGCGGTGATTTTCTTCGACATCGACAGCAACAAGCCGTTGACGATCACGGCAAAATTCGTGCCGGACTTCAAGCCGATGTGGCCGGCGAGCCTGGGGGGACAGTACACGTTCTGGATGGCGGATGATCATGCGTTTGGCCTGACGGACGGGACGAGTGCGCCCACGGCGATGATCGGGTCTCCGGCGGTAAGCGCGTATACGGAATTCGTCGACAACGGAATCATCAACGGGGAGATGGAGTTGAAGGTGCGGGCGACCGCGGAGCAGGCGCGCACGCAACTGATTCCGATGGTGATGGCGCTGAGCATGGAGGGCGAGGCAAAAGCGCGGAAAATTTATCACCGTGTGCTGGACCACGCGGGCGAGTTATACGAGCAGGGCGCGGCGTACCACCGAGATTTTCTGGCGCGCACAATGCGGATCGAGACGCAGGATGCGGAGCTGGACCGCGCGTTCACGTGGGCGAAGGCGGCGCTGGATGCGGGATGGGTGTGCAAGGACACGTACGGATGCGGATTGGTGGCCGGTTATGGGCAAGCGGGAAGCGGAGAGCGGCCGGGATTTGACTGGTGGTTTGGCGGCGATGCGCTGATGTCGAGCTGGGCACTGGAGGATTACGGCGATACGGCGGGGGCGCTCCAGGCGCTGCGGTTCCTGAAGGCGCGCCAGCGGGACGACGGAAAGATGATGCACGAGATGACGCAGAGCGTGGGCATCATCGACTGGTTCGGAAAATATCACTACGCCTACTATCACGCGGACACGACGCCGTTCTACCTGTACTCGATCGAGCAGTATTGGAGCCGGACGGGCGACCGGAAATTTCTGGATGAATTCTGGGAGTCTGCGAGGAAGGCATACGCCTACTGCTTGACGACAATCGATTCTCGCGACGGGCTGATGGACAACACGAAGGCGGGACTGGCGGCGGTGGAAGCGGGAGTGCTGAGAGGAAAAGTGGTGAAGGACGTGTATCTCGAAGGCGCGTGGCTGGCGGGACTCGATGCGATGACGAAACTCGCGGCGGCGGAAGGCGACTCGCAAGGGGAGTCGGACGCGAAGGCGCTGCTGGCGAAAGCGAGGACGTCGCTCGAAAAGGAGTGGTGGAACCCCGAGGGGAAATTCTTTGCGTTCGGCCAGACGGCCGACCGGAGGCGCGACGACATGGTGGCGGACTGGTCGTCGGTGGCGCTGGCCCTGACGCCGGAGATTCAGGGCGAGCAGGCAGCGGGAGATGTGGCGAAGCTGGCGTCGCCGGAGCTGGCGACGGATTGGGCGGAGCGGTCGTTTGGAAACAAGAGCCCTTACTACGACCCCGTGAGCTACCAGAACGGGACGGCGTGGCCGTTCATGGATACATTCGTGAGCTGGGCCGAATTTGCGCACGGCAATCCGGTCGCGGGATTTGCGGCATGGCGGAATTGCGCACGGCTGACGGGATTGCAGGCCCCCGGCGACATGCCCGAACACATGAACGGCGATCGGTATCTGGGGGGCGAGCGGTCGGTGCCGCATCAACTATTTTCGTCGGTGGGGGTGGTTGTGCCGGCGGTGCGAGGGTTGTTGGGGCTCGAGACGGACGAGGACGCGAGCGGCAGTGGGCGCGTGCTGAAATTTGCGCCGCAAATTCCGGCGAATTGGAGCTTCGCGCGGTTTTCCGGTTATGTGGCGGGCGCGGACCGCGTGTCAGGCGAGGTGAGGCAGGAGGCAGGGAAGATGAGCCTGAAGCTGCAGGTCGAGGGGGCGGAGCCGCTCGAGGCGGACGTCAAGGTGCCCGTGCCGCTGCTGGCGAAGGTGCGGCGCGTGACTCTGGGTGGCAAGCGTGCGGATTTTCGCGTGGCGGCGCGGGGCGGGACGAATGGGGCGGAACTGAAGTTTACGCTGCGGGCAGATGCGGAGGTGGTGGTGGAGTACGACGGCGGCGTCGGAATCGTTCCGCCCACGGTGCGACTCGGAATGGGCGACCGAAACGAATCGGCGAAAGTGATGCGGATCAGTCCTACGGGCGAGGATGGCTTCGAACTCACGGTGGCCGGAACGGCGGCGCACAGCACGCTAGATCTGGTGACGTCGCTGACGAACCTGACGGCCGAGGGCGCCGAATTGCGGAAAATCGACGGCGGATACGCGCTGAAGATTCCGTTCACAAATGTAGACTACGAGACGCGCACGGTTCGCGTGAAGTTGGGATCGAAGTAGAGCGCGTTTGCGCGTGAGGCGGCGATGCTGCGAATCCACCGACGGTTTTAGCTAGTTGGAATCGGCGGCGTGGCCGTGCAGGCCGGGGAAGTGCAGGCGGTGGAGGACTGTGTGCGGGCCGCCGTAAATGAATTCGAGGGCGACGTTCCGGCCCGCAGCGGCAGCGAGGTTGTAATTTCCCATGCGGAATCCGTCCATCGCGTCGTAGCGGCCGGGATACCAGCCGAGCGCGGCGGACATCGTCCCCGCATAAGGCGCACCAATGGCGGCGAGAGAAAACACGCGATGGCCATCACTGCCGCGCCGCGCCGTGACGGTGGAGATGAGCGCGTGACCCAACCGAGGCAAAAAACCCGAGCAGGAGCAAGCGTAGTAGATCGTGTCCTCTCGAAATGCTTCCGCGACGGCGTAGCGCGTTGTAGTGGTAATCAGCTGGATTCCGTAGTTGCTGCCGAGGCGCACGCCGAAGGAATCCCAGCCCTGGCCCCATTCGGGCGGAGTGCCGTACGCCTGTTGAATGCCGGCGCTGCCAATCGCGGTAAGAAAGGGATAAGGGCCGAACGCGTTGAAGGCGAAGTTGCGAATTTTCTCGCGCTCGGTGGGGCGGTGATAGACGGCAATCGGTTCGACCTGCGCTGCTGCGGTTGATGAGGAACTGGTTGCCGAGCCGCGGTGCGCCGGCTGCGAAGCGGTACCAGCGCCGGCAGCTCCCTGTCCCCAAGCGGGAAATGCCGCCATGGCAGATCCGATTAAGGTCAGCAGACAGGCCATCAGCCGGCGATTCCTCAAATCGACTTCTCCTTTTTGCTGATACAGCAACCGGTGCGGACCCGGCGGCGTGAGCTGCTTTCGGCGCTCGACTGCGCTTTACGAGAAATTCTTGACGACGATATCCGACACCTTCTTCGCGAAGTCGTACGTAGCTCTCAGATTGCCGCCGAGGAAGCGCACGTTCCCGGTGACGTCCTGCTCGAGCACGGACTTGCCGCTCTTGTCCGTGAACTGGCAATGTACTTTGATCTGGGTGGCGCCGGCGACGGTGGTCACTTGGCGCTCCTCTTCGCTGCCTCTCTTAAATCCGAAGACATTCGTGTGAAGGATAATCAGATCGGGCGCGTCCGCTGCCGCATGGTCTCCATCGCGGTACACGTGCTCGAACTTTTTGGTCTTTTGCACCTGCTCGATCACGTTTTCGTAGAGCGCCACCTGAAACGGAAGCGGGAGATCCACTTCGTTGGACCCGACCATGAGAATTTGAATCGAGGATGCCTTGATTTTGGGCTGCATACTCTCTTGCGCGGACCCGCTGGCTCCGCCGAGAAGCAGGATGGCGGCAAACGAAAAGGCGCCGAGGCGTGCTGTTCTTTTCATGTTCATGGCTTTCTCTCCTGCGGCTTCGACGACGGCATAGGCTGCGTGCTGGTTCCGGGAGTCATGGGAACGCTCGTCTTTGCGCCCTGCGCCAGCAGGGCCGTCTTTGCCGCGACGACCTTGCCCGACGGCATCGTGAACACCGCGCCATGCACGCCGCCCGAGGCGTCGACATACGTTATCGAGAGCGTGTCGATCTTGGTTCGGAAGAGGCTGAGGAACCTTCCGGACCCATACGGTGCGAACATGGTCAGCGTGCCAATCGTCCCGCCAATCGTTCGCTGGGTGTCGGCCCCCATCAGCACTTCGGTGATCGAGGTGGCCGGCACGTCTGCCTTCAGAGCGCCGCTTGAAAACTCCAGGGTGCCCTTGTCGATCGTGAGCGTCCCGGTTGTATTGTGTTTGATTCCCTCGAGGCCCAGAACCTGCTTCGCGTGGTGGACCGTGTCTGTATCCTGCGCGAAGGCTTGCGGCGCAAAGGCCCCGGCGATCAGGGCTATTCCGGCGGCGAGCAGAATCGGAACCGCGCGGCGCGTTTTCATATTCGATTTCTCCTGGATCAAGCAGGCGCTGGTAGAGGGACCACGCGCGGGGTGTACACTACAATGGTTTAGCCCTTCACGCACGAGAAAAAAGCGCTAACTCCCCTTGGATTCATTTCGCTGCTGCTTCTCTGCTTTTTTGCCGAAACGTGCTCGGGGCCGTCGAAACTTGCGCGACTTTGGAACGGGTGGGTGGCAGAATTGGCCGGCACAAGCGGGAAGCGCGGGAGGAGAGAGTGGCTACAGTGGACCATGCGGCTGAGTCGATGGCGGCGTCGCGAACGGGCGCGACGGCTGCGCTCTGGCTGATTCTGCGGGTGGGGCTGATCGCGGGAACGCTCGACATTAGCGACGCCCTGATATTCAACGGCGTTCGCGGAGTTGCGCCGGCGATGGTCTTTCGATATATCGCGAGCGGACTGATAGGCGTGAAGGCGGCGGTGGAGCTGGGAGCGGCGGCCGTGGCGTTGGGAGTGGTGCTGCACTATTTGATCGCGCTGAGCTGGACCGCGATTTTCTACGCGGCGAGCCGGAAGCTGGCGATTCTGGTAAAGCGGCCTGCGCTTTGCGGGTTGCTGTACGGGGGCGTGGTCTACGTGGTGATGAATTATGTGGTGGTGCCGCTCTCGCGTGTGCCGCCGCGAACGAGGCCCCCGGCGGCGATATCTCTGATCAACGGCGTGCTGGCCCTGCTGCTTTGCATCGGGCTGACGATTGCGATGCTGATTGCGCGCGCGACGCGCGGCGAGAGAGCGGATTCTTCAGCGGCATAGTGCTGCGTGGCCCTGCCTTCTGGGCGAACCCTCGTTTGACTTCGATGCGGGAGTTCCCTAACCTAACTCGATTATCGTGTGGTTGTGTTTGACGAGGTGACGACAGGCGATGGCTGATCTGAAGCTGCCCACGCGCGGCGAGGATTATTCCGAGTGGTACAACCAGGTGGTGCTGCGGGCGGAGCTTGCAGATTACGCCCCGGTGCGCGGCTGCATGATCGTGCGTCCGTACGGCTGGGCGCTGTGGGAAAACATCACGGCGGCGCTCGATGGGCGGTTCAAGGCGACCGGGCACGTGAATGCGGCGTTTCCACTGCTGATTCCGCGAAGCTTCATTGAGAAGGAAAAGTCGCACGTGGCGGGATTTTCGCCGGAGCTGGCGGTGGTAACTCACGGCGGTGGCGAAAAGCTGGAAGAGCCGCTGGTCATTCGCCCCACTTCAGAAACGATCATCGGGCATGCGTACGCGAAGTGGATCCAGTCGTACCGCGACCTGCCGGTGCTGATCAATCAGTGGAACAGCGTGGTGCGCTGGGAGCTGCGCACGAAGCTTTTCCTGCGGACGCTGGAGTTTTTTTGGCAGGAAGGGCACACGGCGCACGCGACCGCCGAAGAGGCCGAGACGGAAACGCGCCAAATGGTGGACGTCTACGCGGATTTCGCGGTGAAAGAGGCGGCGATTCCCGTGATTCCGGGGCGCAAATCCGATGCCGAGAAATTTGCAGGTGCCGACATCACCTATTCCCTCGAAGCGATCATGGGCGACGGAAAAGCGCTCCAGTTCTGCACCTCGCACAATCTGGGTCAGAATTTCGCGAAGGCGTTCGAGATTCGGTATCTGGACAACACCGGTGTGCTGCAGCATTGCTGGACGACTTCGTGGGGTCTCTCAACTCGCACCGTTGGCGCGATCATCATGGTGCATGGCGACGATCAGGGGCTGATTCTGCCGCCACGGCTGGCGCCTTTCCAACTGGTGATCGTCCCGATCTACAAGACGGACGAGGAAAAGGCCACCGTGCTCGAAAACGCGCGGCGCCTCCGCAAAGAGCTGGTCGACGCGGGCGTGCGCGTGAAGATGGACGAGCGCGAGGGGATGAGCCCGGGATTCAAGTTCAACGACTGGGAGATGCGCGGCGTGCCGCTGCGAATGGAGCTGGGGCCCAAGGACGTGGCGAAGGCGTCCGTCGTGCTGGCGCGGCGCGACCGGCCCGGCAAGGAAGGGAAGGCATTTGTACCGCAGGCGGGCATTGGTGCGTCGGTGGTGCAACTGCTGGGCGAAATCCAGCAATCGCTTTTCGACCGTGCGCTGGCGTTCCGCAGAGCGAATACAGTGGAGCCGGCGGATTACGCCGCTTTCAAGCAGGCCGTGGAAAAGGGCTTCGCGTACGCGTGGTGGTGCGGTTCCGGCGACTGCGAAGCGAAGATCAAGGAAGAAACGAAAGCCACGATGCGATGCATCCCGCTCGATCAGACGCTGGGCGGCGCGTCGCAGAGCGGCGGCTCAGGGAAGTGCGTCCATTGCGGCGCAGCGGCCACCGAGAGGGCCATCTTCGCCCGGGCATATTAAGCTGCTCCCTGGCCCCTGGACCAGAACAAGGGATTCCTGCTCAACGCTTCCACATGCCCAAGCGAGCAAATCGCAATCAGGCGCCGGCGCGCGTAGCCTTTGCCGGAATCGTCCGTGAGCTTGGCGCGGCTGCTGACCCAAAGCGCGCGGCCGTCTCTCGATGGTTTTTCAAGACTGGAAAGGGTCAGTACGGGGAAGGCGACCGCTTTCTCGGCATCAGTACGCCGGACCTTCGTAGAATCGCGCTTCGATATCGTAATCTCCGCCTCAAAGACGTTGAAAGGCTCCTGCGCTCGCCGATTCACGAGCACCGGTCCGCGGGATTCGAGATCCTGGTCGCGCAATACTCGCGCGGCGAATCGGATCAGCGTGAGAAGATCTTCCGTTTCTACCTTGGCCACACGCGCTGCGCAAACAACTGGGATCTCGTCGACGGTTCGGCGCCATACATCGTCGGAGAACACCTGAAAACGAAGCCACGCGCGGTGCTGGACAAGCTCGCCGAGTCCAAGCTCGTTTGGGAGCGGAGGATCGCCATCGTCGCGACGGTCGCTTTGATCCGGGAGGGCGAGTTGGAAGACACGTTCCGAATCGCGGAAAAGCTGCTGTCCGATCAGCACGACCTGATTCACAAAGCGGTGGGATGGATGCTGCGGGAGACGGGCAAAATCTCTGATACCCGCCTGAGAAAATTCCTTCAGCGACACTATGAACGGATTCCCCGAACCACCTTGCGTTACGCGATCGAGCGATTCCCGGCGCCGGAGCGCCGCCGGCTCCTCGCCGGCATTTTCTGACGCATTTGCGCAACATCCCGCGGCTACAAGCGCGGATCGACTGGTTCGCTTTCGAGAGCCAGAACGCCGAACACGCATTCGTGAACCCGCCGCAGCGGTTCCTGCCGGACGAAGCGTTCCAACGCTTCGATCCCTAGCGTAAATTCACGTAGCGCCAATGAGCGTTTCGCGGTAACCGATCGTTGCCGGAGCCGTTGCAGATTCTCCGGCAAGAGATACTCAGGCCCGTAAATGATCCTCAGATATTCAGGTCCTCGACATTTCACCGCTGGCTGCACCAATCCGCGCCGGCCTCTCACGATGAATGCGAGCGGCTTTACGACCATGCCCTCGCCGCCGCGACCCGTAAGGTCTTCCCACCATCGACTTGCCTCGTCCGTTTTAGTGGTGTTGGTGACGTCGACCTTCCTATGAGGCGTTGCCAGAAGCAGACCCTCGCCGGACTTCGACAGCTCCGCCAGCTTCTCCATGTGCCATTCATGATCGCGTTCAACGTGGACTTGACTCTCAGTCGCCAGGAGGTGAAAGGGGGCAAGCTTCAGGTCGTCGACCGAATTAACCGGCCAGCAATAGCGACGGTAGGAGTCGACGTAGCGCTTCGCGGCGTCGAGACGTTTCCGGTAATGATCGAGGAGGGTCAGCGCGTCAGGATTCGCAGAAGCCAGGTTCTCGAGCGAAGAGACCGTCTCCGTGAGAGCGACATTCGCGGCCGTCCCCACGGCCGCATACTGTCGGCGCAGCAACTCCTGCGCTTTGGCGGACCACGGCATCAACTCCGCATCGAGGCAAATCCAGTCGGTTTTGAACTCTTCCCAAAAACCAGCACGATCGACTGCGTGGTGGACTCTCTTGAGGAATTCCTTTTCAATCGCTGCATCGTCAAAGAATCGCCGGCCGGTCCGCGTGTAGCAAATTCCAATTCCTTCTCCGACCACGCCGAAGCGGCGACGGGCGGCATCTTCATCGCGACAGATGATCACAACAGCGCGGGAACCCATGTGCTTCTCTTCACAAACAACGCTTGGCACACCCTCGCGCCGAAAATATGCGAAAGCTTCTCCTGGGTGTTCGAGGAGCCCCGCAAGCGTCGTGGTCTCTGTGGGCGCCATGGTCGGAGGAAGATAAATCAGCCATTTAGGGTTCGCCGCAAACCGGCTCAAGACTTCAAGAGCCGCCAGCGCGTTCTCCTCGCGGATTGTCACGTTGTGGTGAAGCCGGGTCGTGACGATTCGCTTGCCAAGCACGTCCGCGATATCCAGCACATCATCATGTAGCTGCTGCGATGTGAGTCCCGTTGGCTCCGCCGTCTCGACGAGAGGTCTGGCGGGCTTCGCGTAAGCCCGGCGCGCAGGAACGGAAACCAGCTCGCGCTCCGGGTAGCGGAGTGCTGTGAGGCTGCCCCCAAAAACGCAACCGGTATCGATGTTGATGGTCCTGTTAAGCCACTCGGCCCGGGGCACCGGTGTGTGGCCGTATACCACCATTGCGCTGCCACGATACTCTGCAGCCCAGTTGTAACGCACTGGTAGCCCAAATTCGTCGGTTTCCCCCGTTGTTTCTCCGAACAAAGCGAAATCGCGCACCTTTCCAGAGCCGCGTCCCTGCATCTCCTCTCTCATCCCGGCGTGGGCGACGACCACCTTACCGTCGTCCAACACGTAATGGCTTACAAGATCATTCAGGAAGTCAGCCACGCGCGCCCGAAATTCCGGGGACTCCTTGTCGAGTTGTTCCACTGAATCCGCGAGCCCGTGCGTAAGCTGGACATCCTTGCCACGGAGCTTGCGCACCAACTTGATGTCGTGATTGCCGGGAACGCAAAGCGCGGTCCCCTCCTGCGCCATTCCCATCACCAGCCGTAATACGTCTGGAATTCTCGGCCCCCGGTCGACGAGGTCGCCAAGGAAAACCACCTTCCGGCCTTCGGGGGGCTTCACGCTATAGCCGGCGGGCTCCTTGCCGTCCGAGTGCGCTTCAATGGAGTAACCGAGTTGGGTCAGCAGCTCTATGAGTTCATCGCAACAACCGTGCACGTCACCAATGATGTCGAAGGGGCCATGTTCTTGCTTCAAGTTGTTCCACAAAGGTTCGCGCACGATTTCCGCAGCGTCCACTTCTTCCGGAGAACGCAGGATGTGGACTCGGCGAAAACCTTCGCGCTCGAGCAGGCGGAGCGCGCTCCGCAAGTGCCGGCTTTGCTGGCGGATGACGTGAGGACCGAAGTCTCTGTCAGGTCGATTACGGTTTCGTTCATGACAAACCTTTTCCGGCAGATCGAAGACGATTGCAGTCGGAATGCAGTGATACTGACGAGCCAGAGCGATGATGGGCTTTCGAGCTTCCGGCTGCACGTTCGTGGCGTCGATCACTACAAGCCTGCCAGCGGCAAGCCTCTTGGACGCGATGAAATGAAGAACTTCGAACGCGTCCTTGGTGGCGGCCTGGCTGTTCTCGTCGTCCGAGACCAGCCCCCGGCAAAAGTCGGAGGAAAGAACCTCAGTCGTCCGGAAATGCTTTCGAGCAAACGTCGACTTGCCGGACCCCGACGGGCCAACCAGAGCGACCACCGCGAGTTCTGGAATCGCCAACTTCATTTCGTCTCGAAAATCGCCATCTGCGTCGGACCGCCCAGCGTCGGGTCTTCAGGACCGACCGGCAAGAAACGTACGGAATAATGAAAACGCTCAGCGATTGCCCGGGCCCAGGATTGAAACTCCGCGCGAGTCCACTCGAATCGGTGGTCTTTGTGTCGCATCCGCCCGGCGGGCAGCGTCTCAAACTTGACGTTGTATTCGACGTTAGGCGTTGTCACCACAATGGTTCTCGGCCTTGCAAATTCAAAGAGAACCCGCTCGAAGGCGGCGAGACGCGGCGGATCCTGGTGTTCGATCACCTCGACGACTGTGGCCGCGTCGTATCCCGACAATCGTTCGTCCCGGTAGGTCAACGATCCGTGAATTAGGCGGATACGTCCCTGCTGTTTTGTGGGCAAGTCATCGAGACGAAGCTTCTGGGACGCAATTTCCAGAGCTCTGTGCGACACGTCCATTCCAACAATTTCAGTGAGCTCTTTTTCCTTCATCAGTTCGCGAAGTAGCTTGCCTTCGCCGCAGCCGAGGTCAATCACTCGCTTGGCTCCGCTTCCGCGCAGCGCCGCGATAACCGCGCCGATGCGCTGCTCGGCCAGACTCATTGGCTTCTCGATGGCCTCCTCTTCCTGGGAGCGTGTCTCCGTTGCCTGGTCAGGCTCAGGTTCCTCCTCGCCAATCAGGCGAGAAATCACCTCACGGGCCAGCCGTCTTTGGTGCTTCAGGTAGCGATTGGCGATGAGTTCCCGCTCGGGATGGTCACGGAGCCAGCCCTCGCCGTGACGCAAGAGCTTTTCCACTTCGTCGTCGCCAACCCAATAGTGTTTGTCGTCATCGAGCACGGGGACGAGCACGTAGAGGTGCGTCAGCAGGTCTTGCAATCGAGTCCGAGTCTTTAGGGTTACGGTGAAATAAGGGCTGTCACCCCAATCCGGGAACTTTTCGTCGAGCGCGTGGCGCTTTGCGATCACTTCGTAACCGAGCGGCTCAAATAGTTGACGCAGAAGGCGTTCGCCCCCGCGACAAGGCAGCGCGAGAATTTGTGCCTCCAATTCCAGAGGCTGATCTGCCAGTTCCTGGCGCTCCTTGCTTCGGCCGGTCATCGCAGTGCCGAAGGTCCGGGCGATTGCGACGCTCAGGAAGGAGGAAGCGGCGTACGGGCGGTCGTTGACGTATTCCTCGAGTATGTGTGCCTCACCGCCAGGCCCCCGTCGATTTCGCACAAGTCCTATGGAGTCGACGTCCAGAAGCAAAGCGGCGCTGCAACGGCCGGGCGAAGCTTCCGGGTAGAAAACGTGGACTTGTCCGAAAGCCTGTTCGAACGTGTGCACTCGCGCGGGACTCTTGTGCAGCAGGTAGCCAAGGTCTGTAGCTGGATTCCCCGTGTAGGAGATTTTTAGGAGCATACGTTTCCCTGAGTCTGGCTCCGAGGCCAATAGAGAACTATGTACTATACCGCAGCGACCAAGGCCGCGGTAAAGCCCGGCGGGTTCGAGCCTGAGACCGGGCAGGCTGGCACGGCTGGGTTACTCATCGCAAACAGCAAGCGGGGCGGGGCCTTTTCGCGGCGAGGGCACCGTGCTACGGTTGAAAAACCCGCTTGGATGGCGCCTTCGCGTAGCAATCCCGGTGGGCTGGAAGGCGGCAATCATAGTGAGGCGGCAAGAAGGCATTCGAGAGCGCGGCGGTTCGCGGCTGAACCTCGTGCTGACCCTGCTGTTCCTGGGCGGGGTGGTTTTCTTCGCGGTGAAAGTGGTTCCCCCTTATTTCGCGAACTATCAGTTCCAGGATTCGATCGAAAGCGAAGCGCGCTTTGCCATGACCGGATATCCGAAGAAGTCCGAGGACGACATCCGGGACGACATCTGGAAGAAGGCGCAGGAGCTCTCCATCCCCATCAAGAAAGAGGAAGACATCCAGGTGACGATGGACCAGGGGAACGTCACCATCTCAACGAGCTACACGATCCCCGTCGACTTGGCGGTTTATCAATTCAATCTGCAATTTCATCCCCACGCGGACAACCATACGATTTAGAATAGAGTTCTCACCAGGTGGGGGCTGGAAACAGGCATCCAGTTCTTCAGGCTGCGTTCGCCCGGCCGCGGCTCCTGGCTGTTCTTTAAGTCTGCCCGAATAGCGGAGAAACGATTG
The DNA here is from genome assembly GCA_035501415.1 of Candidatus Limnocylindrales bacterium. Classification (GTDB taxonomy): domain Bacteria; phylum Acidobacteriota; class Terriglobia; order Acidiferrales; family UBA7541; genus Palsa-295. Next base: position 53,028 of record DATJWH010000017.1, on the reverse strand, counting down.
CAGATCCGGCTTGGACGAGGCTTCTGGACGTCGCGCATCGGGATCGGGCTGCTGTGCACCGCCCTGGTGCTGCTGCTGGTCGCGGGGTCCGTCCTTACTTACTACTACGTTCAGTTTGGGCGCATGCTCAACGAGCGCCTGACCGGCCAGATCTTCCAGAACACCTCGCGCGTCTATTCGGCTCCGGGCAGGATCTATGCGGGCGAAACCCTCAAGGAATCCGAGCTGAAGGATTACCTCCTGCAGGCGGGCTATCAGGAGGGAAACGTTCCCGGCTCGCCGGGCCAGTTTAGCTCGACGAAGAATTCGATCGAAATTCTGCCGTCCGAGGACTCCTACTTCAAGGGCAATAACGCCATCCGGGTGACCTTTTCCGGCCCCTTCATTTCGCAGATCACGCAGATCCCCAACGGCGTTCAGCGCGACTTCGCGGACGTGGAGCCGGAGCTGCTGACGAACCTCTTCGACAGCTCGCGCGAAAAGCGGCGCGTGGTGCGGTTCGAGGACCTGCCCAAGAATTTGGTGAGCGCGGTGCTGGCGGCGGAAGACAAGCGGTTCTTCGAGCACGGCGCGCTGGACCTGGTGCGCGTAATGGGCGCGGCGGTTTATGACGTCAGCCGCGGCGAAAAGGCGCAGGGCGCTAGCACCATCGACATGCAGGTGGCGCGCACCTTCTTCTTCACGACGAAGCGCGAATGGAGCCGCAAGGCCAAAGAAATCCTCATGGCCATCGAGATCGACGAGCGTTTCTCGAAGCAGCAGATTTTCGAGTTGTACGCCAACGACGTCTACCTCGGCAATCGCGGCAGCTTCGCGATTCGGGGCTTCGGCGAGGCGGCGGAGGCTTACTTCGGCAAGGACGTACGCGAACTCAACCTGGGCGAATGCGCCTTCCTGGCGGCCATCCTGCGCGCGCCGAATCGCTACACGTCGGCCGAGCACCATCTTGACCGCGCCACAGAGGCACGCGACCGCGTGCTGGGCGAGATGGTCGAGGACGGATACATCGCGCAGGGCGACGCGGATACAGCGAAGAAGGGGCAGCTCGCGTTCGTGAAGGGCGGCATCGCGAGCGGAACGGCTCCTTATTTCGTCGACATGGTGAAGGATCACCTGCTGGCGAAGTTTTCGGAGACCGACCTCGAAGACCAGAGCTATCGAATCTATACCACGCTCGATCCCGATTTGCAGCAGGCGGCGGTGGCGGCCGTCGGCATCGGCATGGAGAACATCGATAAGCTGCTCGCAAGGCGCTATGCCATCTGGAAGAAGAAGGGCGAGCCTGTCCCGCATGTGCAAGTGGCTCTGGTGGCGATGGACCCGCGAACGGGAGAGATCCGCGCGCTCGTCGGCGGGCGGAACTACGGAGAGAGCCAGCTGAATCACGCGTTGGCGCACCGGCAGCCCGGCTCGGTGTTCAAGCCGTTCGTTTACGCGGCGGCCTTCGACAATGCAGCAGAGAATCTGCAGCCGGTCGTGACCCCGGTCACCACGGTGGACGATGTTCCCACGACATTCGATTTCGACGGCAAGGAATACACGCCCAACAATTACGGCGAAGAGTTCTACGGCACCGTGACCGTGCGCGATGCCCTGATGCACTCTCTGAACGTTGCCACCGTGAAGGTGGCGGAGATGATCGGCTACCAGCGCGTGGTGGACGTCGCGCGCCAGATGGGGCTGGGTTCGAATATTCAGGCGACGCCGGCCGTTGCTCTCGGCGCGTATGAAATGACGCCCGTTGACGTGGCGGCTGCCTACACCGCGTTCGCTACGAATGGAACGCGCGCCGAGCCGCTCTTCATCCGCAGCGTCGTGGGATCGGACGGCACGGTCGAGGAGTCGAACAACCCGCAAACGCACGCGGTGCTCGATCCTCGCGTTGCCTTCCTGGTGACAAGCTTGATGGAGGACGTGCTGAATCATGGCACTGGCGTGAACGCGCGTTATGTCGGCTTTACGGCACCAGCCGCGGGCAAGACGGGCAGCTCCCGAGACGGCTGGTTTGCCGGATTCACCTCGAACTTGCTCTGCGTCGTTTGGACCGGATTCGACGACAATCGCGATCTGGGGTTGACTGGAAGCGTGACCGCCGCGCCGCTGTGGGGCGAGTTCATGAAGCGCGCAGTGCTGCTGCCGCCGTACCGCAATACGCAGGAGTTCGAGCCGCCGCCGGGCGTGATTCAGGAAGTGATCGACCCGGACACGGGCCAGCTTGCCACGGCTTCGTGCCCAAAAACCGCGACCGAATATTTCGTCTCGGGCAGCGAGCCCAGCCAGTACTGCGAAATCCACGGTGGCGAGAACGCGCAATCGTCGCCAGGATCCTGGCTGGCACACCTGTTCGGCCACGGTTCGAGCCCTGCGCCGCCTCCGCCCGCCAACGGAGCGGCCAGCGCATCCAACGTTCCCGGCAATCCGCCGAATCCCAACGCGAAGCCGCTCCCGCCCGGCGCCAAGCCCGGTGACTCGAATCAGCCGGCTCCCGTGCCGGAAAAGAAAAAGGGGCTGCTGGACAAGATTTTTGGTATCTTTGGGGGCAGCAATCAGAAGCCTCCGGACAAACCTAAGGATCAGCCTCAGGACCAACCGTAGGCTCAGGCGCGGAAGCGGTCCCGCGACGGCGAGGACCTGAAGGAGCAGGGTCATGAAGCATTCGCTCCTGTTTGTCATCCCGCTGGTCCTACTCGCGGTTTCACCTGCACGAGCCCAGCAGACGTCCGAAGCAGCACCTCCCGAATCATCAGCGGCCGAACCGTCCCAAACGACCATGACGCCGCTTCAAGCCGCTGAATTAAAGGCGGACATCCTGATGGCGCGCAAAGAGTTTGTGGACGCGATTCGCGCGTACGACGAGATCCTCAAGCAGGCGCCGCAGAATGCCGAAGTGCTGAATAAGGTGGGAGTGGCCTACCAGCAGCTCATCGCGTTGCGTGAGGCGGAGCATTACTATAAGAAGGCGATGCACGCGGACAAGCACTTCGTCAGCGCTATCAACAACGCCGGAACCGTCGAATACGAGCGCAAGCACTACGGCAAGGCGATCGGCTATTACAAAAAGGCTCTCGAACTGAAGCAGGACCAGGCCACCATCTACAGCAACCTGGCGTACGCCTACGTTGAAGACAAGAAGTATGTCGAAGCGCTGGACGCGTTCCGCAACGCCATCGCAATCGATCCGACGATTTTCGACCGCAAGGGTGGAAACGGTACGGTGGTTCAGCAGCGAACCACGACTGACCCGGGACTGTTCGCGTTTCTCGTGGCGAAGTCCTACGCGCTGGTGGGAGACGCGGAGCATTCGGCGCACTATTTGAAAATCGCGCGTGACGATGGCTACAGGGAATTCCTCAGCGCCGAGCACGATCCGGCGTTCGCCAAAGTGATTAAGGATCCGCGCGTCCGCGACGTCTTCACTGTGACGCCTTCCTACGCGACGGATCACCAGAAGCCCGTCACGAACTGAGCTACCGGCTCCTTGAACGCGAAGCGGCCGGGCACCCGATCGCGCAAGAAGACTTCGCCACCGTCGCGATTTATCTCCTATAATACGGGTTGAAATGCGGCACTTGCAGGCAAGCGGCACAGGGATTTCCGCCCGCGTGTGGCTGGGCGTCGCGCTGAGCGCATGCATCGTTGCGGCGCTCGCGATCTCGTCGGCGCATGCAACCACGCCCCCCGCTGCCGATCCTTCCGGCGCCGCGGCCGTCACCGAACTTCGCATCGATTCAGAAATCGAGCCGGTGCTGGCGGAATACATCGTCAACGGAATCGCGCAAGCCAATCGCGACCACTCCAGCCTGATCCTGATCACCATCAATACGCCCGGCGGCCTCGACTCCTCGATGCGCGAAATCATCGGCGCGATTTTGGAATCGAAGGTGCCTGTTGTCACCTACGTCTACCCCACCGGCTCGCGCGCCGCTTCCGCCGGCTTCTTCATTCTGCTTTCCGCCGACGTGGACGCCATGTCGCCCGGCACCGATACCGGCGCCGCCTCTCCGGTATTCGAAATGTTCGGCCAGACCGTGCAGATCGACGAGACGATGCGCAAGAAGGTGACGAACGAGGCCACCGCCTATCTGCGCAGCTACGTCGCGAAGCGCGGCCGCAACGTCGATCTCGCGGTTACGGCCGTCAGCGACGCGAAGGCCTTCACCGAAAAGGAAGCGCTCGACGGCAAGCTGATCGAACTGATTGCTTCCTCCCCCGAGGACCTGCTCGCGAAACTCAACGGCCGCACCATCACGCGCCTCGATGGCTCCACGGCGCAGCTCGCGCTTGCGAACCCCGTCCTCACAGCACAGGAAATGACCGCGCGCGAGAAAATCCTGATGCGCATCGTGCAGCCAGACGTCTTTTTCATCCTGCTGATTGTCGGCGTGCTTGGCCTGTACACCGAATTCACGCATCCCGGCCTGTTCGCGCCCGGCGTGATTGGCGGCATCGCGCTGCTGCTCGCGCTTTTCTCGATGCACATGCTGCCGGTGAACTTCACCGGCCTGCTGCTCATCGTCCTTGCGATTGTGCTGTTCGTGCTTGAGGCGAAGTATCCCACGCACGGCATTCTCGGCATCGGAGGCGTGATCTCGATGGTTCTCGGTGCGCTGATGCTGATTCGCTCGCCGCTCACGGGCGGCGGCGTGAGCGCCTGGCTCGCATTTTCCGTCGCGATTCCTTTCGCCATCATCATCGTGTTTTTGGCGCGGCTCGTCTTGCGGTCGCGCACCTGGAAAGCCTCAACCGGCAGGGAAGAGATGGTCGGCGAGGAGGGAGAAGTCACGCAGGCCCTGGGGCCCGCCGGAACGGGAATGGTCTTCGTGCACGGCGAATTGTGGCGCGCCGCGGCCCCCAATGGACTCGACATTCCCCAGGGAGCCCGCGTGCGGGTCAGAAGAGTCGAAGGACTTTTGTTGCATGTCGAACCGGTGAAATCGCCGCAATGACGCTGCCCGGAATCTGGATTCAGAGGAGCTCAAGATGGACGTGGTGACAATCGCGCTGGCAGTCGCTCTGCTGATTTTCCTCATCTGGTTGTTCAACTGCATTTACGTCATCAAGGAATGGGAGCGCGGCGTCGTGCTCCGTCTCGGCCGCATGGTGCCGGAACCGAAGGGCGCCGGCCTGCAACTTGTCTTCGCGCCCATCGACAAGTTGATCCGCATCTCGTTGCGGGTCGAGACGCTCGAGATTCAGCCGCAGGACGTGATCACGCGCGACAACGTCTCCGTCAAGGTCAACGCGGTCTGCTATTTCCGCGTGGTCGACGCGAATCTTGCCGTGTCGCAGGTCACCAACTATCTCTACGCCACTTCGCAGCTCGCCCAGACGAACCTTCGCAGCGTCCTCGGGCAGTTCCAGCTCGACGAGGTTCTTTCCGAGCGCGAAAAGGTAAACGCGAAGCTGCAAGTAATCCTTGACCAGGATACGGAGCCTTGGGGTATCAAGGTAACGAAGGTAGAGGTCAAGCAGGTCGATATTCCGGAGCAGATGCAGCGCGCCATCGCCCGCCAGGCGGAGGCCGAGCGCGAGCGTCGCGCCAAAATCATTCACGCGGCGGGCGAACTCGAGGCATCGGCGAAGCTGGCCGAAGCCGCTGCGGCGCTGCAGAAGGAGCCGGCGTCGATTCAGTTGCGCTATTTGCAGACGCTGACCGAAATCGGCGTCGAGAAAAACACAACGGTCATCTTCCCACTGCCGATCGACATCATTTCACAGTGGATGAGCATGACGGGGGGAAAGAAGTAGCGAATGGCGAGGGGCAACGCGAGTCGCGGGGGCGGGGACCGGGTTCTCGAGAGCCGGCATCTCGTAGGACTGTTTCTCGGCGTCGTTCTGCTCTGCGGCGTCTTCTTCACGCTTGGCTATGTGATGGGGCACACGCAGTACGACACGTCCGTGCACGCCGCGGATTCTCCTCCGATGCGGCCGGCGGCTCCCAAGCCCGCCACGAAGTCTCCCGAAGTCGCAGCGAATCCGCCCGCAACCACTCCCAACGAATGGGATTTCTACACCAAGAAGGACGACAACCATCTCGACCCAGCGCCGAAGCCTTCCGCGGCCGCCGCCGCTCCTGCCGAGCCGTCGCGCACCCCTGAAAAGCCGGTCTTTGGAGCCACGAAGGTTCCCGCACATTTCCAGCCGCCGCGGCTGCTGAAAAATTCCATCGTGCTTCAGCTGGCAGCACTTCGCCGGCAGGGCGACGCTCTTGCTCTGGCTGACGCGCTCCAGCAAAAAGGATTCCCCTCGTTTGTCGTCACGCCCACCACCGATGGCTTCTATCGCGTGCAGGTGGGACCCTACGCCAACGAAGCCCAGGCTGATTCCGCGAAACGCGAGCTTGACCGCGAAGGTTTCAAGGCTATCATCAAGCATTAGATGAATTTCCGCTGGCATACGCGAGCGCTGCTCGCCCTCGGCAGCGGCGCGGCTCTCGCGCTGTCATTCCCCAACTATAATCTTTCGCTGCTCGCCTGGATCGCCGTCGGCATGCTTGTGCTCGCCTCCTGCGGAGCGAAGCCCGCCGTTTCGCCGCTGTATGGATTCCTTCACGGGCTGGTCTTCTATCCAATCGGCCTGCCCTGGATTGCCGTGGTGATGGAGCAGTACGGAAACATCGATCCGATCACGTCGGCGGGAATCCTGGGGCTGATGGCAATCGCGGGCGGCATCGTGTGCTGCTTCTTTTCGCTGCTGGTGGCGCTCGTTTCGCGAAAGAGCAATGCGCTCGCGTGCCTTTTCGCACCCTTTCTGTGGGTGACGCTCGAATTCGCGCGCACGCATCTGCCCATCATCGGCTTTCCATGGAATCTCACGGGCTACGCCGCCAGCGGCAACCTGGCGCTGGTGCAGTTGACGCCGCTGACCGGCATCTATGGCCTCAGCTTCGTCATTGCCGCATACGGCTCGCTGCTCGCCTACGCGATTCTCTCCGGACGCCAGCGCGTGTGGAAGGCGCTGCTCGTCACCACTGCCGTGCTGATTCTCATCGCCGCCGTTGGCGGCTACTTCGTCCCCAAGGCGGTCCCCGACCATGTCGCGCACCTCGTCCAGACCGATTTTCCGCAATCGGAGCACTACCCGAACGACTGGCTCGCGATTCACGCGGGCGAACTCGATGACCTCGAGCGCATCAGCGTCGATGCCGCGCAGAAGCAGCCGGGCCTGATCGTTTGGCCCGAGGTGCCCGCGCCGTTCAGCTTGCAGGAGACGGCTTTCGCGGACCGCGCCGTGCGCATCGCGCGCGATGGCCGCAGCTATTTTCTCGTCGGCGTCGTCGATTGGAAGCTCAGCCCGGAGCGGAAATATCTGGCGTCGAACAGCGCCGTGCTGTTGAATCCGGAAGGGCAGCGCGTCTTCACCTACGACAAAATCCACCTCGTGCCTTTCGGCGAGTACGTCCCGCTGCGCCGCTGGATCAAGTTCGCCGGCCGCCTCACCGCGGACATTTCCGATTTCACGCCCGGCACCGAATATCGCGTCGGCCCGCTCCCCGGCGGCAAATTCGGCGTCTTCATTTGTTACGAGGCGATCTTCCCGGGCGAGGTCCGCCAGTTCGCGGACAACGGCGCACAGCTTCTCATCAATATTTCGAATGACGGCTGGTTCGGGCGCTCCGCCGCGCCACCGCAGCACCTGATGATGGCGCGCGTCCGCGCCGTCGAAAATCGCCGCTGGCTTCTGCGCGATACGAACAACGGCTACACGGTCGACGTCGATCCCTACGGACGCATCGTCGCCAGCCTTCCCACCGACGTCCGCACCGAACTCGATGCCCCTTACGCTTTCCGCAGCGACCTCACCCTCTACGCCCGCTTCGGCGACTGGTTCTCTTGGCTCTGCGTTCTCGCCTCAATGGTGCTTTTGGGTCTTGCCTTCATCGGAGGAGGGCGCGAGAAGCGGTCAGAGAAATGGACCTAACGGCAAGCACGCGGCGAGATCCCCTGGATAGCTCGATCAGGGTTATCATAACCCTAGAACCGATGCTAGACGAAGAACGCTGCCCGTTGAACCCCAGCCTCAGACGCGTTGAGTGTCATCACTGTGTAGGACCTCGTCCCGGAAGCCCCGACAACCCTATCTTTTCCCTCAGGCCGTTTCGACTTCACGGGACTCCCTTGGTTGAGATTTTGAAGAATGGAGGTCCTGTCCACGCATGGGATGAGCACTGGCAGTTTGGCCTTTCCAAGGCAGAAATGTTGGCAGCTTGCATGGATTGCTTCCGTGAATTTCAGGAATCGAGCGACCAGTCGAGGCTCAGGTTTGAGCCGAAGCTCATTGAGGGCCGCCCCGGAGCGCGGGTCTCTAATATCTCCGTCGAGATGCGGCCGAATTTCGAGAACTCAGCGGGAATGCTCATCGAGGGGCCGTATCTGCTTGTACGTGCTCTGCTACCCAGTGATGAGTCGGAAGGCCTGGGGGTGGCGAAGTGCAAAGCAATTTGCGCCGTCGAGCGAGACCTCAGGCAGTGGGTTGTGAGGCACGGAGGTGTGGCGTAGGAATTCCGTCCACGACATTGGGCACCACAAATCGAAGGCAGGACCAAAAAGGGGCACCAAGCCACGCGTAGGATCCGGCCGAGCCTAAAGCCGTGATGCAGCAGCGCAAGCAGTTCGAAGACCGCCTCAGTGCCTAAAAAACGCCTCGCCGACACGGCATCTACTTACACCTTGCACGCTTTGGATTCTCCTAAAACGCCTCACTCGTTCGTTCTTTGCGGGTAGCGCAGCGATTTGGAGTGCAACGTGAGGATGTCGTGGAAGTGCAGTCGCGCCTCTTTGATCGATTCGTCTGGCCGATCCCAGCGCGCCGCCCCACAGGGGTTTGAGAGGAACTGCGCTGTCTCGCCAGTTCGCAGCACGAAATTCGAAGCGCCTATGGAGGCCGCAAACAAAAAGCGTTTGTCCCGTCCATCAACCGTCCATCGTCCGCTTATGAATCCATTCGAGCAGCCGCATTATAGGCGCCGTTTTTCGGAGCGCCGTAGCGAATTTCGCGCGTCATGTGTAGAATTTAGCGATGCTTGAGCATATCGAAGATCTCCAGCAGCGCTACGCCGAGCTCACCAAGCGCATCGAGCTTGTGCGGAGCTATCTTTGACGAATCCACCGCCCGCAAACAGCTAGCCGCCCTCGAAGAGAAAATAAACGCACCGAATTTCTGGCAGGACCAGGCCAAGGCTCAGGCCGTGATGCAGCAGCGCAAGCAGCTCGAGGACCGCATCAACGCCGAGAAGTCCCTTGTGGGCAAGGCGAGCGACATCGACACCTATTTTCACCTCGCGCAGGAAGAATCGAATGACGCGCAGCGCGATTCGCTGCTCAACGACATCGCGCAGGAACTCGCCTCCGCCGACACCTACGTCTCCGACCTCGAAACGAAGACTCTTCTCGCCGGCGAAAGCGACCGCCTCAACGCCATCCTTACCATCAAGCCCGGCGCCGGCGGCACTGAATCGCAGGATTGGGCGGAGATGCTCCTGCGCATGTACCTCCGCTGGGCGGAAGCCAAGGGCTTCCGCGCGAACGTCCTCGATTCGTCGCCCGGTGAGGAAGCCGGCATCAAAGCCGCCACCGTCCAGATTGAAGGCGAAAATGCCTACGGCATGCTCGCTGGCGAAAGCGGCGTGCATCGGCTCGTCCGCATCTCGCCGTTCGACCAGGCCGCGCGCCGCCACACCTCCTTCGCTTCCGTCTTCGTGGTTCCCGAGATCGACGACCAGATCGAAGTTGTCGTCAAGCCGGATGATCTTCGCGTCGACACATTTCGTGCCGGCGGCCATGGCGGTCAGAACGTCAACAAGGTGGAGACCGCCGTCCGCATCACGCACATTCCCACCGGCATCGTCGTCCAGTGCCAGGCGGAGCGCAGCCAGCACAAAAATCGCGAGATCGCCATGAAGCTCCTCAAGTCGCATCTCTATGAAGCCGAACTCGAGAAGCGCCAGGAAGAGCTGCGCAAACTCGACGCCTCCAAGCCGGAAATCAGCTTCGGAAGCCAGATTCGCTCGTACGTCCTGCAGCCGTACCAGCTCGTCAAGGATCTCCGCACCAAAGTCGAGCGCGGCGATGTCCAGAAAGTCCTCGACGGCGACCTCGACCCCTTCATCCGCGCCTTTCTGCTCTATCGCCGCAATGGCGAAAACGGAGCGAAGCCCTAAGCAGGCGTGCTTCTCCAGGCAGCAGGTGTGGCAAGAGCTTTCCCTCGAGAGGCAGTCGAGTGCAGCTAATGCAGCGGCCAACCCCCATCCTAAATCCCCGTTCAGGCCCTGTTTTTCCCCGTTCAACCCCCAATTAAGCCCTTTTAATGCATACGATTGACACCCTTTCAGCCCCATGCTACGGTCGATTGGCTGCCGACTGGTCCCCCGGATTGATTCGGCCCACTGTTTGCTCTCAAATCGTAGGAGGAAACTTTTTTGCCGCACGCTGACGAGAGGTTCCTGTTTACCTCGGAGTCCGTTACCGAGGGTCACCCCGACAAGATTGCCGACCAGATTTCGGATGCCGTCCTCGACGGCGTCCTCAAAGACGATCCCATGGGCCGCGTGGCCTGTGAAACTCTGGTCACCACCGGCTTGATTGTCGTAGCCGGAGAAATCACCACCAGCACCTACGTCGACTTTTCCGACGTGGCGCGCTCCGTCGTCCGCGACGTTGGTTACACGCGCGCGAAGTACGGCTTCGACGCCGACACGTGCGGCGTCATCGCGGCGATCAAGAAGCAGTCGCCCGATATCGCCATGGGCGTCGACACGGGCGGCGCTGGCGACCAGGGCTTGATGTTCGGCTTTGCCTGCGATGAGACTCCCGAGCTGATGCCTATGCCGATTCAGCTCGCTCACCGCCTCACGCAGCGCCTCGCCGAAGTTCGCAAGGCCAATGTCTGCGATTTTCTCCGCCCCGACGGCAAGTCCCAGGTCACCATCGAATATATTGATGGCCGTCCCGCTCGCGTCGATTGCGTCGTCATCTCCACGCAGCACAGCGACAAAGTTTCCAACGCCGACCTCCGCGACGCGATCGTTCACGAAGTGATCGAGCCCGTCGTTCCGGCCACGATGCGCGACAAGCACACCAAGTTCCACATCAATCCCACGGGCCGCTTCGTAACCGGCGGGCCCATGGGCGACGCGGGACTCACCGGCCGCAAGATCATCGTCGACACGTACGGCGGCTACAGCCGTCACGGCGGTGGTGCTTTCTCAGGCAAGGATCCGTCGAAAGTCGACCGCTCCGCCTGCTACATGGCGCGCTACGTCGCGAAGAACATTGTCGCTGCGGGCCTCGCGAAGAAAGTCGAAGTGCAGCTCGCCTACGCCATCGGCGTCGCCGAGCCCGTCTCCGTTATGGCGGACACCTTCGGCACCGGCGCCATCCCGAATGCGCAGATCACGGAACTCGTTCGCGCTCTCTTCCAGCTCACGCCCCGGGGCATTATCGAAACGCTCAATCTTCGTCGGCCGATTTACCGTGACACTGCGGCCTACGGCCACTTCGGCCGCACTGGTCCCGGTTTCACTTGGGAGCGCACCGACAAGGCGGACGCCCTTCGCAAGGAGGCTGGTTCGTCCAGCGCCGTTGCCGTTTCGCGCAGCTAGCGGCGCCTCGGCAGGATTTTCTGACGTAAGGGCGCGGCCCGCCGCGCCTCTGTCTGCACCGAATCCTCGTGGATATCGAAAGGGAGCTTCTTGTGGAAACTGCAACAAAGACGACGAATGGAGATGTAAAGGACATCGCCCTCGCGGATAAGGGCAAGCGCCGCATCGAATGGGCCAATCAGCACATGCCGGTGCTGCAATTGATCCGCAAGCAATTCATTAAGGACCAGCCCCTCAAGGGCATCCGCATGTCGGCGTGCCTCCACGTCACCAGCGAAACGGCCAATCTCGCCATCACGCTGCGCGACGGCGGCGCGGACGTTGTGCTTTGCGCCTCGAATCCGCTTTCCACTCAGGACGACGTCGCCGCCTCTCTCGTGAAGGATTACGGCATCCCCACGTTCGCCATCAAGGGCGAGGACAATCCGACCTATTACGCGCACATCAACGCGGCGCTCGATCATCATCCGCAAATCACCATGGACGACGGCGCCGACCTCGTCACCCAGCTCCTCAGCAAGCGCACCGATTTGCTGAAGCACGTGATTGGCGGCACCGAAGAAACCACCACAGGCGTCATCCGCCTCCGCGCCATGGCCAAGGACGGCACGCTGAAATTCCCGATCATCGCCGTCAACGACGCGCTCACGAAGCACTTCTTCGATAATCGCTACGGCACCGGCCAGTCCACGCTCGACGGTATCATTCGCGCCACGAACCTGCTCCTCGCCGGACTCAAAGTCGTCGTCGCCGGCTATGGCTGGTGCGGCCGCGGCATCGCCATGCGCGCCAAGGGGCACGGCGCGGACGTCATCGTCACCGAAGTGAATCCCACCAAGGCCATCGAAGCCGTCATGGACGGCTTCCGCGTGATGCCCATGAACGAGGCCGCGAAAATCGGCGACATCTTCATCACCGTCACCGGCAATAAGAACGTCATCTCCGCCGACCACTTCACCCGCATGAAAGACGGCGCCGTGGTCAGCAATTCCGGCCACTTCAACGTCGAAATCGATATTCCCTCGCTCGAAAAGCTTTCCAGCGGCAAGAGGGAAGTTCGCCCATTCGTCGAGGAGTTCGCGATGAAGGACGGCCGCAAGCTCTATCTGCTCGGCGATGGCCGCCTCATCAACCTTGCTGCCGCCGAAGGCCATCCGGCCGCCGTCATGGATATGAGCTTCGCCAACCAGGCGCTCTCGGCGGAGTACATGGTGAAGAATTCCAGCACGCTCAAGCCGCAGGTTTACGCCGTCCCCGAGCATCTCGATCAGCAGATCGCGAAGCTCAAGCTCGAGTCCATGGGCTTTCAGATCGATCGCCTCACGCCCGAGCAGGAGCAGTACCTCGCCTCCTGGGACGAAGGCACGTAGTTCGCGTTAACTGATTCCCTGGAATTGAATGCATCTGGGAGCGGCGGCTGCCAGCGCCGCTCCTTTTGCTTTACAAGCGGCAACTCTACGTAGCTCAGATCTCAGGCCTGAGGTTTCTCGCCCGTCCCGCGTCTTTCTCTTGAATTTCCAATTTCAAATCGCCTCCAGCTCGCCACCTCGCGATCGTCATCCCGACCGAAGTCCCGCGCGTCCTTTTCTTCCCGCGCGCAGCGCGGGCGCGGGACGCAGCGGAGGGACCTCTCTTCTGCTCTTTGCCGCTGTCACCGTGTGTCATCCCGAGCGAAGCCGCGCGCTTTGCTTTTCCTTTCGCGAAGCGAAAGGCGCGCGGCGCAGAGAGGGATCTGCTTTTGCCAGTTCAATTTCAGCGCGCAAGCGCCCTCTCCTGCCCCCTTACAAAATATTCACGGCCCTCGCCGCCAGCAGCGCCAGAATCGATAGCGAAATCAGCGCCTGCAGCATCATTCCGGCCTTCGCCCATCGCGACAGCACCGCTGTGTCCGTCGGCGAAAATGCCGTGCTCGTGTTGAACGCCAGAAAAAGATAATCCATGAATTCCGGTGTCCACGACGTGTCTCCGCCCGGCATCATCTGCGGAAATAGGAACGACCGCTTCCACTTTCCGCGCCCCGTTTCGCGCCCCAGCGGACCGCCGCCGTCCAGCTTCCAGTACCACAGCGCGAACACCAATATGTTTGTCACCCACAGCGCCGCGGCAGATCGCAGCAGCGTTTGCGGCGGCTCCGTATGCTTCGGCAATCCCTGAATCAGGAACACGAGCGACGCAATCATCGCCAGCATGATTGCGCCGTTCACCGCGAACGCCAGCAGGTGCGCCACGTCATATCGCTCGCGCGCATGCGACACCGACACCGGAATCAGCAGCAGCACGATCACCGCCAGCAGGCCCCAGCTCGGCCCCACCGAGAGTGGCTCTGGCAGCGACGCGTACACGCACCCCGCTGCTATCATCGCCACCACGCCCGGCCATCGCGGCTCCCGCCTTATTTCGCTGCTCATGCCTCCGCCTCAAACAGTCCTGAGTCTAATGCAGCTCCGCCTTTTTTGAAATGAACGGTCTTGTCACTGTCGCGAGCTTTTTAGGGGGTCGGAGCCTGCCTGTCGGCAGACACGGCTTCAGCTCCGACATTTGACCGCCCAAGAACGATGGGCTTCAGCCCGTGAAACCACCTCCGCCTGTCGCGCTTGTGCGTGTCATCCCGAGTCCAGCCGCTGCCTTCTGCGGATGGAGACGAGGGATCTGCTGTTAGCCTGCCGTATGCTCAAAAGCGCGCCCGCCCTACCGCTCGTGCCCGAACCCTTTGCCCGCCGTCCGCCTTCGAATGCTACAATTCGCTTTCTTGAAATTCATATTTTCGAGGACCCATGACACTCCGCACTGTTCGTCGAATCGCCTGCATAATCCCTGCCGCCGCCATTCTCATTTCCGTCGCTCCCTTCGCTTCCGCCCGCCAAGCCTCCTCCTCGCCATCGTCCGCACCCGCGCCTAAAATTGCCGTGCGCTCCGCTCGCCCCAAACTCGTCGTGGTCCTCGTTGTCGACCAGATGCGCGCCGACTACGTCGACAAATTCCGCGACCACTGGACCGGCGGCCTCAAGCGCCTCTCGACGCAAGGCGCCTGGCTCCGCAGCGCCGCTTATCCTTACGCCGAGACGGAAACCTGTGTTGGCCACGCCACGATTTCCACCGGCGCTCTTCCCGCGCTTAGCGGCATCATCTCCAACGCCTGGTGGGACCGCGCCTCCCAGAAAATCGTCACCTGCACCGAAGATCCCTCCGCGAAAAATTCCGGCTACGGCGGCGCCGCGAAGGGTGGCGACACCGCGCTGAATCTTCGCGTCCCCGCCTTCGCTGACGAACTCAAATTCCAGCGCGGCGGCAAATCCCGCGTCTTCACCTTTTCGCTGAAGGCTCGCGCCGCCATCATGCTCGCCGGCCATTCCGCTGACGGCGCCACCTGGTTCGATCCCTCCACTGGCCTCTGGACCACCTCCAGCGCCTATCCCTCCGTCTCCTTCGTCGCCAAATACGTCGCGCAGCATCCGGCCTCCGCCGACTACGGCAAGACGTGGAATCTCCTCCTGCCCGCTTCCGATTATCTCTATGGCGACGTCGCCACGGGCTCCGTCCCGCCTTCCGGCTGGACGCAACCCTTCCCGCATCCCCTTCGCGGCAAGCCCGATAGCACGAAGCCCGACTCCGCCTACTACCGCCAGTGGGAGACGAGCCCCTATCCCGACATCGCGCTCGTCAAGCTCGCCGAAACCGCCGTCGATTCCGAGCATCTCGGCAACGGCCCCGACGTTGATTTCCTCGGCGTCAGCTTCTCCTCGACCGACTACGTCGCGCACGCCTTCGGCCCGCGCAGCCGCGAAATTCAGGACGAGCTTTCGCGCCTCGATCTCGACCTTGGCGTATTTTTCGCCTTCCTCGATCGCAAAGTCGGCGCCGCGAACTACGTCGTCGCGCTCACGGCCGATCACGGCGGCACTCCCATTCCCGCCGATCTCGCAGCCACAGGCGTCGACGCTGGCTGGCTCAGCCTCGCCGACGTGAAGGACCACATCGATCAGGCCCTCGCCTCGCTCCACGATCCCTCGCTCAAACTGGCCGATGTCGATGATGCCGACGTCTTCTTTGCCCCCGGCACATACGAGAAATTGAAGGCGGATCCCGCCGCCATGAAAACCGTCATCGACGCCATCGAGCAGGTTCCCGGCGTTGCTCGCGTCTATCGCGCCGACGAGCTCGATGACCGTCCCGCCACCGAGAGCCCGCTTCGCCGCGCCGAAGCCGCCAGCTTCTTCGCCGCGCGCAGTGGCGATCTCCTCATCGTCCCCAAGCCCTATTGGTCCTGGGATTTCACGCCGAAGGGCCGCGCGCGCGAAGTTGGCGCCATGCACGGCTCGCCGTACTACTACGATCAGCGCGTCCCGATTCTTTTCATGGGTTTCGGCATCGAGAAGGGAATCGACTACACGCCCGCCACGCCCGCCGACATTGCGCCCACCCTCGCCGCTCTTTGCGGCATCACGCTCGCCCCGCGCGACGGCCGCATCCTCCGCGAAATTCTCCGCAACCCATGACCTCCGTTTTTGATTTAGATCTAAACGTAGCGCCGCGGCCTTCAGCGCGGCGCTTTCCCGCTCGCCAGTCGGTCACGGCCTCTCTCGCCCGTTGGCTCCGCCAATGTGGAGTGCGGCAGCTTGCTGCCGCTTTTCTCCCCCCTGCGCCCGAGAAGGCCCAGCCTCGGCGAAGCTCGCTTCGCCGCCTCGTTCAGTCGCTCGTCATCTGTTCTGTAGCGCCAGATCGCGCTCTTTGCGACCGGGCAGTTTTAGTTTGTAGCTCAGGTCTTCAAACCTGATTCTTTCGCCTTGGCTTGCTCGCTCGACGCTGATGAGCCGGCCACGATCCTTGCCGTCCCGTTTTCCACAATGCTCGCGATTTTCACAGGCATTTTCTTGGGTTGGTGGGATTGACGCTTTCCCTCGGCGCGTTTATCTTGCCCCCAGATTGAACCGGAAGCTTTAAGATTTCCCGGTTCGCGTCGGACCCCGCGATCTCTTAACCGTTTTCGCGGATCCGAAATGCAGCCGGGAAGTCCAAGGACTCCGCGATCGGCCGTTCGGCTCGCAACTGCTTCACGGCGGTCGCGACGCTGCAACGAAATCGCGGAGCTCGGAGAAGGTAAGGTGTGGTAAGGGCGTGGCGATGGCTTCGCGGCTGTCGCAATGTTCCCCTTCCCCGCATCTGAAAGCTCGGAGGCTTCGGACTTCAGTCCGCGCTTGCAGGGGCCTCACGGCTCTTGTGAGTAACGGGCTGGATCGCGAAGCTCGCAGGTAGCACGATCAGTTTGGAAGACGCGATTAGCCGCAAGGCTGTTGGGTCGCCCGATTGACCCGGAAAGCCTGTAAACTTACGGCTCGATTTTGAGGGCGCAGCACGGGAAACCGCTGTTGCGCCCTCTTTTTTTTCGCCCTCCGGCATCTCTTTCTTCCGTGTCCCCTTACCTGTTTCGTTTGCCTCCTGTGCCCCGGTTTCGTCGAGATCCTTTTCCTTTACCTCCTCTACTTCCTTTACCTCCTTTACCTCCCCTCCCATCCACTCACCGCCCCTCCCCTCCCCTTTACCACCCCGCACACTCTCCCCGTCTTTCTGGCGTCCGTCCCCCTTCCGGGGTTATCGTTAAGCCAGCCCCCAAAATGCCCTTGGGAGATTTTGGTGAGTCGCATCTGGGACGCCCTCAAGGAAGCCGAACAGGAAAAGGCGCGTGGCGCCGGCGAGAGCCCTGCCGCCGCGGCGCCGAAACCTCGCGAAAAGCCTTCGCCAACGGACCCCGCCGAGCGCCGCGAGAGTAGCCGCCGCATCCACCGCGTGTCCTTGCTCGTCTACGGCCGCGACGTCGAGCAGCAGCCCTTCCACGAAGAGGCCTACACCCTCGAAGTCAACGACGCCGGATGCCTTGTCTCGCTCGAAGCCTCCGTGGCGCCCGGCCAGCACCTCTTCCTGACCAACACCCGCAATCAAGCGGAAGAAGAGTGCCGTGTCGTCACGGTTGGGCGGCGCGTTCGCAACCGCACCCGCGTCTCCCTCAAGCTCAACCGCCCCTCCTCGGGTTTCTGGCGCGAATCCTGATCGCCCTTCTTCTGAAGCCCGGAGCCGAAGAATAAGCGCCGGGACCCCGTACAGATTAGAAATTCTTAAGTGACTGGTTTCACGGCACTTGTGGGGATTTCTAATCTTCAACCAGAAGATTAGGGGGGAAGCCACGCTCCTGAGAGCGATAGACAGCGCGGAGGGAGACGAGGGACAAAACATAACAAAAAGAGCCGCGGATTTGTATAGATTAGAAAAAGGTAAGTGGCTGATTCGATGAGGCTTGCGGCGATTTCTAATCTTCAGTGTATAGATTAGAAAGTTAGAGGCCCGAAGTTCGAGATCAGAAGTTGGGAGGAAGCGAGAGCAAGACAGGGGATTCGTCGTTTTGTTGCGATTAGAAATCTGTTTGTGCTTTGTTTTCATGGGGTTAGCTTGGTTTCTAATAATGGACTGTTGCGATTAGATTTTGGATTCCCCCTGCCGCAGCCCATGGGCGGCCTCCTCCCAGGCGTGAGACGAAACGCCAAGAGTAAAACAAGTTATTTTAGCATACTCATTAACAAAAGTCAATAGGAAAAAAGTTGCCACTCCTCGGAAACAGGAACAAAGGACTTACAGGAGACTGAGGGAGCCGCGACTGGGAGCCCTCGGTTCGTGGATTTACTGTCGCCGCGAGCCACTGCGAAACCTTAGAGTGCAAAGGCATGCTGCAGCTATGTGATCTCGGGGAGGGGCGAATCAATGGTGCGGTGTAGACGGTTTGTGAACGCCTTCGAGCTCATTCGCAAAGAAAAGGCATCAAGGGTGCGCCATCCGGAGGGGGAGCTATCGGTGCTTGTCAGTGGGCGACCAGCCTGTCCAGTGTTGAAGGTATCTCTCTTCGTTCGCGCGGAACTGGTCGATAGTGGGCCTCCATTCAGGTTGGCCGGCAATTTCTGCCAATCCAACGACTGCGTAGTAGCGTACCTCGAAGTCTGAATCGGCTAGCGCGGATAGAAGTGGCTGGGCGGCGCCGGGAGAGCGTGTCCGCATCAGGCCCGATGATCCGGCCCTCCTTACTTCGACATCGTCAGATCTGAGGAGGGTCGTGAGCGCCGGAACGGCCTCCGGGTTCGTGACGTTTGATGCGATGGCGGCTAGAGCGTCTTGCAGCACGGCCGCCGGGGCATCGGCCGGGTTACGGAGCAGGGCGTCCACGACGAGATCAAGCGCCGAGATATCGTTCCTTCGGAGCAGGGTGGCTGCGGCTTCAAGGCGGACAGGTGTGGGACCTACGCCTGTCAGTTCCCTCAGTTTCGCGACGGCGGAGGTGGCTTTGGTTCGGGAGAGGCTGCGGATAGCAGACAGCCTTTGGTCGTCGTCGCCGCTGGGCGTTAATGCCGTGCCGCAGAGGGCGGAGATCACGCGGTCGATGGGGCCGACTCCCGAAGTTGGAACCCCTGGTAGCGCGGCTACGAAGGGATAATAGGGGCTGGTAAGGCGGAGGGACGCGTCGCTGGTTTCAGTCAGGAAGAAGATGCCGTACTGATTTAGCGCTATCGTCCTCCAACCTCTGAAGGCGAGCGGCAACAGATAATAAAAGGAAACCTCGTTGGAGGGGAGGTTTCCCTTCAGAAATCGGTCGACTCGTAGGGACACGGCGATGCGACGCCCTTCGAACGTGACTGAGCCGTCGGTGAGTTCAGTGTCGGGTCCAGGCTGGAGGGACACGACTGCTCCCATTGCGACAACTGTCGACTGTTCGGTTAGAGCGTCGAGATCTAACACCGGTCCCGGGATGGAGGCCGCTCGTCTCGCCGAGAAAATCGCCAGAAAAGCTAGAAGCGTGATCAGGATTCGGTGCAGGAGGCGCGATTTTCGGGAAGTCGGTTTCATTGTACCGGGCTCGTAATCGATTCGTGGTCGGCGTGGTTTATATACTTCTGGAACGTATCAGTTTGGATGGGTGTGCCGGAACCGCTTGTTTGGGTTCCAACCCACCACTCTTGCCCCCAGTGCTGAACCGTTGTGCTTGATCCGTTGCAGGACGCAATGGGGAAATAGCTGTCGAGTTCGCCCTGAATGTCATCTTGAAACTGCGCACCTGTGCTCTGACCTCCTATCGCGGTGCTTTGAGGCCAGTTTGTGCCGGGGTAGTCGGCGACTGGGCCCGTTGTCCATGATTCGTTTATTCCCACCGAATAGGTTAGCGGGTCGAGAAGCTGATCCTGCATTATATATGGCACATGCGATACGTATCCCCAAGTGGAATCGCAGTCGGTCGTGGCCCCACCGTTTGGCACGAGCCGATAGGGCGTCCGGCTCGTTATGTAGAAGGGATCGGAGGTGAATTGTTGCTCTCCTATGGTGACGGTGGCGGTGACCGAAATGTCGCCTGGGGACGAACTGAAGTCTGTTCCCGTGCTCGTCACCGACGTCGAAGAGCCGGTGGTCGTGGATAGGCGTATCTTCGTGCCTCCGGCTGTGATCGCCCATTGGGTGGCGCTGCCAGCGCTTGAGGTGAGCGTGATCGACATTTCGTACGCCGCGGGACTCTGTCCGTTGAAGTACCAGACGTCGTCGCTCGAGCCCGTGATCGTGGGTTTGGTGTTGTCGTTGCCGGAGCAGTTGTAGCCTTTGAGGGGGCAACGCTGGGGCACGTCGTTGCTGTTTAGCTGGCCGTGGGCGGCGGAAGTGGTGGAGCCGATGCCGACGCCAGTGTGAGTGCCGTAATAGTCCGCGGTGGCAATGGAGGAGTTGCCGGTAGTGTAGGAGCCGTAGAAGGAGCCGCTTACGTCGTCAAGCTCTCCGCCTTCGCATTCGTTCGGCGCTTGAACGCCTTGGTCGGGAGTGCCCTGGTCGGGAATGCCGAGCGGGTTGTCCCAGAAGCCGTAGCCAGTGGTGGCGTAACCGCAGCAGAGGGCGCAACCATAAGTGGCATGGCCGTAAGTTTTGTCGTAGATGACTTTGCCTTCGAACAAAGTCCCCGTGCCTTTGTTGGAGATCTCGCGGACCTGGTAAGAGCCGGAGGCCAAGGTGGGAGGAAGGGTGTTGCCGTTCTTGTCCGGGGTTTGCTCGCGGATCAGTTTTCCGATGTCGATCCACATCTGGTCGTCCGGCTGAAGAGTTTGGTCAAGCTCGTAACTTTGCTTTCCCTGATTATAGAAGATCCGGAAGGCAGCCGTGACGGGCTGAGTTCCGCCATTGCCAGCAGTGATAATCGAGTCGTGAAACGCGTCGAACTTCCACATGCCGCCCTCCCACTCGAAGGTGAGCTGGTCGGAGAAGGGCGTCTGGGCGCCGTAGCGCAGCGTGCTGTCGTAGCTGGCGGCGACGCTTAGCTTGGAAGATAGGTGGTTGCAGAGTTTCGCGTGCAGGCTTTTCAGCCTTTCCACCCTCCAGCCCGGCTTGACGTGGGTGCGGGGTTCCGTTACCGTTTTTGTTTCGACATTTCGCTTACGCTTGGGGGCACATGAAGATCCTGTTCGTATCATCCGAAGGGCTGCCATATTCCAAAACGGGAGGGCTGGCTGACGTTGTTGAGGCGCTTCCGAAGGCGCTGGCCGAGGCCGGCCACGAAGTCGCCGTCCTCCTCCCGCGCTACCGCGGCAACAAAGTCGCCTCAACTCTGGTTTCCAGCATCACCGTCGCCCTCGGCGACGAGCTTCGCTTCCCGGCCATCGCTGAAGGCCAGCCGGTTGCCGGGGTCCGCTACTTTTTTGTCGACGACCCCACCTTCTTCGACCGCGAGCAGCTCTACGGCGACAAGTCCGGCGACTACCGCGACAACGCCGAGCGCTTCGCCGAGTTCTCCCGCGTAGCCATCGAGTTCATGAAGCGGGTTTGGCTTCCGGACGTGGTCCACTGCCACGACTGGCAGGCCGCCTTGGTGCCAGTCCTGCTTCGCACGCAGCACAGCGAAGATCCTGTCGTCCGGTCGCTCCCCGTGGTTTTCACCATTCACAATCTGGCCTATCAGGGCATGTTTCCGTACACGGAGCTGCGCAATATCGGCCTTCCGGACACGCTTTTCACCATGGATCGCCTCGAGTTCTACGGCAAGGTCAACTTCCTCAAGGGCGGCCTCATCTTTTCCGACTACCTCACCACCGTCAGCCGCCGCTACGCCAAGGAGATTCAGACTCCCGAATATGGTTGCGGCCTCGAAGGCGTGATTCGCGACCGCGCCGACCGCCTGGTGGGAATCCTGAACGGCGTCGACTACGCCATCTGGAGCCCGGAAGCCGACACTTTCATCGCGCAGAACTACTCCGCGCACAATCTCGAGGGCAAGAAAGCCTGCAAGAAGAATCTCCTCGAGCTCTTCCGGCTGCCCGACGAAAACCTCGAGCGGCCGTTGATCGGCATCATCTCCCGCTTCGCGGATCAAAAAGGCTTCGACTTGATCGCCGAAATCGGCACCGAAATGATGAAGGAAAATATGGCGCTGGTCGCGCTGGGCACGGGACAGCCGGAATACGAAAAGCTCTTCAAGGATCTGGCGGAACGGTACCCCGCGCGCGTGGGCGTCAAGATCGGCTACGACAACGCGCTCGCGCATCGCATCGAAGCCGGCTCCGACATGTTCCTGATGCCTTCGCGCTACGAGCCTTGCGGCCTGAACCAGATTTACAGCCTGCGCTATGGGACGGTGCCTGTCGTTCGCGCCACGGGCGGCCTGGACGACACGATCCAGAATTTCGATCCCAAAACGCAGCAGGGAACCGGCTTCAAATTCGAGGAGTATTCGGGCGAGCAGCTTCTCGAATGCATTCGCGCCGCGCTGAAGACCTACCGCGATCCGAAATTGTGGAAGGCGGTCCAGGCCAACGGCATGGCCAAGGACTTCTCGTGGAAAGCCTCAGCCGCCGCATATGTCACTGTATATGAAGCGGCTAAGCGCGCTAGAATCCCCCGGGTAGCTCAGACATCTAAAAGGTAGCGCCAGAACCCAGCCCTCGGGGGGCCGGGTGCGCGCACAAGGAAAAACATGGCAGACAACGTTCAGGCAGTCAGCGACTCAAACTTTCAAAACGACGTGATCGAGGCGAGCAAGTCGCAGCCCGTCATCGTCGACTTCTGGGCGGAATGGTGCGGCCCGTGCCGCGCGCTTTCTCCCACGGTGGAAGAGCTCGCCCGCGAGCACGCCGGGAAGCTGAAAGTGGTGAAGCTGAATGTCGATGAGAATATGAACACGCCCGGCAGGTACAACATCCGCGGCATCCCCACGCTGCTGCTGTTCAAGGGCGGGCAGGTGGCCGACCAGGTGGTCGGCGCCGTGCCAAAAGAGCAGATCGAGAAAGTCATTCAGCGCCACATCTCGGCGTAGTTCCCCATGTCGAAAAACGGGCGCGCGCGGTGTCACTGGGCGGTCAGCCCGCTCATGATCGAATACCACGATCGCGAGTGGGGCCGGCCGGTTCACGACGACCGCGTCATCTTCGAGTTTCTGATTCTCGAAGGTGCCCAGGCGGGGCTGAGCTGGGAGACGATTCTCAACAAGCGCGAAAATTACCGCAAAGCGTTCGACAATTTCGACGCGCGAAAAATCGCGTCGTACGATTCGAAGAAAACGCGCGCGCTGATGGCGAATCCCGGAATCGTCCGCAACCGGCTGAAGATCGCGGCCACGGTTTCGAACGCGAAAGCATTCCTCGCGACGCAGAAGGAATTCGGTTCCTTCGACCGCTACATCTGGCAATTCGTCGGCGGAAAGCCAAAGCGCAATTCGTGGGGCTCTTCGCGTCACGCTCCGGCAACCACCGCGGAATCGGACGCGATGAGCAAGGACTTGAAGCGGCGGGGATTTCGGTTTGTGGGTTCGACGATTTGCTACGCCTTCATGCAGGCCGTGGGCATGGTCGACGATCACGCCCGCGATTGCTTTCGCCGTGCGAGTGCGAAGTGAATCGATCTCTTGAATGCCGGACGCAAGGGCTCTGTGCCGTCCCTAAAGGGACTCAAAATCTCAAAAAACTCTTGGTCGTGGCCCCGGCACTTCCGTGCCGGGCTACAGATTGTTACGTCCCTGCGGGACTCAGGATATCTCCGAGATCTTTGTTGCCGAGACTGGCGGAACGATAGTCTGACCGGCCACTTCCGCTTATCCGGCCACGTTCCGGCTATGACACAAACACTTGAAGGGGCTCACGGACATTTACTCGGGTCGTTATCGGCACTTCCGTGCTTCATGCGAAGGCGGAGGGCGCAGCCTTGTTTTCGCGTTGGTCGCGGCGTAGGATGAACATTCGATTTTGTGGGCGATTTTGCTGCTGCCTTCCTGAAATGTTTTCTGGTTTGAAGCGATGCGGACAAGGTGCGGCCTGACAGGCGCGGGCTGCGAGAGATGAACGACAAGGCGCAAACGAAAGCCATCGCGGTGGTCGGCGCGCAGTGGGGCGACGAAGGCAAGGGGAAGGTGGTCGACTACCTCGCGTCGTCCTTCGACTACACCGCGCGGTACGCCGGCGGGCACAACGCCGGCCACACGGTGATGTTCAACAATCACCGCTATATCCTGCAGCTCATCCCTAGCGGCATTTTGCGGCCCGGAAAAAAGGCGGTGATCGGCGCGGGAACGGTGGTGGATCCCGCCGCGCTGGTGGCCGAGCTTGAAAATCTGAAGAAAGCCGGAATTGAAGTGCGCGGGCGGCTGTTTCTTTCGAATCGCGCGCACCTGATTTTTCCCTATCACCGCGAAATGGACCAGGCCGCCGAGTCGGCGCGAGGCGCGGCGAAAATCGGGACCACTTCGCGCGGCATCGGCCCGGCATACGAAGACAAGATGGCGCGGCGCGGCATTCGCGTGTGCGATTTGCTGGAGCCGGACCGGTTCGCCGAGAAACTCGAGCGCGTGGTCGCGGAAAAAAACGCCATCAGCTCGGCGGCTTACGGGCATCCGCTCGAGACCGCGGGGCTGCTCGAACAGTATCTCGAACTGGGCGCGCATCTTCGCGGCCTTGTGACGGATACGGCGGTGCTGCTCAACGAGGCATTGGATAAGGGCGAAACGGTTTTGTTTGAAGGCGCGCAAGGCACGATGCTCGACATCGACCACGGCACGTATCCGTACGTGACTTCTTCGAATGCGACGTCTGGCGGCGTTGCGACGGGCCTGGGCGTTGCGCCGCGGCGATTGACGGGCGTGGTCGGCGTGACGAAGGCCTACACTACGCGCGTGGGCAGCGGCCCGTTTCCAACCGAGATGGCGGGCCTTGACGCCGATCAGGTGCGGGCGCGCGGAAACGAATTCGGCGCGGTGACAGGCCGGCCGCGGCGCTGTGGATGGCTCGATCTCGTTGTGCTGAACTTCGCAAAGATGCTCAGCGGAATCGATTCGCTGGTGGTTACGAAGCTCGACGTCTTCGATCATCAGACCGAGATACAGGTTTGCACCGCGTATCGCTACAAGGGGCAATGTCTGAAGGAAATGCCGCCCGACGTCGAAACGCTTTCGCAAATCGAGCCCGTGTACAAGACTTTGCCGGGCTGGCAGAAGCCAACTCCCGGAATTCGCGACGTGAAGGACTTGCCGACCGCGGCGCGAGACTACCTGAACTTCATCTCCGAACAACTCCAGGTCGAAATCGGAATGATTTCGACTGGCCCCGAGCGCGACGCAACGATTGTCCCGCGAGGAACGAAAATCGCAGCCTGGTTGTAACCCATGCTTTCCTTCGAAGATGCGCGCGCCAGAGTTATTGAAGTGATCGGCGCGCAGCCGCGCACTACTCGAACCGAGATCATCGACATTTCCAGCGATCCAGCGCGAGCGCTCGGCCGCGTCTTGGCGAAGGATGTGCTGGCGGATCGCGATTATCCGCCGTTCAACCGGTCGACGCGCGACGGCTACGCCGTGCGAGCGGCGGACGCCGCAGCAGGAGCAAAGCTGCGGCTGATTGGAGAAAGCCGCGCGGGAATCGCCTTCGAAGGAAGCGTTGGCAAAGGCGAATGCGTGCGCATCCTGACCGGGGCGCCGGTGCCGAGCGGCGCCGACGCGGTCGTGATGCAGGAATATGCGCGGCTTGAAGGCGACTTCGTCCAGTTCGAGCGCGCGACAACGGCAGGCCAGAATTTCGTGGCTGCGGGCACGGAAGGAAAAGCCGGAGACAAGGCTATTGGGCGGGGAACGCGGCTCGGCTACGCGGAGCTGGCAGTAGCGGCGCAGGTGGGGCGGACGAAACTGCGCGTGAATCCGCGGCCGCGCGTGGCCATTCTTTCGACGGGCGACGAAGTTGTGAACGTGGATGCGGCGCCGGGGCCATTCCAGATTCGAAACAGCAACAGCGTTTCGCTGGCGGCGCAGGTGGCGCTGGCGGGCGGCGAGCCGGTGATGCTGGGCAATGCGGCGGACGACGTGAAGGAAATTCGGGCGCGAATCGAGAAAGGGCTCGAATCGGATATTTTGGTGCTGAGCGGCGGCGTGTCGGTGGGCACCTACGATTTGGTCGAGCCCGTGCTGGGGGAGTTGGGCGCCGAGTTCTTTTTCGATTCGGTGGCGATACGGCCTGGGAAGCCGGCGGTCTTCGCCAAGTGCCGCGGAAAGGGCGTCTTTGGATTGCCGGGGAATCCGGTGTCGACGATGGTCACATTCGAGCTGTTCGTTGCGCCCGCGATCGAGATACTAAGTGGGGCGCAGGCGCACGATCTTGCGCTGTTCAAGGCAAAACTGGCTCACGGGGTGGAGGAAAAGCCGCCTCTAGCACATTTTCTGCCGGCAGAGGTTCACTCGAATGGCGGCGACCCGACGGTCGAGCTGATTAGATGGCAGGGCTCGGGGGATGTGGGCGCGGTGGCGCGAGGCAACTGTTTCCTGCTGGTCCGAGGCGAACGACAGAAAATCGCAGCGGGCGAGTGGGTGGACGTGCTGCCGAGAAGGGGAATGTTCTAGACTGGCCCGATGAAGAAGCGATGGGGTTCTGTTGGCATCGCGCTGTTTGCGCAGGTTTGAAGAGAGATCCCTCGACTCCGCGTCCCGACGCGAAAATCGGAAAGGCTCGATTTTCGCGGAAAAGGCGGTCGGGACACTTCGCTCGGGATGACAATCTCAGTGGCGGTGCCGTGAAAATGGCAGGAGGAAATCGGGTTGAACGAGAAAACCAACAGAGTCAAGCTGTCGCATTACGACGCGGAGGGGGCCATTCGCATGGTGGACGTGACGGCGAAGCCTGCGACCTCGCGTACGGCGGTGGCGCACGCCTTCGTCCGAATGAGGAAGGCGACGGTGGCGGCGGTGCGGAGGCTGAAGTCGCCGAAGGGCAATCCGCTGGAAATAGCCCGAATTGCGGGGATTTCGGCGGCTAAGCGGACTTCGGAGCTGATTCCACTTTGTCACCCCATCGCCTTGACGCACGTAGATGTACGCGCCCGGCTGTGCCAGAATGGAATCGAAATCACCTCGCGCGCGACTGCGACGGGGCCGACGGGCGTCGAGATGGAGGCGCTGGTGGCGGCAGCAACCGCGGCGCTGACGATCTACGACATGTGCAAGGCGCTCGAACGAGGCATGGAGATCACGGAGCTGTATCTCGAAAGCAAGACGGGCGGGCAGAGCGGGGAATACGTATCCTCGCGGGCGAAGCAGACCCATTCGAAGCGGAATAGCAAGCAGAGGCGGGAGAAGTAATGGCGCCGATGAAGGATGTCAAGGTCCTGGTGGTGGACGACAATGCGCTCGTCCTCGACCTGGTGATGAAGGGCCTTGCGCCGCACTGCGACGCGCGAGCGGCGGGGGACGGCGCCGACGCGCTGCTGAAGATTGTGGATGATCCTCCGGACCTGGTGGTCTGCGACTATCGCATGCCGGGGCTCGACGGGCGGCAGCTGTATGAAAAGCTGCGCGGGCGGTCGCAGACGAAGACGATTCCCTTCATTTTCCTGGCAGGGCGCGGCGACATCGAAGAGAAACTGCGGCCGATCGTGGAAGGCGTCGAAGAATTCATTCCCAAGCCATTTTTTCTGAAAGACTTGGTGCGGCGCACGAAGAAGGTAATCGACCGGCTGCGCCTGGAGAAGCTGCAGAACCGGGCGGTGCGCCCGGGCGTGATTCAGGGACGGCTGGAAGAAATGAGCATCCTGGACCTGATGCAGTCGCTCGAGATGGGACAAAAATCCTGCCAGTTGACGATTCGCCGCAACGGCGAGGTGTGCGATCTCTTCTTTTCTTCGGGGCAGTGCACGGACGCGCGCCTGGGAGCGCTCGACGGCGAGCCTGCCGTGTTCCAGGCGGTGCGCTGGTCGGATGGAGACTTCGAGATCGATTTCAACGCGGGGCCATCGCGGTCGACGATTTCGCGAACGACGACCGGCCTGTTGATGGAGGCGCTGCGCCTGGTTGACGAAGAGCAGCGCGACGGCGCCGGCGAAGACGCCAAGGTCACAGAAGGGCAGCAGTAGGCGCGGTTTCCTTCCGATGCGTGTTTCCGTTCTCACAGTGAGCGATTCGGTTTCAGGCGGCAGAGCCGAGGACAAGTCCGGTCCCGCGGTGGTGGCGCGCTGCAAGGAACTCGGATGGGAAGTGGCGCCGCTGAAGGTTTTGCCGGATGACCGCGAGGCAATTGAGCTGTACTTGCGGCAGAATGCCGACGGGCAGATGGCCGATGCGATTCTGACGACGGGCGGGACGGGATTTGGTCCGCGCGACGTGACGCCGGAAGCCACGCTGGCCGTGGCGGAGCGGCTCGCGCCAGGATTCGCGGAGCTGATGCGCGCCGAAGGGCAGAAGAAGACGAAATGGGCGATGCTGTCGCGCGGGGCGGTGGCGATTCGCGGAACGTCGATCATCGTGAACCTGCCGGGAAGTCCCAAGGGCGCGGTGGAATCGCTCGAGGCGATTGCCGAGCTGCTGCCGCATGCGATTGCGGTGTTGCATGGGGCGCGGCACGATTAGGGATTGGCGCAGGCCAGCGAAGCGACGTGGGTATGGTCGAACGGGATGGTTTGTGTCGTCCCCTGAAGGGGACTCAAATATAATTGGTCGCTTTTTCACCCGGCACTTCCGTGCCGGGCTACAGTTTGTTTCGTCCCTCCGGGACTCATTCTGTCGCCCCTGAAGGGGCTCGGGGATTCGACCGCACTTTCGTTTTCCCACGGCTTACGCCGTGGGCCACAAAGAAAATCTCGAAGGGCTAGGCGGTTTGAGGGGTTTGAACCGGGAGCTTGGCGGCTTCCCATCCTGCAATTCCGCCGGCAATTTCTGACACGGGGCTGAAGCCGCTGCCTTGCAGCATGCTTGCGGCGATCGATGAGCGGTAGCCGCCGGCACAGTAGACGAGAAGCGGGCGGTCCTTCGGAAGATTTTTCAGATTTTCGGCGAGGCGATTGAGCGGGATGCTCACGCTGCCGGCGATGAATTTCTGCTCGCGCTCGCCGGGGGTGCGGACGTCGATGGTGAGCGGCGGCTCCGCCGAATCGAGCAGTTCCGCAGCGAAAGGCGCGCTGAGGCGTTCGGTGAACGCCACGCGTTCAGGGCGCGCGCCCACGCTGTTCAACCCACCCTGCAAATATCCCGCAACGTGATCGAAGCCAATGCGCCCCAGGCGGACGGCGGATTCATTTTCGCGTCCGGGATCGGAGATGATCACAATCGGGTCCGTGTGATTCAGGAGGGTGCCGGCCCAAGTGGCGTATTGGCCGCTGAGGCCGATGTTGATGCTGCCGGTGAGGTGCGCGGCGGCAAATTCGCCAGGGTCGCGCGTATCGAGGATCTGCGCGCCATTGGCCTGCAATTCGAGCAGGGTGTCGAGCGTGAGCGGGTTCATCCCGCGGGCGAGCGCCTGGTCAAGAGTGGGGCGCTCTTGGCTATTGAGGACGGCATCGTAGGTGAAATAGGAGGGAGCGTCCGGCTGGTCGGCGGTGACGACCTGGACGAAGGCTTCCTTGCTCATGGGCTGGAGGGCGTAGTTGAAGCGGCGCTGCTCGCCGAGGGTGGAGACAGTTTCTTTGCTGAGGGCTTTGCCGCAGAGCGAACCTGCGCCGTGAGCGGGGTAGACAAGAGTTTCGTCGGGCAGCTTGAGCAGCTTCGTGTGCAGAGATTCGTAGAGCATGCCGCCTAGTTGCACGGCGGACCAGCCCAGCGCGGCGCGGAGGTCGGGGCGGCCAACATCACCGATGAAGAGCGTGTCGCCAGTGAGGACGGCATGCGGCTGGCTCTCGCTGGAGGTCAGGTCGTAGACGAGGATGGAAACAGATTCGGGCGTGTGGCCGGGCGTCTCGAGTGCCTTGAGGCGGACGCGGCCGAATTCGACGGTGGCGCCATCGTGGAGGGGAGTGAAGGCATAGGAGGCTTTCGCGGCAGCGCCCAGATAAATTGTGGCGCCGACGCGGTCGCGCAGTTCGAGATGGCCGGCGATGAAGTCGGCGTGGAAGTGCGTGAGAAAGACGTGGCGGATGGCGAGACGGTGTTCGGCGGCAAAGGCGAGGTACTGGTCGACGTCGCGCTGGGGATCGACGACGGCCGCGATGCCAGACTGCTCGTCTCCAATCAGGTAGGAGGCGTGCGCCAGGCAGCCGAGATAAAACTGTTTCAGTATCATGAGCTGGTGTTCTCTCTGCATCGTATCGTGCTTGCGCGATGGTCACAAGTAGGCGCGCGAGCGGGTTCGGCCCCCTGTTGCGGTCCAAAACGACCTGCATTAACCTCTCGCGGAGCGATCTATGAAGCACGGCATCGAGATTACGATTATTTGGATGGATCAGGACGTATTGGAGATCGCGTTCAGATGTTCGAACGAGTGCTTTTCGGGTCAAGCGGAAATGTATTTGGGGCACGACACTCTCTCCGAGATGGCCGAGGCACTAGGCGGATTCCCCGCAAATTCAAAGGATTCTCGCGAATTTCAGCTCGGCGCCTTTGAACCTAATCATGCAGGCGGCGGAGCTTGGATGCACTTTCGCTGCGTGGATTCCGCAGGTCATGCGGTGGTGGAAGTGAAAGTGAGGTCCGAGGGCGTGGGCGACATTGAGTATGTTGCGCTTCGGATTCCCATCCTGGCGGCTGACGTAGAGTCCTTTCTATCGCAAGTAAGGCAGATGAATAAGCAAGTCGGCGCGACCGCCCATTTGCAAGCAGCGAAATCATGATGTCGAATTTGGACCTGCGGGCGCAAAGGCGTATGGCACAACTGTCTTAAGCTGATTTCCTTTCGCCGGCCGAAGCGCTGGCCGAGGCTTGACCTGTGTGCTAGCATTGCGCGGCGGTTCTGAGGCGGCGATGCCGAGCCAATACATTCCGGTCCTGATTTACGCGATTCTAGCGGCGTCGTTTCCCGTCGTAACCCTGATCGTCTTCAAATTCATCCGGCCCGACATGAAGCCGACGGGGGCGAAGCTCGACCCGTACGAGTGCGGCGTTCCGCCGGAAGGCAGTTCGCGCGGACGGTATTCGGTGCGGTTCTATATTGTGGCGATTCTGTTCGTTATCTTTGACGTGGAGACGATTTTCCTGTTCCCCTGGGCGGTGAAGTACAGCGAGTTGGGAATGTATGGGCTCATCACAATGCTGGTTTTCCTGGGAATCCTCCTGGTGGGTTATATCTGGCTGTACAGGAAGGGCGCCCTCGACTGGGTATGAGGGAACAGGCGCCCGCGTGTCCCATTTTCCAATTGAATGGATGCTCAGGCTGCGCCGGAACTGTCCGGCGAGGACGGCGAAAGTGTGTGCAGCGGCCGAGTTTTGCGGCGGGCCGAAGGGCATAAACCCTTTGACGCTATTTTTCGCACTGTGATAAAAACTCGGGCTGTTTATGTCGTGACGGGAGCGTCCGTTTCCCGCGAAGGAAACTGAGCCGAACCGAACGATGGCCAACGACCCCTCGGAAAAGGATCCGAACGCAAAGCCGCCCGAAGGGCCCGCGGGGGCAGGTGCGGCTCCGCCGAAGCCAGCGGCACCCGCGCCGCCTGCGGCTGCACAACCACCTGCTGCGGCAGGAGCAGCAGGCGCGACGCCTCCTGCGAAACCCGCCGCGCCCGCAGCAGTGGCTCCGCCAAAACCCGCAGCGGCAGCGCCCGCGAAGGATGCAGGGCCCAAGCCTGTTCCCCTCGACAACGAATTGGTGCAGCGCCTGAAGGCGCGGTTCGGCGAAGCGATTCGCGAAGCGACGCTCGACCGCAAGCAGGCGATCGTGCTGGTGGCCGCGGCGCAACTGCGCGACGTGGCGCGCTATTGCCGCGACGAGGAAAAGTTCGACATGCTGGCGGACTTGACGGCGGTGGACTGGCCGAAGCGGGAGAAGCGGTTCGACGTGGTGCTGAACCTGTACTCCTTTCCGAAGAACGAGCGGCTGAGGCTGAAGGCTCATGCGGGCGACGGCGAAGCGGTGCCGAGCGTGTGCGACGTGTGGCCGGCAGCGAACTGGCTGGAGCGCGAGTGCTACGACATGTTTGGAATTGTTTTCGAGGGGCATCCGGATTTGAAGCGCATCCTGCTGCCGGATGAATGGCAGGGATTTCCGCTGCGGAAGGATTACGACATCCTGAAGCAGGATGAGGCGTGGGTGCGCGAGAACCTGGGAATCGAGAGCGGGCAATAGATGAGCGGCACGGGAACAAACGGGAGCTCGAACGTCAGCACGACGGTGCTGGGCGCGGATGAAATCATCCTCAATATGGGGCCGCAGCATCCCTCGACGCACGGCGTGCTGCGCGTGAAGCTGAAGCTGGACGGCGAGCGCGTGGTGGACTCGGAATGCATCATCGGGTACCTGCATCGCGGCGTCGAGAAGATCGCGGAGCACCGGAGCTACCAGCAGTTCGCGCCGTACGTGGACCGCATGGACTACGTGGCGGCGGTGTCGAACGGGCTGGGATACTGCGAGGCGATTGAAAAGCTGCTGGGAACGGAAGCGCCGCCGCGAGCGCGCGTGGTGCGGACGATCCTGACGGAGCTGCAGCGGATCGCGAGCCACTTGCTGTGGCTCGGGACGCACGCGCTGGATATCGGCGCGCTGACGCCGGTCTTCTACTGCTTCCGCGAGCGCGAAGAGATCCTGAAAATTTTCGAGAAATATTGCGGCGCGCGGCTGACCACCCATGCGTTCCGCATCGGAGGCTTGCAGTACGAGACGTACGACGGATTCGAGCAGGATGTGAAGCGGTTCTGCGACGATTTCGAGAAGAAGATCGACGAGTACGAGACGCTGCTCACGGAGAATCGCATCTGGGTGGGGCGCACGAAGGGAATCGGAATTCTTTCGGCGGAGGATGCGATTGCGCTCGGCGTGACGGGGCCGGTGCTGCGCGCGAGCGGCGTGAAATGGGACATTCGCAAGGCAATGCCGTACGCGGCGTACGACCAGTATGAGTTTGAGATTCCGACGCGGCAGACCGGAGACACATACGACCGGTACGTGGTGCGGATGGAGGAGATGCGGCAGTCGCGGCGGATCTGCCTGCAGGCGATCGAGAATATTCCGACGGGGCCGATCATGGCGCGCGTCGGCAAAGTGCTAAAGCCGCCGCCGGGCGAGGTGTACCACGCGATTGAAGCGCCGAAGGGCGAACTTGGGTATTACGTGGTGAGCGACGGGACAACGCAAGCGTATCGCACGCGAGTGCGGCCGCCGTCGTTCATCAATCTGCAAGCGTTCGACAAAATGGCGCGCGGGTCGCTGGTGGCGGACGTGGTCGCGATTATCGGGACCATCGATATCGTGCTTGGGGAAGTGGACCGCTGATGAACCACTTGATCCCAGCGTCGATCCAGCCGTACGTGTTTCCGGTGCTGTACGGCATCATCATCGTGGCGCTGCTGCCGCTGCTGGCCGGGTACATCGTGCTGGTGGAGCGCAAGGTAATGGCGGACATGCAGGCGCGGCTGGGGCCGATGCGCGTGGGTCCGCACGGATTGCTGCAGCCCATTGCGGACGCGCTGAAGCTGCTGATCAAGGAAGACATCATTCCGCGGAACGCGGACCAGTTCCTTTTCTGGTGCGCGCCGGTGCTGAGCGTGACGATGGCGCTGCTGGCATACGCGGCGATTCCGTTTGGGCCTGTGTTCCAGATCGCGGATCTGAATGTGGGATTGCTGTTCATCCTGGCAATCGGCTCGCTTGGGATTTACGGAATCGTGCTGGGCGGCTGGGCGTCGAACAGCCACTACTCGCTGCTCGGGGCGCTGCGAAGCGCGGCGCAATTGGTGAGTTACGAGACAGCGGCGGGGCTCGGGCTGGTCGCGGCGCTGATGTATGCGGGCTCGCTTTCGATGCGGGACATCGTGCAAGCGCAGTCGGACCGGGGCGTGTGGTTCATTTTTACGGTGCCCGTGGGATTTTTTATTTATTTCGTGGGATCGATTGCGGAGACGAACCGCGCGCCGTTTGACTTGCCGGAAGCGGAATCGGAGTTGGTTGCGGGCTACATGACGGAATACAGCGGATTCCGTTGGGCGCTTTACTTCCTGGGCGAGTACGCGAACATGATCGTGGTGGCGAGCATTGCGACGACGCTGTTTCTGGGCGGTTGGCTGCGGCCGTTCGCGCGCTATCAGGATCACCTTTTCGGGACGCAGATTGAGTTGCTCGATATTGTGCCGACGCTGCTATTTCTGGTGGTGGCGGCGTATTGCTTCTGGCTCTCGCGGAAGCAACCGGTGCAGATACAAAAGCTGGTGATGGCTGCGGTCGGAGCGCTGTGCCTGATCTTGGCCGGCGCGATGACGGCGGCGCTTTTCGCGACCCCTGCAGTGATGCAGGGAATTCACGGGGCGTTCTGGTTCCTGGCGAAGGTGTTCGCGTACATCTACGTTTTCCTGTGGGTGCGGTTCACGTTTCCGCGCTACCGGTTCGACCAACTGATGCGGCTCGGCTGGCATTTCCTGATTCCGCTGGCGCTGGTGAACGTGATGGTGGTGGGCGTGACGATTGTTCTGCAGCAGAACTGGGGATGGAGGCATCCGATGCTGGCCGCGATCGTGACGACGATCATCATGCTCGGCGTGGCAGTCTTCCTGGCGCAGGAGGACAAGCAACATCAGGGCGCAGCCAGTGCGGCGGGTGGCGAATAGCCATGAACAGCCTGCTCTTCTATTTCTTCGCGGCGCTGGCGGTGGCGTCAGCAATCCTGATGGTGACGCGGCGGAATATCGTGCACGGGGCCGTTTTCCTGATCACGTCGCTGCTGGCCACGGCAGGGATTTTCCTGCAGCTTCAGGCGGAGTTTCTGTTTGTCGTGCAGATCATTTTGTACGTCGGCGGAATCATGGTGCTGTTTGTATTCGTAATCATGCTGGTGAATCTGGATGTGTCGCTTCACCTGATGCAGTTCAACCGGCAGAGGGTAGTGGCGACCATCCTGGCGGTGGTGCTTGCCGGCGAGGTGTTCGCGGCTTTCTGGCTGGGACGCAATTCGCTGAATCCGCGGCCGGAACAGCTGATGTCGCCAAAGAACACGGAAGCGATTGGGCAGGCGCTCTTCCAGCACTACATGCTGCCGTTTGAGATTGCATCGATTCTGCTGCTGGTGGCGATGATCGGGGCCGTTGTGATGGCGAAGCGGAGGGTATGATGGCGCCGCAAATACCGCTGGACCATTATATGTTTCTGAGCCTGGCGCTCTTCACGATCGGCGTGGTCGGTGTACTCACGCGTCGCAACGTGATCGTGATTTTGATGTCGATCGAGCTGATCCTGAATGCCGTGAACATTAACCTGGTGGCGTTCTCGCGCTACTGGGGGACCGTGGATGGGCAGATCTTCGCGATTTTCATCATCACGGATGCGGCGGCGGAAGCGGCGGTAGGCCTGGGAATCATTCTGGCGTACTTCCGCAATCGCGAGACTGTGCTGGCCGACGAAATGGATATGCTGCGAGGGTAAGAGCGCAGAAGCTGACGCCGGGGAAAAATGGAAACGAGGTTTTTTCTCGATCACATCTGGCTAATTCCGCTGTTTCCGCTGGCGACCGCGGCGGCGATGTTGTTTTTCGGCCGGCGGCTGAAGAACGATGTCGTCAGCGGGCTTTGCGTCGGGAGCGTATTCCTCTCCTTCATCTTTTCGGTGGGCGCATTCTTTCAGCTGCTTTCTTTGCCTGCCGATAACCGCGTTGCGAGCAAGTATTTGTTCGACTGGTTCCCGTCAGTTCCGTATCACACGCTGAGCGGCGCACTGGCCAATTTCCGGGCGGGCTGGGGATTTCAGCTCGACCCGCTTTCCGTGGTGATGATCCTGATCGTGA
Source organism: Candidatus Limnocylindrales bacterium (assembly GCA_035501415.1). Lineage (GTDB taxonomy): Bacteria > Acidobacteriota > Terriglobia > Acidiferrales > UBA7541 > Palsa-295. The sequence continues at coordinate 17,273 of DATJWH010000017.1, read as the reverse complement.
CGGGCGTTGGCCTGCTGATCCACATCTATTCGACGGGCTACATGGCGCACGAGGGAGGCTACTACCGCTTCTTCGGATACCTGAACCTGTTCATGTTCTCCATGCTGATGCTGGTGCTGGGGGACAACCTGCTCGTGACCTTCGTGGGCTGGGAAGGCGTTGGGACGTGCAGCTATCTTCTGATCGGATTCTACTTCCACAAGAAATCGGCTTCGGATGCAGGGAAGAAAGCGTTCATCGTCAACCGGATCGGCGACGCGGGATTCCTGCTTGGGATTTTTCTCACGTCGGCGCTGCTCGGCACGATTCAGTACAACCAAATAGGGCCTGCACTGGCCGCCGGGCATTTCTCCCTGGGCGATCCGTGCATTACGGCGATTGCGCTGCTGCTGTTCGTGGGAGCGACAGGGAAGTCCGCGCAGATTCCGCTGTATGTGTGGCTGCCGGATGCGATGGAAGGCCCGACGCCGGTCAGCGCCCTGATCCACGCCGCGACGATGGTGACGGCCGGCGTGTACATGGTCACGCGGATGAACGCGGTCTACCAGTTGGCGCCGACGGCGATGGAGGTTGTCGCTGTGATCGGCGCGGTGACCGCGCTTTACGCCGCGTCGATGGGCATCGTGCAGAACGACATCAAAAAGGTGCTCGCGTACTCGACGGTCTCGCAGCTCGGGTACATGTTCCTGGCGTGCGGAGTGGGAGCGTTCACGGCTGGAATCTTCCATTTGATGACGCATGCATTCTTCAAGGGCCTGCTGTTCCTAGCGGCGGGCAGCGTGATCCACGCCCTTTCGGGCGAGCAGGACATGCGGAAGATGGGCGCGCTCTCGAAGAAAATTCCGGTGACGTACTGGACGATGCTGATCGCCACGCTGGCGATTGCAGGAATTTTTCCTTTTGCGGGTTTCATGAGCAAGGACCTGATTCTCGGCAAGACCTACGAGAAGGATTTCTGGCTCTGGGCGATCGGGTATTTCACGGCGGGGATGACGGCATTCTACATGTTCCGCCTGATTTTCATGACGTTCCACGGCCAATCGCGGGTGGACCACGAGGTGGAGCATCACATCCACGAATCGCCGAAATCGATGCTGATTCCGCTGGTGATTCTTGCGGCGCTTTCGATCACAGGCGGCTGGCTCAGTTGGCCGGAGATTCTTGGCGGAAGCAGCCGGTTCATTCATTTTCTCGAGCCGGTGATTGCTGTCCCGCATCTGGCCCGCGAGGAGGCGACGCAGGGACCCGGCTCGCGAATGGGCGAGATTTATCTGATGCTGCTGTCTGAAGGGCTCGTGGTCGCCGGGATTTTGTTTGCCTGGTACATTTACATCAAACGCACGGAGTTACCGCAGAAGATCGCTGCGAGCTTGGGCTGGTTCTACGAGCTCGTCTTCCACAAATACTACGTGGACGAAGTGTACGATGCGATGTTCGTGAATCGCGCGAAGGATTTGGGTCTGGCGCTCGGATCCTTCGACCGGACTGTGATCGACGGGCTGGGCGTGAACGGTGCGGGGTGGCTGACGCGGTTCGTTTCGCGCGTGTCGATGTGGTGGGATACGTGGATCGTGGACGGCTCGGTGCGGCTTGGAGCGCGCATCGTGTGGTTCCTTAGCTTTCCGGTGCGGATGATTCAGGACGGCGAAGTGCAGGACTACATGCTGGTGATTGTGCTGGGCTTGATTGGCGTGATCGCGTACTACTTTCATCTCGTGCACAAAGCGGTGCATTAGAAGGCGAGGGGCGGATGCTCTTTTCCGACAACCATATTCTGAGCACGATCCTGTTCACGCCGCTGGTCGGCGCGATCCTGATGCTGTTCATTCCGCGGGAACGGGCGAACCTGCATCGCTGGATGGGCAACATCTTCGCATTCCTCGGGCTGATCGTTTCGCTGCCGCTGATCTGGCGCTTCGACATTTCAGCGGGCGCGCCGCGGTTCCAATTTCTCGAAAACCTCAATTGGATCCCGTCAATTGGGGCGCACTACACGCTGGGAATCGACGGGCTGAGCTTCCTGATGGTGATGCTGACCACGGTGCTGGGCACCATTTCGATTTTGTCGTCGTGGTCGGCGATTCAGAAGCGCGAGAAGGAATACTACATTCTCTTTCTCCTGCTCCAGACGGGCATGCTCGGCGTTTTCATGTCGCTCGATTTTGTGCTGTTTTACGTTTTCTGGGAAGTGATGCTGGTTCCGATGTATTTCCTGATCGGAGTGTGGGGCAGCGACCGGCGCCTGTACGCGGCAATCAAATTCTTCCTCTACACGCTGGCCGGGTCCGTGCTGATGCTGCTGGCGATCCTGGCGATTTACAACAGCGCGCACACGCTGAGCATCAAGGACATTCTCGAATCGCCGCACCCCATGTTTGCGCTGACGCTGCAGAAGTGGCTCTTCTGGGGATTCTTCTTCGCCTTCGCGATCAAGGTGCCGATGTTTCCGTTCCACACGTGGCTGCCGGACGCGCACACCGAAGCGCCGACGGCAGGGTCCGTCATACTGGCCGGCGTACTGTTGAAGATGGGCACGTACGGATTCCTGCGGTTTTCGGTGCCGATGTTCCCCGATGCCACGAACCAGTATCGCGGAATCATGATCGTGCTTTCACTGGTGGCGATCATCTACGGCGCGCTGGTCTGCATGATGCAGAAGGACATGAAGAAGCTGATCGCCTATTCCTCGGTGAGCCATCTCGGCTTCTGCACGCTAGGAATTTTTGCGCTGACGCCGCTCGGGCTTTCCGGGAGCATCATCCAGCAGATCAACCATGGAATTTCCACCGGGGCGCTCTTCCTGATAGTCGGCGTGCTGTATGAGCGCAGGCACACGCGGTTGATTTCCGAGTTTGGCGGCCTTTCGACGCCGATGCCGAATTTTGCGGCGGTCTATCTGATCGTGACGCTGAGCTCGCTGGGCATGCCGTTGCTGAACGGATTCGTGGGCGAGTTTACGATTTTACGCGGCGCTTTCGACGTGCCGACATATGGATGGCACTGGGCGGCATGGGGCGTGATCGGCGTGATTCTCGGCGCCGCATATCTGCTGTGGCTCTACCAGCGTGTGATGTTCGGCAATGTGACGAATCCGGCGAACGAGCACCTGCCCGATTTGAATTGGCGCGAGTATGCGACTCTGGTGCCACTGATCGTCCTCGCGTTCTGGATCGGAATTTACCCGAAGCCGCTGTTTCGCGTGCTTGAGGCGCCTGTGCAGCGCGTGATGCAGGTTGTGAATCCCGGATACTACACGGCGTCGAACCAGGGGGCGGCGGTGACGGCACCGGCGTCGAGCAGCGCATCGACCGACGCAGCAGCTCCGACGGCCGCCAGCGCCGAGGTGAAATAAGTGGAACCGCAGGCTCTATCGCAGACGCTGACCGACTCACTCTTCATCCTTCCCGAGGTGATGCTCGCGCTGTTCGGTCTGGCCATCTTGCTGACCGACTTTTTTCTGGCGCCGAAGCAAAAATCCTGGAATTCAGTGACTGCATTGCTCGGCGTGGGCTTCAGCGCGGGCTCGCTATACGAAGTGGCGCATCAGACGCACTCCGGGTTCGGCAATTCTGTGGTGATCGACCCATTTTTCGTGTTCTTCAGCGCGCTCTTTCTGGCGTCGACGGCGCTGGTGATCCTGCTTTCCGTACGCTACATGGAAATTGAGGGCGAACAACACGGCGAATATTACGCACTGATGCTCCTGGCGACGATAGGGATGATGTTCCTCGCGTGCGGGAACGACCTGATCGTGTTGTTCATCGGCCTGGAGACGATGGCGCTCGCGTTCTATGTGCTTTCGGGATTCCTCCGGCGCGACCGGCGTTCGAACGAAGGCGCCATGAAGTATGTTCTGATGGGCGCCTTCAGCTCGGGGATACTTGCATATGGATTTTCAATTCTGTACGGACTCGCGGGTTCCACGAACCTGAACGACATTGCGGCGGCCATTGCGCGTCCGGAGACAAACAAGCTGCTCACATTCATCGCGCTTGGTACGGTTGCTGCGGGAGTTTTCTTCAAAATCGCGGCCGTGCCGTTTCATCAATGGGCTCCGGATGTCTACGAAGGCGCACCGACGACCATCAGCGCGTACGTGAGCGTCGCCTCGAAAACGGCAAGCTTTGCGCTGCTGCTGCGGCTCTTCCTGACGGTCTTCTGGCCCGTGCGGATGGATTGGGTGATGCTGATGGCGGTGGTGGCGGTGCTCTCGATGACGCTCGGCGCCTTCGCGGCCATCACGCAGCAAAACGTGAAGCGGCTGCTCGCGTATTCGTCGATCACGCAGGTGGGCTACATCCTGCTGGGCTTCGTAGCGAGCGTGAACAGGGATGGGTCGCTCAACAAGCTGGGCCTGGAAGCGATGGCGTTCTACCTGCTGGTCTACGCGTTCTTCAACACCGGCGCGTTTGCGATTGTGATTATCCTGCGGCGAAAAGGCGTGATCGGCGACGACGTCGAAGACCTGAACGGCTTGATTCAGCGCAATCCGGGCGCGGCAGTTCTGATGCTCATCTTCCTGCTTTCGCTGGCGGGCATCCCGCCCACGGCAGGCTTTGTCGCGAAGCTGCTGGTGTTCTGGGCTTTGATTCAGACGCAACACTACGTCCTCGCGATTCTCGCCGTGGCGTACATCCTTCCCGCGGTGTACTACTATTTCCGTTTGGTAGCGGCGATGTGGGTGCGAGACGCCGTCGATCCCGTTCGCCCGGTGATTTCGCTTGGCCAGAAGTTCGCGCTTGGCGCGATGGTGATCGTAACTCTGGCGGCTGGGCTCTTTCCCGAGCAGTTCATGCGCCTCGCCACGTATTCGCTGCTGATGCCTTTCGGTCGTTGAGCGCGGAGCGCCGATGTCATCACCGAACCTTCCCCCCTCAAAACGTGCCGGGGGCCTCGTTCGTCAGCTAGCTCTCGCGATGGAACTTCCATTTGTCCTGATCGGGACGGTCCTCATCGGCGGGGGGATCGGATACTTCATCGATCGTTCCTTGCACACGTCCCCGGCAGTGACACTGGTCGGCGGATTTCTCGGGTTCGGTGTGGGGGTTTGGGACATCATCCGGCGGCTCAGCCAGTCGGAAAAGCAAGGAAACGACGATGGCGGACGATGAGGCGTTTTATACCGCTGCCGAGAGGCGGATCGAATATCTCACGGTCGGAATCGGCGCAGGCAGCGCCATGTTCGCCGCTTTCGTTTGGGGCGTTCGCGCGGGCGCTGGGGTAGCGGCTGGGGCGCTGCTCTCGTGGATCAACTTTCGGTGGATGAAACAGGGGATTGGAACGCTGGCGCGGCTCTCGAGCGCGCAGGCGGGTGCGGAGAAAGTGCGGGTGCCCCGGGGCGCTTACGTCAAGCTGCTGGGGCGCTACGCTTTGCTGGTTGCTGGGGCGTATGTTATCCTGCGTGGCTTTAGATCAACCGCGCTAAGTCTGTTTGCGGGGCTGTTCGCGGCTGTTGCAGCTGTCTTGGTTGAGATGATAGGTCAACTGTTCCGCGGATGGCGCGTGCCGCACGCGGGTTCCTAAGGGAGCAAATGGAGCATCCGATCTGGGTGACCGTGATAGTGAACCGGCTGCTTGGCAAGCCGGCGCTTGCTCTTCTTGCTGCTCTTCATATTCAGCCCTCGAGCACGGAATATCCGATTCCGAATCACGTCTCGATGGAGATTCTCGTTTTTCTCGTTTCTGCGATTTTCTTCCTCTGGCTCCGATCGCGCATCTCGGCCGACCGTCCCGGCGGCACGCAGCAATGCATGGAAATGCTGCTGACCAACGGGATGGGCGTCGGCGTTAACGACCTGCTGGAAGAGAGTGTGGGGCACGGGTGGGAAAAGTATGTGCCGATGATCGGCAGCATCGGCATCTTCGTTTTGATCTGTAATCTGATCAGCCTGGTGCCGACTCTTGAGTCGCCCACAGCACAGGTGAGCGTGCCGCTCGGGTGCGCGGTTGTGGTGTTTGTCTATTACAACTGGTGCGGCATCGTGAAGCACGGGCTGCTCGGGCATGGAAAGCATTTTCTCGGGCCCGACTTAGGCATGCACTGGATCGTACAGGTCCTGTTTTCCATCCTCATGGGCGCAATCGAGAGCGTGAGTCATTTGGCTCGTTTGCTCTCCCTCACGGTCCGGTTGTGGGTCAACATGCTCGTGAGCGAAATGCTGTATGGAATGTTTCTTGGGCTGCTCCTTGCGCTGTACTTGTATCTCGCCAAGATCAACGTGGCCTTGCAGGCGTTTTTTGTTCTCCCGTTGCTCTTGCCCATTCTTTTTATGGTGTTGCATGTGTTTGTCGCCGTGTTGCAAGCGTTCGTTTTTACGATTCTTCCGATTATTTACGTTTCGGGCGCTGTGGCAGAGGAACACTAGTTCGGCATTATCGCCGCTTCAGTGTGAGCCCGGTTGTGGGACGTAGAGCCGGGGACCACCTCCTGGTGGCAAATTCATAGCGAGGAGAACACGATGAGAAAATATGTATGGATGCTGCTGGTGGTTCTTGCGGTCTGCTTGTTCGTGCCGGCTGCGTTCGCGGCCCAGGCAGGAGAAACGGGCGGAGGCCCCGCAGGGGTGAATTGGGTGGCGATCACGGCAGGCTTCAGCATGGCGATTGCGTCCGCGGGCTGCGGCATTGCCCAGGCGAAGGCGACTGCCGCTTCTGCCGAAGGGTTGGCACGGAATCCGGGAGCCACGGCAGCAATTCGATTTGCCTTGATTCTTGCGCTGGTGCTGATTGAGTCGATGGCGCTTTACACGTTCGCCATCATCTTCTTGAAGGTGAAGTAGCACACTTTCGAAATTGCGCGGGCCCGGAGGTTCGCTAGAGCGAGCTTCCGGGCCTTTTCTCTTTATGTGGCTAATCGAGCGGAGAGCTAGCGGAACGAAAGAGAGCTGGCGGCGAGCTTGGCGAGAGACAGGACACGAGCCGGCAAGATTCCGAGGTAGAGAGTGCCGAGAGCCGCGACAAACAGCGCGACGCTGAGAGTAGGCGCGACCGCGGTGGGCGCATAATCCTTCGAAGGCTCCCAGAAATACATCGCGATGATGACGCGCAGGTAGTAGTACGCCCCGATGACGCTGTTGATCGCGGCGATCACCACAAGCCAAACGATGCGCGAATCGAGGGCGGCCTGAAACGCGAAGAATTTGCCGAGAAAACCTCCCGTCGCCGGCAGCCCCAAGAGCGAAAGCATGAACAGCGAAAGGCATGCCGCCAGGACGGGCTGGCGCGTTCCAAGCCCCGCATAGTCGTGAATATCGAGGCGCTTTTCGTCGCGCTGGCCAAGATGCGAAATCACAAGGAAAGCGCCGACTTTCATCAGCGCATAGGCCGCCAGATAAAAGAGAACAGCAGCGATGCCCTCATTGGTGAAAGCGATGAACGCGACGAGGATATAGCCCGCATGCGCGATCGAGGAATACGCGAGCATGCGCTTTACGTTCGACTGCACCAGGGCGGCGAAATTGCCGATACACATCGTCAGCACCGCCGACACCCAAACGGCCCAGAACCACAGGTGGCTCGCGGTCCCGAAGGAAACATAGAAGATGCGCAGCATCAGCGCGAAGGTGGCGGCCTTGGGCGCCGACGCCAGGAGCGCCGTGACCGGCGTTGGCGCGCCTTCATATACGTCGGGGGCATAAACCTGGAAAGGCGCGATCACGACTTTGAATCCGAGTCCGACGAAGATCAGCCCCAGACCCAGAATCGCAAGGTTTGGCAGGTGACCCGCAAGCGCAGCCTGAACCACATCAATGCGCGTTGAGCCCGTGGCGCCGTAGACCATCGCGATGCCATAGAGGAAGAACGCCGTGGCAAAGGAGCCGAGGATAAAATATTTCAGCGAAGCCTCGTTCGACTGCATCGCCCGTCGCCGGAAGCCCGCGAGAATGTAGGTGGAAATCGAGCTCATTTCGAGTCCGATGAACGCGGTGACGAGTTCGTTCGCACCTGCGAGGATACCCATGCCGGCCGCGGCGAATAGGACGAGAGCGTAGTATTCGCCGCGTTGAAGCGCCTGATTATCCAGGTAGCTGATCGAGCCAAGAACCGCCAGCGCCGCTGCCCCAATCACGACAACGTGAACGAAGAGACTGAAAGTGTCCGTCTGAATCAGCCCGCCGTATGCCGGACCAGCGTCGTGCGCCGCAACGTAGACGCCCCCCAGCGCGAAAATCGTCCCCGCGAATGCCAACCATGCCAAGACTCGCTGCCGCGCGGCGCTCACGAAGGGATCGAGAACCATCACGATGATTCCGAACGCGCACAGAATCACCTCAGGCGCCAGCCGATGGAGGTTGGAAATCTGCGAGGCGGCGATTTGCATTATGGCCGCACCTTCAGATGAGTCGGAAGGACGACAGCCACATGGCTGCGTCCGGCTTGCAGAGGAGAGACTCCGCGAGGGCCCTCCACGTTCTGCATTTGGTTGAACGGCCGCAGCACGTTATCCGTGGCAGCCTCCATGCGGTGCGTGAAGAGCGGAGAGGCGATTCCCATGAAGATGATTGCCGCCGCCATCGTGATCAGAATGACTTTCTCGCGCAGGGATGCATCCGGGAGAGAGCGATTCTTCTCGACCGTGACCTCGCCGAGCGCCACACGTTGATATGCCCACAGCAGATAGATCGCCGAGAGAACGGCTCCGCTGGTCGCCCAAGTAGCCCATGCGTGATGCGTTGCAAAGGTCCCAATGAGAATCAAAAATTCGCCGATGAACCCGTTCAAAGGCGGCAGCGCCAGGGACGAAAGCGCGACGAACAAAAAGAACGACATCAACACGGGCATCGGCGTCGCGAGGCCGCCGAACTCTTTGATTTCGTGCGTATGACGACGGTCATACAGCATTCCAACCGCGAGGAAGAGCGCGCCGGTCGACACGCCGTGATTCAGCATCTGGTAGACGGCTCCCTGGACGGAAATGGCGTTGAACGCAAAGATGCCGAGCACGACAAATCCCAGGTGGCTCACCGACGTGTAGGCGACCAGCCGCTTCAAGTCGTGCTGAACCGTTGCAACCAGCGCTCCGTAGACAATCCCGATGATTGCCAGCACGCCGATATAGGGAGCGGCCTTCAGCGCCGCGTGCGGAAACAGCGGAACGCAGAACCGGAGCATTCCGTAGGTTCCGAGCTTCAGCATTACTCCCGCCAGGATGACCGAGCCCGCGGTCGGCGCTTCCGTATGCGCGTCCGGCAGCCATGTGTGCAACGGGAAGAGCGGCACCTTGATGGCGAATGCCAGAAAGAACGCGAGGAACAGGAGCATTTCCGTTCGCGGCGAAAGCGCGGCCATCCACTCCGTGTTGCCGAGAATTTGAGGCAGGTCGAAAGTGCCGGTCAGATTCCGCAGCCACAGAATCGCGACAAGCATCAGAATCGAACCGAACATCGTGTACAAAATGAATTTGACGGCTGCGTAGATTCGGCGGTCGTGCCCCCAGATTCCGATGATGAAATACATCGGAATCAGCGTCAGTTCCCAGAAAAGGAAGAAGAGAAAGAGATCGAGCGACACAAAGACGCCGATCATCGCCGTCTCGATCACGAGAAGGGAAATGAAAAATCCCTTCACGTTTTGCCGAATCGATTGCCAGGAACAAAGGATCGCAAGCGGCGTCAGGAAAGTGGTCAGCAGCACCAGGAAAAGGCTGATTCCGTCGATTCCGATGTGGTAGTGGATACCCGAGCCGATCCACTCGTGAAATTCTTCGAGCGAAAACCGGGATGAAAGAGAGTCGAATCCACGCAGCATGAGCAGCGAAATCAGGAATTCGGCGACCGACGCGGCAAGCGCAATGCGGCGTATCCACGCGTGATCGTCCGAGCGCAGCAAAAGGATCGCCAGCACGCTCAGCATCGGAAAGAACGTGATGACCGTCAGCAAATGAGATTGACCTGGCACTTAGCGCACCATCCAGATTCCGAGTCCCAGCAGCAACACCGTGAAGCCGACGGCGCCAATCACAACCCACGCGGCGTAACTCCGCGCATTGCCGGATTGCAGCTCGCGGACTTCGCCGCCGAGCCCACGAGCGACATCGGCCGTCGTGTTCACCGTGCCGTCGATCACGCCCTCGTCGATCGCGTGCCACAGGACATTTGTCGAGATCCAAAGCAGCGGACGAATGATCAGAGCCGCGTAGATCTCGTCCACGTAATACTTGTTGAACACAAGCGTGTAGAGCCCACCCATATTTTGCTTGGCCCGCTTGGCAGCGTCGGGCTTCCGGATGTAGAACCACCACGCCAGCAGCAGTCCAAACAGCGCGACGATTACAGGCCATCCGGTCAAAGCGTGAAGCAGCTCCATCCATGGGCCCCCGGCGACCTCGCGTGCAGCTCCAGCGAGCGACTCTTGTGAAGCGAGTACGGAAGGAGCTTCGTACGACGCGAAAACCGGTCTGAGGAACGAATTGAAATAATCCGTGCCGCCTATCAGATGGGGGGCCGCGAACCATCCGCCAGCGACCGCACAAATCGCGAGGATGATGAGCGGAATCGTCATGCTTCGCGGAGACTCATGCACGTGGACCTTCTTCTCGTCGTATCGAGCCTTTCCAAAGAAGGTCAGAAACACAAGCCGGAACATGTAGAAGGACGTGATGCCTGCGCCCGTGACTCCAAGCAGCCACAACCAGAAGTTCGCCTGCGGCCCGCCGCGAGCCGCTTCCAGAATTTCGTCCTTGCTGAAGAAACCGGAAAATCCGGGAATTCCGGCGATCGCCAGGGTCGCCGCGAACATGGTCCAGTAGGTAATTGGGATCTTCTTGCGCAGTCCGCCCATCTTGCGCATGTCCTGCTCGCCACTCATCGCGTGAATCACGGAGCCGGCAGCAAGAAAGAGCAGCCCCTTGAAGAACGCGTGCGTCATCAAGTGGAAGATACCGGCGGCATACGCGCCCACCCCGCAACCAAGGAACATGTAGCCGAGCTGGGAGACCGTCGAGTAGGCGAGAACCTTCTTGATGTCGGTTTGGAGGATGCCGATTGTCGCGGCATAGAAAGCCGTGATCGCGCCGACTGCTGCAACGACAAACATGGCCAACGGCGCGCGCGAGAACAGCGGATGCATCCGCGCGACCATATACACACCCGCGGTAACCATCGTCGCCGCGTGAATCAGGGCGCTGACCGGCGTGGGACCCTCCATCGCGTCGGGCAGCCAGACATAAAGAGGCAGTTGAGCGGACTTGCCGATTGCGCCCGCAAAAAGGAGCAGACAGATCGCCGTCAAAGTGCCGACGCTCGTGGCGCTTTCAGGCGCAAGGCTCGAAACCTGGCTGAAAATCGTGCCGAAGTCCACGGACCGGAACGTCCAGAACGCGAGCAGGATGCCGATGGTGAAGCCGAAGTCGCCGATGCGCGTCGTGATGAACGCCTTCTTGCCCGCATCCGCCGCCGATTTCTTCAGGAACCAGAAACCGATCAAGAGATAGCTGCAGAGGCCGACGCCTTCCCAGCCCACGAACATCAAGATCAGGTTCGCGGCGAGCACCAGTGTGAGCATGAAAAAGACGAAGAGATTCAAATACGCGAAGAACCGGTGATAGCCGCCCTCATGTGCCATGTAACCCGTGGAATAAATGTGCACGAGCAGGCTGACGAACGTGACGACGAGGAGCATGACGATCGTCAACTGGTCGACGCTGAGCGCGAAATCCACATTGAAGTGCCCAACGCTGATCCAGTTGAAGTACCGCTGAAACCAGACGTGGCTCGTGTCCGTCAGGCCGAATTCGCGGATTGCTTCGAGAACGGACACAAACGAAAGCGCCACCGAGCCGATCCCTATCGAGTTCACAGCGCTTTTCGGCCAATTCCACCCGAAAAGCCCATTGAGAGCTGCGCCCGCCAACGGCAGCGCGAGGATGATCCAGAGATGGTTAAGAATGAACATTCCGCTCAGAATTTAAGGAGATTGATGTCCTCAACATTCAAAGACCGGCGATTGTTCGCAATGGTGATCACGATTGCGAGACCCACCGCCGCTTCCGCCGCCGCCACTACAATCACGAAAAAGACGAAAACCAGGCCGTCGAGCTGATTGTGGGCGCGCGCAAACGCGACGAACGCCAGGTTCACCGCGTTCAGCATCAATTCGATGGCCATGAAAATCGTAATGATGTTTCGCTTGAAGACGAACGCGATGACGCCAAGCCCGAACAGGATCGCGCTCAGCACAAGATAGTAGGAGACCGGGACAGCGTTCATTCGCCCCTCTTTGCCAGGACCAGCGCGCCCAGAATCGCAATCAGAATCAGGATCGACGTCGCCTCGAACGGAAACAGATAATCGCGGAACAGCAGCTTCGAGAGATCTACGGTCGAAACCGCCGCTGAGTTTACGGCCCCCGCTCCATTCGCGATCTTGCCACCGATCTCCGATCGCCACATCCAGTGGGCGATCTCAAGCAGCAGCAGGAACGCGAGCGGCAGTCCGGCGTATTTCGCCATCTTGCTCCAATTGGTCCGCTGTTCCACGCCGGCGTTCAGCAGCATAATCACGAAGACGAAGAGGACCATCACCGCGCCCGCGTAGACAATGATCTGCACCGCCGCGATGAACTCCGCTCCCAACAACAGATACAACGCGGCCAGCGATACCATCACGACGATCAGCGAGAGCGCGCTGTGAATCGGCTCTCGCGCCAGAATCAGCAGCACAGCCCCTAGGACCGCGATGGCCGCAAAAATGAAGAACAATAGGAACGGGACGCTCATCAGCGCTTCACCAACAAAAGTATCCAGGCTGTCGCCACCAGATTCGCCAGCGAAACAGGCAGCAGCAGCTTCCAGCCGAACGACATCAGCTGGTCATAGCGGAAGCGCGGAAGCGTCCCGCGAATCCACACGTACACGAACAAAAAGACGCCCACCTTCGCGATAAACCAGAACGGCCCCTGCACGATGGGCATGACGGAAGGGACCAGGCAAATCGCGCCCGCCGCGAACGCGAGGATCGTCACGACGAGAAGCTGAATGCGCGCGATGCCGCGCATGTGCGCCGCCGAGTCATACAGGCAGTAGACGCCCGTCAGCAGCAGCCCCACTCCCGGGAGATAGAGTTGCCAGGTCCACGACTCCGGCATCGGCGATAGCCAGCCGCCGAAAAACAGGATTGTTGCCAGGCACGAAACCGTGATCATGTTCGCGTATTCGGCCATGAAAAACATCGCGAACTTGAAGCTTGAATATTCCGTGTGGAATCCGGCGACGAGTTCCGTCTCCGCTTCGGGTAAATCGAAGGGCACGCGGTTTGTTTCCGCGATCGCCGCAGTGATGTAGCAAAGGAATCCTACGATTTGCGGTACGGCTCCATGGCCGACGCCGAACACGTTCCAATGCCAAAATGCTCCTCTTTGGTGTGAAATGATGTCGTTGAAATTGAAACTGCCCGCCACGAGAAGCACGCCGACCACGGAGAGCGTCAGCGAAACCTCATAGCTGATCATCTGAGCCGAGCTTCGCAGGCTGCCGAGCAGCGGATACTTGCTGTTCGATGACCAGCCCGCGAGAGCCACGCCGTACACTCCGATCGATGTGACGGCGAAGAGGAACAGCAGCCCGATATTCGAGTCCGCAACGATGAACACGGGCTGCCCCAGCACCTGAATGCCGGGCGGCCCGAATGGAATCAGCGCCAGAGTCGTCAGCGCCAGCGACAGTGCGAGGAACGGCGCGAGCACGTACACGAGGCGGTCTGCGGCCGGCGGGGTGACATCCTCCTTGAAGAGAAACTTGACGCCGTCCGCCAGCGGTTGCAGAAGTCCATGCGCCCCGACGTAGTAGGGGCCCCATCGCGACTGAATGTGCGCGACAACCTTACGCTCGAACCAGGACAGGTAGGCCAGTACCGTCATCGCAACGAACAGCAGGACGGCGATTTTAACTAGCGATACCACCAGGACAGCGTGCTGGGCGATGAAGTCCACGGAGTGTCTTTAGCCTCGTTCGTCGAATTGAGCTTTGAGCAATAGCGGCCCAGAGTACCGCTGCTGAACAAAAAGTCGTGTGAAGAAAAAATCGAACCTTCCGGCGCTTCGTACGAACCATCGACGGCCTTGGCCGATGCCGCCGATTGCTGCGGGCGCCCCGCCAGCAACGACGCGACGGAAAGGCCATAGCCCGCCACGTTTTGCCGGATTTCGTCGAATGCCGCTTCGGGAGTGCGCAAACGAATGGGTGCACCGAGCCCGAGCATTGCCAGTTGGTGCGAAAGAATTCGAATCAGGTCGAAATCGCTGCGCGGGCCTTGCGGATCGACGGCGCGGTGCGTCATCTGAACCTCGCCGGCGGTGTTCGTCAGCGTTCCGTCCTTCTCATACGTGGACGCGGCAGGCAGAACCACGTCGGCTCGCTGCGCCGTCTCGGTCAGGAACATATCCTGAACCACAACGAACTCGAGCCCAGCGAGCTTGTCAGCCGGGACGCCAAACGTCTTCAGCGGATTCGCGCCGACCACGTACAGCGCCTTCAACTTGCCGCTTTGCAGCATCTCCCGCGCCGTGAGGCCGGGAGCCGACGGAATGTCGCCGCCCCAGATTTTTGCGAACCGCGTGCGCTCCACCTTGTCGGTAAGTGAGGCGTAACCGGGCAGAAAGTCGGGCAGCAGGCCCATCTCCGCTGCCCCGCGCGAATTCGCATAATCGCCGAGCGGGATGTAGCGAGTTTTTCCTTGCAGCCGCGAGCCAAACGCCACGATGTCGCGGACGGCGCCTCTTTGAACGTCTGCGCCAAACAAAATCAAGACGTCGGTTTCTTTTTCGAGGCCAGCTTTCATTGCGGCCAGCGCATCTGACACGCTTGCGTCAAACTCCCCCTCGCCCGTCGCCAGCCAACGCACCGCCTTCGCCTCGGCACCCTTCGGCACCGAGACGAGTTGCGCAGCCTTGCGATGAATCTTGCTCGGTTCGCCATTGATCACGTAGAGCCGCTGTCCGTGATGCCGGAACCCAGTGCGAATCTGCCAGGCTACCAGCGGATTTTGCTGCGTCACGTCGTTGCCGATCAGCAGAACAGTCTGCGCCTGATAGATATCCGCCATGCCTGCTTGCGCATCCTTGGCCTTTGGACCAAGCGTCGCGGCCAAGCCTGCATAATCCGCAGTGCGGTGATGATCGATATTGTTCGTTCCCAACGTGACGCGGGCGAGGCGATTCAGCAGGTAGTTCTCTTCGTTGGTCGTGTGATTCGACCCGATCACGCCGATTGATCCACCGCCGTGCTGGCCGTGAGCTTGCTTCAGGCGCCGCGCCACTTCTTCCAGCGCGTCCTCCCAGCTCGCGGGCGTCAGCTTGCCGTCGCGCCGGATGAGAGGCTGTCGCACGCGTTCCGGATTCTTCGTGAAGTCGAACGCAAAGCGGCCCTTGGCGCAAAGAAACTCGCCGTTCAGTCCCGAATGGTCTCGATTATTAGCGCGAAGAATCTCGTTGTTTCGAACGCTCAGCGTGGTCTTGCAGCCGTTCGAGCAATGCGTGCACGGCTCGGAGACGTACGTCATCTCCCAGGGACGCGTTTGGTAGCGGTAGGTCCCGCTTGTGAGCGCGCCAACCGGGCAGATATCGATGCACATTCCGCATTCTTCGCAGGCCAGCGCGCCCGGCGTATTCGGCAGGATCACGGACTGCACCCCGCGCGCGCCGACTCCGAGCGCCTTCACATCCATTCCCTCGTCGCAGACTCGCACGCACCGGAAGCAGAGGATGCAGCGCGGCGCATCGTAGAAGACCAGCGGCGACCACTTTTCCTCGGGATAGTGAAGCTTTTCCTCGACGAATCGCGTGTGGTCGAGCCCGTAGCGGAACGTCATGTCCTGCAATTCGCACTCGCCGCCTTTGTCGCAGACGGGGCAATCGAGCGGATGATTCGACAGCAGGAACTCGATCATGTCCTTGCGCGCTTTGTGGACTTGCGGCGTGTCGGTGCGCACGATCATTCCGTCCGTCGCGACCAGCGTGCATGCCGTCTGCAGCTTCGGCATCTTCTCCACTTCCACCAGGCACATACGGCACGCGGCCTGCAACGACAGTCCGGGGTAGTAGCAGAACGAAGGGACTTCGATGCCTTCCCGCTTGGCCGCTTCGATCACCAGCGTGCCCGAAGGCGTTGTCACCTGCGAGCCATCGATTGTGAACGTGACTTGCTTTGTCTCAGCCATAATCGCTTATCGGCCCATCGCAACTGCTTCCGCGGCCTTGTACGCGCACTTTCCGTGGAGATGATCTTCGAATTCGTTCCGCCACTTTTTCACGATGCTGATCGTTGGCATCGCCGCCGCGTCGCCCAGCGGGCAGAACGTTCGTCCCAGCATGTTCTTCGAAAGCTCGTCGATCAGGGGGATGTCTTCCTCCCGCCCGCCGCCTTCGTGGAAGCGATCCAGCATCTTCCGCAGCCATGTGGTGCCTTCGCGGCAGGGAATGCACCAGCCGCAGGATTCGTGCGCGTAGAAGTGCATGATGCGCCGCGCCACGTCCACCATGCAGGTGTCCTCGTCGATAATCACCGTGCCGCCTGAGCCGAGCATCGAGCCGATTTTCGCGACGGAATCGTAGTCCATCGCCACGTCAATTTCGTCGGCGGAAAGCAGCGGGCAGGAACTGCCGCCGGGAATCACCGCTTTCAATTTCTTGCCGTCCTTCATGCCGCCGGCCACTTCTTCGATCAAGCGGCGCAGAGGAAAGCCCAGCGGAAGCTCGTAAATTCCCGGGCGATTCACGTGTCCTGAAATCGAGTAGAGCCGCGTGCCGCCATTTCTTGGCGTGCCTAGACCCGCGTACCATTCGCCGCCGCCCCGAATAATTGCGGGAATGGTGCTCAGCGTCTCGACGTTGTTGATCACCGTGGGGCAGCCGTAAAGGCCCACCACCGCCGGAAACGGAGGACGAATGCGCGGATAGCCGCGCTTGCCTTCGAGCGATTCCATCAACGCGGATTCTTCGCCGCATTCGTAGGCGCCCGCGCCCGTGTGCGTGCACAGGTCGAAATCGAATCCGCTCCCGAGAATGTTCTTGCCTAGGTAGCCGCGCTCGTAAGCTTCGGCAACGGCCCGGTCCATGATGTCGATCACGTAACGGTATTCGCCGCGGATGTAGATGAATCCGCGGTGCGCCTCGACGGCCTTGCCCGCGATGGCCATGCCTTCGATGAGCTGATGCGGATCCATTTCGAGCAGCGGCCGGTCCTTGCAGGTGCCCGGCTCGCTCTCGTCGCCATTCGCAAGAATGTACTTGGGTTTGCCTCCGGTTTCCTTGGGAACGAAGCTCCACTTCATGCCCGCCGG